>NZ_BAEH01000133.1 GCF_000241305.1 Gordonia effusa NBRC 100432
CACGCGCGAGCGAGGCGCCAGCCGAGGGGCCACCACCGCTGGTCGAGTGTCCGCCGCGGCAGCCCAGGGCCACCACCGCTGGTCGAGTGCCCGGCGAGGCGCTAGCCGAGCCGGGTGTATCGAGACCACACAC
>NZ_BAEH01000132.1 GCF_000241305.1 Gordonia effusa NBRC 100432
AAACTGCCGTGCAACGCCACTTTGTAGGTGGCGGCGATGATCATCGTGCCGAGGAGGCCCGATGCCGCCAACGGCGTGAGCAGGCCCAGTACCAGCAGCGCGCCGGCACCGGTTTCGATGATCGGCCCGACGATCGAGAGGGTATGAGCTGCCTGGGGAGCGAAACCGATCGCCGGGTTGTCGGCATTGAGCAAGAAGGTTTCGAATCCGCTCAGCCCCGGACCACTCCACCAGCCGAACAGTTTTTGCGTGCCATGCGCTAATGCGATGAGACCGACGGCCACCCGCAACAACAGAAGTCCGCTATCGAGAGTGCCGCGACGGGTCTCGACGTTACGATCATCGACCGCATCGTCGACTCGCTTGGATTTAGTCGTCGAGTCAGCGGGCAATGCGACTGTGTCTGGCTCGTCGTCCGCATCGTCGAAGTTAACCGGCTGCGTGAGCGAGTCGTCATCGTCTAGCGGCCTGGTTAGCGGCAAAGGAGGCTCCCCGCCCAGTTCGGTGATCGGCGTCGGGGTACGCGGATGTGCTCGCTTGGTTACTCGCGCCGTCGGCTCACGGGACACCAGGTCGTCGGCCGCATCGAGGCTGTCGGCGTCGTCGGCGCCGCGTTCGGCACCCACCGGACGTCGGTCCAATTTGCTCTTGCTGGGCACTACCAGCGGCGTGGTGGCCAGCTCAGTCGGGTCGATGTCATCAAGGTCCTCGACCCGGCGCATCCCCGACGGGACAGAAAACTCCGACGTCGGTTCGTCATAGGGACTCGACGCCAGTTCGGAGTCCGAGTCCGTCCGTTCGTTTCGCTTGCTCACGTAGATCAACTTTAAGAGGTAGCCGACAAAAATGCCGGAACCACTCACCGACGCCGGATCACAATTCGATGCCACTTACATCGATCGTCGGTCCAAACTAGGCCAGTAATGGTCGGCCAGACACGCTCCTCACGCGGTATCACCGCGTCCATCCCCTACTGTGGTGTCCATGAAAAGCGGTCGTTCGCGCGGTTATCGCATTGTGCTGTTCTCGGTGATGATGACTGCGTTGCTGGTCGCTACCGGCTGTACAAATTTCACCGAGCAGGACAAACAGGCCCAGGCTGGCGCCTTTAGCTCGGAGCCGAAGGGCGCTCCCCAGACGACAACTGTTCCTCCGCAGTCAACCGAAACCGAGTCGCCGCCCCCACCCGGTCCGTGCGTCGACCCTGATCCCAATGTCATCACCACCTGTCTGGCATCCACCGGCGATCTGGTTCCGGGCGATGCGCAGGGAGCAACCACCGTCGTCGCCGAGCGGACCACCGGCAAGATCATCACCGCCAAGCGATATAGCGAACACAAAGTCGTGGCGAGTTTCGACGTCGACGGTTCCGGCGACGGCGGGCTAATCGCTTTCGCACAGTCGCCAACCTACGAACAGGACCGTCTGCTCTACGCCTTGATCACCACTCCCACCGACAACCGAGTTGTGCGGATAGCGCCGGGTGATGTCGCCAAACCAATCCTCGTCGGTATCCCCAAGGGGCCTATGGGCAATATGGGCGCGATGTTCTTCAACTCGGCCAACGAGTTGATCGTTGCCACCGGCAATACTGGCAACCCCGCGGCGGCAACCGATCCAGGATCGCTGGCCGGCAAACTCTTGTCGATCACCTCGTTGACGTCGGGCGGAAACGCGCGGCCCAAAATCCTGGCTTCCGGGCTCGGATCGAATGTGTCGCTGTGCGCCAGCGCGACCACCTCGAGTCTCTACATCGCCGATCGAACAGCCATCGAAGACCGGCTGTCGGTGTATAGCAAGTCGGGTCTCAAACCTATCTGGACCTGGCCCGACAAACCACAGATCGCTGGTTGCGCGGTAGCTGGCAACGCCATCTACGTCACGACCACTCGCACCAAACACATCGAGGGGATCATCGAACCGACACCGTCCAAGCCGACGGTGCAAAAACCTAACGTGGTGCTGAAGGATCAGTACGGAGCGCTGGGCCGAATCGCCGGTTTGCCCAACGGGCTGCTGCAGTTCGCGACGGTCAACAAGCAATACGGCAAGGCAGTCAGTACCGACGAACGTGTCATCAGGTTCATGCCGTCTATGTCTCCTTTGAATGAGCGGGACTAGGTACGACGCATACCTGTGCGGTCGCCCGCAACCAGATTGGGTGCGCGGCCAGTAGGAGCCTTACTCGCCTACCTACTCGACGCCGACACTGGCCAGCACGAGCTCTTTCACCCGCGCCGGATCAGCTTGTCCCCTAGTCGCTTTCATAACGTCGCCGACGATCTTGCCGGCCGCCGCGACCTTGCCGGAGCGGATCTTGTCGGCGATGTCGGGGTTAGCGGCCAATGCGTCGTCGACGGCCTTCTGCAGCGCGGAATCATCGCGCACCACTTCGAGGCCGCGGTCGGCCACGATCTGCTCGGGCTCGCCGTCACCGTCGAGTACTCCGACGACGACTTGTTGAGCCAGCTTGTTGGTGAGTTTGCCCTCGGTGACCAGTGCGATCACTTTGGCGACCTGCGCCGGGGTGATGGGCAGATCAGCTAATTCGGTTTCTCGCGTATTCGCCTGCTGCGCAAGGAAAGACACCCACCAACTGCGCGCGGCCTCGGCGGGTGCACCCGCCTCGGTCGTCTCGATGATGAGGTCGATCGCGCCGACGTTGACGAGGTCGCGCATCACCTCGTCGGAGACACCCCACTCAGCCTGAATGCGGGCGCGGCGCACCCACGGCAGCTCCGGAAGAGTCTTCGACAGTTCTTCGACCCAGGCCGAATCCGGTTGTACCGGAGGAAGATCCGGTTCCGGGAAGTACCGGTAGTCTTCGGCGGTCTCTTTGCGCCGGCCAGCCGAGGTAGTGCCGTCGGCCTCTGCGAAATGCCGGGTCTCCTGGATCACCTCACCGCCGTCACGCAAGACCGCGGCCTGCCGCCGCATCTCGTAGCGAACGGCCACCTCGACGCTCTTGAGCGAGTTGACGTTCTTAGTCTCGGTGCGGGTACCGAATTCCGTTGCACCCGTTGGTTTCAGCGAGACGTTGGCGTCGCAGCGCAAAGATCCCTGATCCATCCTGACGTCGGATACGTCGAGTGCCTTGAGCAAATCGCGCAGCGCGGTCACATAGGCGCGAGCTACCTCGGGTGCGCGCTCACCGGTACCTTCGATGGGCCGGGTGACGATCTCGACCAGCGGCACGCCCGCACGGTTGTAGTCGAGTAGCGAATGACTGGCGCCGTGGATACGACCGGTCCCGCCGATATGCAGCGACTTGCCGGTGTCCTCTTCCATATGGGCGCGTTCGATCTCCACCCGCCACGGCGTGCCATCGGGTAGCACCACGTCGAGGTACCCGTCGTAGGCGATGGGGTCGTCGTACTGACTGATCTGATAGTTCTTCGGCTGGTCGGGGTAGAAATAGTTCTTGCGCGCGAACAGCGACGACGGGCGGATCGAACAGTTCAACGCCAGTCCGATGCGGATGGCTGACTCGATGGCCTTGGCATTGACCACCGGCAGCGACCCCGGTAGACCGATACACACTGGGCACACTTGGGTATTGGGTTCAGCACCGAATGTCGTCGGGCAGCCGCAGAACATCTTGGTCGCCGTACCAAGCTCGACGTGTACTTCCATACCCAGCACCGGGTCGTATGACGCGATGACGTCGTCGTAGTCGAGCAGTGAATCGGTTGTCGCCGCAGTCATGCTGATCAGTTTATGCGGCGACTGAGCAAGACTGGGCGCCGCCCTTACCGTCGGCCAACACAGCCTGGCGGAATCTCAGGCGCGGTTGGGGGACTTCACCGATGCGCCAACCCGGGCGTCGGCAATACCGTGGGATCCACAACGCAGGAAAGAATCGACTGAGGAGTACACCATGACCGCTGACGCCTTCCCGACCGGCTCGCAGGGCCCGGCATCGACCTCCCCGCCGATCGTCGACGCCCCACGCAAGCTGTACCGCTCGCGCGGCGACAATTGGCTCGGCGGCGTGTGCGCTGGCCTGGCAAAGTACTTCGGTTGGGACACAACACTTGTTCGCATCGCGTTCGTTGTCTCGATCCTGCTCCCCGGACCTCAGGTCCTCGTCTATCTGGCGTTGTGGATCATCATCCCGCAAGAACCGGTGGCCCCCGTCCCTGTAATCGGAGCTGGCCAAACCACCACCGTCGACTTCAGCAAAGACAATCCGACCACCTTCCCGCCGGCCTGACGTCGGCTACCTTGATCCGCCGACGAAACCGAGCGTGGACGTCGCTCGTGTTTCGTCGGCCCCCGAAAACCGCACCGTATCGCCTATCCGAGGGCAACATGCCCTCGGAGGGGGCAGACGGTGCGGTTTTCAGGGCTAGCCGAACAATTGCCGGTAGTCCGCGTAGCTCTCTGGTGGCACCGTCTTCAGGTCGGCCAGCGCCTCCGCAAAATCTACGCGTGCGATATTCGTCCCGTGCAGCGCGACCATCTGGCCCCAGCCACCGTCGGCGATCAGGTCGGTGACGGCCATGCCCAGCCGAGTCGCCAGCACCCGATCGAATGCCGACGGCGCACCGCCACGTTGAATATGTCCCAAAACTGTTGAGCGCGTTTCGATTCCAGTGTGCTCCTCGATCAACGGCGCCAGTACTTCGCCGATGCCGCCGAGTCGGGGACGATTAAATCCGTCGAGTCCCTTGGTGGAGTGCGCCTCGTCCATATCCGGAAACTTGAAACCCTCGGCGACGACGACCATCGGTGCTCGACCACGGTGCACGACGCTGCGGACCCACTCGGAGATCTGTTCGATGGTCTCCGGCTGTTCAGGAATCAGGATCGCGTGCGCACCACCGGCAATACCGGAGAACAGTGCGATCCACCCCGCGTGCCGGCCCATGACCTCAAGCACCATGCAGCGCTTGTGGGAATTGCCTGTGGTGCGCAGACGGTCGATCGCCTCAGTGGCTATCTCAACGGCAGTGGAGAAGCCGAAGGTGTAATCGGTTGCGGCGAGGTCGTTGTCGATCGTCTTAGGCACCCCGACGATATTCACGCCGTCCTCGAACAGCCTCTTCGACGCGCTCGCGGTACCTTCACCGCCGATAGCGATTATTCCGTCGATACCCAGCTGCTTCATCCGCTTCTTGATGTTCTCCGCGCCGCCGTCGGGCTCGCGGTACGGACCGACGCGGCTAGTCCTTATTATCGTGCCGCCCTGGCTGGACAGGCCACGCACCGAACGGCGGTCGAGCGTGATGGCGTTGCCTTCGATGAGGCCCTTCCACCCGTCGAGGAACCCGACGAACTCCTGGCCGTGCACGGTCTCGCCTTTGAGGACCGCACCCCGAATCACCGCGTTGAGCCCTGGACAGTCACCGCCGGACGTGAGGATGCCGAGCCGCTTTGCCATATGTCACCTTTCGGGCCTGAGAGTTCGACGGACACCGCCTCAAATGTAGTGTGCTGACGACGCTCCCGCGCGCTGTCTGGATCAGCGCCCGCTGGCTCTACAGGATCAACCGAACACTATTTCAGCCCATTCTCGTACGCGAACACCACAGCCTGGGCACGGTCGCGCAATCCAAGCTTTCCCAAGACGCTCGACACGTGGGTCTTCACCGTCTGCTCCGAGACGAACAACTCTCCCGCGATCTCACCGTTCGACTTACCGTCAGCAACCAGATCGAGCACTTCGCGCTCACGAGGGGTGAGACCGTCGGCGGCACGGCTGCGCACCGGGCGACGTCGCGTCGCGGTTAGTTCGGCGATCAGGCGCTTGGTGATCGACGGCGCGAGTAGCGCATCCCCGTCCGCGACAACCCGCACCGCGCGGGTCAGTTCCTCGGCGGGGGCGTCTTTCAGCATGAAACCCGACGCCCCGATTCGCAGTGCCTCGTAGACGTAGTCATCGATGTCGAAAGTGGTCAGCATCAACACCTTTGTCGATGACCCGCTAGCGATGATTTGTTCAGCGGCCCACAAACCGTCTTTGCGCGGCATACGCACATCCATCAGCACCACGTCGGGCTTCAATCGACCGACGATCTCGACCGCCGCGACGCCGTCGTCGGCATCACCGAGCACGGAGATATCCGAGCTTGCGGCGAGCAGTGCGGAGAATCCGGCGCGCACCATCGCCTGGTCGTCAGCGACGACTACCGTAATCGACACCGCAGCAGTCTATCCCGAAGTAGCACCGTCGGCCGGGACGGTTTCATCCTCCGACGCTGCTGGTTGCGATGAAACTTCTTCACTATCAACAGGTTTCGATAGGTCTACCCGATCACCGGCCTCCGACGTCGATTGGTTCGCGTCAGTCGTCGGCGGTTCGATCACAACCGGCTCCCGCACCCCCGGACGATTCGGGATCACCGCGTGCACCGCGAATCCGCCGTCGGATGTCGGACCGGTATCCACTTGTCCCCCAACGCTCTTCGCACGCTCGTCCATGCCAAGGAGTCCGACGCCGCTACCGCCGGCGTCGAGCGATTCGGTGATCGGGACCGAATTCACGACCGTCAGTACCGTCGCATCGGGCGTTCCCACCAGCGCGACGATGACCTGAGCACCGGGTGCATGCCGGGTCGCATTGGCCAATGATTCCTGCACAATGCGATAAATCACCAAGGCCGACGACTCCCCGATCTGTGTGTGGTCGGTGGTGTCGGTGAACGTGACTGCCACACCGGCGCCGCGGGTGGCCGAAATCAGTGAATCAATCTCTGCCATACCGGGATTCGGCGCTGCCAGTGCACCGTTGTCCAATCGCAACACACCAAGCAACTGACGTACCTCGTCAAGCGACTCACGGGCCGCGACGGCAATGCCGTCGAATTCGGCGATCGTCAGCGGTCCAAGCTCCTCCGGTAGCCGGTATTGCGCGGTTTGCGCCATCACCACCACCGTCGACATCCGGTGTGCCACAACATCATGCAGATCTCG
This sequence comes from Gordonia effusa NBRC 100432, assembly GCF_000241305.1. GTDB lineage: Bacteria > Actinomycetota > Actinomycetes > Mycobacteriales > Mycobacteriaceae > Gordonia > Gordonia effusa. The sequence continues at coordinate 6,916 of NZ_BAEH01000132.1, forward strand.
GGCAATCCGGGCGCGCTCACGCAGAACGGCCTGCTGTGATTGCGCCAGTTCGGTTTCTTCGGTACGTTCGGCTAGCAGTCGCCGCGACTGGAATAGGTACCGCAGCAATGCCGAAACCACGGCGATGAACCCGATGGCAAAGATCCAACCGCCGCGTTGATCAGGCGGCGCGGCGAACCACAGCAAGACCATCGTGCATGCCGCTACTAACGGAATCTGTCTGATTGGGCCACGTAGGCACGTCATCGCGGTTAGCACCAGCAACGCGATGATATGAGTGACCTGAATCGACCACGGCCAGCCGTTGACCGTCGGGACGAACAGCGTCATCACCACAGCGGTAACTACCGAGATACCCCACCCAATCGTCGGACTGGCCCACGCGAGCGCCACCGGAAGAACCGCGCCACCGGAAAGCACTGGAAGCAGATAGGCGAATACGTCGTGGGTCACGGGCAGCGTCGGCCAGGCGACGGACCACATGATGAGCGCAACAACCAGAAAGAACACATTGGTCGATCGCGATAGGTACGCGTGAATAGCCGGATCCTGCAGTGCGGGCAGGTCGGACACGTTATGCGCGGCCGCACGACCGAGCCGAACGACGTTTCGCCGGCCCCGCCGCAGCATCGCAGTTTTTTTACCCATGCCTGCAACCGTAGGCGTCGACGCACGCCGTGTCGTCATACTTCTGAGCGAGATTCTTCTCCCCCGCAAGGTCGACTCGCCGGCGCCACGTCGCACCAAGAAGCCAGGTGTGGTCGGCTCTCTGGTCCGATGTCCGACGGCGACCGGCGCTCATAGCGTCCTTGTCATGACTTCAACACGGCTACGAAAGTTGCTGCAACAGACCATCTTCACGCTGGCTATGGGATCGGTCGCGATACTTGCGCTGGCTGCTCCCGGCACCGCTCATTCCTCGGCGCCACCGCGCGCCGAAGACCCAGCCGCCGCCGCTACAGTTGCCGCGCTGGTCGGCTCCGACCCGGCGAGCGCACTCACTCATCTGCCGCCGTCATTCGCGACGACGATGGGCTACCGGCCCATCGTCGAGCAGATGGCCGACGGACGATTTCCGGCCAATCCGTCTGGTTCGTGCTCGTCGCCGGTCCCGCTGCCGGCTCGCTTTGAACCACTGTGCCGCACCCACGACTTGGGCTATGACCTACTTCGCTACGCGGACCGTTCGGGACATCCACTCGGCGGCTGGGCGCGCACGGCTCTCGACTCCATGCTGATCGATCGGATGACCGTTAGCTGCACTGATCCGACGTGTACGGCGTCGGCGAGTGTCGCGCAGGCCGCGCTGGGACTCAATACCTGGCGCCAGCACGACGGCGCACCCGCGAGCGGTGAAACCACATTCGACATCGTCGTCGGGCTTGGTCAGCGCGGCATCGAATCCCTTCTGGGACAACGGTAATGCGCGCCCCTGCAGTCAGCGCCTCGCTCGGTGCGCTGGCGGGTGCGGCTATCGGTTTCTACCCGGGGCAGCTGCCACGCGGCGCATTGGTCGCGGGCGTCCTCGTCGCGGTGTGCGTGGGACTTGGCACCTTCGCCGGTCTGCTGGTGGCCCGGTTCGTCGGAGGCGGCTCGGCCCGGGCCCGGCGGTGGGCGCTGGGGATCGTCGCCGGATCGTTCGGAATGCTCGCTGCGGGTGCCGCTTGGTGGCAGCACTCGCTACGCGACGCGCTGGATGTCGCCGGCGCCGGACCGGACTGGGCGTTCGTAGCCGGATTGCCGGCGGCGGCGGTTTTCGCGGTAATCGCATTGTGGCCACGTCTGGTCGCGTGGGCCCTCGCACTCATCGGAACGGTCGTCGTCGGCTATGTGTCGCCCGGCCTTGCCGCCGCACAGCCTCAGGGGACGAATACTCCGGACGTGGCGGCCTTGTACGGATCGTTGGACTCGGACCGATCGATCGAGCAGCGTGCGCGCGATGTCGTCGCCAACTGGGTCGCCGACGGTGGACTGACCCGGAGCGCCGTCGTGATCGCGGTGCCCACCGGCTCTGGTTGGATCGACACCAGCGCGGTTAACGGATTCCGGATGAGGTTCGGTAAGGATCTCCCGATCCTGGGATTGCAGTACGCCGCGGTCTCATCGTGGCGTGCGTTCGTTTCCGACCGCGATGCCGCTGGCCGCGCCGCTATCGCGCTCGTCGCCGAAGTTGATGCGGCTATGCACAATATCGAGCGCGCACACCGGCCAAAGCTGGTGCTGTACGGGCAAAGTCTAGGGGCGATCGGCGCCGATGCCGCCCGAGTGTGGGCTTCCGAACACGGCGTCGAGGTGGCGCAGACGATCGAGGTCGGCGTACCGGGCGATTCGGTGCCATTTCGTGCGACTGGTCGCACAGTACTGGCGAATGCCTCCGATCCAGTACCTCGCTGGTCGCCGACCTTGCTGTGGCGGCCGGCGCGGATGACCGACGATACCCAGGTCATCGGACGTCGGGGCCATCACGTTCCGTGGCTCCCGGTGGTCAGTTTTATTCAGACGTCAGTGGATCTGCTTGGCGCACTGAACGTTCCCGCCGGAGACGGACATCGGTACGGGGTAGAGCAAGCGACCGGTACCCGGTGACGCGTACTACCCCACTGGCCCGCGGGCCGCCTCGTAGGCAGCGCCCACTCGGTACAGTCGATCGTCGGCCAACGCTGGAGCCATGATCTGCAAGCCGACTGGAAGTCCGTCGTCGGACAGGCCCGACGGCACCGACATCGCAGCTACCCCAGCCAAATTCACCGGCAGGGTGCATAGATCGAAGAGATACATGGCCAGCGGATCGTCGACCTTCTCGCCAAGTTTGAAGGCGGTAGTCGGAGTGGTCGGCGACACCAGGACGTCGACCTGCTCGTAAGCGCTGGCGAAGTCGCGCGCGATGAGCGTACGGACCTTCTGCGCCTGACCGTAGTAGGCGTCGTAATAGCCGGACGACAGTGCGTACGTGCCAATCATGATGCGGCGCTTGACTTCCGGTCCGAATCCAGCCTCGCGAGTCAGCGCCATTACCTCATCGGCGCTATGCGAACCGTCATCGCCGACACGTAGGCCGTACCGCATCGCGTCGAAGCGAGCGAGGTTACTCGACACCTCCGACGGCAGGATCAAGTAGTAGGCGCCGAGCGCATAGGAAAAGTGCGGACACGAGACCTCGACCACTTCGGCGCCCCGCTCGGTCAGCGTCGCGACCGCGGCGTTGAACGAATCGAGCACGCCGGCTTGATATCCCTCACCCTGCAGCTCTTTGACGACCCCCACCTTTACACCGGAAAGGTCCTGTGTGGCACCAGCTTTCGCGGCCGCGACCAGGTTGGGCACCGGCGCGTCGACCGACGTCGAGTCACGCGGATCATGTCCCGCGATGACTTCGTGCAGCAATGCGGTGTCGAGCACCGTTCGCCCGCACGGGCCACCTTGGTCCAACGACGACGCACACGCGACCAGACCGAAACGCGAGACCGTGCCATAGGTCGGCTTCACGCCGACGGTCGCGGTGACAGCGGCCGGCTGCCGAATAGATCCGCCCGTGTCGGTGCCGATCGCCAGTGGTGCCTGATATGACGCCAGTGCCGCGGCGCTACCGCCGCCGGAACCACCGGGAATACGGTCGGTGTCCCAGGGATTGCGGGTCACCTGATAGGCCGAATTCTCTGTCGACGATCCCATAGCGAACTCGTCCATATTGGTCTTGCCGAGGATCGGCAGACCGGCGGCCCGAAGCCGCTCGGTGACCGCGGCGTCGTAGGGCGGGACCCATCCTTCAAGGATTTTCGATCCACAGGTGGTTGGCGCGTCGGTGGTGGTGAAGACATCTTTGAGCGCGATCGGCACGCCGGCTAGCGCGGACGCCGGCTCGCCACCTGCGATGGAGTCGTCGGCGGCCTTCGCGGCCACAAGTGCTTCCGCCCCGCTGACATGCAGGAATGCGCCAAGCGAGTCATCGATCTCAGCGATCCGATCCAGGTGGGCCTGCGTAACCTCGACCGACGACAGCTCGCGGGCAGCGATCTTGTCCGCCAGCTCAGCCGCCGTCAGACCGGTGATCTCGTTGCTACTGCGTGGGTCTGCCACTATTCCTCCCCAAGGATCTGCGGAACGGCGAATCGATCTTGCTCGACGGCGGGGGCGCCGGAAAGCGCCTGCTCCGGGGTCAACGATGGTGCGACAACGTCGGGACGCAGCACATTGGCCAACGGCACCGGGTGGGCAGTCGGCGGAACGTCGTCCGCGGCTACCTCCGCTACCTGGGCCACGTGAGCGAGGATCGAATCTAGTTGTGTCGCATAGTGATCGAGTTCGTCGTCACTCAGCGCCAACCGCGACAATTTGGCCAGGTGGGCCACCTCGTCACGCGAAATGGTCGGCTTCGCGCCTTGGGAGTCTGCGGACATCTTGGCGATCGTCCCCTTTACGTTGATGCAAGTCCTTGCCTATCAGCCTATCGGCGGCACGGGCTCGCCCAGTCACAGGCCTGCCGATCGCGCAGCCAGACCGCCCACCGCCCTCGGGTGAGCGGACAACCACGCGCGGTGAGACAATGCCTCACGTGGCTTTTCTCCTGCGCGTATATCTCGAAGATCGGCCCGGTAGTCTCGGCATGCTCGCCGTCGCACTGGGCTCGGTCGGCGCAGACATCGCCTCCTTGGAGGTCGTCGAACGAGGCGAGGGATATGCCGTCGACGACATCGTCGTAGACCTGTCACCGGGTTCGCTACCTGATGCGTTGATCACGGCAGCAGAAAATGTCACCGGCGTTCGGGTGGATTCCATCCGCCCCTACGACGGTGTGCTCGACACCCATCGCGAGTTGGAGTTGGTCGACCACGTAGCCACCGCAGCGGCCACCAAACGCCTGCAGGTACTCGTTGACGAGGCCCCGCGCGTGCTGCGCGTGTCGTGGGCAACGGTGCTCACCGCCGGACCAACCGGCGTCGTTCAATTATTCGGTAGCTCCGGATCGCCGGAAACGCATCTTGCACAGGCGGATTGGCTCCCGTTGGCGCGGCCTGTGCAGCTCGATTCCGATGCCGCGTGGGTTCCTGAGCCGTGGCGTGACATGGATACCCGAATGGCCGCCGCCCCGCTGGGCGACGGCCGAAAGGCGCTGCTCCTTGGCCGGATGGGCGGACCCGACTTCCGACCGTCGGAGATCGCCCGACTCGGTTATCTCACCGGCATTGTGTCGACGGTGTTGTCAAGCAAGAGCTGAGCACTACTCCCGGATCTCCATCCGCGCCACCTTGTCACCGTCGACGGTGAACGTGAAGGTCGATGGTCCGTTGAAACCGTCACCACCGACGGTGGCCACAACGACAACGTCGTCACCACTCGAGGTCGTGGACGTGACATCCAGCGTCATATTCTTGCCGATGTACTCGTTGTCGCTCCAGCCCTTGATAGCGTCGCGACCGGCGAACACCCGGCCCCAGTCATCCACTACGCCGTCGGGAGTGAAGGAGTCGAGGAAGCCGTCGAGGTCACCGGCGTTGGTGGCGTCGAGCAGTGCCGCAACTGGAGCGGGAATTGGTGTGGTCACGATAGAGCCTTTCTAAGTCAGATTGGTTGAGTCTGGTCGACTAATCAGCGAGTCGTGTAGCCACCGTTGGCGAACAGGGTCTGTCCGGTGATCCACTGGCCTTCGGTCACCAGGAAGGTCACGATCGGCGCGATATCGGTGATCAACGTCAGTCTGCCACCCATCGCCTGCGACTTGTGGAATTCGACGCGCTCGGGTGTCTCCTGACCGTAGAAGAACGGCGTGTCCATCGGACCCGGTGCCACGTTGTTGACCGAGATTCCCCGTGCCGCAAACTCTTTCGACGCCGCGCGGGTGAAATGCTCCACCGGGCTCTTGCCGCCCGCATAGGTGGAATAGCCGTCGGTGAATGCGGCGAGTAGCGCGGTAACGATGGTGACTACCGCGCCATCGTCGTTAAGCCGGCGTCCGGCCTCGGCCAGGAAGAAGTAGGCGGCCTTGGCATTGATATCGAACATCGAATCGTATTCGTCTTCGGTGGTCTCGATGATCGGCTTACGCAGCACTTTGCCAACAGTGTTGATCGCGATGTCGACTCCGCCGAATGCCTCTGTCGTCGCATCAAAGAGGGCGGTCACGTTGGCAGGCTTGGTCAAGTCGGCCTGAAAGATGATGGCTTTGGCACCCGCGGCTTCGACCGCGGCCGAGGTCTCACGCGCGGCGGCGGCCGTTGCATCGCTGTTGTAGTGGATCGCGACGTTGGCGCCGAGATCGGCGAGTTGGGTGCTGATCAGGCCGCCAAGGTTCTTGGCGCCCGCTGCTACGACGGCTGTTTTTCCGGCAAGTGGTTTCGTTGTGTTAGTCACGGTTACGACGTTATGACGAGATTAGTCAAACAACCATCGATAAAAACTGGTCATTAGTCAACTAAGGTTTGTATATGCCGTCACCCAGACTCGACCTCCGCAAGCTCGAACAATTCGTCGCCGCGGCATCCGCACCTTCGCTGGCGGTGGCAGCCGAGCAGAATTTCATTACCCAGCAAGCGTTGTCAGTCGGTATTCGAAGCCTTGAGCGGGAGTTCGGTGTGGCGCTATTCGATCGCTCCCGACGCAAGCTGGAACTGACCCGCGCTGGCCGAGAGCTCTACGATCATGCGCTGCCACTTCTGTCTGGCGCCGATCACATGGTCACCGCCGTACGTCGGGTCGCCCAGGAACGACCCGAAGAGTTCCGGGTCGGCCATTCACCCGCGCTGTCGGGCAACGAGGCGTACCGACTTGTCGAACCGGTGGTACGGGAATGCGGCGACGTCTCGGTCACCCTGCGTCAGGTGTATCCATCCCGGTTGGAACCGATGCTGCTCGACGGTGACGTCGATATGGTCTTGCGACGCGGCGTGGCGACGCCGGAGAGTCTGGCGTCGGCGATCATCACCTACCAGCCGCTGCGGCTCGCGGTGAACGCCACACACGAGTGGGCCGGGCGGGCCGTGGTGGATATCGCAGAACTCGCCGATCGGCCAATCGTCGTGTGGGCGCCGGAGCATCGGTCATTTTATACCGACTACCTGGTATCTCATTGCCGCCGTGCGGGTTTCGATCCAATGCTTATCATCAGCCGTGTTCAGGGCGCGCCTCCCACGAGCGCGGTGATCTATCACCCGCAGGCCTGCGCGTTCGTGACCGACGATGCCGGCCCGGCGATGTCCGGCGACGTCCGAGTCATCGACTTCTCCTCGCCGCCACTCGTACCGGTACAGGGTCTCTGGCTACCGCATACCGTCTCGAAGGCGCGCAGCATCCTATTGGCGGCACAGTCGACTACGGAGAACCGGTCTCCAACAGACGTTTGAAGGCATCCTCGTCGAGGACAGGTACGCCCAGGGATTCCGCCTTCTCTGCCTTGCTTCCCGGCGAATCGCCCACGACCACATAGTCGGTCTTCTTCGACACCGAGCCCGATGCTTTTCCGCCACGCACCAAGATCGCCTCCTTGGCGCCGTCACGGGAGAAGTCGACGAGTGAACCGGTAACCACGATCGTCTTACCTTCGAGAGTTCGCTCGATCGACTGATCGCGTTCGTCGACCATCGAAACGCCTGCCGCACGCCACTTTTCGACAATCTCGCGATGCCAATCGACAGCGAACCAATCAATCACACTCTTGGCCAGAGTGGGGCCGACACCATCGGTCGCTGCCAGACGCTCCTCATCGGCCGACGCGATGGCCTCCAGTGAGCCAAATTCGGTTGCCAGCCCGCGGGCAGCCGTTGGCCCCACATGCCGTATCGAGAGACCGACGAGGACTCGCCACAACGGAACGTTCTTGGCGCCGTTGAGGTTTGCCAACAGCCGTTCACCATTTGCCGAAAGCGCGCCGGCCTTCGTAGTGAAAAGCTCGGTCTTGGCCAAGTCGTCCACAGTCAGCGAGAACAGGTCGCCCTCGTTGGTGATCACGCCGCCGGATAGCAATGCTGTGGCAGCCTCGTAACCGAGGGCTTCGATGTCGAAGGAGCCGCGTCCGGCAAGGTGAAATAGCCGCTCCCGCAGTTGTGCGGGGCACGTCTCCTGGTTGGGACACCGGATGTCCGCGTCGCTCTCCTTCTCCGGACGCAATTCGGTGTGGCATTCTGGGCAGCGCGTTGGCATCTCGAAGGCACGTTCGGAGCCATCCCGCAGCTCGACCACCGGTCCGAGAACCTCGGGAATCACATCGCCCGCCTTGCGGATGGTCACGGTGTCGCCGATCAAAACGCCCTTCCGCACGACTTCGGACGCGTTGTGCAGCGTCGCCCGGGAGACCGTCGATCCGGCGACGAGCACGGGCTCCATAAAGGCGAACGGGGTAACGCGGCCGGTCCGCCCGACGCCAACCTTGATGTCGAGCAGCTTGGTGGTTGCCTCTTCCGGCGGGTACTTGTAGGCGATGGCCCAGCGGGGCGCGCGCGATGTCGATCCGAGGCGACGCTGCGCGGTGACGTCGTCGACCTTGACGACCAGGCCGTCGATCTCATGCTCAACGTCGTGGCGATGCTCGCCCCAGTAGGCGATCTTCTCCAGAATCTGTTCGGCACCAACGGCTTTGGACGTATGCGTGGAGACCGGAAGACCCCAATCGCCGAGCGCCAGGTAGGCGTCGTGCAACGACTCCGGACGCCAACCCTCGGTATGCCCGATGCCGTGACAGATCATGCCGAGGCGGCGTTTGGCGGTTATCTGGGGATTCTTTTGGCGCAGCGAGCCCGCCGCCGAGTTACGCGGGTTGGCGAAGGGCGCCTTACCGTCGGCGACCAGCGACGCGTTCAACGCTTCGAAGTCTTCCAGCCGAAAGAACACCTCCCCACGAACTTCGAGAACCGCTGGCACCGGATAGGTGTCGCTCGGGGCGAGTCGATGTGGGATGTCGTCAATCGTCCGGGCGTTGAGCGTGACGTCTTCACCGGTCCGGCCATCACCTCGAGTCGCGCCGCGAATCAGCACACCATTTTCGTAGACGAGATTTAGTGCCACGCCATCGATCTTGAGTTCACAGAGGAATTCGACCGATGATCCCGCGGCCGCCTGGGTTCTGCTGATCCAGGCCCGCATTTCTTCCTCGTCGAAGACGTTGTCCAGGGACATCATTCGCTCGAGGTGATCGACGGAGGTAAAGGCCGTGGAGAACCCGCCGCCGACCAACTTGGTCGGCGAATCAGCGCTTGCCAGACCGGGATTGGCGTCTTCGAGTGCTTGGAGTCGGCGCAGTAGCGTGTCGAACTCACCGTCGGTGATCACCGGCGCGTCCTTCACGTAATAGCGAAACTGGTGGTCACGGACCTCGTCGGCCAGTTTGGACCACTCTTCACGCGCCTGCGCGCTCACCTCTGCCACGTCGCAAAGCCTAACGCAGTCCTACGACATCCGAGCCCGGGTCGTCATACGCTTAACGCGTGAACGAGTCGGCGGACATGCCTCGAATGGCCGAATTGGTCGCTGCCCTCTCGATCGCCACCGACCTTGGTCTGGGCCTGTCGCAAGAGCACGTCTTGCGCCAAACGCTGATCGCCCGCCGCCTAGGCACACTGGCCGGGTTCTCCGCCGAGCAACAAACCGCCGTCTTCTATGTCTCGTTACTCGCCTGGGTGGGATGTATCTCCGATTCCCACGAATTATCGCGCTCATTCGGCGACGATCTGCGCATCCGCTCGGAGAGCTACCTCATCGACAAGGCCGGCTTGGAAATGATGCGGTTCATGTTCGCGCAGGTGATGCGCGGACGGCCACCCCTACAGGGTGTGACGATGGTGGGCCGAGTACTGGCGAGCGGATTCGCCGACGGCGCCAATTCCTTTGTCACACACTGCCAAACAACCGGCGACATCGCCGATCGCCTGTCCCTGTCATCACACGTCAGGCAGTCTCTGACCCAGGTATTCGAACGTTGGGACGGGCGAGGCACCCCGGGTGACGTCGCGGGCGCTGATATCGATCCGGTGGTACGCGCGGTTCAGATCGCCGACGACGCCGAGGTACTCCACGCTCAGGGCGGGGTTGACGCGGCCACCGAGATGCTTCGTCGCAGGCGTGGCACCGAGTTCGACCCTGAACTGGTCGACCTCATGATCGCGGCCGCACCCGACATATTTGGCGACCTCGATCGCATCGACGCTGCCGAGACGGTCTCACGTCTGGCTCGGGACATCGAAACCCCTTTAACTCCAGCGCAATTCGATGACGCGCTGCTCGTCTTCGGCGACTACGCCGACCTGAAGTCCGCATGGTTCACCGGGCACTCCCGCGCCACCGCCGAACTCGCGTTCAGCGCGGCGTCGGCGGCAGGACTGCCCGAGACCGACTGCCGTCAGATTCGCAATGCCGCGCTCGTCGCCCACCTTGGCCGGACGGGCGTGTCGACGGGGATCTGGAATAAGACGGGACCGCTCAGCGCCGGGGATACCGAACGGATCAGGTCGGTCCCCTATCTGACCGAAAGCATTCTGCGCCGCCAGCATTCGCTGGCCGAGCTTGGCGCACTCGCCGGCATGGTTCACGAACGTATCGACGGATCGGGATATCCGCGCGGACTGTCCGGCGCCGCATTGCCGATGTCGGCGCGCATACTCGCCGTCGCGGACTGGTATCAAACGATGGCGCAGGCGCGACCACATCGCGCCGCGGTGCCCAAGTCCGAGCGCGCGACGATACTGCGGCAGCAAGTCATTGAGGGAAAGTTCGACGAACGGGCGGCACGAGCGGTGTTGGCGGCCGCCGGGCATCGAGTTCCGCGTCGCGTCGCACTCGTTGCCGGGCTGACCGATCGCGAGGTTCAAGTCCTCGTACTCCTGGTGCGCGGATCATCGAACCGGGACATCGCCGAACAACTGCATATCACCCGGCGCACGGTCGGGAGTCACGTCGAGCACATCTACACCAAGATCGGCGTCAGCACTCGTGGGGCGGCCGCGATGTTCGCGATGCGACACGGTCTCATAGACGCCGCGGAGTAAGCGTCGAAGATCGGGTGAATACCCGATGATCGATGCCGGCGATCCTCGTACAACTAGATGCATGACTACTTCAACAACCCTCAGACCATCAACCACCGCTGACCTACCTGACCGCTTCGTATCCGCCGTGACAACCCGAGACTTCGCCGCACTCGGCTCAATACTGAAGGCCGACATACGATTCCGCGCACTCGTTCCTCCTGGACCATTCGAGTTGACCGGCGCACCGGCAGTCGTCGCACAGTTCGAACAGTGGTTTGGCGGCGGTCGCCGTTTCGACGTTCTCGGACATTCGACAGGCATGGTCGGTACGCGCGTTCACGCTCACTGGACGGTCCGGCGCACACCCGATTCGCCCGATGCCGCACCGTTGACCGCAGAGCAGCACGCCTACCTCACCGTCGACGACGCCATCACATCGATTGATCTGGTGTGCTCGGGCTGGCAGGAGACAGTCGCATGAACGCGTCACTCGCCAAAGCTGCGATCAGCCTCACGACCGGTTTGGAGGATCCCGAAAAGGTCACTGTCGCAATGCTCGTCGCCGTCGGCGCGGCCGAGCAGGGACGCTCGACACTGATCTTCCTCACCAAAGAAGCGGTGCGGTTGGCAATCGCTGGCACCGCCGTCGGCACCGCATGCGAAGGCTGCCCGCCACTTCCCGACCTGTTCGCTCGATTCGCCGCCGCAGGTGGACGTTTTCTCATCTGTCCAATCTGCTTCAACGCCAAAGGATTAGGCGCCGACGCGGCGCTCGACAACGCCGAACTCGGTGGCACCGTGCAACTCTGGGAGTGGATCGGCACCGAACCGGTCGCGACATTCAGCTACTGAACCGCGTGCGCAGGCACTAGGCTCAGCCCTATGCCACACCCGATCATGTTCGACGACGACGATCCCGTTCTGGCAAAGATTCGAACGGTCGCACTTGCTTTCCCCGACGCCACCGAAGTTGTCGCGCACGGCCGCCCGACATTCCGCTGCGGCAAGATGTTCGGCAACTACGGCGGCGGCGAAAAAGGCAGCAAGATCCGGCACGATCAGTCGATCCTGTTCATCGCCGACCCCGCCGAACGTGAAGCGCTACTGGCAGATTCGCGATTCTATCTACCCGCCTACGTCGGGGCCTACGGCTGGGTCGGACTGATCCTGGACGAGGACACCGACTGGACCGAAGTCGGCGAACTGCTCGACGCCAGCTATCGACAGATCGCGCCGAAGAAGTCGGTGGCGAAATTGGAGGGGCAACAGCCGACTTGACCTTGCCGCTACGTCATGGTGTGTGATCGCAGTATCAGCACAGACGACTAGCGGAGGTAATCATGCGAATAGGCGAACTCGCCGGACTTGCCGGAGTGTCGCCGCGCACTGTCCGGCACTATCACCAACTGCGTGTACTGCCCGAACCGCGACGTGACGGCAACGGGTACCGCCACTACGACCTGACCGATCTCATTCGTCTACTCCGAGTCCGCGGCCTCACCGATCTCGGTATGAGCCTGGACGAGGTCGCGCACACGGTAGCCGACGACTCCCACGCGGACCTTATCGAAATCCTCACCGAGATCGACTCCTCGCTCGCGGCCCAACAGGACGCCATCCAAGCCAAGCGAGACCGGATTGCGGCGGTGGTCGACGCGGACGGCGAAATGAGATCAGAAGCCCTCCTGGCGATACTCACCACTTTGACCGACACACTCGGCCCCGAACATCCCCAATTCGATCGTGAAGCGGCGATCGCAGAACTACTCGATCACACCGTGTCGGCGAACTCTGCCACTGAGATCTCTCAGATGTACAGCCGCATTGCGGCCGATGATCTTCTGCGACAACAGATCTTGAATCTGACGGCCGAGTTCGAGAAACTCGCCGATGAGCCAGAGTCGTCGCCCAGAGTCGAGGAGATCGTGAAGGCCTTTACTCGTTTCCAACCAGCTCTGCTAGCACTCACGCCACCCGAGCTCGTGGACGACAGCGGCGATTCGATTACCGCCTCGGCGATTCTGCGCGCAGCGTCGACCGGCCTGTCAGCCGCTCAGCGGCGCTGTCTCACGCTACTCACCGACAACATCAGGAATCAGTCATGACTGTCCACAAGACCTTCAAATGGATAACCCCCATCGTCATCGCGGCAGCGATGATCCTCGCGTGGTGCGGCTGGCTATCACCGCGGAACGCGGCACTGACGGCTATGGTCGTCGAAGGACTTCTCGCAGTCATCCTCGTCACCGTCGCGGCCAAAACAGTGACACGTTTGCGCGGACTTCCCAAGGACGGCCATAGCCGCTGGTGGGCTGCGCAAGCGGCACTTTCAGGTGTCCTTCCTCGTCGATTGGCACGCCTGATCGTCGTCGAGCTGCGGTTATTCACCGGCCTCGGCCGAAGTTTATTCACGCGCACACCACAGACCGCCCACACCTATGGACGCGACGCTAAGCCATTGCTCTGGGCGATACTGGCGCTGGGTTTCGTTGAGGGACTCGTGATCGATTTCATCATCCAGTTGATATGGCCCGGCAGTGCCTGGGCGATTGTTGTCGGCGTACTGCATATCTACGCCATTCTCTGGATAGCCGGAATCCTCGCGTCACTGAAGACCCAACCACACCTGGTCGACGCGAGCCAGATCCTCTTGCGCGACAGCGTGTTCCATGAGATTCGCGTACCCATCGAGTCGGTGTTACATGTGGAGCGCGCATTGGAGTCGGGCCCGCTGCGATCCGGATTCGTCATCGATTCCGAGTCGGGCGAACTTCGGATGACCCACGGCGACGCCGCAATCCGGATCTACCTCGCGCCGACCGCTGAGGTGACGTCGGCTGAGGGGCCCATCCAAGGAATCAAGACGATCATTGTGAGCGCCGACGACCCGCGACAGATAACCGATGCGGTGCGGTCGGTAATCCCCGAAGAAGTCGCTGGCGAAATTGGATGGACAACAGCCGCCATAATCGAGAGGTGAGTTTTCGGTACGCAGCTCCCGAGCATCGGTTGTATGACGCGTGCTCTCGTTGGGAACACAACAATGACACCAAGGCGCTGATCGACGACGCAGTGCAATGCCTAGTCGAGGGTCTCGATTCGCCGCACCTGCGGATCCTCGCCGGGGCATCGCCCAACGATGTCCGCGACGAAATCGCCGAACTCGTATACGAGGCCCTAGCCGAACTCGGTATTCCCCAGCCCGCAGACCGCGATCCGTGGGGTGCCCAGGTAGCTGCCGGACGGTTCATCACCCGGCCCGCGACGAACACGATCCGCTTCGAGGTAGGCGAGATTTCCGACTCATGGCTCGATGGCCACGAAGTCCTGGTCTACATCGACGACGTTGAGATGACTTCCCTTGGTGCCGGGCTGGGGATGGACCCCTTCGAATTACTCATCCCCACCAACCGACTGGTAGCGTCCGAGCAACCAACTCGCGTTCCGATCGCTCGGTGCACCTGTGGCCATTACATCTGTGGCGGCACCGACGTCACCATAGTCCGAGAAGGCGACGTCGTTCACTGGGACTGGTCTCTCAAGGCACCCACCAGCGTCGGCAAGACCTTCCAAGCCGCCGCCTACGACGCCGAGGTGACTCGCATCGGAGCCGACCACAGCTGGGAAGATCTCACCGACACTACGATTCGACGCGTGCACACCGCCATCAACTCAGAAGTGTTGGCGCACTACGGATTAACTGTCGATTGGGTGTCCCGGTATCCGCTCGAACCACCGGAGTTGACGGTGGCCTTCCGGCTGACTGAAGGAGGCGAAGAGACCCATCAGATCTTCCTTCGGTTCCCGTGGGCTTCTCCTGACGGACTCGTCCAGACCGTCACCGACGAGCTGCGGAAACACCCGCGGGAGTGGGACGCACGGTGGTCGGCAATTAAGTGCGGCCTGGCCGCACCTCATATCGCGGGGTCGAACTGGAACCCAGAGCGGTAGTCATCTCGAGTCTGTCACCTCAGCCTCTGCGAGGGCATATTTCCCTCGCAGAGGCTGACGACGCAGACTCCAGCAGGGTGCTACAACGCGTCCGGATCCTCGCCGCACAACTGCCCGACCTTGGCGGCGATCGCCAGCGCCCGCGCCGACCACTCGTTGTCGGCACCGGCCAGCCCGCATGTCGGGGACACCGCGATCTGCTCCGATAACACATTGCGCGGCAACCCGATTCGGTCGATGAATTCTGCCAGCCGAGTGCTCAATTGATCCGCGCTGACCATCTTCGCCGGGCGGACCGTCGGCACGATTCCCGCGACGGCGCGACCGCCACGATCGATAAAACTTCCGAAACGATCGAGCTGCGGATCGTCGAGCAAGGAAATATCAAGCGACACAGCGAAATCCGTCAGGTGTTCGATGAGATCCCACCGTGGTACCGCACAACTATGCAACACGATCGGACGCGCGATTCGCGCCGCCATCGACTGCAGCAATTGCGCGGCACCCTCTGCACTCACTTCGGGCATCACGTCGAGCCGGGTAAGCGGCCTAATTCGGCCGTCCAATACCGCACCGATCATCGGTTCATCCAGTTGCACAACGGCATTGCACCCCAGACGACGTTCGACGTCGGCGACCAGTTCGGATAACCCTTCGGCCATCGACGCCACGACGTCACGTACCGCGCCTCGGTCGTGGAGCACTTTATGCCCCGACGCCAACTCCACATTGGCCGCGAAAGTATAAGGGCCGCAGAGAGTGATGGTGAACGGCCGTCCATCGCCACGCAGGCCAGAGCGCTCGAAGACCTCCTCGGCAGCGTCGAGATCGGCGTCGAGATAGCCACGCGCACGGTTGACCAACCGGCCCGGCGGTCCGGCGATCCGATAGGTAGTCGTATCCCCGGGAGATACACGCGCGGTGTCGAGGGCGATATCCACCAGCACCGCAGCGGTGCGGCCAATCATGTCGGCACCGAGGCCACGTGCGGGAAGTTCAGCTAAGAAGGGCCAATCCAGTTCACCGGCAACGAGTTTTGCGGCTGCACGCGGATCTGTCCCGGGCATCGACCCCAGTCCGGCGCCAATGCCGGACATGATGGCGCTCACCGCGCGAGAGCCACCTGCGGCGTGCTGACGGTCGACGCGATCCGGCCCGAACCGAGAACTAGGTCGCCGGCCTCATCGTCGGGCGAATACAGCACCGCCGCTTGGCCTTTGGCGACGCCGGTCAGCGGCTCACGCAGCACGATCTCGATACCCGGCTCACCATCGACATCCATCGGCGAGGCAGTCGCCGGAGCCAGACCGCCATGCGCCCGGACCTGTACGACACAATCAAACGGGGCATCCGGAACCTGCCCCGACGTCCAAATGGCATGCGTGGCAATGATTGACGACACCTGGAGGTGCTCAGCCGAGCCCACCGTCACGGTGCCCGACTCGGCGTCGATTCCTGTCACGTACCGAGGCTTGCCGTCGCCGGCCGGCGCTTCGATGCCCAAGCCTTTGCGCTGTCCGATCGTAAAGCCGTGCACCCCTTCGTGATCCGCGAGTTTCGCACCGCTATCAGCATCGACGACAGCACCGGGACGGATACCGATCTTCGCGCCCAGGAACGCGCGAGTGTCACCGGTCGGAATGAAGCAAATATCATGCGAGTCAGGCTTATTAGCAACCGACAGCCCACGTTCGGCCGCCTCCGCCCGAATGTCGCCCTTGGGGGTATCTCCCACCGGAAACATCGCGCGTGACAACTGCTCGGCAGTGAGCACCGCGAGCACATATGACTGATCCTTGTCGTCGTCGACCGCACGACGCAGCTCGCCGTCGGCGAGACGCGCGTAGTGACCGGTCGCCAACGCGTCGAAGCCCAGTGCCGCTGCTTTCTCAGCTAACGCGGAGAACTTGATCTTCTCGTTGCACGACAGGCACGGGTTAGGCGTCTCCCCGGCGGCATAGGCCGCGACGAAATCGTCGATCACGTCTTCTTTGAAGCGGTCCGCGAAATCCCAGACGTAGAACGGGATGCCAAGAACATCCGCCGCCCTACGCGCGTCGTCGGCATCCTCGCGCGAGCAACAGCCACGCGAACCCGTGCGCAACGCACCGGGCGCGGTGGACAACGCTAGGTGCACGCCGACCACCTCATGTCCCGCGTCGACGGCCCGTGCCGCCGCGACCGCGGAATCGACTCCGCCGCTCATCGCTGCGAGAACTCTCATGTGCGGCTACCTCCTTGAACGACGAGCGACGCGGCTGGGGCCACAGCAGCGCGTTTGCTTGAGCTGACCAGGCCCGCAGCGCGGGCGCGGTCGATGATGGGGCCGAGGACGTCGGCGACCACGGCGATGTCATCGGCTGTCGTCGTCGGGGCCAAGCTGAATCGGAGCGAGCCACGGGCAATGTCCATCGACAAGCCCATCGCGAGAAGCACGTGACTCGCTTGCGCGACGCCGGCGGTACAGGCGGAGCCGGTCGAACACTCCACCCCCTGGGCATCAAGCAACATCAGCAAGGAGTCGCCCTCGCAACGGTCGAAAGACACGTGAACAATGCCGGGCAGTCTATGTCCGCCCGACGGTCCATTTCGACGGGTTCCGGGAAACGCCAGCACAATGTCGGCGAGCTGATCGGCCAACGCCGACGTCGATGCCGCGGCATCGTCCAGATGCTCGACGCTGTATCGCACGGCGGCAGCCATGCCGACCGCTCCCGCGACGTTCTGGGTGCCCGAGCGCAGATCGCGCTCGTGTCCGCCGCCATGGGTGAGCGGCACACACGCCACGTCGCGGCCGATAAGGAGCACACCTACTCCCTGCGGCCCGCCGAACTTATGGGCAGCCACACTCATCGCCGACAGTCCGCTCGCGGCAAAGTCGACGGGTATGTGGCCGACTGCCTGCACAGCGTCGGAGTGCATGGGCACGCCGTACTCCGCGCTAATCGCGGCCAGGTCGGCTATCGGCTCAATGGTGCCGACCTCGTTATTCGCCCACATCACCGACACCAACGCGGTTCGCTCGGCGTTTTCGGCCAACTCCCGACGCAGATCGTCGGGGTTGACGAAACCTTCGCCGTCGACCGGCAGCAGAACCAGCTCAGCGTCGTCGGCGCTTACCAACCACTCGGCGGCATCGAGGATCGCGTGATGTTCGATAGCCGAGATGACTATGCGACGTCGTCGTGGATCGGATCGGTGGCGCGCCCAAAAGATGCCTTTGACCGCGAGGTTGTCCGCTTCGGTTCCACCCGAGGTGAACAACACCTCCGACGGTCGCGCGCCGAGTGCCGCGGCAATTGTCTCGCGGGACTCCTCGAGGAGGCGGCGGGCCTGCCGGCCGGCGCCGTGCAACGACGACGCGTTACCCGACTGGCTCAAGACAGGCAGAATCGCCTCGATGGCGGCGGGCACCATGGCCTGCGACGCGGCATTGTCGAGGTAGACGGAAGTGCGGCTGGATGAAGACATAGTCGTGTCAAGGATAAACGCGCACGGGTGCCTAACAAATTCCTGCCGTAACCGCACGACTGCCGTTCGTCTGAATGACGCTCCCCGACGCCACGGCTAAGGTACGTCCGTGCCAGTTCCGACCTTCGACGATCCGGCGCCCTACCGGTCGCATATTCCCCGGCAGTCGGTGCTCAATTGGCTGACTCTGGTCACCTTTGCAGCACTCGTCGTGGTTCAGGTTGTCTACTGGCCACTGCTGGGTTTCCTAGTGCCGAGTATCACCATCGCTCTGGCGACACCGTTACTCGCGTTCGGTCCGGCCGGTGCCATCACCCGCGCCCTACGCAAACGAGAACTCTCGACATGGTCGGCGGCTCATGGCTTCGCGGTACTCGACAAACCGGATTGGCCGATACCCGCTTTGCCGATCGCGCCGTTCACCATCGCCAGGGCTCGACGTAAGAAGGTCCGCACCGGGATGACCGGGCAGGTCGGCGCGTTTCCCGCCTGGTACATCTTCTACACCTGGGTCAACAACAATTGGGTGCAATTCTCGACGCACTACCGAAACGTCTATGCTCTCCGGCTGCCGAAAGCTCTGCCGCCGTTGACTATCGGTCCGACTATCAGCACCGAAGCCGGGTCGTCGGTGCCCTTCGAATCCATCGATTTCAATAAGTACTGGTGGGTGACCTGTTCCGACCCTGCCTTTGCGAAGGCCGTCATCACGCCGGTGACGATGGACCGCCTACTCGCACTGGGCGTTCCCGTCACCGCCACCACACGAATCGCCATCGTCGGCAATGAACTTGTCGCAATCAGCATCAGCGGCACCCGCGGCGCCGATACCACTCGGATGTATTCTGCGTTACGCATTGTCGCCGAGGGCATTTCACCTTATGTCTGGGAGGAATACGGTCAATGATCTGGCTCTATCTCGCGATCGCCGCCGTCGTGCTGCTGACAATTGCGACTTGGCCGATCCGGGCACGCAATCGCCTGGTATCGATGCAGACGACCGTTGCCGAATCCTGGCGCAACGTCGACATCGAGTTGGCGCGCCGCTGGGACCTGATCCCGCAGCTTGTCGCAGTGGCCAAGGCGTACGCGAAACACGAGGCGCAAACGCTGGCAAACTTGGTGGCACTTCGCACCGGCAGCGACATATCAGCAGACCCGACGCGGGCTGTGGCCGAACTAAGCGATCACGTGATCGCCGACGAAACCCGTCAAGAGAGCCAATTATCTACCGCGGTAACACAATTGCGCACGGTCGCCGAATCATACCCGCAGCTGCGCTCAGCCGAGCACTACAGCGCGGTCATCACAAATCTCCGCGATACCGAGGACCGTATCGCTGCGGCGCGGCGCCTCTACAACGGGAATGTGTCGCGCTATAACGCTGCGCTGCAATCCTTTCCGGCGACGGTCCTTGCCAAGCGGACCGGAATGGCCAGCGCCGAATTCTTCGAGATGGATGAAGCTAGCCGGGATGTGCCGCGCCTTGAACTCTAACTGCTGAAACTGTCCCCGTGGCGGGAGCAGACGGCGATATAGCGCCTGCTCTCCTCAGGGGGACAGTACCAGCGAGACTAACTGGCCAAGGCATGCGCGTAAGGCCGCTGCGGGTCGGCGACGACGAACGGGCCGAGGTCGTCGGGGCGCGTTCCGAACACCAATTCCTCACACCGCGCGGCCAGGTGTCGGCGATCGGCCACCGGCAGCTGCAACTCGTGGACCGTCACCGTCACCGTCATCGAGCGTTGCGCGAGCACCCGGCCCATCGTGTCGTTGATTTCATCATCGCCGATGAAAGCCGGTGCGGTGCAGAGGTTTCCGTCAACGTCGCTATATTCCAAGGTCATCGGCAGCACGGGCACGCCGGCGTCGATGGCGGCCTGGAAGAATGCCGGCCGGAAGCGCCCGGAACTACGCCCGCACCAGGTGGTGCCTTCGGGGAAGACGGCAGCACACTTGTCCCGATGCAGCGCGTCGACAACGGCCTCGACGGAACCGGGCAACTCGCGCAGTGAACTGCGATCGACCGCGATGACTCCCAGGACACGGGCGAGCAGTGACACCGGCCCCATTTCCATCACGTCCGATTTCGCCACGAAATGGGCGGGGCTCACCGACGCAATCGCCAATACATCGAGGAACGACACATGGTTGGCGACGATCAGACCTCGCGCTCGCGCCGGAAACGGCCGCCGATCATCGACGGCGATGCGAATTCCCAGAGCGCCCAACAGCATTCGCGCTACCGACCTGAGGTATCGACGTCGGAGCACACGCGGCGTCGGCAACACGAACACCACCGTCAGTACGAGGTATCCGACGACCAGCGCCAACGCGCACACCCGAAGCGACACTCGAAATCGACCAGCACGGGGCAGTTCCGAACGAACGCAACTCGCGTCGCACGGGCTCGCGGGGAACCAGGCGTGTCGATGCTCGGTCGCGACGGTCATGCCATCCCCCGAGTGGTCAGCCGAGAAACCGTATCCTGCAACCGTTCTCGATATCGCGAGACACCGGCCGAACTGTCCAGGACGGTGAGGAAGTCTCCGACGTCGAAGATGTCGTCGATAGCCGGATCGCCACATACCTTGGCGCCCAACCGAAGGTAGCCGCGCATCAATGGCGGAACGACGACTTTGGCCGGTGGCTCAATATCGTTGAGAGGTGTTCCGTCGATAATCGGCTGACGCAGCGGGTGTGCGCGCCACGGTGCGGCGTGGTCGGTCGCCAAGGTGTCACGAATACCGCGCAAGTCGACACCGCGACTGTTGCGGGCTCCCCCGCCGCGTACCGCGGCACCGTCGAGCGGTACCGAAACACAGCCCATGAGATACCGGTAGTCCGTCTGCGTCAGGTAGTCGAGGAGCGCGGCCCACATCAGTGCGGTCACTGATCCGCTGCGCTGATCACCCGCGACGCATGCCCGGCCCATTTCAACGGTCTGCGACCGGATGACGTCGAGTTCACCCAAGTCGAATTCTTCTGCCGAGTACCACCCACCCGCCGCGATCGCACCGGGTGGCGGCAGAAGCCGACTACAACCGACCAGGTCACCGGTCTCCTCGTCGCGTGCCAGCAGATGGTCACAGAATTCGTCGAAGCGATCGGCGTCGAGGCCGGTCTGTGCGTCGCCGATCTGATCGGAGAATCCGGGCTCGGCAGCGAAGACGTCGTAGCGCAGGCGTTGGGCTTCAACGATGTCGTCCGGGTTGTTGGAGATGTCGAGGACGTAGCCGCCCCCGGCCAGAATCG
The DNA here is from genome assembly GCF_000241305.1 of Gordonia effusa NBRC 100432. GTDB lineage: Bacteria > Actinomycetota > Actinomycetes > Mycobacteriales > Mycobacteriaceae > Gordonia > Gordonia effusa. The sequence continues at coordinate 28,545 of NZ_BAEH01000132.1, forward strand.
TGCGGCGTTGATCACCGGTGGTAATCGTATTTGCGCTGCTACCAGTCATGTTTTGAATGAAAGCGAGAGCAGGCAACTACACCGCAACCGCCGACTGTCGTGTCGGGGGGTGAGTAGTGAACATGCCCCGACCTATGGTGAAAAGCGCGATGACCCCCGGCTTACCGCCGGGGGTCATCGAGTTGAACAGCGCCTATGAACTACTTGCGCTTCTTGATCTCTTCGGTCAACTGCGGTGCGACGTTGAACAGATCGCCAACGATGCCGTAGTCACTGATCTCGAAGATCGGGGCTTCTTCATCCTTGTTGACGGCCACGATGGTCTTCGAGGTCTGCATACCCGCACGGTGCTGGATCGCACCGGAGATACCGAGCGCGATGTAGAGCTGGGGCGACACGGTCTTGCCGGTCTGGCCCACCTGGAACTGGCCCGGGTAATAGCCCGAGTCGACTGCCGCACGCGAGGCGCCGACAGCGGCACCGAGCGAGTCGGCGAGTTCTTCGACGACCGAGAACTTCTCGGCCGAGCCGACGCCACGACCACCGGAGACGACGATCGACGCCTCGGTGAGTTCCGGACGGTCGCCACCGACGTTGGGTTCCACCGACAGCACCTTGACCGCGTTCTCGGCCGGTGCCGGCACCTCGACGTCGACGCGGGTACCCGCGCCGGCAGCCGGAGCAGCCTCGATGGCACCCGGGCGGACCGTTGCGATCACGGTGCCGTTGACCTCGGCGTCGACGGTGTACGCGCCACCGAAGATCGAGTGGACGGCGCCACCGGGCTTGACCTCGATGACGTCGGCGAGCACGCCGCCGCCCAGTCGTACGGCGAGTCGGCCGGCAATCTCTTTTCCGTCCGATCCGGCGGCCAGCAGGATGCCGGCCGGCGAGGCGGTCTCCGCGATCGACGACAGCACGTCGACCTGCGGGCTCAGCAGGTAAGCGGTGTTCTCGTCGGATTCGGCGACGTAGATCTTCTCGGCGCCGGCTTCGGTCAGTCCGGCGATGACGGCGTCAGCCGAACCCGACTTCCCGATGACGACAGCCGATGGCTCGCCAAGCGCGCGAGCAGCGGTAATGAGTTCTGCGGTGACCTTCTTCAGCCCACCTTCGGCATCCTGCTCAACGAGCACGAGTACTTCTGCCATGGTTTCTCTCCTGGAGTATGTGGTGTGAGTGTCTTCGAACACGATCGGCCCGATGCGGGGTCAGCTACCGACGTAGGCCCGCCGCTCGAGATCGATGGTTGAGTTAGATGATCTTCTGACCGACCAGGAACTCGGCAACCTTGGTGCCGCCGTCGCCTTCGTCGACCACGCGCTCGCCGGCCTGCTTGGCTGGCTTCGGGGTCACCGCGGTGACCTTGCTGCCAGCATTCGCCAGTCCGACGACGTCGGCGTCGATGCCCAGGTCAGCCAGGGTCAGAACCTCGATCTCCTTCTTCTTCGCGGCCATAATGCCCTTGAAGGATGGGAAACGCGGTTCGTTGATCTTCTCGTTCACACTTACGATCGCCGGGAGAGCACCCTCAACCTTGGTGATGCCTTCGTCGGTCTCGCGCTCGCCGGTGACCTTCTCACCATCGACGGTGACCTTACGCAGCGAGGTGAGGTGCGGGAGTTCGACATACTCGGCGATCATCGCCGGCACCGCGCCAACCCGACCGTCGGAAGCTTCGTTACCCGCGATGACCAGCTCGACGCCTTCGACGGTGCCCAGCGCAGCAGCCAGAACGTACGCGGTCTGCACCGCGTCGGAGCCGTGCAGCAACTCGTCGTTGATGTGGATCGCCTTGTCAGCGCCCATCGACAGCGCCTTGCGAATCGCGTCGGTTGCCTTGTCGGGTCCGGCGGTCAACACGGTCACCTCACCGCCGTTGGCTTCCTTGATCTGCAGGGCTTCTTCGACGGCCTTCTCGGTGATCTCGCAGATCACCGGGTCGATCTCGCGATCGAGGGTGAAGTCCGAGTCATTGAGCTTGCGTTCCGACCCGGTGTCGGGAACCTGCTTGATCAGTACGACAATGTTTGTCATGGGTCTTCGTCGACCTCCTGCGTCGGGTTCAGGCAACTTACCGGCGGGTAAGGCCTTTGGGTCCTCCCTACTTTAACGCGTTGCTACGACAGACCAAACGGGGCCTACCTCACAGTTTGGGTGAGAAAATTGTCACACCCCGACCAGAATCTGATCCTTCTCGCGCTCCGCGGCCTCAATCTCACGGACTAAGGGCAGCACCTTCTCGCCGAAGTATTCAATCTCCTCCTGGAAGTGCAGGAACCCGCCAAGGATGAGGTCGACGCCACGGCGTCGGTAATTCGCGATCCGCTCGGCGATCTGTTCGGGGGTGCCGATCAACTGAGTCCGGAAGCCGTCGTTGTATTGCACGAGGTCCTCGAAGCTCGAGTCGGCCCACATCCCCTTCTTGCTCGACGTTGAGTTGCCGGCCTGCTGGACCGCGTCCCGGAAGCCTTCCACCGCAGGACGATTCGCCTTCTCGATGATCTCGCGCAAGGTGTCGCGCGCTTCCTTCTCGGTATCGCGGGCGATGATGAATCCGTTGAGTCCGAACTTCACCTCGCGGCTGTTGGCCTGCGCCTCCGCGCGGACGTCGACGATCTGCTCGGTGACACCGTCGTAGTCCTTGCCATTGGAGAAGTACCAGTCGGCGTAGCGGCCGCCGTTGCGACGAGCGGCTTGCGAGTTGCCGCCCTGGAAAATTTCCGGATTGGGGCGTTCGGGGGTGTTCAGCGGTTTGGGCTTGAGCGTGAAGTCGTGGATTCGGTAGAAGTCACCCCGGAAATCGACGTCATCTTCGGTCCAGATCTTGCGCAGCACCTGAAGGAATTCGGCACTTCGGCGGTAACGTTCGTCGTGTTCGAGCCACGGCTCTCCCAGGTGGGTGAACTCGTCCTTGAACCAGCCGCTCACTACGTTGACCGCAAACCGGCCGTTGGAAAGAATATCGGCGGTCGCGCCGAGTTTCGCCAGCACAGCTGGCTGCCACAGACCGGGATGAACGGCCGCGATGACCTTCAACCGCTCGGTCGCCAGAAGCAGCGCGAGGCTGAAACTCGTCGACTCGTGCTGGAACTCCGCGCCGTAACTCGCTTCGTAACGAACCTGCGAGAGCGCATAGGTGAAGCCGTTGTTTTCGGCGGTCTGCGCGAGCTTCTTGTTGTATTCGTAGTCCCAGCTCGTGCGCTGTTCGATGTCGCTGGTGACCAACCCGCCGCTCACATTGGGTACCCAGTAGGCGAATTCGACTTCGTCTGCGACGCGTTCGGTGGTCATGCTGTCCTCTCCTCGCCACGACACGACAACCAGCTCGCCGCCTGGGGCGGAATGAGCCAAATATGAAGTGGCGCTACGGGTTTGATGGTTATCAGTGGGCGACTCGATGTCGTCGCATGCCCGTTCAGAACACCACCGGGCGGCGCAGGGGGTCAACAAAATGGCTCAGCGTGAGTTTAAGGACGCGAACTCCGTCGCCGAGTTCGCCGCTTGCCGTGGAAAATCGTCCGAATAGTTACTCACCGAGGGCAACTTGCCCTCGGCGGCGACTTATTCGGACGATTTTCCGGAGACGGGGGTCTCGACGTCGGATCACCGCGACTCGATACACCGGCGACCTCGCGAGCTCGGACGTCGACACTTGACGACCGGGGGCACGCCGCCTGTTACGCGCTCATCTCCAACGACAATTCCATCAGTTTCTTCGGTGCCGCGCACGGATCCTCCACGGCCGCAGGGCGATTCACGAACCACGTGTAGATCCCGCGACCCGGTGACTTGGCCGTCACTCCGCATGTTCCCGGTCGATCAGCCTTCGTCTGAGTAAACCCGGTGGCGCTACCGATCTTGATAATCTCGGTTGCGTAGCCAAGCGAGGCGGCAACCGATTTTTCCCGACGTATCGTGTTCCACTCGAACCAGTGGAAACTCACCCAGACATCACCGGAGGCTTCCCACCGGCAGATCGGTCCGCTGAATTCGTTGTCCTTGATCGAAGCGCCGACGGCCTTGGCGATTTCGGTGATAGTGAGCAACTGGCATTCGAGACTGAGCCGTTCGAACTTGTCGGTATCAACCCGGGCCTGACGGCTGGGAGTCGACGACGTCGCGGCAGAATCCTGGCTCGAACCACCACATCCGGTCAGGACCAGAATTCCGCAGAGTACCGCCGCCAGCCCCGGCCACATACGCCTCATTTGGCACGCTCGATCGACATCCGCGCCAATTCGCGTACTGCCTGGCACACCTTATCGATGCCGACGTTATTGACGCCTTCCTCATCCATCCGAGCACTCCATTCGATGAAGTCAGCGTCGAAACCGATTCCGGTCTCACAGACCGTACCGGCCGACGCTATGAAGCCCGAATGCCCACTGATCGTGATGTCTTGAATATCGTCCTTGGTCAGCTCCACCCCACCGCGCTCGCGATCAAGTGGAGAACCGCGATACCAATTGAAGGAGACGCGCGCCGAACTGCCCGCCACCCATTGACATTCCGCTGTCGTTTCGGCGACTAATCGCAGGCCGCTGAACCCGGTCTGGGTGGCAACTTCATTCAATTCGATGCCGCCGCACGCCCGGAAGGACGGACCGGTGACAGTTGGCGTCGCCGCGGGCGTCTCAGAGTCATCAGCGGAGTCGTCGTTGGCGCAGGCCGTGGTGAGGACCAGAACAGCGAATAACGCTGCAACTGACGCAACCCCTGACCGCACAATCAACTCCAACTCATTCCAACCCTCAGTGGGGCTGATATTCGATATTGCCAACGTCAGTATTACGGTAACAGCATTTTGGCGATGACCGCTGCCGTCGGCTTGGCCCACGCTCGCCAAGCGATACCCGTCGTAGTTGACGAGTCAAGGCATCGCAGCGCCCCCACGAAACTGAAACGCGTTCACCCGACATCGTCGCTGACACAGAGCCGTTTGATGGGTTGTGAGCGGACATATGACTGCTCGGTCGGATCGATTGTCGCGGCCCAGGACCCTGCGGCTACCCTCAAGGGGATGACCGAATCGACAAGTCCCGCTACCGATGCTTCGAAAACCATCGATGAGCAGGCAACACTCGCATTGACCGGCGAACGGACCAGCCCCGGAATCCCCGAGGAGAATTACTGGTTCCGACGGCACGAGGTGGCCTACGAATACATCCTCGATGCTGTCGAAGGCAAAGATGTACTGGAAGCCGGCTCGGGTGAGGGATATGGGGCGTCGATGCTCTCGACCCGCGCCGCCGGCGTTGTCTGCGTCGACTATGACTCGTCCGCGGTCGAACACACTCGGTCCCGATATCCACAGCTAACCGTCCATCAGGGCAACCTGATCGACCTTCCGCTCGACGACGAATCGGTCGATGTCGTGGTCAACTTCCAGGTCATCGAACACCTCTGGGACCAGCCACTGTTCATCCGCGAATGTGCCCGCGTCTTGCGCCCGGGTGGTCGACTGTTCATCTCTACCCCGAACCGCATCACCTTCTCGCCCGGCCGCGACACTCCACTCAACCCATTCCACACCCGCGAACTCAATGCGCTCGAACTAACCGAACTTCTCGTCGAGAACGGCTTCGAGGTTCCGGAAATGCTCGGTGTGCACCACGGTGACGCACTGCTCGGCCTCGATGCCAAGTGGGACGGCTCGATCATCGACGCGCAGATCAACCGCGCGCTGGCCGGTGAACCATGGCCCGCATCGCTGACCGCTGACGTCGCAGGCGTGACGACGGCCGATTTCGCGATCCGCCCCGGCGACGTCGACGCGAGTCTGGATCTGCTGGCCCTGACGACTCGGGGCTCATGACCGACCGCGTACCCGGACAGTTCACGCTGGTCCTGCACTCACATCTGCCGTGGTTGGTGAACCACGGCAGGTGGCCGGTTGGCGAGGAATGGCTCTATCAATCATGGGCCGCGTCATATCAACCGGTCTTCGACGTCCTCCGACGTCTCGCCGCCGATGGCATGAAAAACCAAGTGTCCCTTGGCATCACACCGGTTTTGGCCGCCCAGCTCGACGACCCGCACGCAACCGCGTCGATGTACGAATGGCTGGCCGACTGGCAACTACGCGCGATGGAACTGGCAACCAGTCGCGACGCGTTACGCCGCGAGCACGGCAACCGCGAATACCGCGCCGCCGCAACGGCTTTGGCCGACTTCGAGCAGCACTGGCGCCACGGCGGCAGTGCTGCCATCCGCTCGTTGATCGACGCCGACGTCATCGAATTACTCGGCGGCCCACTGGCACATCCGTTCCAGCCGCTCCTGGACCCTCGCCTGCGCCGATTCTCACTAAGTGAAGGTCTCGCTGACGCCCGACTTCGTTGGGGCCACACCCCGGCCGGTATCTGGGCGCCCGAATGCGCCTTCACCCCCGGGATGGAGGCCGAGTACTCCGCGGCCGGCATTGGGCATTTCATGGTCGATGGCCCGACGCTTCGCGGCGACACGGCTCTGGGCCGTCCGGTCGGCGACACCGATGTCGTCGCGTTCGGCCGCGATCTGCAGGTCAGCTACCGGGTGTGGTCGCCGAAATCCGGGTATCCCGGCCACGCCGCCTACCGCGACTTCCACACCTACGACCACGAATCAGGTCTCAAACTCTCGCGTGTCACCGGCCGCACGGTAGACGGTCCCGACAAAGCTCCATACGATCCCGCGCGCGTCGACGCCGTACTCGACCGGCACGTTGACGAATTCGTCGGCCATGTTCGTGATCGCCTTATCACCGAATCCGAGCGGATCGGCCGCGACGCACTGGTGGTCGCCGCCTTCGACACCGAGCTCTTCGGCCACTGGTGGCATGAGGGTCCGCAGTGGCTCGAGCGGGTTTTGCGCCGCTTACCCGAAGCGGGAGTCACCGTCGGCACTCTCGACGGGGCTCGACAAGGCGGGTTCCTCGGCGCGCCAGTCGAACTCACCGATTCGTCGTGGGGCTCGGGCAAGGACTGGCGAGTGTGGGCCGGCCCGCAAGTCGAGCATTTCGTCGATCTGAATGCCGAAGTGGTGCAGACCGCACTCGACACCGTCGACAAGCAGATGGCAAGCGCCCCAACCACTTTCCGTGATCGAGTCAATGATCAGATTCTGCGCGAGGCGTTACTGACGGTGTCCTCGGATTGGCCGTTCATGGTTTCCAAGGACACCGCGGCCGGATATGCCACCGACCGGGCCCATAAACACGCGCATGCCACTCGGGAGATCTGCGACGCCGCGGCGTCGGGCCGCGCATCGACCGCAGTTCGACTGGCGACGAACTGGGGCCGCGCGGATAATCTTTTCGCAGCGGTCGACGCGCGTCGGTTGCCAGCGGCAAGCGACGTATTAGCCGCACCCGCCACGTTCCCAACGAATGCCATCCGGAGGGATCTGCGATGAGAATCCTGCTCGTGTCCTGGGAGTATCCGCCCGTCGTCGTCGGCGGGCTGGGGCGGCATGTCCACAATCTCGCCATCGAGTTGGCCGCCGCCGGTCACGACGTCGTCGTGTTGACTCGCCGCCCAACCGGCACCGATGCCCTCACCCACCCCACCGTCGACCATCGGGTCGAAGGTGTCCGCGTAATCGCTGCCGCGGAAGATCCCAGCGAATTCGACTTCGGCCGCGACATGATGGCCTGGACCCTCGCGATGGGCCATTCACTGATCCGCGCGGGACTGACCCTGGCCGCATTCGGTGCGGCCAATGCCGGCGAGCCCTGGATACCCGACGTCGTGCACGCGCATGACTGGCTGGTCGCACATCCGGCCATCGCACTCGCTGAATTCTTCGACATCCCACTGGTTTCCACGATTCACGCGACCGAGGCCGGGCGGCATAGCGGTTGGGTGTCGGGCCCGGTCAACCGACAGGTGCATTCAATTGAATGGTGGCTCGCGGCTGAGTCTGATGCGCTCATCACCTGCTCGACGTCGATGCGCGACGAGGTGAACCGCCTCTTCGGCCCGGACATCCCGGAAATTAGCGTCATCCACAACGGAATCGACATTGCCACTTGGCCTTTCGCGGAACGATCCGAACGCCCTGGCGGTCCAGAACTCCTATTCGCCGGACGGCTGGAGTATGAGAAGGGGGTGCAGGATCTGCTCGCCGCGCTCCCCCGCATTCGGCGTAGCCACCCCGGCACGACGGTGACGATCGCCGGGGCGGGAACACAATTGGACTGGCTGACCGAGCAGGCCAAGCGGCATCGGGTATCGGGAGCGGTCGAGTTCATCGGCGGCGTCGACCACGAGGGTCTCGTCGATCTGATGCACCGCTGCGATGCGATTGTGCTGCCAAGTCGCTACGAGCCATTCGGCATCGTCGCGCTGGAAGCCGCGGCAACCGGTGCGCCCCTTGTGGTTTCGACCGCTGGCGGTCTGGGTGAAGCGGTCACCGACGGGGTCTCCGGGATGACCTTCCCGCCGGCCGACGTGACCGGACTGGCCGCAGCGGTTCGGGCTACCCTCAACGATCCGGCAGCGGCGTCGGCGCGTGCGCGACGTGCGCGGGCACAACTCACCGAGGACTTCTCCTGGGTCGAGGTCGCCGAACGTACCGCCGGCGTCTACTTGGCCGCCAAACGCAGGGTCCGGCACGCCATCGGCCGTCCCAATATCGTGGAACGTCCACTGCCCGAACGCGATCCGAATAAGCCGGCCTAACCCCTTCCGAGAAAATCGTCCGAATAACTACTCGGCAAGGGCAATATGCCCTCGCCGGGGTGTTATTTTCCCGATTTTCACCAGTCGGCCCGGCCCCAGCCTCGCAAATCCGACATATGCCTGACGTAGGATTACCGCATCGTCGCACTGTCAACAGGAGAACCGATGCGCAGCAATATCTTTGACCAGGCCAACCAAGCGGTCGCCACCCAGGAACGATGGAGCCTGCAATCCACCAAGATGCTCCGGGTCGGCTTCGGCCCCGACGTCCTCGCCGCCAAAGGCGCGATGGTCGCCTACCAGGGCCAGTTCCAGTTCAAACATGAGGGAGCCGGCAGCGTCGGCAACTTCCTCAAACGCGCGGTGACCAATGAGGGCGGTCAGATGATGCGCGTTTCGGGTCAGGGTGAGGTCTACTTCGCACAGAACAACCACAATGTCTTCACCCTGCAGCTCGAAGGCGACGCCATAACCATCAATACCTCGAGCCTGCTGGCCTTCGACGCCGAGCTTCAGTGGAAGATCACCACGATCGGCAACGCTGGCATGCTGGCTGGCGGTCTGTTCAACCTCGAGGTGGCCGGTCATGGCACCGCGGGCATCACCTGCCATGGCACGCCCCTCGTGCTGGACTGCTCACAACAGCCGACCTTCGTCGACCCGCAGGCCGCGGTGTGCTGGTCGGCCGGTTTGCAGCCGACCATAAAGAACGATCTGAAGCTCGGGGCACTCATCGGCCGCGGCTCAGGTGAAGCGTTCCAACTCGCCTTCCACGGCCCCGGATTCGTTGTGGTTCAGCCGAGCGAAGGCCGCAGCGTCCTGCCCGGCTGATCTTCGAGCAACGAACCACCCGACCGTGCACGCCCCCGTGCAGTGATACATCAGTGTCCTGGATTTACAGACTGGAGAAATATCGACGTAGCTGCGCTGCGCCTAAAAAGGGACCACCTAAAGCACGCACAAGCTACTATTGGGCTGAGCAAGCTACTTTATTGGCAATCAACGTTGTCTCTTTGTCTATGATCCCCACCGTGGGGGTTGGGTATATTCCAATAAGAACCCAAAATTGCGGAGTTTCCGTCTCATTGCGGGGCCAAGACGACCGTTGTCGCGGGGCCAAGCGAGAATATGGGCAGACTCACGAGCTGCGCACTGACCGATCAGTCCGCCAACGTCGACATTCATAACAACGGCGCTTCGTTCCGCCGACGCGGGAAGTAAACGACGCCGAATCGCGTCCCAACGAGATGACACATTCGGTCACCTCGAAAGCGTGACGCACCCCGGGTTGTCGCAGACATATTCGAAGACGCGGCTCGCGAATTCGGCGGGTTTGGCACAGCGCTTAACACCTCCGACAGGGCAGTGGAAGATGATTCTCGAGACCAACGACGACGAGCACCATCTGATGTTCGACATCAATACCTAGGCCCCTACTTCTCATTTAAAGAAGCGGTCCACCATCGGGAGGAAATTGGTAAAGTTGTTACCGTTGTTACCCGATATTGGTCGCATCCTCTGATCCGATACTCGATTTAAGCTGGCGGGAATTCGCCACCGGCGCGTTACACCCACTCACCGGCTGATGCACTCGCGATTTACGGGATCTCGGCCGACGCATTGCCTACCGCGTATCCGGTGGACCGTCGCGCAATCAGCGCGTGCCACTAGCAACCCTAAGACTGGCACCCCGCCCGCGCCTGCCCGACGACGGTGCACCCACTCATTAAGTGGGTGCACCGTTCGTATCAGGTCTCGCCAGATCGACCCGTCGATTGGTCGGTCAGTTCACTGACCACTTCAGCGTTGTCGGGCGAACGGCACTCAGTTGGGCCCGTCATCGTCGGTGGTCGGATCCGACTGGTCTCCGGTGTCATCGCTATTGTCCGTTGTCGGCGGCGCTCCCTGTGATTCATCGGCCGTGTAACTGCCTGCCGGGCACGCCGGGTCTTGATTCGTCGCGCAGTAGTCCTGACTCAAGTTGTTGCCCGTTGAGCCGTCAGCTCCGCTCGGTCCACCGTTCGCGGGCTGACCATCCGCATCCCAAACACCCGGCGTGCCGCCAGCCCCGTGATTCGGATTCGTACAGACCGTGCCCTCGCACTTCACAAAGCCCGACCCACCTTTCGGGTCTTTGACCGCGTTAGGTGCGACGAAACTGCCTGCCGGGCAGGCCGGATTCTGGTTTTTCGCGCAGTATTCGCGAGTGAGATTGCTGCCCGTTGACCCGTCTGCTCCAGCTGGCCCACCATTGACAGGCTTGCCATCGGCATCCCAACTACCCCGGTCGCCACCGGCGCCGTGATTAGGGTTAGTGCAGATCGTGCCCTCGCATTTGACATAGCCTGGCCCACCTTTGGGATCTTTGATCGCGTTCGCCGCGACGTAGCTACCCTTTGGACAGCCCGGATCCTGATTCTTCGCGCAGTACTCCTGTGTCAAATTGTTGTTAGTTGAGCCATCAGCGCCAACCGGCCCACCATTTACCGGCTTTCCACTGTCATCCCACCCACCGTGCTTGGAGTGATATTTGACGTGTGGACCGACAAACGAGCCGGCAGGACAGGCTGGATCTTGATTGGCCGAGCAATAGTCGCGTGTCAGGTTATTACCAGTAGAGCCATCGGCTCCGACAGGCCCACCGTTGATCGGATTGCCGCTCGTGTCCCAACCTTTCACCTTGGGATCGGGCTTGCTTGGATCGCCGTACACCACCACTCGCGCCTTCTTGACGGACGACGACTCAGATGCCACATCGGTGTCATTGTCGGACGATCCGCAGCCCGCAAGGAATAGCGCCCCGCAACATAGCGCAGCCAACAGGGTAAGAAGCCTTTTCATGAGAATTCCTAGTCTCTAAATTTTCATCAGTGACACTACCAATTAGATCAGACAAAACGCTCAAATATTGCGAAACGGGCACGCTCTTCCAGAGTCCGAGATACGTCGGATTCATCCAATTGGTAGCGGCGGCCTTCGACTTCCCATTCGAGCATAGCCAGCGGGACATATGTCCAAATGCCGCTTTCGCCAAGTGGTCACAGAAGACCGTGGTAGTGCCACCTATTGGGGTTAACCAATCGCACGATCACGAATACCGGATGGCCGATTTGACATATGTCAACCATTTTCAGCAGTCGAGTATTTGCGAATTGCACTCGTCGCGCACAGATTAATGACGCCCGCAAAATCGAGCCAGCAGTGTGGCACTAATCAATTACCGCTCGGGCGAAAAAGGCGCTCGTTTGACGAAGTCTGTGCATCAACACCCGCCGCGCAAAATGGACGCGCGTGCCGAGCCGATTTCACCACGTTGTTCACATATCAAAATAGTCAGCTCGAAGGGTGAGGTAGCTCTGCTCCGCGCGCGACACGAGCAGGAACGGACCGTTAGCCGTCGTCTGCGTCAAGGAACTTATGAATCACCCTCCTCCGGTCGCCAGCCTCGTGAAATACTATACTGACACATCAGTCCTATCGATGCATCCATTATTACCGGAAGGAAACCATGTCTAAGAGCATCTTGATCACCGGAGCGAGCTCCGGATTTGGCCGAGGCACCGCGCTTGAACTCGCACGACTCGGACACAAGGTGGTGGCTACCGCCGAGACCTGGCCACAGGTGCGAAGTCTTCGCGCCGATGCCGCAGCAGCGGGAGTTGAGGTCGAGGTCATAAAGCTGAACCTCCTCGACGAGATCGACATCGCGCACGCCGCGACGTATGAGCCCGACGTCCTGGTTCTGAACGCCGGAGTCATGGAGGGAGGCTCGATGGTGGACATCCCACTAAGGCGTGTACGGGAATCGTTCGAGATCAATGTGTTCGGTCATCTGGAGCTAGCGCAGGCGATCGTCCCCAAGATGGTGGAGAAGAAGTCCGGAAAAGTTGTCTGGACCTCATCCATGGGCGGGATACTGGTAGTTCCGTTCCTCGGAGCCTATTGCGCTACCAAGCACGCCATCGAAGCAATCGCTGGATCGATGAAGGCAGAACTAAGCCCCCACGGCATTCAGGTGGCAACCGTGAATCCCGGGGTCTTCGGCACCGGGTTTAACGACACCGGGGCCGAGAGCTACGTCCAGTGGTACGACGCCGATAAGGCGGTTGTGCCAATGCCTGATTTCGGCGACAGCCTCGCGGACCAGGCCGACCCGCAGGAAATGATCGATGCGATGGTCGAGATCATTCCGGCGGATGAGCACCTCTACCGAACCATGCGCCCTCTCGCGACCATCGACGCCGCAAAACAGTGGCAGGACACGGAGTGGACGCAGAATGCCTGAAATCACCCTCGATCACGCCGAGAGCCTAATCGCTCGCGGTATCGCCGCGGCCCGGGCCGACGGGCTCAACGCTGTGTTCGCGGTATTCGACACCGGAGCCAATCTGGTCGCCTTCGCCCGGATGGATGGCGCGTGGCTGGCCTCGAACGAGTTGGCACAGGCGAAAGCGCGCACCGCGGTTATGTTCCAGGCTCCGACCGAGGCGCTCGCATCGCCGATCGAGATCGGCTCTCCAGCACCGCATTTCGATCACATCCACTCCCCCGGACTCCTCCTGATGGGTGGCGGCGTGCCACTATTCGACAAAGACGGTGCGCTCATCGGAGGCCTGGGTGCATCAGGTGGCACGCCTGAACAGGACGCGGCACTCGCTCGTACCTGTGTCGCGGCCTGAGTTACGAACTGGCGGTCAGCTCTTCGGAGAGCACCCCCGACGTCGCCGTCTTATCTGACTGAACGGCGTTGGAAAGTCGGTCTCACCGCTCCTCGGCTTCCGCAGCGGCCTTCTTACGTTCGATGTCGGCCAGCGCGCGCTCTAGTTCCGCGCGCTGGGCGGCATTCGCATGCCAATCGTCGAGCCGATTCTTCACGACGCGGGCCGGGGCGCCGACCGCAATCGAATAGTCCGGGATGACGCCTTTCACAACGGCATGGGAGCCGAGGACGCAACCGCGGCCGACGGTCGTATTACGCAACACCGACACCTTCGCCGCAACCCAGGTATCGGCGCCAATCCGCACCGGCCCCTTGACGATCCCCTGGTCTTTGATAGGCATCTCGATATTGTCCATCTTGTGGTCGAAGTCGCAGATGTAGCACCAGTCGGCGACCAGTGTCGACGCACCGATTTCCAGATCGAGATAGGAGTTGACGACGTTGTTCGCGCCGAAGACCACCTTGTCGCCGATACGCATCGAACCCTCGTGTGCGCGTAGCGAATTGCCATCGCCGATATGCACCCATCGACCGATCTCCATCCGCGCCAACTCGGGCGTCGCATGGATCTCGACGTTGCGTCCTAGAAAGACCATGCCGCGCAGCACGATATGCGGATTGGCCGCCCGGAAGCGGAAGAGCCGGTAGTAACGCACCAGGTACCAGGGCGTGTACGCACGATTGGAAAGCACCCAGCGCAGTGAGTCGCGAGTCAGGAAACGCGCCTGCATCGGGTCACGTCGGCGGCCCGCCCGCCAGCGCGACTTATAGGACGCGTTCCACATCGTCGTCATCGATTGATCTCCCATCGCACTACGCAATCCGCATCGGATAGCCATGCGATTTTATCGCCCCACATCGGCGCGCCGAATGGGCGTACCCGTGGTCGGTCGGCGGTGCGCGGGCACACGATAGGCTCACATGCGTTGATGCCAGACCAACGGCGTCGAGTCAGCGAGGAGAACAGATGCGTGCAGTGGTCCGCCGACTATCCGGTGCAGTTCGGGTCGCCGTCGGAGTCGCCACCGTCGCGGTGACCGCGACCGCCCTGGTTTCCTGCTCCGACGGCCACATCGACGTTCGCTCGGTGGCTAGCCCGGGATGGTCAAGCTTCGGCGGCAATGCGGCGAACTCCAATTATGCGTATCCGAGCGTTCCCGACGACCTCGCATTGCGATGGTCGCGGCCGACTGGCGGCCCGATCACCGCACCGATCACGCTGTCGAATCAGTCCAACGTCGGAGTCACCGCCACGACACCGAGCGGATGTAACCTCTTCGTGCTCGATCCGAACTCCGGACGCAAGAACTTCTGCAAACGCATGCGGGACGGTATCGCCGTCAACTCGCTGCTTGTCGATCAATTCGACCAGCCGTATGTCGGTGAGTCCACCACGTTCCTCGCATTCAACGCCGGCGGTTCGATCCGCTGGCGGATGCCGGTGATCGGCGTCCCGCTTTCGTCCAAGTTCGTCGCGCCGGGCGTCGTGTTAGTGGCGACGACGCAGGGGCAGATCCTTCTGCTTAACACCCAGACCAACACGTTTGCCGCGCCGGAGGTGCGGTTACGTTCGGATATTCATCCCGAGGACGGCACCTACGGCTTCGGTGATTGCGTCACCAACGGGCCGCGCTGCGCCATTCCAGCTCCGGCAGCGGTGGATATGAACGCCGAGCGGATGTTCATCAACTTTTGGCCCGAAGGGACGATCGCGTCCCAGATTCGGGCACTGGATTACTCGGTGGTCGACGGAAAGCGCACCGTCCGCGAAGCCTGGCATGCCGACATTCCCGGTGGCGTCGTCGGACCGGCAACGCTCTCGGCGGACGGCAAGACCGTCTATACCTACAGTCGATTGGGACAGATCTACGCGCTGCACGCCGACACCGGAAAAGTGAAGTGGCGCTTCGAAAACGGCGGCTACGGCTTCGGCACGATGACAGTCTCGCCGAGCGGCGACATCATTCCGGCCGGTGTCGTCGGCGCACCGCTGCGGATGCTCCACGATGCCGGCGACCATGCCGAGCAGGTGTGGCAGCGCGACGACCTCAAATCGGTGAGCCTGTCGACGCTGACGGAGGCGAAGACCGCATGGACGGTCGTGCGCGATGCGGGTAAGGATTCGCTGTCGCTGGTCGAGGTGTCGTCAACCGATGGAAAGACCAAACGCACTCTCTCCCTTCCGGATTCGGTCGGCTTCGCGACCGGCGTCGCAGTGTCGCCGAAGGGACAGATCGCGGTTGCGACCAATATCGGCAAGGTCTACTTCTTCGACAGCAAGGCTGAGTTCGAGTAGAGCCACTGTCCGGGGCTGCCGGTCGGGTCCATGAGGTCTATCAGGTCCGTCGAATTCTGGAAATAGTCGGTGTGCCAGGGGCAGTTTGCCCTCTTCGCGCAGACTATATCCAGATTCTTGGAATCCGAAGTCTCCTTAAGACCGGACTCCGGGCTCGCAGATAAATCCGACGCCCTGTTTGCCAATCCTGGTCAGCACCAATGTCAGCGCGCGAGAACCCTTGAGCTTGAGCTTCTTTCGCAACTTATCCGGGTCTACATCGAGCCCGCGGACCAAGATCTCCAGCGTCCCGCAGTCCAATGTTGCGAGCGCCGTGCGCAACGCCCGCTCTGCGACGCCGACCTGTTCAATAACTCGAAAGCCCCTCTGCCCCAACGGGACCGAGTCGCCCGACAGATATGCGATCTGGGGATCAAGCTGCCAAAGGCCGTGCCGCGCCGCGTAATGAC
Source organism: Gordonia effusa NBRC 100432 (assembly GCF_000241305.1). Classification (GTDB taxonomy): domain Bacteria; phylum Actinomycetota; class Actinomycetes; order Mycobacteriales; family Mycobacteriaceae; genus Gordonia; species Gordonia effusa. The sequence goes on from NZ_BAEH01000132.1 coordinate 44,673, forward strand.
GCACCAGACCGGCTCGCACCACCGCGCCGTCGGGGTCGATGATCCACTCACCGACGTCGCGCACATCGGAGTCATCGGGGTCGGCCGACGTGACCTCCTCGACGCGTACGGAGCCGTCCGTCTGTGTCCGCAGCACCGTCGCACGTTGCGCCGCAACACCTTCGGCTGCAACGTCGTTCCACAGACACGCCTCGCGCACACCGCCATCGAGCGACGTGATCTGCACCTGCCCCTCGAATCCGAAGCGCGCCCGCAGCGCCAGATAGTCGATGCCGGGCGCCGATTTCACCAGCAGCGGCTGACCGCCATATGTGGTCAGTAGCCCGAGCAACGACGGCTGCAGATCTTCCAACCGAAAGGTTCGTGAGCCACCAATACGACGCGCCGGGTCTGCGATCACGACGTCGGCACGCGACGTCGGGGTCAGCGCATCGGCGCGCAGGAGGGTCGCGCCGGGTACGTTATGCCGGGCTATCGACAATCGCACCGGGTCGATGTCGCTACCCACAACCGCCGAAATACCTTCGGCAGCAACGAGTTCGCGAAGTTCCGCACCGATCGAACACGTGACGTCTGCGACGATCGCTCCCGCGAACCGCGAGCCGATTTCCGCGGCACGTAGCGCAGCGACCGACGTCGGCGTTGCTTGCTGGGCGGCGTCATCGGTAAGCAGCAACTCGTCGACGTCACGCAATTTCGCCCGCGCGCGACGTCGGCACCGCACCGTCTCGATAAGCGCGGCCTCGTGTTGCGAGTAGCGGCTTTTCACCTCATCGACATCGGCGATCATCGACGTCGGCGAAAGCTCAAGTGCCGATACATTTTCCAGCGCTTTCGCGCCAAGCCGCGACGTCAGAAAGGCGACGTCGTCGAGTGTGAACTGGTAGCTCACGGGCCAGGGCCTACCCGGCCTTAACCCCGGTCACCATGACGTTGTAGAAGAACTTCGGCGGCACGACCTTGCGCAGCACGTTCTCGTCGAGCCAGCTCAGGCGCTTCCAGCCGCCGAACGCGAAACGTCCCCAACCCCAGCCCAGTTTCTCCGGCGGAACAGCCGCCTCGAAGGTGCGCACCGGCCAGCCCAGGAATGCCGCCGCCAGTTCTTCGGTCGCGGTCTTCACTTCGACCGCACCGGCCGACCGGGCGATACCCGCCAGATCGTCGGGGTCGAAGGTATGAATATCGACTACGGCTTCCAGCGCGGCCGCGCGCGACGATTCATCCAACTCAGCCTGCGGCCGACGCCAGCTCTGCAGCGGCCCCAGCTTGGTGATGTTAGTGGTCGCGAACCAGGTGGCACGGGAAATCCAGCGGGCGTAGAAGTCACCGATGGTCGACGGCTCACCGGCGAAGACGAATCGCCCGCCCGGCTTGAGTACCCGTAGCACTTCGCGCAGCGACTTCTCGACGTCGGGAATGTGGTGCAGCACCGCGTGGCCGACGACGAGGTCGAAGGTGTTGTCGTCGTACGGGATCTTCTCGGCATCGGCGACGCGACCGTCGACGTCGAGGCCCAGACCCTCGGCATTACGCAGCGCGACTTTGACCATGCCCGGCGAAAGGTCGGTGACCGACCCCTTCTCCGCGACACCCGACTGCATGAGGTTGAGCAGGAAGAAACCGGTGCCGCAGCCCAACTCCATCGCCCGACCATAAGGCAGCTTCTCGTCGCCCGCGATCGCATCGAAGCGGCCACGCGCATAGTCGATGCAACGCTCGTCGTAGGAGATCGACCACTTCTCGTCGTAGGTCTCCGCCTCCCAGTCGTGGTAGAGCACCTGGGCGAGTTTGGTGTCCTTGAGCGCAGCGGCCACCTCTTCTTCAGTCGCGTGGGGATTCGGCTTGGGATCAGAGGATGGCGTGAGATTCGCAGTCATGGGTTTCGCTTCCGGTTGTAGAACGTGTGGCAATCTTACTTGCCGGTAAATCGAGCCTTACCTGGACCGTTCTCGATGAACGAATCCATTCCGATCTTCCGGTCCTCCGTGGCGAACAGACCGGCGAAGACATGTTCTTCGATGGCTAGGCCGGAGGCCAGATCAACTTCAATCCCCTGGTCGATCGCCGCCTTCGCCGCACGCAATGCCACCGATGCGCCATTTTCGAACTGCGCGGCCCACTTCACAGCGGCGTCGTAAACATCGTCGGGAGCAACCACCTCGTCGACCAAACCGATGGCCAGCGCTTCCTCCGCCCCGACGAAGCGGCCGGTAAACACAAGGTCCTTAGCCTTCGACGGGCCGATCAGTCGAGCCAACCGCTGCGTGCCGCCCCCGCCCGGGATCACGCCGAGCAGAATCTCGGGGACACCGAGTTTGGCGTTGTCACCGGCGATCCGACGATCCGCACCGAGAGCAACCTCTAACCCGCCGCCAAGCGCATATCCGGTGATCGCGGCGACGGTCGGCTTGGGGATATCGGCGATCGACCCCAACGCGCGCTGCAACCGACCGGCGACCTTGGCCATATCCGCATAGGACATGTCAGTCATCTCTTTGATGTCGGCGCCCGCGGCGAGCACCTTCGGCCCACCGTAGATCACGACCGCCTTGATGTCGTCCCGAACCGAAGCTTCCTCGGCCGCAGCCTGCAATTCGGTCTGCACCTGGCGATTCAGCGCGTTCATCGGCGGTCGGTTGAGCGAAATGGTGCCGACGCCGGGATGATCTGGATGGGCTTCTAGCGTGACGAACTCAGGCATGCCTACAACCCTAAAGCCACAACCTATCCGGGTTGGACGCGGCTCCGAATACCCCATATGCCGATGTCCTCCGACAGTCCCCGACGCTTCGCCGTTATCGGTTCCGGAATCTCCGGGCTGATGGCCGCCTACGTGCTGGCCCGCAACGACCACGTGACCCTCTTCGAGGCCGACAATCGGCTCGGCGGGCACGCGCACACCCACGATGTGCCGCTACCTAACGCCACGACCGTTCAGGTCGACACCGGGTTTATCGTGCACAACCAGCGGACCTACCCCACCCTCATTCGGCTCTTCGACGAACTCGGCGTGCAAACCCGCGAATCGGATATGTCGATGTCGGTCGCCATTCCCGACGTCGGCCTGGAGTATGCGGGCGGCAAAGGTATCCGCGGTCTGATCCCCTCATCGAGTTCGCTGCGCAATCGTAGATATCTGCGCCTACTCACCCAGGTGCCCAGATTTCACCGCGCCGCGCGACGACTACTCGCCGAACCGGAATCCATGCCGGTATCACTGCGCGGCTTCCTCGACGACGTCGGATTCGATGCGGACTTCCACGACTACTTCATCACCCCGCTGGTCTCCGCGGTCTGGTCCTGCGATCCGGCCGACGCGCTGGACTATCCGGCGAGGTATCTGTTCACCTTCCTCGACCATCACGGCATGCTCTCTATCACCGGGTCGCCGACCTGGCGCACCGTCGTCGGCGGCTCGGCGCGCTACGTGGACCGGGTCGCCGCCGAGTTACCTGACGTTCGCATCGGAACTCCGGTTGCGGCATTGACTCGACGATCCGGTGGCGTCACCGTGACGACCGAGGCCGGCTCATCCGAAGAGTTCGACGGGGCCGTCGTCGCCACTCATCCGCATCAAGCGTTACGACTACTGGCCCAGCCGACTTCTCGTGAGCGAGAACTGTTGAGCGCCATCACCTATTCGCCCAACCGGGCATTGCTACACACCGACGAATCGGTATTGCCGATAACCGCGAATGCCCGCGCGTCGTGGAATTATCTAGTACCGCCGTCGAATCGCGCGACTCCCGACGGCGTCGTTGTCACCTACGACGTGACCCGTCTCATGCGCCTGTCAGCTGGCGGCCCTCGAATGTTGGTGACCCTCAACGGATCCGAGTTCGTTGATCCGGCCATGGTTATCGACGAGATGTCCTACGAACACCCGCTCTACACCGCGGCGGCGGTCGACGCCGCCGCTGCGCTCGACGAAATCGATTCAGGCACAATCGCTTTCGCCGGAGCATATCGCGGATGGGGATTTCACGAGGACGGTGCGCTCGCGGGGCTCCGGGCCGCGCAGCGACTCGGTGGTCGCTGGACACCCAAGTCGAATTCGCCGATAGCACTGGCTCGCCGATGACACATACCCCAGCGATGTATCGCACGGAGATCACTCACCGACGTACCGCGCCGGTTGTCAACCGATTCCGCTACCGGAGCCTGTCCTGGTTCATCGATATCGATGACCTCCCACCGATCACTCGGTGGCTACGGCCCTTCGCGAGCTTTCGCGCACGCGACCATCTGAGCCCGCCAGAGCATGGCCGCGACACCCTGCGGAACAGAGTTGACGCCGAACTCGAACGTCACGGGATCACCCCGCAACCGGGGACGGTCACCGCGTTGCTCAACGCCCGCACGCTGGGCTACGTCTTCGATCCACTCACGCTGTATTGGTGCCACCGCCGCGACGGGCAACTGTATGCGGTTCTCGCAGAAGTACATAACACCTACGGCGGGCGGCATTGCTACGCCGTGGTTCCCGATGATCAGGACCGGGCACAGGTCGACAAGGAGTTCTACGTCTCCCCGTTCAACGTCGTCGGCGGCAGCTACTCGATGCGGGTACCCGAGCCCGACGACCGCCTGCGAATCGATATCACCTGGTATCCGCCGAGCGGACCGCCGTTTCACGCGGCGGTCAGCGGCACGCGAACCGCGGTGACTACGCGCGGCGTACTCACCGCGCAGCTACGCGCGCCACTCGCCCCGATTGTGGTATCGGCGCGAATTCGCTTACAGGGCATCACCTTGTGGCGCAAAGGACTTCAGATCATCCCCCGACCCAACAGCCGAGTGAGGAGACACTCATGACGATGGAATTCCACCTACGACCGCCAGCGGTGGACACTCGCACGTGGCCGGATGTGGCAGCGGTGCCCCATGGCCTACGCGCCCGCCTTGCCGCGCCAATAACGATGGCGCTGTTGCGGCGGGCCGCTGACCGAGCGGGCATCTGCGTCGAATTAGCCTCTGGCACACCATCACATATCGACGCCCCGACGATGATGATCGCCGACCCCGATGCCTTCGCCCGACGCGTGGGGACACACGGACTGATCGGACTCGGCGAGTCCTATATGGCCGGCGAATGGGATTCGCCCGACCTCGTCGACGTTTTGACCCGGCTGGCTGGGGTAATCTCGACGTCGGTACCACGCTGGCTACAACGGCTACGCACATTGCACCTGGCTTCACCACCTGATGCCGACGACCCGGCAATAGCCAACTCGCGCAACAATATTGCCCGCCACTACGACCTCTCCAACGAATTCTTCGCCAGCTTTCTCGACGATACTATGACGTATTCGGCCGCACTATTCGACAATCCCGACGCCGCACGATGGGATGATCTCGCCACCGCGCAACATCGTAAGATCGATCGCCTGCTCGACCAGGCCGGCGTCGGCGGGGGAACTCGATTACTCGAAATCGGTACCGGCTGGGGTGAATTGGCCTTGCGCGCGGCAGCCCGCGGCGCACATGTCCACTCGGTCACGCTGTCGAGCGAACAGCTTCGGGCCGCGCAAGCGAAGGTGCGGGCGGCCGGATTGTCCGACCGCGTCGATATCACGCTGACCGACTATCGCGATGTGACCGGGCAGTACGACGCGGTGGTGTCGGTGGAGATGATCGAGGCCGTCGGCTACGCCTATTGGCCGACATACTTCGCCACGCTTCGCCGCCTCCTCACTCCCGGCGGAAGAGTTGCCCTGCAAGCGATTACGATGCCGCACGATCGAATGCTGGCCAGCCGCAACACGCACACCTGGATTCAGAAGTACATCTTCCCGGGCGGCCTGCTCCCCTCGACTCGCGCTATCGACGACAACGCGGCAGCGGCAGGACTGCGGGTAGTCGATCGCCTAAGCATGGCAGCGCATTACGCACAGACACTGATGCTGTGGCGGCACCGATTCGACACCGTCGGGGTGTCGTCTCTCCCACCCGGCAGCGACGACGTGTTCGTGCGGATGTGGCATTTCTATCTCACCTATTCCGAGGCGGGTTTCCGGTCGAACTATCTCGACGTCGAACAGTTCACCCTGCGCGCCGAAGAGGATCATCATGTCTGACTTCTTCTATGTCGCCGCCTTGTCGGCTGCCGTACTCGCCCTCGTTCAAGCCGTCACCTACCTTGTCGGACGTCGGATCGGCCGGTACAACGTTGTCGACGTCGCCTGGGGCGTTGGTCTGGTCGCGGTCGCGCTCGTCGCATTGGTCGCCGGCGACGGCGATCTGACCCGACGAATCCTGCTCGCGGCAATCGTGTCCGTCTGGGGGCTGCGTCTGTCGTGGCATATGTGGCTCAAAAGCGCTGGCGCGGGCGAAGATCCACGCTATGTGGCCCTACTGGAACGTCATGGTGGCGCACGCCCGGTCACGGTGATCACTCGCATCTTCCTTACTCAGGCGCTCGCGCAGTGGGTCATCTCGCTGCCGGTGCAAGTGGCTGCGGTCAGTGGTCCGGTCAGCGGCGTCAGCTGGCTACTGGTCGCGATCGGCACCGCGCTGTCGGTCACCGGATTTGTTGTCGAAGCAACCGGCGATTGGCAGTTACGCCGGTTCAAATCCGACCCGCGCAATCGCGGTGTGGTGATGGATCGTGGACTGTGGGCGTGGACACGTCACCCCAACTATTTCGGCGACGCGTGCGTATGGTGGGGTATCTACGGCATATCGGCCGCGACGTGGCCGGGTGTGTTGATGATCGTGTCGCCGGTATTGATGACATATTTCCTCGTCGTCGGCACCGGGGCTCGCTTACTAGAACAACATATGGCCGACCGCCCTGGATTCGCCGAATACCAGCGCCGCACAAGCTTTTTCATCCCGTGGCCGCCCAAGGTCTGAGATGATGGCGACCAGGACGGACCGGACCGAGCACGTCGAGAGAACCGGGCGCCAGCGAATGCGGGTCCGCGCGGACGCGATCGAAGGGACACGGATGAATCAGCGGGCGTCTGCCGAAACCGCGACACTGGACGCACTGCTCGTCCGCGTCGGCGACGGCGACACCGCCGCATTCAGCGACTTCTACCACCGCACATCCGCACGTACCTACGGCCTGGTCCTGCGCGTGCTGCGCGATCCGGGATATAGCGAAGAAGTACTGCAAGAGGTCTATCTCAACGTCTGGCGCTCGGCCAGATCCTTCGACTCCTCCACCGGCTCGGTGATGGCCTGGCTGCTGACTATCGCACACCGGCGCGCCGTCGATCGTGTGCGCGCGGAACAGTCGGCGGGCACCCGGGACGCCACCTACTCAGCGGCGACGTATATGCCGCCGCGTGATGATGTTGCCGATACGGTTGTGCACCGCTCCGACTCAGCGGTGGTCGTCGACTGCCTGGACACCTTGAGTGACGCTCAACGGCTGGCGGTCGAATCGGCGTACTACAACAGCCGGACCTATCGGGAGGTGGCATCCGACCTCGGCCTTGGGCTCTCAGCGGTCAAGGCCAGGATCCGAGACGGCCTACGCCGACTGCGCGAGTGTGTGTCGGGGGTGAACAACGATGCCTGAGCTGTCTTCTGAGGAACTCGTCGACCTCGCCGAGGTCTATGCTCTCGACGCACTGGACGACGCCGAGCGGCGCGACATCTCGATCGCGTTAGCGGCTGCGGCGCCCGACGTGCGCCGACGATTCGAATCGGTGGTCACCGAGGTTCGGGAGACGCTGGCCGCACATTCGGCAACTCTCGCGCTAGCCCCGCCCGCTCGCGCTTACGAATCACTGATGGCCGAGGTCGCCCCGGCGTCGGTCGGCGGCACGGTCACCGACCTGACCGCACGGCGTCGGCGGCTGTACGTCGCGTTGGCCGCCGCCGCTGCCGTGGTCGCGGTGGTGCTCGGCGGCATCGGTATCGCCTCGCGGCTCGGCCAATCCCCCACATCGCCACCGTCGGCGGCCGAACAACTGATGTCGGCGCGCGACTTGCGGACGTCGACGGCCGCGGTGCCCGGCGGCGGCACGATGACGGTCCTCTATTCACGCAGCGCGAACTCCGCCGTCGTGGTACTCAACGACGTCCCAGCACCCGCGGCGCAGTCGGCGTACCAGATGTGGCAGATACCGGGAGCCGGCGCACCAAAATCCCTCGGTGTGATGGATGCCGCGGCGATTACCCCGTCGACCCAGGTCTCGGTGCCGAATATCGAAGCGACATCGGCGATCTCGGTCAGCGTCGAACCACCCGGCGGGTCATCCGCACCGACGAAGGTCGTCGTGTCCGTACCGCTGCGGGAGTGAGCCGATGACCCGTCCCGCCATCATGTGGTTCCGGCGCGACCTTCGCCTCGCGGATCTGCCACCGCTGCTCGCCGCGGTTGACCGTACCGCCGAGGCAATCGCGGTGTTCGTACTCGACGACGCTCTATTGCGTACCGCCGGTGGGCCGCGAATGGCCTTTCTCGCCGGGTGTGTGAACGCGCTCAACGACGATCTCAACGGACGGCTGCTGATCCTGCGTGGGCCGCCGGAGGAAGCGATACCCGCGCTGGTTCGTCAGGTCGATGCTGACTCGGTACATATCAGCGCCGACTTCGGCCCCTATGGCACTGGACGAGATTCGGCGGTCCGGGACGCGTTGAGTGCCACCGGATCCGGTGTGCCACTCATTGCCACCGGCTCGCCGTACGCGGTGTCACCGGGACGCATCGTCAACAAGACCGGGAATCCCTACCAGGTGTTCACGCCGTTCCGGCGGGCGTGGCTCGATCACGGTTGGCACACACCCGCTCACACCGACGCCAACACGGTACGGTGGCTCGACCCGACCGATGTAACGGGCAGGGTGGCAATCGATTCCGCATTCGGCGATCCCGGCAGCGATGGCCCCCAGCTACTCGCGGCCGGCGAACGAGCTGCCCAAAAGCGTTGGCGTGCTTACCTGCACGATGATCTCGACTCATATTCCGACGAGCGCGACCGGCCCGATCTGGACACGACTACGCGGTTGTCGGCCTATCTCAAATTCGGGTGTCTACATCCGCGGACGATCCTGCACGACATACGTTCGCGCAGTGACGAAAACGCCCGAACCTTGCGCAGTGAACTGGCCTGGCGCGACTTCTACGCGGACGTCTTGTATCGCCGCCCCGATACTGCCCGGCACAACTACAACAAGAAATTCGACAACCTCCGCCACGACTCTGGACCGCACGCCGATGCGGCGTTCGAGGCCTGGTGCTCGGGCCGGACCGGGTACCCCATCGTCGATGCCGGGATGCGTCAGTTACTCGCCGAAGGCTGGATGCACAACCGAGTGCGGATGATCGTCGCGTCCTTCCTGACCAAGGATCTCCATCTGCCGTGGTGGTGGGGCGCAAGACATTTCATGACATACCTCGTTGACGGCGATCTCGCGTCGAATCAACATGGCTGGCAGTGGACCGCCGGCTGCGGCACCGACGCGGCTCCCTACTTCCGGGTGTTCAATCCGACGGGCCAGGGTGAACGATTCGACCCGAACGGCGACTATGTCCGCCGTTGGGTACCCGAACTGCGCGGCATCAAGGGAAAAGCCGTTCATCAACCGTGGAAGCATTCCGAGTCATTCGATAGCGCGGACTACCCGGCCCCCATCGTCGACCACGCCGCGCAGCGCCTCGAAGCGCTCGCCCGGTACGACGAGTTGTAGCCGCCACCCCCGCCGTCCCGGCTATGCTCAACGTCGTGGGCGCACATGGCGAGCCGATCCAACTCGACGTCGATGGCAAGGCGGTTCGCGTCTCCAGTCCGGACCGGATCTACTTCCCGGAGCGCGGCGAGACGAAACTCGATCTCGTCAACTACTACCTTTCGGTTGGCGACGGAATAGTGCGCGCGCTGCGCGACCGACCGTGCATGCTGCACCGCTTTCCCAAGGGCGTCGCCGAGAAGAAGGTGCACCAGAAGCGGCTCCCCGCGGGCGCTCCGGATTGGATCGAAACCTGCGAGATCTACTTCCCGCGCTACGGCCGCACCGCCGATGAGCTGTGCGTAACCGAGCTGGGCAGTGTCATCTGGGCGGTGCAGATGTCGACCGTCGAGTTTCACCCGTGGAACTCACGGCGATTCGATCCCGAAGCGCCCGACGAGTGGCGGATCGACCTCGACCCGATGCCCGACTGCTCGTTTGACCGCATCCAGCGGGTCGCGCACGTGGTGCAAGAGATCCTGGACGAATTGGGGATGCGCGGTTTCCCGAAGACGTCCGGTGGCCGGGGGCTGCATATCTACGTACGTATCGCACCGGAGTGGGGATTCCCGCAGGTGCGGCGGGCAGCCCTCGCATTCGCCCGTGAGGTCGAGCGCCGGGCTCCATCAGAGGTCACCACCACCTGGTGGCGCAAAGATCGCGACCCCGCGGCCGTCTTCGTGGATTACAACCAGAACACGCGCGATCACACGATGGCGTCGGCATACTCGGTACGAGGAAACCCACGCGCGACCGTCTCAGCTCCGTTGCGCTGGAACGAGATCGACGATATCGCCCCCGATGACTTCACCATCGCGACGATGCCGGCACGCTACGCCGAGCTCGGCGATTTACATGCGCAGATCGACGACGTCGCATATCGCCTCGACACCTTGCTGGACTGGGCCGATCGCGACGATCTTCCGCTCGAGGACGCGCAATCGTAACGTCGATTCGCCGACAACGGATTTCGTCGCCCTAGAACTTCAGCTCGTCTCGGTTCTGGCTGGACAGCGATGCGAAATACTCGACGGAATCGGTGAACGCGAGTCCTGCGAAGTTGCCGTCGGACGGCACCTCGGGCTCAATCGGCTCGATGATTCGTTGCACCGCAAGCAAATCCGCGACCGTGGAGTATCTCGCCAGTTCTCGCAACTGAGTCCACGTGGGGGGCAGCAGAAAACACTTCCCGGCCGCCCAATCCTCAAGGGCCCCAGCGGCAGAACGCCAGTATGCCTCCTCGACCTCTGTTGTTCGATCATCGGCAACCTGACCTGCGGGCAGTGCGGCGAGAAAGAAGTGGGTGTCGTAGCGACGTTTCTCATTCTTCGGCGTAATCCAGTGTGCCAGCGGGACAAGGAGATCGGCACGCAGGGTGAGATCATTCGCCGCCAGGAACTCGGCAAGGGACAGAGTCCGATCTTCCAGCAACGAGCGCTGCGGAGCCAAACTAGTCACGTCGAGCGGTGAACCGTCGGCGGTGCCGACCAGGAGCACACCGCATTCTTCGTAGGTCTCCCGAACCGCGGCGCACACCAGCTTCTGCGCAACATCCTCGTCGGTGCCGAATTGTGTTGCCCACCAATCGATTCCATGCCCCGACCACGCGATATCCGCGCCGCCGTCGCGTGGATCGACGCCACCGCCGGGGAACACCGTCATCCCACCCGCGAATGCCATCTGCTTGACGCGGCGCTGCAAGAACACCTCGATGCCCTGCTCACCGTCGCGGACCAGCACCACCGTCGAGGCGGCTTTCAGCGGCGCAACCGTCGACTCGGAATTCTCGGACATCTGGGCCTCACTTTCACTCACTGTGAGGCACGCTACTCAACGCGATGACCTAGCGAACGCTCGGGTGCGGTGTTCGATCGTCCTACGCCCGGCGATGTCCTCCTGCCGCACGCTGACGTCGGGCGAAGAAGCGGCCGTCGATGCGGTCGAGGGCGATCCGCTGACTGAACGCGGTGGACAGATTCTGCGCGGTGAGCACGTCGTCGAGTAGCCCCTGCGCGACCACTTTCCCCTCAGCGAGCAGCATCGCATGCGTGAACCCCTCCGGGATTTCCTCGACGTGGTGGGTGATCAACACGGTGGCCGGCGCGTCGGGGTCCTGGGCGAGCCGCCCGAGCCGCTCGACCAACTCTTCTCGGCCACCGAGGTCAAGTCCGGCGGCGGGCTCGTCGAAGAGCAACAGTTCGGGGTCAGTCATCAATGCGCGCGCGATGAGGACTCGTTTGCGCTCCCCCTCCGACAACGTGCCAAACCGCCGATCAGCGAGGTGCTCGGCACCCATCGATTCGAGTGTGTCGATTGCCTGCGAGCGGTCGATGTCGTCATAGCGCTCCCGCCATCGCCCGACCACTGCATAACCAGCCGAGATCACGACGTCGCAGACAATCTCATCGTCGGGAACCCGAGCCGCCAGCGCGGGACTCGACACGCCGATTCGCAGGGATAACTCACGCAATTCGGTTGAACCCAACCGTTCATCGAGCAGGCGCGCACTACCCGACGTCGGGTGCAGGCCGCCAGCGGCGATCGAGAGCAGCGTCGTTTTGCCCGCACCGTTCGGACCGAGAATCACCCAGCGTTCATCGAGTTCGACCTGCCACGACAGTGGCCCGACGAGGGCACGTCCCTCGCGCACCACCGACACGTCGCGCAAATCGATCAGGAGATCCGGATTGGACTGGGAGGAGTCGGCCATAGTCACGACATCCATACTATGGAGCCGCCCGACCGCCGCGTCGACCTACGGCATCGGGCATTGTCGTGTCGCAGGCATATTGGCCGGGTATCGGGAATATTCGACGCTCGTCATCGTTGAGAATCGACGTGGCTGCACCTCTCTCACTCCTCGATCTCGCGCCCGTCAATCTGAGCGCGGGTGAAACGCTCGCCGACAGTATCGCGCACAGCGTGACAATGGCTCAGAACGCCGAAGCTGTTGGCTACGAGCGCATTTGGTATGCCGAACACCACAATATGCCAACCATCGCGTCTGCGGCGCCCGCCGTCCTCACCGGTATCGTCGCCGCGCAGACCTCGACGATCCGGCTCGGCGCCGGCGGTGTGATGCTGCCGAACCACGCTCCGTTGACAATCGCCGAACAGTTCACCACCCTGGCCGCGGCGCACCCCGGCCGGATCGATCTCGGCCTGGGTCGGGCACCCGGCACCGACCAACAGACTTTCGCGGCGCTCCGCCGCAACGTCGCATCCGCGGAACGATTCCCCAGCGACGTCGTCGAATTGCAGGCGTATCTACGCGGTGAATCACGTATTCCGGGGGTGTCGTCGCTGACCGGTCAGCCGACCGACGTCGAACTGTACATTCTCGGTTCGTCGTTATTCGGCGCACAGCTCGCCGCGCAACTGGGGCTTCCGTACGCATTCGCATCGCATTTCGCCCCGCAAGCGCTTGAACAAGCAATTGCTATCTACCGCAACGAGTTCCGACCGTCGGAGGCACTCGCGGAGCCATATCTCATCGCCGGTATGACCGCTATCGTCGCCGACGATGCCGACGTCGCCGAAAACCAGCGCCGCAAGGTCGTCCGCAGCCGGGTCCGTCGGCAATTGCCGGCCGACCGTGTCTATAGCGACGAGGAGATCGACGCCCTTCTCTCGACCCCCAACGGCGCGGCGATCGCTGACATGATGCGCTTCAGCGCGGTCGGCACGGTTGACGTCGCACGCGCGGCCATCGACGAGTTCGCCGCGCATACTGGCGCCGACGAGTTGATCATCGCGCCGACCGCGCTCGATCGGGCCATTTGGCATAACACCGTGACGGCGCTCGCCCCGGCATCGGCCGACGGGTCAACTTCCAGTCTCGACCGGAAAACCGCGGCGTCGTAGCTGAGTTGCCAACGTCGTGCGGCCCTACCGCCGTCGCGAAAATCGTCCGAATAGGTCGTCGGCAAGGGCAATCTGCCCTTGGTGACCAACTATTCGGACGATTTTCACCGCAGGTCGGGGCACTCGGCGATGACCGTCACCGAGCCCGGAGCTATTTCGGTAAACCCGGCATCACGCACTGCGATGGCCTCGCCCCGACGATCGGCGTCGAGTAATTGTGCCCACTTCGACTCGGCTGAGGAACACACGTCGATCGGACAGCCAGCGTCGTACCACGCGCGTGCCCGTTGGAGGTCCATCAACTTCACTCCGAGCATCGCGCCGTGCCCCACCTGGGCGGCCATTTTGCCGACGGTCATCTCCAATGTCGGGTTAATCCACAGCACCATCGTGCCCGCTGCCCCCGAAGGCCCCTTAGGCAATTCGCCCTCCACCTCGGTACCGCCGATCTGCAACCGCTTGATCCGCGGATCGACGTCGCCGACTCGCCCGGGTACGAAGGCTCGCGCCTGCGCGCCGTCGCACGACGCCGTCACACCCCAAACCTCTTGTGCTGCTTGCCAATGCGATGAACGCGCTCGACGTGCGATCTTGCGGATCCGCGCGTCGCACCAAGCATCCATCGATGCCGCCCACGGCCCATCCCCACCGCTGCGTTCATCGAGGCACAGCAATGCGACAGCTCTAGCGGCCGCGATCAGCAACTCGACTCTGGCGGGTGGTTCGATCTTCTCAATCCGCAACACCATCGCCATCGCGAGGACGTCAGCCGGATCGTCGTAGTCATCGGCGCCGCCGACGTAGTCGTGCAACCGCCGATACGCGTCGCCAAACCAATCCAACTAGCGACCCCTGATCGACGACGTTTTAGCCGTCGTGAAAGTAGCGACACAGCTGAAGTCGCGATCACCTAATTTCCACGACGACGCCATCGGATACAGGTAGCTAATCTCGACACCTGAGTCGGACGCCGTGGGCGCGTACACCGACAACTGATCGAGGCACACTTGCGATTTCTTCTCTGCCTCGCTCGTGGTCGGGGCGCTTGTCCCGGTCAGGGTCGTCTCGTAATACACCTCGGCTAGATGCGGGGTGCTACAAGGCACAACGTCGAGGTCGGTAACTTTCGACTGGCCGTCGGTGGTCTTCTTCGACAGGTCCAGGTCCTTCAGACAGTCGCCGACCTTGACGTCCAGGCTGTTACTGGGAAGGGGGAATGTAAACGACGGCAAAACGGGCTTCGTCGTGGCGCTGCTGTTGGCGCTACTCGTGCTGCTGTTGTCATCATTGAGGGCCGCAATGCCGCCGAACACGACCAGCGCGACCAACCACAGTGACCCACACGTGATTCCGGCGATCGCCAGGCCACGGCCCTTTTGTCCCCTGGACTTGATCTGGTTCAGTCCAACGATGCCGAAGATCACACCGAGAAGCCCGAAGCAAAACGGGACGATACCGAAGATCAGGGCGGTGATGGCCAAGCCGTTGGTGGTATTCGACTCCGGCCCGGCGGGTGGTTGCCCATACGGCGACCCGGGCGGCGGATAGCCTGGCTGCTGCTGATACCCGGCCTGCGGTTGATACCCCGGCTGCTGTGGATATCCAGGCAGCTCTGGATGCCCCGATTGCTGCTGATACCCGGCCTGCGGTTGATACCCCGGCTGGGACGGATAGCCCTGCGCCGGATCGGGCTGCGGCTGATAACCCGGCTGCGACGAATATCCCTGTTGCGGCGGGTAATTCTGCTGCGGTTGATATCCAGGTTGGGCCGGCGGCTGGCTCGGATCCCAGCCCGACGGTCCCGGTGGTTGTGACATAGCGGTTTACCTTAGCGGAACTCGGCGCAGGGTGCCGTCGACGGCGTCGGCTGCTTCGATCTCATGACGGGTCACGCCAAGGATAAACAGCACGGCATCAAGGAACGGGTAGCTCAGTGCGGTATCGGCGATTTCCCGCAGCGCGGGCTTGGCGTTGAACGCGATGCCCAGACCTGCCGTGGTCAGCATGTCGATGTCGTTGGCGCCATCACCTACGGCGATAGTTTGTTCCAGCGGCACACCGACCTGGTCGGCGAAAGCCCGCAATGAACGGGCCTTGGCAGCGCGGTCGATTACCTCACCCACCACCCGGCCGGTCAACTTGCCGTCGACGATCTCCAGGTTGTTGGCACGGACAAAGTCCAGCTCCAGCTCGTGCGCAAGCCCGTCGATGACCTGACGGAAACCGCCGCTAACCACACCGCAGTGGTAGCCGAGACGATGCAGAGTCCGGATAGTGGTCCGCGCACCGGGCGTCAGTTGCAACGCGGCTGCCACGTCGTCGACGACCGATTCATCAAGTCCGGCAAGGGCTTTCACGCGTTCGTGCAGGGATTGTTCGAAGTCGAGCTCGCCGCGCATGGCAGCTTCGGTTACCGCTGCGACCTCAGCCTCCTTGCCCGCCTTCGCCGCCAGCATTTCGATGACTTCGCCCTGGATCAGGGTCGAGTCGACGTCGAACACGATGAGGCGCTTGGCCCGACGCAGCAGGCCCGCGCGCTCAACCGCGACGTCGACACCGTGTCTCGCTGCCACTGCCGACAGCCCCTTGCGAAGGGCGACGTCGCCAGCGGCATCGTCGGATTCGACGCTGACCAAAAGTTCCAGACCGGTCACCGGATAGTCGGCGATACCGCGGATCGCGTCGATATTGCCGCCCTGGCTGGCCAGCTCCGAGGCCAACGCACGGAACGCGCGGGCGGTGACCGGGCTGCCGAGCACAACGACCGCGTGCGATGACGGTTTGCCATTGCTCGGATCGTGTCCGACCTCGACATGCACGGTGATTCCCGCGCTGACATGCCCGCCTGCGGCCATCGCCTGTTCGACGGAGTCTTGAAGTTCTTCGGGATCGTCGGCGCCGGTCACGAGCACACCGAGGATCAATCGTCCGCGGATGACGACCTGCTCGACGTCGAGCAATTCGACCTGCGCAGCCGCCAACGCCCCCATCAGCGCCGACGTGACACCCGGTTTGTCGGGGCCGCTGACGGTGATGAGGACGTTGGACGGAGCTGTACTTGAGTTAGCCACCACTTGTTCGGTGAGTTGCGCGGAACTAGTGTCCGCCACCGGGGCCGGTATGCGCCTCGGCACGCATCCGCTCGATCATATGCGGATAGTGCAGTTCGAAGGCCGGACGCTCGGACCGGATACGGGGCAATTCGGTGAAGTTGTGACGCGGCGGCGGGCAACTGGTCGCCCATTCGAGCGAGTTACCGAAGCCCCACGGGTCGTCGACGGTAACGACCTCGCCGTAGCGATAGCTGCGGAAGACGTTCCACAGGAACGGCAACGTCGAAAGACCCAGAATGAACGCACCGGTGGTCGACACCATGTTCAGCTCGGTGAACCCGTCCGACGGCAGGTAGTCGGCGTAACGACGCGGCATACCCTCGTTGCCCAGCCAGTGCTGCACCAGGAAGGTGAGGTGGAAACCGACGAAGGTGAGCCAGAAGTGAATCTTGCCCAGCCGCTCGTCGAGCATGCGTCCGGTCATCTTCGGGAACCAGAAGTAGATACCCGAATAAGTCGCGAACACGATGGTTCCGAAGAGCACGTAGTGGAAGTGCGCGACGACGAAATACGAGTCGGAGAGGTGGAAGTCCAGCGGCGGGCTGGCCAGCAACACACCGGTGAGTCCACCGAAGAGGAAGGTCACGATGAAGCCGACCGCGAATAGCATCGGCGTCTCAAACGTTAAGTGCCCCTTCCACATCGTGCCTATCCAGTTGAAGAACTTCACACCGGTTGGCACCGCGATGAGGAATGTCATGAAAGAGAAGAACGGCAACAACACTGCGCCGGTCACGTACATGTGGTGCGCCCACACTGCCACCGACAGTGCCGCGATCGAGATGGTCGCGTAGACCAGGCCGTTGTAACCGAAGATCGGCTTACGGCTGAACACCGGGAACACTTCGGACACGATGCCGAAGAACGGCAGCGCGATGATGTACACCTCAGGGTGACCGAAGAACCAGAACAGGTGCTGCCAGAGCAGGACGCCGCCGTTAGCCGGGTCGTAGAGGTGAGCTCCGAATTGACGGTCGACCTCCAGGCCCATCAGGGCAGCGGTCAACAGCGGGAACGCGAGGAGAATCAGGATCGACGTGATCAGGATGTTCCAGGTGAAGATCGGCATGCGGAACATGGTCATGCCGGGTGCACGCAAACAGATCACCGTGGTGACCATGTTGACCGCACCGAGGATGGTGCCCAGACCGGAGACGGCCAGACCCATGATCCAGAGGTCGCCACCGACGCCAGGTGAGTGGATCGCGTCGGTCAGCGGAGTGTAGGCGGTCCAGCCGAAGTCAGCGGCGCCACCGGGGGTGAGGAAGCCGGAGACAGCGATGGTCGAACCGAAGACGAACAGCCAGAAGCCGAAGGCGTTCAGGCGCGGGAACGCGACGTCGGGCGAACCGATCTGTAGCGGCAGCACGAAGTTGGCGAAGCCGATGACAATCGGGGTCGCGTACATCAGCAGCATGACCGTGCCGTGCATGGTGAACAGCTGGTTGAACTGCTCGGTCGAGAGGAACTGCAAACCCGGATGCGCGAGTTCGCCGCGCATCAGCAGCGCCATCAGGCCGCCGATGAGGAAGAACGCGAAACACGCGACGATGTACATCATGCCGATCAACTTGTGATCGGTAGTGGTCAACAGCTTGTAGAGGAACGACCCCTTCGGCTGGTAGCGCTCCGGGAACGGGCGCTCCACTGCCACCTTTGGGGTGGGCTGGTCTACCGCAGTCAACAGATCCTCCTGAAGTTCACAAATCCCAGTATCGAACTTGCTGGCGTGGCCCGCAGCGCGTGCGTTATCGAACTCAGGCTCGCACACGGACAGTCCACACCCGATGGGTTGATCCTAAACCCTTCATGGGGACAAAGCGGAGCGGGTCCTACGAACTGTCGTATTTGATTGCGTCGAGGGCAGTTTTGGCCGGTCGCGGCCTATCGGTCGGGCGACCGCGACGCGCCGCGCGGTCGCTTCGTCGCTTGGCTCGGCCCGTTCGCTCACCACGACTGGACAGTTCGCGGGCAGTGCTAGCGTAATCGGGTGTTGCGCACCTCTTCTCCTAGTCATAAGGCCAGGCCTGCCCGGGCTGGCCGGACTACGCTGCGGATCGCACTCGCCGGCGTCGTCGCCGTCGGGGTGCTGAGCGGCTGCGGAGAGGAACCTCCGTTGACGACGCCGGACGGCAAACTCATCTCGACGTCAACGACGCGAATCGCCGACGTCAACGTTGTGTCGGCCGATCGCGACTTCGCGCGCACCTGTTTGGCACCCACAGCTCCCGACGCCGGCAAATCCGACGTCGCGCGCATTGTGGTCACCGACCCCGCGCTGCTGGACGCGGTCTGCGGGCTGGGGATCGGACCGAAAGTCGTGGCGGTCACGGCCCCCGCCGGTTCAGTCCCGACCTACCTCGGACCACAACTCACGGGCGTACCGGCCATCGGCGCCTCCCCCGACGCCGCAGCGGTCACGGCTGCGAAACCCGACGTCGTGCTGACTACCCCGAATACCGCGGCGTCGGCGAAGGCGTTCCGCTCCGCGAAGGTCGTATCCATCGCCCCCGGCCCGTGGCAGGATCGTTTCCGTTCTGTCGCAACGGCTTTGGCGCGCACCCAGGCCGGCGACGGACTACTCGATGAATTCGAGACCGAGGCTAAGAAGACCGGTCGGCGGATGGACGCCCCGCACAGTGAGGTGTCGCTGGTCCGGTTCGGCGCTAACTCGGAGTCGATAGCGGGTACCGACTCGTTCGGTGGCCAGATCTTGTCCTTGGTCGGAGTCGCACGTCCGGCCGGTCAGCGTAGCCCCCAACAGTCCACGCTGACCGACAAGACATTCAAGAACGCCGATGGTGACCTAATCCTGGTCAGTTTCCAGGGTGACGCTGGCCTCGCACACGGCAAAGAGGTGCTGTTGTCCGACCGCTGGCTCGACATGGGTGCCCCGACCTGGAAACGCGTAATGATCGTCAACGACGACGTCTGGTACCGCTCGTCGGGGCTCGCTGCCGCGTGGCTGGTCCTCAATGACATCAAAGGCTCGCTGGACGGAAATTCGGCACAGTTCTGACCGAGCGCCGAAGCCTGCCCACAGTTAGATCGTGGTTGGCGTCAATAATTGTCGTGTGCCCGCGAATTTCTGTGGGGTACCACGTCCGCCAACGGGGTCGGCTCACCGATTCGCCGGCGGCGCCGTTCAGCAGGCACCCTGCTCCCCCACCTTGACCACCGAAAGCACCGCCTGCCCCTCGGTCACCGTCTCACCGGCCGCGGGTGTCTGCGCGACGACCACCCAATTCGAATCCAGCACCTGCTTGCGACCGGCTCCGGTGGCGTCCTTGCTTCGCGAAAAGAAGACACCCGCCTCCTGGATCTTGTCTTGCGCCGCTTGCAGATTCATACACACCACATTCGGCATTGTCGCCACTGCTTGCGTGGTCGAGGGAGCTGCCGCATCGGGCGACGGTTCGGAACCCTGGACCGGCTTGGTTACCGGCACCGATGCGGCGGCAGTAGTCGGGGTGGGGCTGGTCGATGTCGACTCAGTCGATGCCGCACATCCCGCCATTGTGAAGCCGGCAATCACGATCAACGTTGCGACCCAAAGCTTTTGACGTTTTTCCATCGCGCCAGCATGTCATCGGATTGACGAGTAGAACCAGTGATCGCAGGCGATTGGATCGTTCGGACCACAGTTCAGGCGGTGAGTTCGGCACTACGCCCGCTCGCCGGTCACGTCCCACCAGTGATGCACCGGGTCATGGATGAAATATCGAGCGAGGGTGTCGGTAGTGAAGAAGGACCCGTTGCTTCGACGTCCGGTACGTTCCCATTGCCGGCCAGTCACCGTCGCGAATCTTCCAGCGAGATCCGTTGCCGCCGAACGCAATTCAACCGCCACGTCGCTCGGGATCTGCTCGTCGTACCGACCCTGCTCCGCCGTGGCATCCTGGTCCCAATTCGGAAACAGCGGATCGTTCCGGGTCAGCATGAGCCGCAATCGGTCATCGAAGACCTGCGTGCAGTCGCGCACGTGGCAGCCATATTCGAGTGCCGACCACGTACCTGGCCTCGGTCGCTGGCCAAGGTTCTGGCCGCCGCCCAGCAAGTCCGCGAACCTGTCGGCGACATCGCGCAATAGCTGCGGCACCGTGCTGACATCGATCACCGACGCGTCGAATCCGCAATCACCGCATTGCCGTTCGATCACCCAGGTCCAGTCCTTATCGTCGGGCTCGATGCACATGCGATCAGAATAGACATCGCGGTGTCAGACCCCGCACGTAAACTGGCGCCCATGGCAAACACAGTTCCTAGTGGATACGAAGACCTCCTCCAGCGACCCATCGTCGGCGTGCTGACAACCGTCTCGCCCGATGGCGTTCCCAACTCGACTCCCATGTGGTTCTTGTGGGATGACTCGACGTCGCAGTTGCGTTTCACCCACACCAATGCCCGCAAGAAGATCAAGAACCTGCAGGTCAATCCCAACTTTTCGTTTACCATCACCGACCCGGACAACGCATACCGCTATCTCGAGGTGCGCGGTACGTTCGGCTCCGTCGAGCCCGACCCCACCGGTTCGATGTACGTCACACTCGGCAAGCGCTACGGCAACGCCGAACAAGCGCCGCCCCCGGACTCCGCCGATCGGGTAATTCTCAATCTGACGGCGACCTACTTCGGAAAGAAGTAGTCACCCTGGATCTTCACGCACTGTGGCGCCCAGGAACAGGCATGGTCCTGTGGCACGAAGCGGAGTTGTCACCGCCCTTGCCAGAACCGTTGCGCTCGAAGAAGTTTCGCCACAAGACAGCATTCGTCGGGGCAGACGGGAAGCGGACGTTCCTGACAACCGCGGTGGTCGGAATCACGGGCACCGTCGACTTGCTCGACGCCCTCGCCGAGGCCCCCGACGACGAGTTGTCCGGCGAACTGCGCTACTACCGTCATCTGCTCACGGGCGTACGCGCATTCGTCGCATCGGGTGCGGTGGCGCCCGCTGTCGTCGCCGTCGCCGACGAACCGCTGCTGCGCTGGCAGATCGTCCCCACTCCGGTGTGGCGTGGCTGGTTCGCCGCGCTCAATCACGCATCCCCGCCTGCTCTCGACGCCAACGGCGGCACAGAAGCTATCGCCGACCTCGCTGCCGAATTCGTCGACTACGAGTGCCGACAGCGGTGCCGCGACATAGCCGCGGAATCGATCGCCACCCCGGCGTTGCGCGCCCTGCTTCCCGACGCCGTCGATGAACTGCCATTTTCGCCGGGCAAAGGCGCGTCAGCGTGGGCAGCGTGGTCGGGCAGTGTCGCCGCCGGAGAATCCACCCTGCTGCTGCGCCTCTATGAGCCGCACTCGCCAGCCGATGACTTGACCTTCGACGACCCCGCCTTCGAGCCGGTCGATACTCCCGAACGCTGGCGCCTGGCGGTATGCCGGCGGCTGGTCGACGGTGCGGTCGAGGCGGTGGTCCCTCACCGACTCGAACCGACCGAACTGGATTCCCTGACAACCGATCTCGCGGGCGCGGTGAAAGCCTGGCCGCAACTCACCGACGCTGACCACGATCCACACAACCTCGACTTTCTGTTGCCAACAACGCTGACCGAGGAGTTCTTGGCCACCGGCGCGACCGCACTCGCCGAGAGCGGTATACAAGTTCTGTTGCCACGCACCATCGCGACAGTGCGGCCCACGCTGTCGATTCGCGCGCTACCGGTCGGGCTCAGTTCTGCGGTCAACACGATGGTCGGCCTCGACGACGTCCGAAACTTCGAATGGCGGCTGGCACTGGGCGATTCACCCGATGCCACACTGCTCAGTCAATCCGATCTCGACGAGCTGGCGCACCAGCAAGGCAGTCTGGTCCGTATCCGCGGTCGATGGGTTACCGCCGAGGACGCGGCACTTACCCGCGCCGCGCAATTCATTGCCGCGCAACGTATTCAATCGGCCTCGGATCATCCCGCCGATGTCGGCGAGCTATTCGGCCTCGTCACCGGCGATACCCTACCGGTACCGGTCAGCTCGGTTCAGGGACTGTCCTGGCTTGACGATGCCATCACCGGATCGCTTATCCCCCAAGATCTTTCCGCGCCCGACATGCTGACCGCTACTCTGCGCCCGTATCAACAACGCGGTTTCGAATGGCTCGCCTACCTGGCCCAACACGGCATCGGCGGAGTACTCGCCGACGATATGGGTCTGGGTAAGACCATTCAGGTAATCGCCCTGACATGCCACGACCTCGCGTCGGCAGCCGGCGAAGCACCGACTGCCGACAGCGCTACCGAGGCATCGCTCGTCGTCTGTCCGATGTCGTTGGTTGGCAACTGGGAACGGGAGTTCGCCCGCTTCGCTCCCACCGTTCGCACGGTGGTCCATCACGGCTCGCAGCGCAGTAGCGGCGACGACTTCGCGAAGGCGGTCGCCCACGCCGACGTGGTCATCACGACCTTCGCCCTGGTCGCGCGCGACAGTGACCTACTGACCCGATTCCACTGGCGTCGGGTGATTGTCGACGAGGCGCAGCACGTCAAAAATGTCGCGACCCGACAGGCAAAGGCGCTTCGTCTATTGCCCACCGGCCACCGCATCGCGTTGACCGGTACCCCGGTGGAGAATCGGCTGGAGGACCTGCGCGCCGTCGTCGATCTCGTCAACCCGGGCCTATTGGGCAGTCCCTCGGTATTTCGCGCGCGTTTCGCCGATCCTATTGAGCGCGAACGAGATAGCGGTGCACTGCGCCGGCTTACCGCGATTACGCGCCCGTTCATCCTGCGGCGGGAAAAGACTGACCCGGCCATCGAGGCGGACCTGCCGGCGAAGACCGAACTGACCGTTCGGACCAACCTGACCGTTGAGCAAGCCGCCTTGTATCGAGCTGTCATTGACGACCTGATGGAAGCTCTTAGCGATCCGCTACAGCTCGCGCTACGTCGGCGCACCGTTCTCGCGGCGCTCACCAGGCTCAAACAGGTCTGCAATCATCCCGCCCACTATCTTGCCGACGGGTCAAAGATGTTACGGCGCAACGCACATCGCTCCGGTAAGGTCGAGTTGTTGACCGACATTCTCACCACGGTGACCGCTGAGGGCGATCGGACGCTGGTGTTCACCCAGTTCGCCGCGTTCGCGCACCTATTGGCACCGTGGCTTACCGAACAGCTCGGCGTCGAGATCCCCGTTCTGCACGGCGGAATGCCACGACCCGCCCGCGATCAACTGGTCGCCGATTTCCAATCTGGCGACGGGCCGCCCGCACTATTGGCAACACTCAAAGCCGGCGGCACCGGCCTCAATCTCACCGCCGCGAACCAGGTTGTGCACGTGGATCGTTGGTGGAATCCCGCGGTCGAGCAGCAGGCCACCGACCGCGCGTACCGAATCGGGCAGCAGCGTGCGGTCCAGGTCCGCAAATTTGTTTGCGTTGGCACGTTGGAAGAACGGATCGACGAAATGATCACTGCCAAAAAGGAATTGGCCGGGTTGACCGTCAACGCCGGGGAGCATTGGCTCGGCGACGTCGGCGACGAAGAACTATTCGAACTCTTTCGGTTACGCGACGAGGCGGTCAGCGAATGAGCCGGCGGAGGCGTCACGATGGCGACTAAGCGGCAACCGCCGATCCGGGCGTACGGGGTCACCGAGTGGTCCAGAGCGTTCCTGTCGGTGATCGATCAATCCCAACATCGCCGAGTCACCAAGGCACGCAGCTACTTTCGTGAGCGGCACGTCCATCGTCTCAGTATCGGGAAGGGAATCGTCGGCGCCACCGTGGACGGCAGTCAGCTCACGCCCTTCGAGACCACACTGCGCACCCGCACCGTCGACGCCGCGACCGTCGTAGACCTGCTGCGTCAGCGCGACGCCCTCGACGATCTTATGGCGGTCGCGCGCGGCGAACAGCCCACAATATTGCGCGAACTGGTCGCCCCGACCGAGGCAGCCGACGTCGTCGCCGCTTGTACCTGTCCGATCGACGACACCTGCATTCACGTGCTCGCCGTAGCCTTCGAAGTCGCAGCCGAAATCGACCGTCGCTCATCTACTTTGCTGACCGTGATGGGCGCAGATCTAGCCGACCTACTTGCCCGCCAGACCGACCGCGGTGAGTCTACCGGCGCCGAATCCACTACGCCGCTGCAGATCACCGACTACTTCGGCGACAATCAGCCGCTACCCAATTTGCCTGCGCCACCATCGTTTCGAGTGTTCACCGAATTCGATGCCAGTGCGCTGCGAGCGGCACTTCGGGCCAGCGGGGTCGGCGCACTCGACGTTGCCGAGGCAACCGACGAACTGACCGAACTCTACGAACACATCACCGACGGCGACTGAGCTCTGCCGCACTAGGCGCCTGGAGGGAGAATGCCCCTCGCCCGTCACGGCGTAGCAGTTTCAGTCGAACAAGACTCATGGCCAGCCTTCGATGGCGTCCACCGCACCGTCGCTGATGGCCTTCGCCAATTGCGCATGGTCGCGGTCATTCTGTTCGGCATAAGCGAAAGCGAAGGCGGACAACGCTTCTGCCGCCTTGTCCGAGGTGCCGAGGTAATCGTTGATTGCTTTTACATCACCGCTGCGGGCGTGTGCGCGGGCCAGGACGTGGCCACACGCGGTCGCGAACTGCGCCAGGCGCGAAGCGATCATCTCGCCCTTGGGAATTACCTTTCCATCCCGGAATTGCCGCACGTAGAAGTCCAACGCGTCCAAGTCGCCTGAGTCGGGTCCCTTGATCGACGTCCAGCCGACGAACATGTCCGTCGCACTCTGAATCATGCGCTGTCCGTGGATAACTCGCGAACCGTGGTTGTCGTATGGGCTTGTCCCCAAGAATTGCTCGTATACCGACGGCCCGGCTTGTTTCACCTGCAGGAAGATGGGGTCGCTGGTCCGCCGCTCCTCGCTGAGTGTCAAGAAGACCCGCATCCCGACACTTCCCACACCGACGACCTGCTGTACGGCGTCAACCAGGTCGTAGCGGGACCATAGCGAAGAAATATGGTCGGGGACCGATTTCTGGTACGCGGCGACAATCGCTTCCAATTCGTCGTGGTGGTCGCGTAAGGCGTGTGTCCGGTACGGCGGATCTTCGGTGATACGGCGTCCGCCATCGACAACCGCGGTGAGCTTCTTGAAGGCGCCCCGATTCGACCGCTTGGCCGCGCGTTTCTCGATGATCTGGTCGAGCCGGTGGTCGTCGTCATCGGTGGTATAGCCGACAAGTTGTTCGGTGCTGACGCTGTCGTACCAAATGTCGAGTTCGGGCCACGTCGCATAGGTGGCGATCCAATCTCGGTACCCGGCGAAACCCGCCGCGACCGCCGCCTTGGCTACGTCGGCGACACCGTTCGATCGAGCCAGAATCACCAGACTTGCCAAGAACCGCTTCACATCCCATTCGAACGGGCCGGGCAGAGTCTCGTCGAAGTCGCGGAGATCGAATGCGAGATTGCGTTCCGGAGTGTTCCAGAGTCCGAAGTTCAGGACATGCGCGTCACCGCACAGCTGGACTGTGATGCCGGTATTCGGCGCCGACGCCAGGTCGGCCGCCATGACCGCCGCCGCTCCGCGATAGTAGGTCCACGGCGATGCCGCCATTCGGCCGTGCCGCAGCGGAAGCAGGTTCTGGTCGCGAATACTGTTCTGCGCCAATATTGTTCGCAGCGCATCGTGTCCGCGCGTCTTCTCATCCCACTGACCCAACGCCCGGCGCCCCACCACTTTGCGCTGTGCGGCGCCGTCGATCGCCACGATTTTGTTCGGCCGCGATGGGAAAGCGGAGTCGCCCTGCCACAAGCTCATTCGGCCATTATCCCCCTACTGCCACCGCTACCCCACAGAAAAACCGGGGTTCACGACAATTATTGTCGTGAACCCCGGTTCGTCTGTGGGGTAGATCAGAAGTCCCAGTCTTCATCCTCGGTGTTGACGGCCTTGCCGATGACATACGAACTGCCCGAGCCGGAGAAGAAGTCATGATTCTCGTCCGCGTTCGGTGAGAGCGCCGAGAGGATGGCCGGGTTCACGTCGGTCTCATCACGCGGGAACATCGCTTCATAGCCGAGATTCATCAGCGCCTTGTTGGCGTTGTAGCGCAGGAATTTCTTGACGTCTTCGCTCAGGCCGACTTCGTCGTACAGCGCCTCGGTGTAGTCGGTCTCATTGTCATAGAGATCGAAGAGAAGTTCAAAGGTGTAGTCCTTCAACTCATTTCGACGCTCCGGCGACTGGGTCTCCAAACTGCGCTGGTACTTGTACCCGATGTAGTAACCGTGCACCGCCTCGTCACGGATAATCAGCCGGATCAAATCTGCGGTGTTGGTGAGCTTGGCCCGGCTGCTCCAGTACATGGGCAGGTAGAAGCCGGAGTAGAACAAGAAGGATTCCAACAGCGTCGAGGCAACCTTGCGCTTGAGCGGGTCTTCGCCACGGTAGTAATCCATGACGATGCGCGCCTTGCGCTGTAGATGTTCGCTCTCCTCCGACCAACGGAACGCCTCATCGATTTCCTTGGTGGAACACAGCGTGGAGAAGATCGAGCTGTAACTCTTCGCGTGTACCGACTCCATGAACGCGATATTGGTGAGCACCGCTTCCTCGTGCGGAGTGGTGGCGTCGGGAATGAGCGACACCGCGCCGACCGTGCCCTGAATGGTGTCGAGCAACGTCAGACCGGTGAAGACCCGCATAGTGAGCTGTTTCTCATGCTCGGTGAGCGTGTTCCAGGACGGGATGTCGTTGGAGACTGGCACCTTCTCGGGCAACCAGAAGTTCCCGGTGAGGCGATCCCACACCTCCGCATCCTTCTCGTCCGGGACGCGGTTCCAGTTGATGGCCGACACCCTGCTCACGAGCTTGATGGGTGTGCCGTCGGCTGGACTGTGGGCGGTTTCAGTCATGGTCCCTCGATCTCACAGACAAGAATTTGCGATTGCGTATCTGAGACTACTCGCAACAACCGGTAGTGGGCGGAGGCGCTCCGATGCACTAGATGGTGTGTGCTCAGGTTTCCCAGGTGGCGGCGTGTCGGACGAAAAACGTCGCCGGGCGTGTCGGACGGATCATGCCAAACCCGCCAGCTTGTAGCCAACCAGCGACCCGGCGACCGCCACATTCAGACTCGCCCCACGGCCGATCATCGGTATCTCGACCACTTCGTCGAGTAGGTCCAGAACGTCGTCGGGGATGCCGGATCGTTCGTGGCCCAACACAATGACCGTGCGTTGTCGCGCCGCCCGGACATCGGCCAGGCGCGTCGCCCCTTCGGCCAATTCGACGCCGACGATGTGTGCCCCGTGCTCGCGCTCCCGGGCTAGCCAGCGGTGCGGGTTGCCGGCGCGATGGATACACGAGCGGCCCGGGACGGTATTCCCGCGCCGTAGCGCCTCGGCGACCCAATCATGTGGTGGCACAGCCATACACGCGCCGATGGCGTCGCAGGTCCGTAAGAGAGTGCCGAGATTGGCGCCGTGTTGCGCCCACAATGGCGCGAAAATCAGGTGGTCCCAACAGGAATGACTGCGACGGCGTCTGGAATCTCTCAATTCGTCCGAAGTGCGGACTCGGACGCGGGCCATCAGTGGCGGTGAGGCGAAGCGCCCCTTTCGGTTGTCGACATGGCGACTACCGTAACGCATGATCGCGCGTTAGGTAACCCGCACTGCGTCAAGCAGAGCGTCCAGTGGAGCGCGATTCCCCTCGATACTCAACTGCGACAATGGAATTCGACGCCATAGCGCGAGTAAGAGATCCGACATCGAACCACTCACTACGACCTCCGGGTGCGCACCGGCGTCAATCTTCACGGCGTCTGGCTCCAACCGCATCGTCCACTCGCCGACGTCGGGATCCACCAGTCGGATCACCCGCCCAAACTCCTGATCGGGCAGGCCGGGCCCACGCTTGAGGAAACGCGGTACGAAGACTTCCAGCCATTCGTTGATGCCGTCGGCGGCCAGGCCCCCGTCTACCGGTTCCGCACCCTGTGGCGTCGCATTCTGCAGATCCCAGCGGTGCATCGACGTCTCGTGGGCCTGTCGCCGGAACCAGAAGGAGGCGCTGACCTGTCCGGCGAACGAACGCACCGTCGTATCGGGGCTAGTCACCTCCAGCCGTTCGAGCAACTCGGCCACGCGGGCCGCGTACCACTCGGTGAGACCGGCGTCGTCCGGCACGTCAGATGTGTCGAAACCGAATCTCTCAGCCGGGTCCGAACCTTGGGCCAGAAACCTTGCGGCCCAACGGTGTACGACTCCGACATGGATTATGAGATCTCGCACTGTCCAGTCCGGACACGATGGCACAGCGAGACTCAGTTGGTCACGATGAGTTCCGGCGATCACCGCACCATCAGATCTAATGGAGTCCACCAGAGTGCGAATATTCACCCTAATCACTGTAGTTGGACCTACTGCGCCGTCCGACTTCGCCACGCGATGTCTAGCGATGCGCAATGCTGTAGCGATGACCGAAATACCGATGTTCCCGCTGGGCTCTGCCCTGCTGCCGGGCGAACACTTGCCGCTGCGGATTTTCGAACCGCGCTATCGCGAGATGCTGCAGGACTGTATCGATTCCGGAGATATGCGCTTTGGGGTGGTGCTGATTGAACGGGGCAGCGAAGTGGGTGGCGGCGATACTCGCGCCGACGTCGGAACCATCGCCGAGGTGGTCGAACATCAGCGCGCCCGCAACGGCACCTGGGCACTACTCTGCCGAGGCGTCGAACGCATTCGGATCGATGACTGGCTCGACGACGCTCCTTACCCGCGCGCACAGGTATCGTCCTGGTCAGATGCTCCGGTCACCGCCGAGGCATGGGACACCTGGCTGGGGAAACTTGAGGACAAGTCGTCGGGACTGATCAGCTTTCTCAGCGACATCGCCGAAGAGACCAAGCAGAATCTTCCACTGCCGAGCCTCCCCCGCGCCGACCTGCCCGAGACCGAATACACCTATGCCACAGCGAGTTTCATGCCAATCACGCAGGCCGATCGGCATCGCGCGTTGTGTGCGGCCGACCCGATAAGCCGGGCGAAAGTCCTCATCGAGGCCATTGACGATGCTAGATCGGCGTTGC
Source organism: Gordonia effusa NBRC 100432 (assembly GCF_000241305.1). Taxonomy (GTDB): domain Bacteria; phylum Actinomycetota; class Actinomycetes; order Mycobacteriales; family Mycobacteriaceae; genus Gordonia; species Gordonia effusa. The sequence continues at coordinate 74,367 of NZ_BAEH01000132.1, forward strand.
AATTTCAGTTGCGGTAGGGGGACGTGAAGGCGCGGCCGCCATCCTCACAGCATGCAGCTGACGCAGCCCTCGACCTCGGTGCCCTCCAGCGCCATCTGACGCAGACGGATGTAGTAGAGCGTCTTGATTCCCTTGCGCCATGCGTAGATCTGCGCCCGGTTAACGTCGCGAGTGGTCGCGGTGTCCTTGAAGAAGAGCGTCAGGCTCAAGCCCTGATCCACGTGTTGTGTCGCCGCCGCATAGGTGTCGATAATCTTCTCGTAGCCGATCTCATACGCGTCCTGGTAGTACTCCAGGTTGTCGTTATCCATATACGGCGCCGGGTAGTAGACGCGGCCGATCTTGCCCTCTTTACGGATCTCGATCTTCGCGGCAACCGGGTGGATCGAACTCGTCGAGTGATTGATGTAGCTGATCGAACCCGTCGGGGGTACCGCCTGCAGATTCTGGTTGTAGATACCGTGCTCGGTTACCGACGCCTTCAGCTCGCGCCAATCCTGCTGCGTCGGGATGGCAATTCCCGCCTGGCCGAACAGGTCTCGCACCTTCTGGGTGGATGGCTCCCACGTGCGTTCGGTGTACTTGTCGAAGAACTCGCCGCTGGCGTATTTGCTCTTCTCGAAGCCGGCGAATGCGGTTCCGCGCTCCTTGGCGATACGGTTCGACGCCCGCAGCGCGTGGTAGAGCACAACGTAGAAGTAGATATTGGTGAAGTCGATGCCCTCTTCACTGCCGTAGAAGACTCGTTCGCGCGCCAGGTAGCCATGCAGATTCATCTGCCCCAACCCGATCGCGTGCCCCTGATCGTTCGCCTTCTTGATCGACGGGACCGAATCGATCGCGGTCTGGTCGGCGACTGCCGTCAGCCCACGGATCGCGGTTTCGATGGTCTGGGCGATATCCGGCGAGTCCATCGCCTTGGCAATATTCAGCGAGCCGAGGTTGCAGGAGATGTCGCGGCCGACCTCCTTGTAGGACAGGTCATCGTTGAAGATCGACGGCGTCGATACCTGCAAGATCTCCGAGCACAGGTTCGAATGGGTGATCTTGCCTTCGACCGGGTTGGCGCGGTTCACCGTGTCCTCGAACATGATGTACGGGTAACCGGACTCGAACTGCAGCTCGGCGAGTGTCTGGAAGAACTCGCGCGCTTTGATCTTGGACTTGCGAATCCGCTTGTCCTCCACCATTTCGTCGTACTTCTCGGTGACGTTGATGTCGGCGAACGGAACACCGTAGATGCGCTCAACATCGTACGGACTGAACAAGTACATGTCGTCGTTGTTCTTGGCCAGTTCAAAGGTGACGTCGGGGATGACGACGCCGAGGCTCAGCGTCTTGATCCGGATCTTCTCGTCGGCGTTTTCCCGCTTGGTGTCGAGGAAGCGATAGATGTCCGGGTGATGGGCATGCAGATACACCGCGCCAGCACCCTGACGCGCACCGAGCTGGTTGGCGTAGGAGAACGAATCCTCCAGCAGCTTCATGATCGGGATGACGCCGGACGATTGGTTCTCGATCTTCTTGATCGGCGCTCCGTGCTCACGAATGTTGCTGAGCAGCAAGGCAACTCCGCCGCCACGCTTGGACAGCTGCAGCGCCGAGTTGATCGAGCGGCCAATCGACTCCATGTTGTCTTCGATACGCAGGAGGAAACAGCTAACCGGCTCGCCGCGCTGCTTCTTACCCGAGTTGAGGAAGGTCGGGGTCGCCGGCTGGAAACGGCCGTCGATGATCTCGTCAACGAGATTGCGGGCCAGAGTTTCGTCACCATCGGCGAGTGTCAGCGCCACCATGCAGACACGATCTTCGAAACGTTCGAGGTAGCGCTTGCCGTCGAAGGTTTTGAGCGTGTAACTGGTGTAGTACTTGAACGCGCCGAGGAAGGTCGGGAATCGGAACTTCTTCTTGTAGGCGTGGCTGAACAGACCTTTGATGAACTCGCGGTCGTAGCGGCCCAGTACGTCGGGCTCGTAGTAGTTCTCCTCGACCAGGTAATCGAGTTTTTCCTCGAGGTCGTGGAAGAACACCGTGTTCTGATTGACGTGCTGCAGAAAGTACTGATTAGCCGCTTCGCGATCCTTCTCGAACTGGATGCGCCCATCGGCGTCGTACAGGTTGAGCATCGCGTTGAGCGCGTGAAAGTCCAGGTCACCTGGCTCGTGTCCGCCGGGTCCGGCGTGGGTACCGGACTGGCTGGCCGACGGGGCGTCTGCAGAGGTGAGGGTTGGCGACACGACGACTCCTGAAGCTAGTGGAAAGTATGAAACTGACTGCGGTTGAACAAGTTCCGAAGGACTGTTAGGCGCTCGGAATAAGTGTGTGTTGTGTGAAACGTGAGGTGCCAGCGAATTCAACGAGCCCGCTCCGGACGCGCTGCACGTCGTACTCGGTTCCCATGAGTTCGAATCGGTAGAGGTAGGGCACTTCGCATTTGGCGGAAACGACGTCGCCCGCCATGCAGAATTCCTCACCGAAATTCGTATTGCCGGCGGCGATCACCGCACGGATGAGGGATCGATTGTGACTGTCGTTGAGGAACCTGATGACTTGTTTGGGAACGTACCCGCCACCGGTTGACGACCCGATCTTGCCGCCACCGTATGTCGGCGTGATCAAGATATAGGGCTCGTCTACCGTGAAAGCACCTGTGGCACTTGCGGATCCAGTAACCGGAATACGCACGGCGCGCATGTCCAACTTCTCGACGAACCGGTGAGTATTCTCCGATACCGACGAGAAGTAGACGATTAGCGGCGATGAAGCTGCCATGACTACCTCCACGTGGCGTTCGACATTGATGTTGGTTTGCGATGTCTCGCGTGGCCTACTCGTCTTACTTGGCCGACGTCGTGACTCGATCCGGCTTCCCCGTCGGATCGGTCGCCGAGGGGTCGATCAGGCTGCGGCGGCAGCCACTGCCTTGATGCGGTCCGGACGGAATCCAGACCAGTGCTCGCCGTCGACGACGACGACCGGCGCCTGCAGGTAACCCAGTGCCATCACGTAATCGCGGGCTTCCGGGTTCTCACTGATGTCCACAACGTCGTAGGACAGCCCCTGCTTATCGAGCGCCTTGTAGGTCGCATTGCACTGAACGCAGGCCGGCTTGGTGTAGACGGTGATCGCCATTTCTCAGGTGCTCCTCACAGCAGATGGATTTAGAGGATTCAGGGTTCTCCCGGGGTGGCGAATCGTGAACTTTCACTCTCGATTCCCGTTAGCGTGAGCACGCCCTGACTGGGATGGTGCCTTCTGCCGTTCCGGTCCCTCAGACACTACACCTAGTGGTCGATCATTGGAACCAACACAAGGACTTGTGAATTACATTCGTGAAATCCCCAGGTCGCAAGGGTGCAGAATCTTAAATTTCGGCGTGTCGCAGCGCGGTTCGGCGTGTCGGGTCTGGTCTCCTAGACGCAGACACCGACCGCAGCCGTCGGGGGTCGATTTCTTCATGGTTTCAGCTATACGCCGGGGGTATGACAGACCTGCAGAGCGCGGTTCCCAGCAGCGTCGATTCCAGCTGGCTATTGGCGCCACAAACTGCGAGCTGGGGCAACGCAAGGGACCGCTGCCCTCGCCGGACACGACGACGCAGAGTTCAGCACTGCTGAAAACTGCAAACCCAGGCGACGCGAGGGAGATGTCACCTCATCGACTCTCCCGCCGCAGAGTTCAGCAGACTCAGACTCCGGCGCCGGCGACCAACGCGCGCACCATTAGCTCCCATTGCGCGGTCACCTCGAGTAGATCGAGCCCCAGTCCAGTCGTCATATGCGCGAGAGAAGCCGCTTCGAATGGCGCCTGGATGGCGATGGCGAGCACAGTTGTTTCGCTAACACCCAATTGCCGCAGCAACATCGTCACGTGCGCCGTCGACGCCGCCCAGACCGGATGCCGGAACCGTTCAACCCCGGATTCGTCAGCCTCCAGCAGCAGATCGAGGTGATCGGCATGCATCTGCAACCGTGCCCGCCCATAGGCCAGCAACCGATCGAGCGGCGGCGCCCCCGGCCCGAGCGGCGGCGGACCAGCGATAAACGCCTGCTGCAGTTCGGTTTCCGAATGATCGAGCAATGCGCGCATCAAACCGGTTCGGTTACCGAACCGGCGAAAAACGGTGCCTTTGCCGACACCCGCTTCGCGGGCCAGCGCGTCCATCGTCACCCCGGCGGCACCGTGCCGCTCGATGAGCGTCGCGGCAGCCTCCAGTAGCAAACGACGATTCCGCGCGGCATCCGCGCGCTCGCATTCGCTGGATATGGGCAGAGTGCTGCCGAGTTCTTGCATGTGATGAGCGTAACTGTTGACGGGGATGGGAATTAGTCGGACTGTGGTCCGGTTACTTCCAGTGTAGCGAAACCCATGCGACACCGGTTACAGATCGGTCGCCGCGACAACCACAAGACATAGGGGCCAGAGAATGAGCACTGACAGCACCGTCCAGATCGCCGTACTAGTCGGCAGCCTGCGTAAAGCATCGATCAACCGCCAACTGGCCGAGGTGGCTCGCGACAACGCCCCCGAAGGCGTGACGGTAAACATCGTCGACCTGCAAGAACTGCCCTTCTACAACGAAGACAATGACCCCGCGACGCCCGACGGCGAGGGTGCGACGCTGGCCGAATCCGTCGTCGCAGTCCGCGCCGCGGTCGGTGCAGCCGACGCCGTGTTGTTGGTCACCCCCGAATACAACGGCACCATCCCCGCCGTCTTGAAGAACGCCATCGACTGGCTGTCGCGTCCCTACGGCACCGGCGCCATCAAAGACAAGCCGGTCGGCGTCATCGGCGCAGCACTGGGCCGCTTCGGCGGCAAATGGTCGCGCGAAGACACCCGCAAGTCGGTCGGCATCGCCGGTGGTCGTGTTGTCGAAGAGGTCGAGGTCGGCATCACCACCGCTGATTTGACCGACGAGGGCGTTGGCCACGCCGACGTAGTCGCCCAGGTCCTCGTCGCCGTCTCACGTCTTGCCGGCGAAGTCAAAGTCAACGCCTAACCCTCGCCAACGCCGCTTCGGCCGGCACGCCGACATTCAGTTCGGCCTGTCGGCCGAGATCGGCATCGACGCTGCGTCCGGCGGCATACCGGCGTGGGCGACGAGAGCTTCGGTGCGCGACAGCATGGGACCCGCCGCCAGGAGTGAGAGCATCGGCCACGGCGCGAGTTGGTCGGCGTCATCTCCCAGCCCCAGTATTCCGCCAGCTTCGACGTCGTAGACGCCGTAGCGAATTCCATTGTCGGACACCAGGTATCTACTCTCCCGGCGCGGGCTGCCGGGTTCTATCCCGGTGATTCGCACATACCAACCGCAGCCCGGCCGAATTGCGATCTCGTCGACCGCGGGGCCGCTGCCGTCGGCGCCAACCGGGATAGTGACTCGTTGGTCGGGACCGACGGGAATTCGAGCGCCGAACCGTAGGGCCGACGACGTTTCCGCCTCGCCATGCCACTCGTGACATATCACGGGCGCCGCGGCGACATCGACGAGATGTGGTGCGACAGAGGGATAATGGGCGACGGGCAATGAGTCACGCACCGGCACTCCTACCAGCGTCGCCGGATTGATGGTCTGGATAACCGCGTCGTGATTTTGTGTTGCCGCCCCGCCGGCCAACAGCAAGATATCGGCGACTAGATTCGAAATACGTTGCACCCCGTCAGAAAGCGCGACGTAGAACGACCGCCGTTCGGCCGCGTCGACCGTCTTGAACACCGTTCCGACGGAGACACCCCCGCCCAGAATGCTCGCCGCGCCTATCCCCGATACGACCGGAACCACCAGGTCAGGCATTCGGGGCAAGCTGTTGAGCAGCGCCGAACTTACTGGGCGCGCAACGGTATTCTCCGCCCCGAGCGCCCGACGTACCGGCACACTCGCCGTGTCGACGCGAGCCCGGACCGGTCGCGATCGATCACCGGCCACCATGTGATAGACGAGATACGTTTCGCCGGAGACGCTCACCAGAGCGGCGCCACGCCCGGCACCACGATCGTCAGGTGTCAGGGCGCCGACGATGACTGTGGTCGTCCGCACCTCGACGTCGGCCCCACGCCCGCCGCTCCCATCACATACCGACCACTCCGATGCGCCGCGCGTTGGCGCGGGCAAAGAGCTTGGGGCGCCGGGTATTCCGAGCAATGGTCCGCGTGGATACTTCGCCAGCACCGATTCACCCACCGACTTCGGCGAAGCCGCCGTTCCGACGATGAGCCGGGCCGACGCAAGGTTGAGTACCGGATGCAATCGGTCATCGAGGCGGACGAACATCGCGCCACTGCTCTTACTCACCAGAATCGTCGAGTCGCCGACGTTCCCCTGTGGCCGGACCAGTCCATAGACGCCGCATCCGCCGAGTATCAGCAAGCCGATCAGTGCTCCGGCGAACAGTGCGTTGCGCTCCGAGCGCATCGGGTCGTGCAGCATTCGAACATCCCGGCGTACCAGCGCGTGCTCTTGGCGACGCAGCAAAAAGCGATACCCGTTGACCTGTGCCTTGGTCGTCAACTGACGTACCATTTCGCCCCCCTGAAACCGTGAATCAGATCCCCTGACCGGTGAAACGCCCGTTCCGGGCATGTTCGTGACCGACGTGGATTACCGTAGGCCACGTCGGTGCGCGACGCGGGACCTTTCACGGTTTTGCGCAAGGCCGCGATGGCACACGGGGCAGCAGGGGGCGGGAATGGACATGTCTATCCGATCGGGGCCGGCGCGGGTGCTGCTCGCAGTCGAAGCGGTACTCGCGACCGGACTAGTCATCTGGAGTGCCATCGGCGATGCCCGGGGTAGCTACGCCCTACTGGGCTGCGTCGCCGTCGGCCTACTCGCCGGGCTGCGTCCAGTGCGCAACTATTTCCATACCCGCTGGCGCCGTGCGCAATTCGATCTTCGCCGCGTTCGGCGCGACCCACACGACGTAGTGACGCGGGCCTTCGACGTCCCGCTCCCGAACCGATCGCGGCGCGACGGCGTCACCGAGCAGATGGGGGCCCGGTGGGTGGACGACACTTTGATCACGATGCTCGGCATTCATGCGGACCTGACCGTACCGACGACCCTCACCTGCAGCGGGGTTGTTCCGGACTACGCGGGTCAGACGCTGACCATGTGCACCATTGCCAACTGTCTCAACACCTTTGACATCTCCGTCGACTCGGTCGACCTCGTCAGCCATGGGCGTCGAACAGCTGGGCCGGGCCATATCGCGCGGATCTATCACGCCACGCTGGGACCGTTGCCGGCGGTTGCCGATCGAGTCACTTTCCTCGTTATCCGATTACGCCCAGCCGATTTCGCCGACGCCGTAGCCCGTCGGGGCGGTGGGTCGGTGGGCGCGGTGCGCGCCGCGGTCGTCACGACCCGTCGGATCACGGCGGCGCTGAATGACGCCGGGATCGCCGCTTCGATACTGACCGCCCGGCAAATCACCAATGCCACAATGTTTCTCACTGATGGGGTGCCGCCCGGTGCGTCTGATGAGACTTGGTCGCAACTGATCCATGACGACACCCGCACCCGGACGTTCGCAATCAACCCAGCCGACTTGCCGAAGATCGCCGCCTCGTCGGGATGGTCGCACGATGCACTGTCGACCACGCTAGCCTTGCGACTACGCCCTGGTTCACAACCTGGCCTATGCACGGGTCTCTTACGGGTGAACGAACACCCGACGTCGAATCGCGTTTTAGGAGAATCAGTCTCGGGACTAGTCCCCCTGCCCGGTCGACAATTCGAAGCTCTGTGCGCGACGCTGCCGGTCGCGTCCGCGTCGTGGCTGGACCGGAGTCTGGCGTGGGCGCCGCTGCCTACCATCGGCCCGCTGCAGATCGGAGGCTGCGGCCAGCTGATCGGTGCCGACGGCGCCGGTCGCGGCGTCGCCATCGCGCTGGCCGCAGCGCCCGCGGTGATAGTGGTCGGCCAACAACAGTGCGTATGGCAGGTGGTCTCGCGTGCTGTCGCCACCGGTATGACCGTGACGATCAGCACTGATCGTCGCGGCTATTGGGATCCGTTGGTCACAACCGTCGCCGACCACGGCGCACTTTCGTTCGATGGTCAACCGCAGGCATACCAACCATCACCGCATTTGCACGTCGTCGACGAAATCCCCGGTATGCCAATACAATTCACCGACGACACCGCCGACATGAACGTTACCCTGCTCTATGTCTTCGATGACGTCACTCGCGCCGCCCAATCATCCGTCCGAGCCACTATTCGGTTGATCCACGATCAGGTGTCGCCGGGGTATATCGATCTGGAGGTCGCTGGACACAGACGGCGCGTCTCGATCGTCACCACCCCCGAGGAGTGGCGAATGTTCGGCAGTCGTCCGGCTACCCAGCGGGCACCCATACGCAGATCGCCACTCCCGATCAGTCAGCTACCGGCGCAGCGGGAACCAACGCCCGAAAGAACGTCGCCTTTGCCGCTGCGGCCCGCACGGTAACGTCGGGATCGTCGTCGGCAATCCAAATCGCCTGTCCCGCATGGACAGTTGTCGTTCCACCGGTCACCGACCGCACCTCGATGGTCCCGCGCAACACCGCGAGTATCTGTGGGCCCGGCATGTCGAAGGAGATCGACGACGCGTGCCGTAGGCCGGTTCCGTCCAATTCGACCCTCGACAAACGGAATTCGCGCGCCTCGGTCAGATAGATCCGCTCCGCGTTGATCGTCCGAATCTGCGGTGCGAGGTCCTGCGGCGCCACCGGGCTGAAGTCCAAGACACGCAGGAGTTCGGGAACATCGATATGTTTGGGAGTCAATCCGCCGCGCAGTACGTTGTCCGAGTTGGCCATGATCTCCACGCCCGTGCCCTGCAAATAGGCGTGCAGATTACCGGCCGAAAGGTACAGTGCCTCACCGGGTTCGAGATGGATTCGGTTGAGCAGCAACGCCGCCAACACCCCCGGATCGCGTGGATACGATTCGCCGAGTTCGAGTAGCGTCTGTAACTCAGACCGAAACTCACTGTCCCCCTGCGCCAGCAGCGAGACCGCGGCATCGAGTACCGCCGGGACCAGTGTCGCGATCACTGCTTCGGGCAATGTGATCCACGTCGTGAACAATGCGCGCAGGCCGTTGCAATCCGGTTGTCCGGCAAGCATTCCCAAGTATGGGTCGAGTTCGGCGACCTGCAATTCGCGTAGTAGATCTACGGTCTGCGCCGGGTCACGAAAACCCGCCAGCGCATCGAATTCGGTGATCGCGACGATTACCTCGGGCTTATGCCAACCGTCGCGGTAATTACGCTCGGGCGCATCGGGCGCGAGGCCCAGGGCATTCTCACGCGCAAATCCCTCGGCCGCCTGCTCGGCGCTCGGGTGCGCCTGTAGTGATAACGGCTCGTCGGCGGCAAGGACTTTCAGCAGAAACGGCAATCGGGGACCGAACTCGGCCACCGCGGCGACACCCAGTGATTGAGTCGGATGCGCATCGATTTCAGCCAGCAACGTGGCCGGTTCGCCGTCGGTGTCCACACAGGTCGATGGGCCGGCCGGGTGCGCGCCGAACCATAATTCGGCCTCCGGATGTGGTGATGGCGTCGGCAAACCGCGGATGGCCGCTATCGATGTCCGAGACCCCCATGCGTACGGACGGACTACACCTTCGAGCAGTCTCATGCCCGTCCAGCTCCCAACAGTCGTAGATATACCGCCGCCATCTCCATTCGCAGCGTCACCACAAGGTAGCCCATCGTCTCGTCACGTCCGGCGACCGCCGTGTCCCCCGCATCGTTTGAATCGACGACGTCGACGAGGATTTCGGTGGCCAAATCTCCTACCCGCTGACGCGTATACCAATGCCGACCGGCCGAACTCACCACGAGTAGTTGCGGCATCCGGCCTATCGGACCGTCGAACTGTGGATCGTAGAAGATCGAATCAGCAGCGGATTCGCCGGTGCCCGACCGTATCAGCATCGCGCCCAGTGCGGCCGGCAGTGTCACTGCCGCGCCCGGTACCGCCGCCACGGTCGCGAAGATCACGCTGGCGCGTCGTGCCACAACGTCGGTCGAAGCATCGTCGCCGGCCCAAATAGTTTCGCGCTCTTGGACTTTCGACGCCAGAAGCTTCGCCTGGTTCCGGAAACCTTCGCGATCGGGATGGTTGGCAGCGGCTTCGGCGTCGAGTGCGGTGGCAAGGTCGTCGAAATCGATGACCGCGCCGGTGGTGCGGACCGCCGTGAGCGCCGCACATACCGCGAGTAGTCCCGCCACCAGCCCGCAAAACCGGAACTCGGCCGGGACGTTGACTCGTGGTGACAGATCGATGACGCGGCCGGCGACCGCGTCACGGAGCGGCCCTTCCAACGGAGCCAGGGTGACGACCTCGGCACGACGGCGGGCGCCGCGAGCTCCAGCGTCGATGAGTGCCGGGTCACCGGCGTCGTCACCGGCCAGTACAACGACGTCGAGCGGGCCGATCCAGCCCGGCAAGGTCGGAATGACGACAATCGGAACGTCGACTCGGGCGCCAATCGCCGCGACCACGAAATCCACCGCATCCGCACCGACCGCCGATGCGCCGGTCACGATCACAAGACTGCGCGGACGCAGTTCAGCCAGGCAATCGAGTACACCTTCGCGACGTGCTTCGGCGATTGCCCTGACCTGGGCGCCAGCGAGTGCCACAGCTTGCAACAGTCCGTCGCGGTCGGCGGACAACAATTCCTCGACGTCATCGAGGTCAGCGGTGTCAGAGCGCATACGTCTCAGCGTATCGACTCGACTGCCGATCTAGTCGACGGGATCGGGAAGTACTCGCAGATGCCCGCGTTGGCCCGGTCGCGGCTTGACCGGCGCGCGATGGCGGCCACTCTCGGCTGTTCCCATCCGATCGAAGCGGGCATTGGCACTCTGCGACGTCGAGCGATGCAGCGGCAAGTCGTCGAGACCGTCGAGGGGCACGCTGCCGACCGCCGCGCCGGATTCTCGGACCGCTTCGGCCAACGCGGTCAGTTCCAGATCCTCTGGCGGCGCGCTGAACGTGCGTTCGCTGCGGAGCATTTCCCAACCGCGGGGCACGGTGATGGTCGCGGCGTGCTCGGCGCACAGATCCCACGCATGGGGTTCGGGATTAGTCGACAACGGCCCGATCACCGCGGTTGACTCGGCGTAGACGAAGGTCAGTGTCGCGACGGCGGCACGCGAGCAGCCCGGACGGCGGCACTGACGAGGAGAACTCACCCGTAGAGGTTATCCCGTGGATCACCCCAGAGGGTCGCTGACACACCGTCGAAGGGCTTAACCTCACCGATTTGCCCGAGTGGATCTACACTCCATATCCATGCCCAGCCGTCGCAGTTCTCGCGTGCAACCACTCGCGCGGCCGTCGACGCAGCAGACACCGCGGCGTCGGCGCGATCGACACGGCCGTGGCTTGCGCAGTCCCCTGTTGCCGCAAGCGGTACCGGCATGGCGATCCCGGTCGGACGCCTTCGACGCCGTCGCACTTGAGGCATTCGCCGACATCGATCTTCGCTGGCGCGAACGACTAACCGGACTCGACGTCGCGGTCGACGACATCCCCCGGATGCTGCCGCGAGACACTGAACGCGTCGAATGGCCCGAGGAGGTCACCGCGGACGGAAATGTACCGCTGGCGCGGCTAATTCATGCGGGTATCGACACCGAAGGCAGCCCGACGAGGGCGCATATCATTCTGTTTAGACGTCCGTTGGAGAGCCGCGCGAAACGCGGCGACGACCTACTCGACCTGGTACACGAGGTACTGGTACAGCAAATCGCGACCTATCTCGGCGTCGATGAAGAGACAGTCGACCGCGGTCCCGACGAGTAATACCGATCTCGCCAATCGCGAGAAGGTCAGCCAGCCGCGACCGCTTTAGATAATGCCGCGCTTGAGCCGGCGGCGTTCTCGCTCAGAGAGACCGCCCCAGATACCAAAGCGCTCGTCGTTGTGGAGAGCGAACTCAAGGCATTCCGGTTTGACCTCGCACCCTTGGCAGATGCGTTTGGCCTCGCGGGTTGAACCACCCTTCTCGGGGAAGAATGCTTCGGGATCTGTCTGCGCACACAACGCGCGCTCTTGCCACTGCTCCTCGACCGCATCAAACAGTTCATCAAAGTCGTTGGGTACCAACGACAAGTGGTTACGAGCCCCCAATGCATCCGCACCGCTGTCGGCGGGCTGCAACGGAGTGTGGAACTCATGGGTACTGCTGTGCGGTTCAAGGGCATTGCCGATGCGGTTCTCGAAAGCCATCGCCGGCGCCTCCTTGGAAGTATCGTTTTCGTCAATCACAACTGGTCACTTTTGACACCCACCCGTGTCGTTTCTGGCACTAGCACAACTTCTCCACTCGCACGTTAGCGTCTAGGCCTAAACCCAACATCCGATACTTCGAACAAATTGTCGAATATGTTGCTAGACAGCAAAGTCTCACACAACATTCTCGATATCGAAAACCGGAATGACACTGTTGTTATTAGATACTCGCTAGGGTACCCAGGTCAAGCCAAAGTGGAAAATTTGCTTTATACCACCGACTTTCGGTAAAAACCGGACTCGACACGTACTTGAGGTCGGCTTGTGGCGGAGCAGGCAGCGCCGCCACGAACGACCCACACTACAGTGAATCTTCGTGAAGGTGACTGTGCTTGTCGGCGGCGTTGGCGGGGCTCGATTCCTACTGGGGGTTCGAGAACTGCTCGGCGCGACGCCATTCCCGCCGCCCGACTCCGAAAGCCACGCGGCGGCCCATGAAATCACGGCGATCGTAAACGTCGGCGATGACGCGTGGATGCACGGCGTACGCATCTGCCCCGACCTCGACACATGTATGTACACCCTCGGCGGCGGCATCGATGCCGAACGCGCGTGGGGACGCCAGGGCGAAACCTGGCATGCCAAAGAAGAACTCGCGGCCTACGGAGCCGATCCCGATTGGTTCGGCCTCGGCGATCGTGACCTCGCTACCCATCTCATTCGGACCCAGATACTCGAGGCCGGATTCCGACTCGCTGACGTGACCGCGGCACTGTCCAAGCGCTGGCAGCCCGGCGTGCGACTACTGCCGGCTACCGAGGACCGGCACGAGACGCATGTCGTGGTGACCAAACCCGGCGGCGACGATGACGAGCAGGTAGCCATCCACTTCCAGGAATGGTGGGTCCGCCATCGCGCACAAATCCCGACATTCGGCTTCGCCCAGGTGGGGTCGGAAGCAAAACCTGGCCCCGGCGTGGTCGACGCCATCGCCGACGCCGATCTCGTCCTATTCGCTCCCAGCAACCCGGTTGTGTCGATCGGCGCGATCATGAGTGTGCCCGGACTACGTGCGGCACTGCGGAATACGGCCGCACCCGTGGTTGGCATCTCGCCCGTCATCGACAACAAGCCGTTACGCGGCATGGCCGATGAATGCCTCACCGTAATCGGTGTCGAAACCACGGCGCAGGCCATCGCCGAACACTACGGCGCTCGCAGCGGCAACGGACTCATCGACGGCTGGCTGATCGCCGACGGCGACTCGGCGCAGGTCGACGGCATCGCCATCGGTACCGCGCCGCTACTGATGACCGATCCGGCGACTACCGCGAAAATGGTTGTGGCAGCGGCAGAACTCGTCGGCGTCACGATGCCGGAGACAATCCAGTGACCGGAGCTATCGCCGATCACCGGGCGGCGGGCGAACTGCGAATCCTGCCGGTAACCGGGCTCGGCGAATTCGGCCCCGGTTCCGACGTCGCCGCGCAGATCGCCTCGGCCGCACCGTGGCTCGCCGATGACGACATCGTGGTAATCACCAGCAAGATCTTCTCCAAAACCGAGGGGCGGATGGTGCCCGCACCGACAGACCCCGACGAGCGCGATGCCTTGCGGCGCAAGCTGGTCGAACAAGAGTCTGTCCGCGTGCTGGCGCGTAAGAACCGCACGTTGATCACCGAGAACGCCTACGGACTGGTCCAGGCGGCGGCGGGAGTCGACGGATCGAATGTGCCATCGGACCAATTGGCCCTGCTGCCAGTCGATCCCGATGCCAGTGCCGCACGAACCCGGAGCTCTCTGCTGCGCGAACACGGGCTCGATGTCGCTGTCGTCGTGACGGACACGATGGGTCGCGCGTGGCGCACCGGTCAGATCGACGTCGCAATCGGTGCCGCCGGAATCGCAGTCAGCCATCCGTATGAGGGCGGCGTCGACGAATACGGAAATCCGTTGATAGTCACCGACATCGCGGTCGCTGATGAAATTGCTGCGGCGGCTGACCTCGTGAAGGGAAAACTCGCCGGTGTACCGGTCGCCGTGATTCGCGGCCTCACGCCTCGCGACAACGGCTCGACCGCCCGAGCGCTGGTGAGACCCGGAGACGAGGATCTGTTCCGTCTGGGGACCGATGAGGCACTCGCACAGGGCCGCACCGAGGCGCTGCTGACCCGACGGTCGGTGCGACGGTTCGTCGAAGGCGCGGTGGACGAGGCGGTGATGAACGCGGCCTTCGCCGATGCACTGACGGCGCCGGCGCCGCATCACACGCATCCGGTCCGCTTCGTATGGGTCCGCGACAGCGCCAGGCGTCGTAACATGCTCGACGCGATGGCTGATTCGTGGCGCACCGATCTCACCGGCGATGCCAAGACACCCGAGTCAATCGAGAAGCGGCTGCGCCGTGGCCAAATCCTTTACGATGCACCGGAACTCGTTGTCCCGTGCCTTGTTCCCGACGGAGTGCACGACTACCCCGACGCGCGACGTCGGGCGGCCGAACACACTATGTTCACCGTCGCCACGGGCGCTGCCGTACAGGGACTGTTGGTCGCACTGTCGGTGCGCGGCGTCGGCAGTTGCTGGGTGGGGTCGACGATTTTCGCTCCGGACGTCGTGCGATCGACACTGGAACTCGACGATGACTGGGAACCGTTGGGAGCCGTAGCGATCGGGTACCCCGAAGAACCGCTGACACCGCGACCACCCGCGCCGATCGATCAGTGGGTAGTGCGGCGATGACCGACACCTCGGGTCGGTTGTTGGCGCAGTCCGCCGTCAACTTGCTGTCGGAGTGGTCGACATCCGACGTCGAGCAGGACTCACTGCGGCACACCTACCTGGCGTTTGTCGCCGCGAATCCTGATGCGTGCCTTCGTCGTTCGCCGTCGGGGCATCTGACGGCGTCAGCGCTCGTGCTCGACGCCCAGGGCACGCACACGTTGTTGACATTGCATCCGCGGATTGGGCGGTGGGTGCAGCTGGGCGGGCATATGGAGCCGGCCGATCCGTCGGTCGACGCCGCGGCGCTGCGTGAGGCGACCGAAGAATCGGGATTGTCGGGGCTGCGGCTCGCCGGGTCACCGCGGACCGGCCGCCCGTCGATCGCGCGGCTGCACACACATCCGATCACGTGTTCCCTGGGTGTACCCACGCGCCATCTCGACGTGCAGTTCTGCGCTGTGGCGCAACGGGATTCGTCGGGCGAGCTGCCACAGCCGATACGCAGTGACGAATCGGTCGACCTGGCCTGGTGGCCGGTCGACGCATTGCCCGCAGACGCGGACACGGCGACGTTGACGCCATTGATAGCGGCGGCCGTGGCGTTGGTTCAGGGGTAGTTAGCTGAAACCTGCGAGGTCAGTATCGGCGAGGGAACAGTCCCCAGCCCGACGTCAGACCACAGACTTCAGCCCAGTAGGCGGAAATGTAAGTCAGGCAACATGATCGGCTAGCCGCCTGCTCGTCGTCCTTGCTCGGACGAAGTCCGCTACGGTGCGTTGAGTCGATGTCCAGAGCGAGTTGGTCTTTCGTATCACCGTCTCGATACGCGCAAGCTCGCTTCCGCTACTCGACCGACGAATGCGGTGCAGCCACCCAACACCACAGCGCTCCTCGACCGACAAATGCGGTGCGACCGCACAGCACCACAGGCAGTGCTCGACCGATGTGGGGCTGCCTCCGCATAACGTCGCCACAGTGCTACTCGTCCGACGAGGGGATGCTGCCCCATCCCCTACCCGATCCGAACGCCCTTGCCCACGGTCACGATCCCGCCCGGACTGACCGCGTAATGCTGCCGATCGTGCTCAAGATTCACACCCAACTGCGCTCCGTCTGCGATCACCACATTCTTGTCCAAGATCGCGTTACGCACGACGGCACCGGCGCCGATACGCACGCCCGGCATCAGCACACTGCCCTGCACCACGGCACCGTCACCGACGGTGATGTTGGAACTGAGAACCGAATTGCTCACCGTTGCCGCAGAGACGATCGACCCCGCCCCGACGACGGAATCCTGGGCGAGCCCGCCCCGCACGAATTTGGCCGGCGGTAGGTTATGCGTCTCGCCGCGGATCGGCCATCGACGGTTGTAGAGATTGAAGACCGGATGGATCGACACCAAATCCATGTGAGCGTCGTAAAACGCGTCCAAGGTCCCGACGTCGCGCCAGTAACCCTTGTCGCGATCAGTAGCTCCGGGTACCTCGTTGTCCTTGAAGTCGTAGACATTGGCCTCACCGCGCTTGACGAAGGCGGGAATGATGTCGCCGCCCATGTCGTGGTCGGAGTCCGGATCGGCGGCGTCGGCCCGGATGGCCTCGATCAACGCTTCGGTGGTGAACACATAATTTCCCATCGACGCGAAGGTGGCGTCAGGGTCGTCCGGGGTACCGGGTGGATCGCTCGGCTTCTCCAAGAACTGCGTGATGCGGCCGGTGTCATCGGCGTCGATGCAACCGAAGGCGAATGCTTCCGACCGCGGCACGCGAATCCCAGCGACAGTCACGCCGGCGCCGGAAGCTATGTGCGCGTTGACCATTTGCGAGGGATCCATGCGATAGACGTGGTCGGCGCCGAATACCACGATGTACTCGGGCTCTTCGTCGTACACCAGATTCAGCGACTGAAAGATCGCGTCGGCACTTCCGGTGTACCAGCGCGGGCCGAGCCTCTGCTGCGCCGGAACCGAGGTGATGTACTCCCCGTGAAAACCCGACGACCACCACGTCTGCGAGATGTGCCGGTCGAGTGAATGCGATTTGTACTGCGTCAGCACACAAATGCGTTCATAACCGGCGTTGACCAGATTGGAGAGTACGAAGTCGATCAGCCGATACGCACCCCCAAATGGCACAGCCGGTTTGGCGCGATCGGCAGTAAGCGGATAGAGCCGCTTGCCTTCGCCGCCGGCCAGAACGATTCCGAGCACATTGGGTCCAGAACTCACCCGTTCAACCTATCCGGACACCGTCGCACCGGCCACCGCGCGGCCGAAACTGGCGAGTATTTCTTCTCGGCCGGGACACGGCTCGACCAACTGCCGCGCGCATCGCGATGCGGGGAGATAGCGTCGTGGTATGACTTTCCCCGCCGACGGCCGCTCGCCGAAAGTCGCAGTACTTACTCGCGAATACCCGCCGGAAGTCTATGGCGGGGCGGGCGTTCACGTTACCGAACTGGTCCGTAACCTGCGCGCGCTCACCGATGTCGACGTACACGCGATGGGCGCCCCACGCGACACCGCCTTCACCTATCGGCCAGACCCCGCCCTCGCCGACGCCAATACCGCGATAGCCACCTTGTCGGCTGATCTGCGTATGACCTCCGCGCTCGCCAACGCCGACGTTGTGCATTCGCACACCTGGTACACCGGCCTCGCCGGGCATTTGTCGAGCCTGCTCTATTCCATTCCGCATGTGGTCACCGCGCATTCACTTGAACCCTCCCGACCGTGGAAAGCCGAACAACTTGGCGGCGGCTATCAGGTGTCGAGTTGGTCCGAACGCAATGCGATGGAATACGCGGCTGCGGTGATAGCGGTCAGTACCGGCATGCGCGACGAAGTGTGCACCACCTACCCCCGCATCACACCGGACCGAGTTCACGTGGTGCGCAATGGTATTGACACCACGCAGTGGTACCCCGTCGACGATCCGTTCGCGCCCGGGTCGGTGTTGACCGCCCACAGTGTGGACCCGACCCGCCCGATCGTTGCCTTTGTCGGGCGGATCGCCCGGCAGAAGGGGGTCGCGCATCTGGTCCGCGCCGCCGCTCGGTTTGACCCCGACGTTCAGCTCGTCCTCTGCGCCGGCGCACCGGACACGGCGGAATTGGCCGCCGAGGTCGCCGCCGAGGTCGCGACACTCAACGCCCAGCGCTCGGGCGTATTTTGGATTCAGGAAATGCTCCCTGGAGCCGGTCTTCGCGAAATACTAAGTGCGGCAACGGTATTTGTTTGCCCGTCGGTGTACGAGCCGTTAGGCATCGTCAATCTCGAAGCGATGGCATGTGGCACCGCCGTCGTCGCTTCAGCTGTCGGCGGTATCCCGGAGGTCGTCGACGACGGCGTGACCGGGACGTTGGTGCCTTACGACCGAGCCGATCCCACAGGTTTTGAAGTCGCCTTCGCCGATGCGGTCAACGCGGTGGTTGCGTCACCGACGCGGGCAGCGGCGATGGGTGAGCGCGGCCGGATCCGGGCGCGTGACGAATTTTCCTGGGAGAGGATCGCGGAACAGACACTCGACGTCTATCGAGCTGTGCTGTAACACCATTCATCGTCGACGCAAGGTTGTCACTCGCACGGCGACGGTCACCGATACGCTCGACTCGGCCGCGAATACGCCTGCACGCGAAGTAATCTCGTCGATGGAGGTATGAAAAGCACTGGGCCCCATGGCGACCAGGTCGGCAATCTGCCCCGACGAGACTTGCGCCCGGTACCGCACGACCTCCGAGGACACCTCACTGAACTGCTCCGCGGTCGCGGACAGCAGTCCGTCGTACTTATCCTCGCCAACGCGCAACATACCCATCGGCTCGATCAATTCCCGCAGGTGCGCCGGCTCCGGCGCCACGACGACGAGGTGCCCTCCATCGCGCAGCACCCTCGCGAAATCCGCCACATTGCGGGGCGCGAAGACCGAGAGGATTGTCCGCACCGATAGATCAGCCACCGGCAGCCGCGACCAGGCATCGGCGACGACCCCGGCAAGGCGGGGATGCGCGCGTGCCGTCGAGCGGGCACAGGCCTTGGACAGATCGATTCCAATCCCGGCTGCCGACGGTAGCCGGTCCAAACAGGCCGCGGTGTATTGCCCGGTCCCCGACCCGACATCGAGCAGCATCGGTGCCGGTTCGCCAGCACCGATAGAAATATGTGCGACCTGGTCGGCGACGCTGCTGCGCAATCGCGCGAACGGACCGTCGTCGCTCAGGACTCTCGACCGAGCTGCAACCATGTCAGCTGTATCGGACACCAGGCCGCGTTGCGCTCCGGTCAATAGCGCGACATACCCCTGCCGCGCGACGTCGAAGCGATGACCACGTGGACAACCCAACACACCCGGCGAGCCATCGTCGCGGACTGCTACGACGGTCAGTTCCCCCGTACATACCGGGCAGGTCAGCGATCGAGTGACCCGCGTGAGCGGATCAGTCAGCCGGTAACTCCACGCAGCTCTTCACCGAGGGCCGCTGCCTCGTCGGGAGTCAGCTCAACCACCAGGCGCCCGCCTCCCTCGATGGGGATTCGGACGACGATGCCGCGTCCTTCCTTGGCCGCTTCCATCGGGCCGTCACCGGTACGTGGCTTCATCGCCGCCATTGCCGAACTCCCTCCTCTGACCGCGATGGGGGCGGCCATGTGATCTTCGGTAGTGTCCCGCAGGCAAAACCCGCAGGACACCACATCAATCATACTCGGTAGTCAGTTCCGGTCGTCGTTGGCCTGCGCCGACGCCTGACCGGCCGCGCCGTCGGCTGCCTCGCGTGCCTGAAGTGTCTGAGTGAGACTGCGTAGCTCGTCGAGTTCGCGAGCCAGCTTCTCCAACGTCCAATCCACGTCCGACTGGCGGTATCCACGCGCGACCAGCCGAAAACGCACCGCGCGGACATCATCGCCGGTAATACCCTCGCGAGGCAGACGGGTAAGCGTCGTACCCGGTTCCAGCGGCGGCAGATCTTCGGCGCGACCGAACACGAACCACACCACCACGAACAGCACCGACACCACGACCGCCATGATGAGCAGGTACAACAGGAGCGTCGTCATGGCTTCTATCGTGTCATGCGAGTCGACTCGCGACGGGAACGACCGGCCGACGTCGGCATCACGGTTGCCATCGGCGGTCGATCAGCGAGGTTGACCTCGGTATCGGATCGTACGAACTGCGGAATACCTTCCAGCTGCGCCGAAGCTGCGGATTCGTCGCCGTCGATCTCCACGAACTGCGTCAGGGCAGCCCCCGAATCCCTCACCCCACATCGACCCAGCAGCACCCCGACGATCTGTCGACTCATAACACCCAACTCGGTAAGTTTGCGGTTGCGATGTTTGCGCACACCCAGATTGACCTGAGCGATCGCGTCGATGCCGCAGCGGTCGTATGCGTCGATGAGTAGACCGATCTCGACGCCGTAACCGGGAGCGAAGGCCACCGAACTCAGCAATTCGCGGGTGCCCCCGTATTCCCCGCCGAGTGGTTGGATGATGGCGCCCAGCTCCGGCTTGAGCGACGAAAGAAGCGGTCGTGCAACGAGTTCGGTGACCCGGCCACCGCCACCTTCGTCACGGTTCTCGCCGATCCGCAAGGGTCGGCGGTAGTACGCCTTCACCAGTTGGACCGCGCGATCGTTCAGGAGCGGACCGAGCAGCCTTGGTACGAACATCGGATCGGGATCGATGAGGTCGGAGTCGATGAAAACGATGAGGTCACCGGTGGTCGCGGCAATCGATCGCCACAGCACCTCACCCTTGCCGGGCACTGGGGCGACCGACGGCACCGCTTCTTCTCGCGTCACCACCCGGGCGCCAGCGGCGGTTGCCCGTTGCGCGGTCGCATCGGTGGAGCCCGAATCCATCACCACCAGCTCGTCGACGAGACCGCCTAACAGCGGTCGGATGGACGACACCACATCCCCGACGGTGGCTTCCTCGTTGAGTGCGGGCAGAACCACCGAAACGGTCCGCCCATCCTTGGCGGCCACCAGAGCGTCGATCTGTGCCCAATCGATGACCCGCGGTCGGGTATCACTCACGCGAGCCCCCGCACCGTGCGGACCGGCGACCGCTGCCCGGAGATGGCCGCGACCATGTCGACCACACGCCGCGTCTGCGCAACTTCGTGAACCCGGAACACCCGGGCACCATGTTCGGCGGCCAATGCGGTCGCCGCGAGTGAGCCTTCTACCCGTTCACGCAAGTCGACGCCCAGCGTCTCCCCCACAAAGTCCTTGTTGCTCAACGCCATAAGTACGGGCCGGCCGGTAGCGACGAGCGCGTCGACATGTCGCAACAGCGCCAATCCGTGATGCGTGTTCTTACCGAAGTCATGCGTCGGGTCGATGAGAATCGAGTCCGCGGGTACACCGGCTTCTTCGGCGCGGTCGGCGGCAGCTGCGAGTTCGGCGACCACCTCACCCACGACGTCGGGATAGCGAACGCGATGCGGGCGCGTACGCGGTATCGCACCGCCGGTGTGGGAACAGACGATCCCAACCTGGTGTGCCGCCGCCACTTTCACCAAGTCCGGATCGGCGCCCGCCCACGTGTCGTTGATCAGATCAGCGCCCGCCGCACATGCCGCGTCGGCGACCTCGGCGCGCCAGGTATCGACGCTGATCAACAGGTCCGGGAAGGTCTGCCGGACCCACCCGACGAACGGCACGACGCGGGCGGCTTCGGCCGCCGCGTCGACGTCGACTCCCGGCCCGGCCTTCACTCCCCCGATGTCGACGATGTCGGCGCCGTCCGACACCACCTCGGTGACGCGGGCCTGCGCCGCCTCGTCAGCAAAACTCGCCCCGGCGTCATAGAAGGAATCCGGCGTCCGATTGACGATCGCCATCACCAGTGCCCGATCCGATGCCACCGGCCGACCGCATAGGGTCCGCGTCGTCGAACTCGTCATAGGCCCGAGGGTAATGGAAGCATTCGACGAGTCGACGATCGCGCCGCGGCCGTACTACCCGCGCGGGGCGCGGGCGTTGGCGACGTCGACGGCGTAGTCGTCGTAGATCTTGACGTAACCGTCGTTGCGGCCGGCCAATACGTACACCACGTCATCCCCGGTACCCGAATAGCCCTCGTCGCGAAGTTCGACCTTGCGGCTCTTGAACGTCGAGGTGGCCTCAAGTTCGTCGACGAGTCGAATGAACAGCGGCAACGCGTACGACGGCAGCGTCTTGTACAGGTGCTCGGCAACGCCGGCCGGATCAAATTCCGCGCCATCGCGCAGCTTGACCGCCGCCATCCCCGCCTTGCCGTCGGAATCAGGAATCGCGACACCGTATACGACGGACTGTTCCACGCAGTCATGCCCGTCCACAGCGCCCTCGACCTCGGTGGTCGCGACATTCTCGCCCTTCCAGCGGAAAGTGTCGCCGAGACGATCGACGAAGGCGATATGTTTGAAACCCTGCTCGCGCACGAGATCACCGGAGTTGAACCACGAGTCGCCGTCGGCGAACGCGTCCCGGATGATCTTCTTCTCGGTGGCCGCCGGATCGGTGTATCCGTCGACCGGAACCCGATCACTGATCTCTGCGATCAGCAAACCCGGTGTGCCCTTGGGGCTTTCGAGCAAACGACCCGACGAGTTGCGCTTGGGTTCACCGGTCTCGTCGTCGTATTGCACGACCTTGTAGGGCAGTGGGCAAAAGCCAGCGGTGCGCTTGACACCAAACGCGTTGACGAAGGCGAGATTCAGCTCACTGGCGCCGTAGAACTCGACGATGCGCTCGATGCCGAACCGCTCGGAGAACTCATCCCAGATCTCCGGTCGCATTCCGTTGCCGACGATCAGCCGTACCGAATGCATGCGGTCGACTCGCTTGGCCGGCTGCGCGAGCAGGTAGCGGCACAGTTCGCCGATGTAACAAAAAGCGGTGGCGCGGTTGAGGATTACGTCATCCCAGAATTTCGACGCCGAGAACTGTTTGCCGATGGCGATACACGCACCCGAGGCCAGCACCGACGACAACGACACCGACAGCGCGTTGTTGTGATAGAGCGGCAGTGGGACATAAAGGGTGTCGCTGTGCCGCAGACGCACCGCCATCCCACCGATACCCGCCATGCTGGCCAGCCAGCGATTGTGGCTCATCACGCTCGCTTTGGGCAATCCCGTTGTGCCCGAGGTGAAAATGTAGAACGCTTTGGTCGATGCTGGCAGAGTTTCGGTGATCGCGGGGTTGACCTCGGGCCGTCCCTGCGATGCCTCGTTGAACGCATCGAAGTCGAAAACATGTTCCGGCAGAATAGATTTGGGGATCGAGTCCTTCGCCTCGGCGGTTTCCGGGTCCCACACCAGCACCTTCGCCCCGAGCAACGACATGCTGTGCTCGATCACTTTGCCGCGCTGGTTGTAGTTGAGCATCCCGGCTACCGCGCCTAGCTTCACCGAAGCCAGCATCAGAAGCAGACTCGTTGTCGAGTTCTTCGCGAGAATCGCAACAACATCGCCCTCACCGACGCCAAGACCACTGAGCGTCGATGCGTAGCGATTGACGGTTCGGTTGGCCTGGCCGTATGTGATCGACGTGCCTTCGAAGCGCACGAACGGGCGGTCGGGATGGGCAGCCGCTAGTTTCTGAAAGACCAGGCCGATAGTCCGTTTGGCATCGGCTGGACGATGGATCAGACCGGGCGCGTGGCGCAGAATCAGCGGCACCGAGGGTGCCATGTCGACTAGACCTTTGGCGATGTCGGCGAAGCCGACCTTGTTAGCTGACGCAGTGGTGGTCAATGGTTGCTCCGTACGTGTCTACAGGTGGACGCGATGATGTGGGCAATCTTACCGAGCAGTAGCAAGTGTGATCGCGTCGGTCACGGTTTTCGCGATGAGCAGGCGATTCAGCGCACGTTCCTGGACAAAGCCCCGTCGGCGCAAGTTCTCCAGCCAGTCGAGTAGTGGGGCGTAGAAGTCGTCGACGTCGAGCAGCACCACCGGTTTGTCGTGCATCCCGAGATAACCCCCGGTCCACGTCTCGAACAGTTCCTCGAGGGTGCCGATACCGCCGGGCAGGGTGATGAATCCATCGGCCCGATCATCCATCATCGCCTTGCGCTGGCGCATGGTGTCGGTAATGACGAGTTCGTCGGCCGCGGTGTCAGCCACCTCTCGATCCACCAGCGCCTGCGGAATGATGCCGATGGTCCGCCCGCCCGCCGCGCGGGTCGCGCGGGCTACCGCTCCCATCATGGAGACATTGCCGCCGCCGGAAACAAGTGAGTGCCCAGCGTCGCCGAGGGCGGTACCTAATTCGCCGGCGAGAGTCAGATACTGCTCGTCAACCGGGCCGGACGCACAGTAGACACAGATCGCGCTCACTGCTGCGCAGCCTGTCGATCCAACTCCCGGCGAGTGCTCGCTATCGCCTCTACTACCTGCTCGGGTGTATCCACCACGTGCAGCAGGTCGACGTCGTCGGCGCCGATCATTTTCTCGGCAACCAGAACGTTCTTGATCCACTCGAGCAGACCCGACCAAAACTCTTGTCCGACAAGCACAATCGGGAATCGGGTGATCTTGTTGGTCTGTACCAGCGTCAGTGCCTCGAAGAGTTCGTCGAGAGTGCCGAATCCGCCAGGCAGGCAGACGAACCCCTGCGCGTATTTGACGAACATGGTCTTGCGCGCGAAGAAGTAACGAAAATTCAGGCCGACGTCGACCCACTCGTTGAGCCGCTGCTCGAAGGGCAACTCGATGCCGAGTCCGATCGACTGCGCGCCGGCCTGGTAGGCGCCCTTGTTAGCCGACTCCATCGCGCCCGGGCCGCCACCGGTGATTACCGAGAATCCGGCCCGGCCCAATGCTTCGCCCACATCGACGCCTAGTTGGTAGAGCTCGGTTCCCGGCTGGATGCGGGCCGAACCGAATACGGTGACTGCTTCCCCGATGTCGCGTAGAGCATCGAACCCGGCCACGAACTCGGACTGGATACGCAGTACTCGCCACGGGTCCTTCTGTGCGCGCTGTGCCCTCGCCTCGGCGGTGCGCTGGCTGGCGTCGAGTAGCCGACGATCGGTGGTCATGGCCAGTTGGTCGGCGGTACGGCGCACCCGCATCGGGCCGACATAGCAGCCTTCGTCAGGAGAGGGTCCGTCGATCGCTTCTGAATCGGGCGATTGTCCAATGGTCATGGCCGTCAGCGTAGTCGCGGTCCGGCTACCCCTGACATCGGCCACGCCGCGTCTGCGACCCCGGCGTGACGGGAGTTACCCCAGGTAGTCGCGCAATACCTGATGAACCGTGTCGATCTGGGCGACTGGAACTCGTTCATCGACGCGGTGCGCGAGATTGGGATCGCCCGGGCCGTAGTTCACCGCGGGAATGCCGAGCGCGGAGAACCGCGAAACGTCGGTCCAGCCGTATTTCGCCCGGAAGTTGCCGTCAGCGGCCGCGACGAGTTCGGCCGCCGCCGGGTTGGCCAGTCCGGGCAACGCGCCGGGTGCCGAGTCGGTCACGGTGACGGTGAGCTGCTGGCCGCCGGGCGCCGACGCGACGACGTCGCGGACATGCTGCGTGGCCTGCTCGACGCTGCGATCGGGCGCGAACCGGAAGTTGATCGTCACCGACGCCTCGTCGGGGATAACATTGCCCGCGACACCACCGGTGATGCCGACCGCCGACAATCCCTCGCGGTATTCGCAACCATCGATGTCGACGCGACGGGGCTGATACTCCGAGAGGGTGGTCAGCAGGCCGCCGAGTTTGTGAATGGCGTTGTCCCCCATCCACGCTCGCGCGGAATGCGATCGCTGCCCCGACGCCGAGACAACGACTCGCAGAGTCCCCTGACAGCCAGCTTCGATCAGACCGCCGGTGGGCTCGCCGAGAATAGCGACGTCGCCGAGTAACCAGTCCGGTAATTCTCGCTCGATGACGCCGAGGCCGTTGAACTCCGCCGCGATCTCTTCGCAGTCGTAGAAGATCAGTGTCAGATCGTGGCGGGGGTTATCGAGCGTCGCGGCCAGATGCAGGAAGACCGCATCACCGGATTTCATGTCGACGCTGCCACATCCGTGAATCACGTCGCCCTCGTCGGCGGTGGTTTCGCGACGGTGCGGCACATTCCCCGCAATCGGCACCGTGTCGAGATGGCCAGCCAGGATCACGCGGCTGACGCGGCCGAAACTGGTACGCGCGAGCACCCGATTGCCGTTCCGAATAATCTCGAAACCCGTTGTCTGCGTTCGCAATGCCTCTTCGACCGCATCGGCGATTGCCGCTTCTTCGTGGGATTCGCTTTCGATATCGATCAGAGCCGCGGTCAGTTGCGCGGGATCGGCGGATAAGTCGAGGGGCATAGGTAAACGCTACCGCGCGGCGACTTTGCGGGATCGGCACGCCATGTCAGTACGTGCGGTTACCGTACCGGCATGACACCAACCCCGAAATTCAACGCCATCTCCGTACTCGTCGCCGATATGACCGCCAGCGTCGAGTTCTACCGTCGGTGCGGCCTGGTGTTTTCCGAAGAACAGTTCCCCGACGGCGTCGCGAAGGCGATGCATGTGGAGGCACATATCGGCGAGTTTCGACTCATGTTCGACACGCATGCGGTCGCCAAATCGTTTCAGCCGGATTGGACGCCGCCGTCGGGCCCGAACGAAGGCATTTCCCTCGCTTTCGACTGCGGCTCCCCACCGAGGTCGACCGAGTGTTCGGTGTACTTGTCGCAGCTGGCGCACCCGTCCATCTAGAACCATTCGACGCGTTCTGGGGTCAGCGCTACGCCAGCGTCGCCGATCCGGACGGCAATGCCGTCGAACTGTATGCAGCGCTCCCGCCGGCGTAGCCAGGTCGCCGGATAGCCCTAGCAGGTGGTCGAGCGCTAAGAACCGCAGCGACCAGGTGCATCCCTTGCAGGTGGTCGAGTGCCGACGAGCGCAGCGACGAGGTGCATCCCTATCAGGTGGTCGAGTGCCGAGGAGCGCAGCGACCAGGTGCATCCCTATCAGGTGGTCGAGTGCCGAGGAGCGCAGCGACGAGGTGTATCGAGACCCCGGTCGCCCGAAACATCAACGCAACCAATGCTTTTCGGGCACGCACGGTCTCGACACGCCCAGCTCGGCTAATGCCCAGCAGCGCACTCAACGAGCAGTGAGACGTCCGCTCTGTCACAGCAGCACACCCCACGGGGCCACGGGAGGCTTCACCGAAGCCCACATCGCCCCGGTAAACTCGGCGCTCGTGACTACGCATGGAGCATCCGCGATCGGAATCGCCACCCTGACCAACGGCACCGGTGCCGACACCCACACAGTGCTCGACGCCTGGTTTCCCGAGCCCGAACTGGCCACCATCGACATCACCGGGACCGTCGTGCTCGACGACGCCGACACCCCCGACTACCTGCGCGACCTGGTCGGCGTCGATGACGTACGCGGCGTCAAGATAGTCGCCATCCGCACCAACATCGCCGACATCACCGAAGCTCCGACCGATGCCTACGACGTCTACCTGCGCCTACATCTGCTGTCGCACCGTCTGGTCGCGCCGCACGGCGCCAACCTCGACGGGCAGTTCGGGCTGCTCGCCAATGTCGTGTGGACCAACCACGGTCCATGTGCGGTCGACGGATTCGAGCAAGTGCGAGCACGTCTGCGCGCCGCCCGCGGTCCGGTGACGGTGTCGCATATCGACAAGTTCCCCCGCATGGTCGACTACGTGACTCCCGGTGGCGTGCGCATCGGCGACGCCGATCGAGTGCGTCTGGGCGCACATCTCGCCGCCGGAACGACGGTCATGCACGAGGGGTTCGTCAACTTCAACGCTGGCACGCTTGGTGCATCGATGGTGGAGGGCCGGATCTCGGCGGGTGTCGTCGTCGGCGATGGCTCCGACATCGGCGGTGGCGCATCGACGATGGGCACCCTGTCGGGCGGAGGCAAGGAGATTATCAGCCTCGGTAAGCGATGCCTGTTGGGCGCCAACTCGGGTTGCGGCATTCCGCTCGGCGACGACGTCGTCATCGAGGCGGGTCTGTATGTCACCGCGGGCACCAAGGTCACCGGCCCCGACGGCACCGTGGTCAAGGCACGCGACCTGGCAGGTCAGTCGAATATCCTGTTCCGCCGCAATTCCTCGACCGGCGCCGTCGAAGTTGTGCCGTGGAAAGGCGACGGCATCGCACTCAACGACGCGCTGCACAAGAACTAGAAACCCCACGACCCTCGCAAACCCCACCCCACGCGACATTCCCGACCCGGATTCAGGGTCGGGAATGTCGTGCCGGGTCGGGTTTGCGGATCAAGCGAGACGCTTGGCCGCCGCGGCGATGCGCTCGTCGGTAGCGGTCAGCGCAATCCGCACATGGTTCGCGCCAGCCGGACCGTAGAAGTCGCCTGGCGCTGCCAGGATCCCTCGCTCAGCGAGCCACGCAACGCTCTCGCGGCCCGATTCACCCCGCGTCGACCATAGATAGAGACCAGCCTCCGAATGATCGACGGTAAAACCAGCGGCCTCGACGGCAGGCTTGAGGATGTCGCGCCGCGCGCGGTAGCGATCAGCTTGCTCGTCGACATGGCGGTCGTCGTCGAGTGCCGCGATCATCGCACCCTGAATCGGGAACGGCACGATCAGCCCGGAATGCTTACGCACAGCGAGTAATTCGGCGATCAGCTCGACGTCACCAGCGAGGAAACCCGCACGATACGACGCCAGATTCGACACCTTCGACAACGAATGCACCGCGATTAGACCGGTGTGGTCACCGTCGGACACTCTCGGGTCGAGGATCGAGACCGGCTCCCCCTCCCAGGCCAAGCCCAGATAGCACTCGTCGGAGACGATGATCGCATTGCGCTCGCGAGCCCACGCGACGATGCCGCGCAGTGCGTCGACATCCATCACCGCGCCCGTCGGATTCGAGGGCGAATTGACGAAGACCAGCGCCGCGTCGTCGACGTCGGCGACACCGGTGGCATCGGCACGTATCGGCGTCGCGCCGGCAAGGATCGCACTGACTTCGTAGGTGGGATAGGCGACCTCGGGGATGACGATGTTCTCGCCGGGCTCGATGCCCAACGTCGACACAAGCCCGGCGATCGCCTCTTTGGTACCGATTACCGGCAGGATCGCCGATTCGTCCAGCTCCGAGCTGCCATAGCGTCTGGCCAGCGCGGCCGCCGCGGACCGTCGTAGTTCAGGCGTCCCCACCGTCGTTGGGTAACCGGGAAACTCAGACGCTTCGGCAAGCGCGGCGCGTATCAGCGGATCGACCGGGTCGACCGGAGTTCCGACCGACAGGTCCACGATGCCGTCCGGGTGCGCCGCTGCCGTTGTCTTAACACCCGCGATGGTGTCCCAGGGAAAATCTGGCAGTGCGGTGCTGACGCGTCGCACTCGGCGTCAGTCTTCTTCGGTGTTCATCGGGGGCAACCCCTTGATGAACGGAGCGTCGGCGTCGACCTTGCCGACCTTGCTCGCACCGCCCGGCGATCCGAGATCGTCGAAGAAGTCGGCATTGGCGCTGACATACGGTTCCCACTCGTCGGGTACGTCATCCTCATAGAAGATGGCTTCAACGGGGCACACCGGCTCGCACGCACCACAGTCAACACATTCGTCGGGCTGGATATAGAGCATCCGATCACCCTCGTAAATGCAATCGACCGGACACTCCTCGACGCATGCCTTATCCAACACGTCGACGCAAGGCTCGGCGATGATGTACGTCACCACATTCTCCTTCGCTACAACCAATGGGCCCGACTCGGACTCACGATGTCGGCCCGGCAGATGCGGGGGGCTGTCCCACACCACAGACTTCGATCAAGAGTATCCGCCACCACGGTAGTGCCCTTAAACCCAGGTCCCACTGACCATGTGGCCGGTCACACCTATGCCCAGGTCGTCACCTGCCTCAGGTTTAAATCACCGGAGCGCAAAACCTCGACGCCGACGTCGTCGCGCGTGAGGATTGATGGCGTGATCCCTGACTCGATGTCGCCGCAGATGTACTTGCGCTGTTGTCGCTGACCGAACTACCTCGCGTCGCCACCACGGCCTCCTGCCCATCGACATTCGCTCCGAATCACTGAAAGCCGCCACCATGACTTCGATCCTCGATCGTCCGCTGCGCTCTCCCGCTTCTGCTGGCCCCGCCGCACACCTGCCCACCCGGCTGCGTCCCGCCGATCTGCTCCGAATCACCGATCAGGGAGCGGCCGATGTTCTCGACGGTCGCTACGACCACCTATTGCCTGCCCAATGGGACACCGTCAACCGCTGGGCCACCCGCCTTCAAGCCGACGATGACCTCGATGTCTGGCTGATTAGCTGGACACCCAACGAGCACACCGAATTGCACGACCATGCCGGCTCGCTGGGCGCGTTGACCGTACTCGCGGGATCGCTGGTCGAATACCGCTGGAACGGAGCGGGATTGCGCCGACGCACACTCGACGCCGGCGACCAGGCGTCGTTCCCGCTCGGTTGGGTACATGACGTGGTAGCCAATCCCGACGTCGCGCCGTCGACGATATTGCCCGCGGCGCGTACCGTAACCGCACAGACCGCGCCGGTGTCGTTGAGTGTGCATGCGTACTCGCCGCCGCTGACCGCGATGTCGTACTACGAGGTGACTCCGCATCGCACCCTGCGCCGCACCCGAACCACCTTGACTGATCAACCGGAGTAGCTATGCCAACCATCGACGACATTCTTGCTCGCGCACGCCGCCGACTGCGGCGCGTCAACGCCGCCGACGTGCGCGACGAATTGTTGTCGGGGGCGATACTCGTCGACATCCGGCCGCAGGCGCAGCGCGATGTCGAAGGCGACTATCCGGGTGCGTTAGTCATCGAGCGAAATGTGTTGGAGTGGCGCACCGACCCGGCAAGTGATGCCCGAATCCCCGAAGCCGTCGATCATGACGTCCGGTGGATCATCTTGTGCCAGCAGGGTTACACATCGAGCCTGGCCGCGGCGTCGTTGCAGGAGTTGGGCTTACGGCGCGCAACCGACGTCGTAGGCGGCTACGAGGCGCTAGTGGCCGTACAAAGCCCGGTCCCCACACCCTGAGCCCACCACCGCTAGTCGAGTGCCCGGCGAGGCGTCAGCCGGGGACCACCACCGCTGGCCGAGTAGCCGACGCCGCGGCAGCCCAGGGCCGCCACCGCTGGTCGAGTGCCCGGCGAGGCGCTAGCCGAGGGGCCACCGCCGCTGGTCGAGTGCCCGGCGAGGCGCTAGCCGAGCCGGGTGTATCGAGACCACACACACTGCCGCACAACAGTTTTCGACGCCGACTCACCGAGTCTCGATACACCGCCGCGCTCGCAAGCTCGCACAACGGCACTCGACCATCAGATGACGTCACCC
>NZ_BAEH01000131.1 GCF_000241305.1 Gordonia effusa NBRC 100432
CCTTGGCGACCCGAATGCTCTTGTGCGGTAGGGGTGTTCGAGTGTGGGTGGTCTCGATACACCCGGCTCGGCTGGCGCCTCACCGGGCACTCGACCAGCGGCTCGGCTGGCGCCTCACCGGGCACTCGACCAGCGGCTCGGCTGGCGCCTCACCGGGCACTCGACCAGCGGCTCGGCTGGCGCCTCTTCAGGGCACTCGACGAGCGGTGAAAGCTGTGACGCGCTTCGTCGGTCCCCGCTAGGCGGCGAAGGCGTCGGGTATCGTCGGCGACGTGAGTGGCTCGCTAATGATCGGACCTGACAATGGTGACCTGATACTGCGTACCGGCGTGGCTGGGGCAGCCGCCAAGGCAGGGCATCGGCTGACCATTTCGTTTGAATCGTGGTCGGGGAGCGCGACGTTGATAGACGAAGCGCCGACCAGGGTGGAACTGTCGGTCGCGGTGAACTCATTGACCGTGCTCCGCGGTGATGGTGGTCTGACTCCGTTGACTGCCGCGGAGAAGGCGGTAGTCCGGTCCAACGCGTTGAAGACGTTACAGGCAAAGAAGTTTCGCGATATCACCTTTGTGGGTGACGGCGTGGCAACGATCGACGTTGGGTATCGAATATCTGGACAGCTGACTGTATGTGGGCGCAGTGTAGAACATGCAATCGATGTCGAAACCACACAGGCCGACGATTCGTGGGAGTTGTCAGCGCGCACTGTCGTCAGGCATAGCGATGTTGGGCTCAAGCCGTTTTCGCTGATGATGGGCACGCTGAAAGTAGCCGACGAGGTTGAGCTGGAGTTTCGGGCCCAGATCGCCCGTAACTAGCCCACAGCTGAATCACGTTGCACGACAATTATTGTCGTGAACCGCGAAATAGCTGTGGGGTAGTTATGTCACCAGGTCTGACGGAGTCAGCGTTGTGGTAAATGGCGTGGTCGCGGTCCATGATGTCCCTGGGCGAGCCGTGGCGATGACGGTGTAGCTGGGGCCATCCAACTCATATGCGACGACAGAACCGTCCTGCTCCACGCGCCAATAGTTCGGAATGCCGGCTGCGGCGTACTTCTGGGCTTTAGTGCCTCGCTCGAAAGACTGCGTTGACGCGGAGGCCACCTCTACGACGAGCGCGACATCTGCCGCCTCGTTCCACACCACCCGGTGCTCAGCCCCTGGTTTGAGAACGGCGATATCCGGAATGAATTCGCCGCCGGGGACGTGCACACCGATCTTGGTCAGAACGCGCCAATCCGCGGGGGCTGCGGCAAACAGGGTGACCAGGAGTTTGGTGGCAATGTTCTGGTGGTGCCCCCAAGGTGGTGGTGCCATGACGAGACTTCCCTCCAAGATCTCGTATCGGTGTCCCTCATTGGGCAAACGATCGAGATCAGCGGTGGTCCATACCTCCGGAAAGTTGCAGGCAGGTTCAGCCATGGCTCCTCCCTGCTTCTGTGTCAGCGTCGCGGGCTCGCCGCGCCAAAGGGCGGCCGAGATTCTGGCACCAAATTGTGTCGGCGCTCACTTCGGTAACCAGATCAAGACTGCCTTGTGATCCTCGTGTGACTTATTGAGCCTTGACCACTGGCACACTTGTGTGGTGCTGAAGTTACTTATGAGGCAAATGAGGTTAGTGGGACTTGTGGTGTTCGCGGCTATCGTGTCGCTCATCGCTGTTCCTGCCATCGCGTCGGCAGCCCCGACGACGACCCCCACCCCCAATGCGCCGGCTGCCAACGGCGGCGGAGCGCTGGTCGACACCGTTTTGAACACCCTCGCGGGTATCGGCGGATCGTCGGACGGACCTTCGACGCCGAGCAAAACGTCGCAGATGATCGTGGTCACCGCGCCTAAGGCGGCGGATACCACCGCGACGCTCACGGCATTCGAGAAGAATGCCGAAGGCAAGTGGACCTCGGTCGTTGGCCCAGTGAAAGCCTTCCTGGGGTCGCAGGGCATGGGCGAGCCTAAGGACAACGTTCCACGCACACCGGAAGGTACCTTCGCGCTGGACCAGGCATTTGGACGCGATGCGAACCCCGGAACCAAAATGCCGTACTTCCAAGCGACGACGGCTGACTGGTGGGACTCCAACATGAAGTCGCCGACCTACAACACCCACGTCAAGGGGAAGAACCCAGGCGGAGACAGTGAGAACCTCTACAACTCGGGACCTGTCTACGACTACGCGGTCAACATCGCACATAACCCGCAGCGCACACCGGGCAAGGCGTCCGCGATGTTCCTACACGTGACCAACGGTGAACCCACCCAAGGTTGTGTGGCTATCGACAAGGCATCGATGAAGAAGATCCTCGCCTGGCTCGACCCGGCTAAGGAGCCCAAGATCACCATCGGCGTCAACAAGGGTGCTCCGACCGCGGAAGCGCCGGGCACAACGACCCCGGGTGGCGCGAACTCAAATGGCATCCTCACCGGTCTGGCGAACAGCCTGCTGAGCCTGATTCCTTCGATCCTCGGCACCGCGGCAGGCAGCTAGCCGCTAAAGCTTCTGTGCGACAACAGGTCCCCGGCGCGTTGGCGTCGGGGACCTGTTTGGCTCTTCGGTTCAGGTAGCGTTTCGCACCAATTCGAAAGTACTCGCCACTGCACCGCCGAAGTCGTCGCGTGGCTGGGCCATCATGGCTACCTGTGCCCTCGCTTGTTCAATAACTGGTGTACCTGGGTCAAGTACCGACAGATAACGGTCGTGGGCGGCAAGGGAATTCACCGCTGACTCGACGAAGTCGCCTACCGCTACGGCATGCGTCGATTCGGG
The DNA here is from genome assembly GCF_000241305.1 of Gordonia effusa NBRC 100432. Lineage (GTDB taxonomy): Bacteria > Actinomycetota > Actinomycetes > Mycobacteriales > Mycobacteriaceae > Gordonia > Gordonia effusa. Next base: position 2,767 of record NZ_BAEH01000131.1, read on the forward strand.
ACCGTTGACGAATAGCCAACGAGGCGGTGAGTCCATCGTGTCGTAGGCTTCGATGACGGCGGCCGCGAATTCCATGTGATCTCGCTGGTTTGGTGCCCCGGGTGCCCATTCCGGACCGCCGTAAGTGGCGATTACGACGTCGGGTTGCAAGCGGGTGATGGTCTCGACGATCTTGGCTCGAAGCTGCGGTGTATTAAAGATGCTGCTGTCAGGGAACCCCCAGAACTCGACGTGATCGACGCCGACAATTGCCGCGGACGCGCGCTGCTCACTTTCCCGCAGCGGCCCGCACTCCACCGGTGCGAGACCTTCGATGCCGGCTTCGCCGCTGGAAGCCAAGGCGTAGAACACCTTTCGCCCCTCGGAGGTCCACCGTGCGACGGCCGCGGACATACCATATTCCGGGTCGTCCGGGTGAGCGACCAGGACAAGGGCAGTCGAGAATTCGGTCGGGAAAGGGAGTAGTTGCGGCATATACGCGACGTTACGCCGAAACCGTCGTGCGGTTGGGGCTATCGGTGGTCGAGTGCCCGGCGAGACGTTGATCGAGGCGGGTATATCGAGACCCGCGGGCGCCGAATATCTTTGCCCGGCAA
>NZ_BAEH01000130.1 GCF_000241305.1 Gordonia effusa NBRC 100432
GGGCGGGTTCTAGCGATCCCCGCAACACCCTGGATTCAGGGAGTTGCGGGGATCGTGTGTTCTGCAGAGTTGAAGGAAGAGTTCTTCGGGGCGTTTGACCGTGTAGATGGCAACGTGACCGAGGCTGCTCGTGTGGTCGGGATTAGTCGTGACACGGCGTATGGGTGGGTGCGCAAGGCCGGGCTGCGTGGTCGAGGGAAGAGCGGTACTGGCGGGCACCGGGGTCGTGTCCGATACGACCAGCTCCGCGCGGAGGGGGTGAGTCGTCGTGAGGCGGCTGCCGAGATCGGCGTGAACATCCGTACGGCCGGGGATTGGGATAAGGGAATCCGCAAAGTCGGGAACGCGCGCCTTCATCCTGATGGACGGCGCGTCGACTACACCACAGGTATGACCACCCATCGCCAGGCCGCTGGCCAGCCATCACTGGCTCGATTGGAAGCGACACTGCATCCACGGTTCCTGACCTTGGCCGATCGGGAACAGATCGCCGACCTGCACCGTGAGGGTCACTCGCTACGGGAGGTCGGTCGGCGGCTGGGTCGGTCGGCCTCGACGATCAAACGCGAAATCGATGCCTATTCAGTCAAGGATGTCTACCGCGCGCACTGTGCGCATCGGGCATGGACCCGCTCACGGTCCCGCCCTAAAGAATCCAAGCTGACCCGGACCGGCCCACTGCGCGACTATGTCGCCGACAAGTTGCAGGACCAGTGGTCCCCAGAACAGGTATGCCACGCTCTCAGGGAAGAGTTCCCCGACGATCAGGGCATGCGAGTGAGCACTGAAACGATCTACCAGGCGATCTATGTCCAGGCCCGGGGAGGGCTGCGCCGCGAGGTCGCGATAGCCTTGCGGACCGGTCGAACCCGCCGCAAACCCCATCGCAAAGCCGAACAGCGCGCCAAGCGGTTCGTCGACGACATGGTGATGATCTCCGACCGCCCCGCCGAGGTCGACGACCGGGCTGTGCCAGGACATTGGGAAGGCGACCTGATCGTTGGCGCCCGCAGCGAGTCCGCGATCGTGACCCTGGTCGAACGCTCCACCCGCTACGTCATGCTCGGACATCTCCCGGGTGGACACACCGCCGAGGAGGTTCGTGACGTGCTAGTGCCGCTGATCGGAACACTCCCTGCGCATCTGCGCGGTTCACTGACCTGGGACCAGGGATGCGAGATGGCCAGCCACAAACAGTTCACCATTGCTACCGGGGTACCGGTCTACTTCTGCGACCCCCACTCACCCTGGCAACGCGGATCTAACGAAAACACCAACGGGCTGCTGCGACAGTACTTCCCGAAGGGCACCGACTTAAGCCTCTACGGGCCCGAGGACCTCGAACTCGTCGCACAGAAACTCAACCGACGGCCACGCAAAACGCTCGACTGGAAAACTCCAGCCGAGCGTCTGCGTGATCTACTGATAGCC
>NZ_BAEH01000129.1 GCF_000241305.1 Gordonia effusa NBRC 100432
AGTGGTCGAGTGCGCTCGCCGAGCGAAGCGAGACGCGCGTGTATCGAGACCCGGTGAGATAGCGTCGAAAACTATTGCACGGCTTCGTATTTGGGTCGCGGGGTCTCGATACACCCGGCTCGGCAGGCGCCTCACCGGGCACTCGACAAGCGGTAGGCGGTGG
>NZ_BAEH01000128.1 GCF_000241305.1 Gordonia effusa NBRC 100432
AAACCGATGTCGGGGCCATTCGTGTTAGTCAGTCTGTAATCGCAAGCCGCTCAACACAATTGAGCGACTATGGCTAGCGAAGCAGCGCGCGGCTCATCACGACGCGCTGAATCTGGTTGGTGCCCTCGTAGATCTGGGTGATCTTCGCATCGCGCATCATGCGCTCAACCGGGAAGTCGCGGGTGTAGCCGGCACCACCGAATAGCTGCACGGCGTCGGTGGTCACCTCCATCGCCACGTCGGAGGCGAAACACTTCGACGCCGACGAGATGAAGCCGAGGTTCTGCTCGCCGCGCTCGGCACGGGCCGCCGAGGTGTACACCATCAGACGCGCCGCTTCGACCTTCATCGCCATGTCGGCGATCATGAACTCCACCCCCTGGAACGTGCTGATGGCCTTGCCGAACTGCTTGCGGTCCTTGACGTATTCGATGGCCTTGTCGAGCGCGCCCTGCGCGATGCCGACGGCCTGCGCACCGATGGTCGGGCGGGTGTGATCGAGGGTCTGCAGCGCGGTCTTGAAGCCGGTGCCCTCCGCGCCGATGATGCGATCGGCGGGAATGGTGCACTCCTCGAAGTAAAGTTCCGCGGTCGGCGAACCCTTGATTCCGAGCTTCTTTTCCAACGGTCCGACGGTGAAGCCGGGATCATCCTTGTGGACCATGAACGCCGAGATGCCGTTCGCGCGCTTGTCCGCGTCGGTCACCGCCATCACGGTGTACCAGCTGGACTTACCACCGTTGGTGATCCAGCACTTGGTGCCGTTGAGCACCCAGTTGTCGCCGTCCTTGCGGGCGCGAGTCTTCATCGATGCGGCATCCGAACCTGCCTCGCGCTCGGACAGCGCGTAGGACGCCATCGCCTCACCCGAAGCGATCGACGGCAGAACCTGCTTCTTGAGCTCGTCCGAGCCATTGAGAATCAGCCCCATGGTGCCGAGTTTGTTGACCGCCGGGATGAGCGACGACGAACCGCACACACGGGCGACTTCTTCGATCACGATGCAGGAAGCGACCGAGTCGGCGCCCTGGCCGTCGTATTCCTCGGGCACGTGAATGGCGTTGAAACCCGACGCGATCAGCGCGTCAAGCGCCTCCTGCGGAAAGCGTGCCTCTTCGTCGACGGCTGCCGCATAGGGCTCGATCTGCTTCTCGGAGAGGTCGCGGATCGCCTCGCGCAGCGCGACATGCTCCTCGGGTAGCTGGAAAAGTTCGAAATCGGGGTTACCGAAACCCATGACAGCTCCTTACGACACTCAGTGCCAAAGTAATGTGGTAATTACAGTTCATCACGGCACTCAGTGCCGCGTCAATCCTTCGGGGCAGCTCTCATTGTCGCCGACTCCCGTCCTCGCTACGCAGATGTTCACCGACTTCGCGGGCCACCTCCTCCGACGTCGCGCCCGCGTCGAAGGTGACGACAGCAACTCGTCGTCGATCAGAAGACCCGTCGGCACCGAGTGCCAGACGTATGCGGTCAAGTTCACGCCGCAATCGCCCGATGGTCGCGGTTCGGTCGCCGCGAATCATCGCCCTCAGCAGATAGTTATGCGCACCGGTAACCGCGGCCGCATAACCGGCCAGGTGAGCGGCCGATTCGTCGGGCAAACGCCGGCGCAGATCCTCCTCGAACATCCGCTGGTAGCGGTAGGTCGTCACCAGTTCGCGGTCACGCAGCGCCGGCACCTCTTGCACGACGCGGAATCGACGCACGGCCAGCTCACGGGTACGTGAGAAATGCGTGAATACGATCTCGGCGGCCGAACACGGCGCACTCCACGGAGCCCCTCCCACGGTGACGAGGTGGTTGGCCACTCGCGCGAAAAGTGCTTCGTGATCTGCGAAGATCACATCCTCTTTGGAACCGAACTGACGGAAGAAGGTCCGGCGCGAAATGCCAGCGGCCGCGGCGATTTGATCCACCGTCGTCGACTCGTAACTGTTCTCGGCGAACAACCGAATCGACTCGGTGACCACATGCACCCGGAAGTCCGCCTGATCATCGACCGTTGGCTCGGAATCGCTCAGCATGCTCATAAGTATTGCTGATCCGGCACGCGGTGCCACCACTGTTTCGAAGACGGGTGAGCCAAACCGGTGCCGGGCGCATATCGTGGAGCACATGAAAATTCCTATGGCAGTGGCCCGTTTCAACAAGCGCGTGACCAACCCTATCCAGGGACTGTGGGCACCCCGGCTGGCGCCGTGGGCCGTGGTCGAACATGTCGGGCGTAAGTCGGGCACAAAATATTCGACGCCGGTGCTCGCCTGGGTACAGGATGGCCGACTGTCGATCGTGCTCACCTACGGCCCTAACACGGACTGGGTGCGTAACGTCCAAGCGGCCGGAAACTTTGAGATCATCCGTAAGTCGAAGAAGTTCAAAGTCGTTGGGCCGCGGGTCATTCCGTCCGACTCACCCGACATCGTCAAGGGTGCCCGGGTACCGGCTAAAGGGTTCGAGTCGGTTCTGAACGGCACCGTACTTCCCGCATGAGCGCCACGATCGATCCGCTCGACGACTTCACCCCCGGCATCTTCACCCATCGCGGCGTCACACATCGCACCTACACCAAAGGGACGGGACCGGCAGTCATAGTGATGGCCGAGATCCCCGGCATCACACCGAAGGTCGCCGACTTCGCGCGTCGTGTCGCCGATCGCGGCATGACAGTCGTGATGCCATCACTATTCGGCGAGGACGGACTCGACGCCAATATCTCCTCGATCGGCGATGTCCCCGCAGTTGCCAGGGCGATGACCAAAGTCGCGGGCCGTATCTGCATCAGTCGCGAGTTCACCCAACTGGCGACAGGTAAGTCCTCGCCAGTAGTCACCTGGTTACGCGCACTGGCCGCCGATGCCCACGAGCGGTTCGGCGGCCCCGGTGTCGGTGCGGTGGGTATGTGCTTCACCGGCGGGTTCGCGCTGGCGATGTCGGTCGACGATCGGATGCTCGCACCCGTGCTGTCCCAGCCGTCGCTGCCCTTCCGCCCAGTGGGCAACGCACGCAATATCGACATCACTGCGCGCGACCTCGACAAGGTCAAAGTGCGTTGTGCCGCCGGGCTGCAGGTGCTCGGTCTTCGTTTCGAGGGTGACAAACTCGCTCCGGGCGCTCGATTCGACTACCTGCGCGAACAGCTCGGCGACGCGTTCATCGGGGTCGAGTTACCCGACAGCACCGCGAATCCCGACGCACAGATCGCGCCACATTCGGTTCTCACCGAACACCTCATCGACGAACCGGGTGAACCGACCCACGACACCCTGTTGCAGGTTCTCGACTTCTTCGCGACGAAACTCGAGGTGGAGCCGGTCGGCTAGAGCCAACACCGCCGAGGACCCGCCGGCTGCGATCTGCGAACCTTAACCAGTGACCACATCGCATCCGCTCGACGACCCGATCAACAACGCGCTCTTTGGGCGCCAATCGAGCTTGGCGCAGGCGAAGGGGCGGGTTGCCCGATTCCATCCCGACATCTCGCTGTTCTACGCGCATCCTCGCGAGCTGACCGATCAGGACTGGGCCGACCTCGCCGCTCTGTCGTCGGGTACGACGGCGTCGGTGCGCGATCGCCGCGGACCGGTTCCGGCTGGTTGGAAGGTAGTGGAAACCATTGAGCTGATTCAGTATTCGGGCGAATTCGTCGACACCGAACCGGCCGGTGACGCCCCGAAGGTGGTTGAGCTGACCGTCGCGGATGTTTCCGAGATGACCGCGCTGGTGCGGCTCACCAACCCCGGACCATTTCTCGGGCGAACCATCGAATTGGGTACTTACCTGGGCGTTCGCGATGACGACGGTGCGCTCATCGCGATGGCTGGCGAACGGATGCGACCCGACGGCTGGACCGAAATCAGCGCGGTGTGCACCGCACCGGCTGCCCGCGGTCGTGGCCTCGCTACCACGCTGATCCGTGCCGTCGGCGCTGGGATCCGGGCACGCGGTGACCAACTATTCCTGCACACCAGCGCTGGCAATCCGGCGCGAAAGCTCTACGAATCAATGGGATTCGAGCTGCGCAGCGAAGTGCCGCTCGAAGTGCTGCGGGGCCCACTCAGTTAGGCGGATGCCCCGACTACGTCGGCGCAGATCTGCAGGTGACCGGTATGCTGCGTCAACTCGCGCAGCACATGCAAGAGTACGAATTCCGGTGTCGACTCCGCGGCGTCGGGACGTGTCGTGCCGGCCGCCGACGGGTTGCGAACCCCCTCGGTGCGCGCGATCGCCACTCCGGTAGGGACTCGGGATCTGGCCCGCGCCAACAGTTCTCGCGCCTGATCGACGGTTCCCCGCGCGCGGAACTCGGCGTCCCGATCGCGGGGTATCGTCTCACCCGCTACGAACGACCCGAACCAGTAGCCGATCATTCCATCGATGTGGGCGACGAGCGCGAAGACCGAATTGACGCCGGGCACATGGGGTGTCGCGTTCACGGTCACGTCGTCGCAGCGATCGAGCACACCGGCGATGCAGTCGAAGGTCTCGTCGATGATCAAGTCATACGCCGAGAACAGGGCGTCGTCGGGGCGATCGGTGACCGTCACAGGCTCAGTCCTCCAACAGTTTTCGACGCAAGCTCTCGTCTTTGTCGAGGACCATCGTCTCCAGGTCGCGCTGAAAGTCGCTCATCCGGGCCTGTAGGTGCGGATCGGCGGCGGCCAGTATCCGGACCGCCAGCAGTCCGGCGTTACGCGCGCCGCCGATGGATACCGTCGCCACCGGCACGCCGGCCGGCATCTGGACGATCGACAATAGGGAGTCCATGCCGTCGAGAAACTTCAGCGGCACCGGCACCCCGATCACCGGCAACGGTGTCGCCGACGCCACCATCCCGGGCAAGTGCGCCGCCCCACCGGCACCGGCGATGATCACCGAAATACCCCGTGCCGCAGCACCTTTCGCATAGTCGATCATCCGCTGCGGCGTACGATGAGCGGAGACGACGCCAACCTCGAAGGGCACCCCGAACTCGGCCAGCGCCTGCGCGGCGGCCTGCATGGTCGGCCAGTCCGAATCGCTGCCCATGATGAGTCCGACCCGCGGCAAGGCTACCGCAGCCGTAGCGTCGTCACCCACGGGCAATTCTCCTGCGGGAGTGTCGGTTTCAAGCTTTTCGTCGAACTCGGCCATCGTGTTCATCCCTCTCGGTAGTCCCCGTCGCGTTACCCGCGCCGTCGATCCACGCCGCGTGTGACATCCAGTGGGCGGCACTTTCGGCGCGCTCACGCACTCTTACATCGGATTCACCGGGCCGTCCGACGATATTGACATGCCCGATCTTTCGGTCCGGACGCTCCCCCTTGCCGTATAAATGAACCTTGGCGTCGGGCATCCGCGCCATCAGGTGGTGTAGCCGTTCATCCATCGATATCGTCGGAGCCTCTTGTGCGCCAAGGATATTCGCCATCACCACAGCCTCCGAACGCGCTGCGGTGTCGCCGAGCGGATAGTCCAGCACCGCTCGCAGATGCTGCTCGAACTGCGATGTCACGGCGCCGTCCATCGTCCAGTGCCCGCTGTTATGCGGCCGCATCGCCAACTCGTTGACGAGTAACTCACCGTCGAGGGTTTCGAATAGCTCCATCGCCATCACCCCGACGACACCTAATTCCGCGGCCAAGGTCAATGCCATCTGCTGTGCCCGTTCGGCGACCGCCTCCGCCAGCCCGGGCGCCGGCGCGATTACCACCGCGCATTGCCCGTGGCGCTGGACTGTCTCGACCACCGGCCACGCCGCCCCTTGACCATAGGGCGAGCGGCCGATCATCGCCGACAATTCGCGACGCATCGCCACCTTTTGCTCAGCCATCAGGGTTGTCGAAGCATCCTCTGCGGCCCGATCGAAGGCGGCGAGGCCCGCAGCGCGATCATCGATCAGCCACACTCCCCGTCCGTCGTATCCACCGCGCACGGCTTTGAGCACAACCGCCCACCCATGCTGTTCGCCGAAGGCGACAAACCGCTCGCGCGCGTCGTCGCGAGGACCGGCCAAGTCGACGAATGCGGGAACTGGCAAGCCAAGTTCGGACAACTTCAGCCGCATCGCCATCTTGTCCTGCGCGAATCGCAGCGCCTTCGCCGGCGGCAACACCGTGACGCCTTCTGCCTCCAGCGCCTGAAGGTGTTCCAGCGGCACACCCTCGTGATCGAAGGTGAGCGCGATGGCGCCGTCCGCCGCACGCCGCAGATCGTCAAGATCATCATGCGAACCAATGACAACGTCTGCGCTCACGGCCGCGGCCGGATCCGCTGGCGACGACGCCAAAACGCGCAGCCCCTGCCCGAGCGCGATAGCCGCCTGGTGCGTCATTCGCGCCAGTTGACCACCGCCGATCATCGTCACCGTCGGCATATTCTCACTCACTCGACCAGTCTTTCACGACCCGCCCGCACGACTGTCGGGCCTGTCCGCCGTCGTGCGACGCATCTCTCATTTGTGCCCAGCGAAGTTACCGGGCGGTTGGGTTTCGTACACTTGCATCTTGTGCCGTTGATCGACGACGTAATCGCCGCCCTGCCCGAGCCGATTCGTCGGCTCGTTATGCGGCATCACGAGCTCATTAAGTTCGCGGTCGTCGGAGGCACGACATTCATCGTGGACATGGCGATCTACTACACCTTGACCTTTACGGTGCTCGAGCCGAAGCCAGTGATGGCGAAAATCATCTCCGGTGTCGTGGCGACCATCCTCAGCTACATCCTCAATCGTGAGTGGTCGTTCAAGAATCGCGGTGGACGCGAGCGGCATCACGAAGCGTTGCTCTTCTTCGCCATCAGCGGCATCGGCGTGATTCTTGCTGCCGCGCCGCTGTGGCTGGCCAACAACGTCTTTATGATGCGGTCCAATATCAGCGGCGTAGAACTGCTGGTCATCGACTTCGCCTTGAACTACATCATCGGCAACCTTCTCCAGATGGCCTTCCGGTTCTGGGCACTGCGCAAATTCGCATTCCCCGAGGAGCAACTGCGTGGCGGCGATGCCGGGTCGACCGATCTCCGCGCAACCTTCGACGAACTCACCGATGAGGAGCTCGGTCACGCTTAACCGCGGTGACCTCCGGGCCGCTCGCCGGGACCACGATCGCGAATACCGTCGGATGTCGTGACACCAAGTCGAGGCGGCCACCGTCGGCTTCGATCAATGCGCGTGCCAACGCGAGCCCAACTCCACTTCCACGGCCGCCGGTGAACCCGCGCCGGAAAATCTTCGTCACCAATTCGTCGGGTACCCCACGCCCCTCGTCGCTGACGGTGATCCGCAACATCGGCGCCGACACCAGTCCAGCGGCACTGATCGTGCACGTACCGGCACCGTGCTGCAGCGCGTTGTCGACCAGTACCGACAATGCCTCGCGCAAGCGAGATGGCTGAGAACTCCACGCCGTTGCGTCAGCCGCGACCCGCACGACGATCTGACGCCCCATCGCTTCGTAGGCGTGTGCGAAATCCTTACTCAACGTTGTGACGAGCTGAGCGACCTCGATCGGAATCGACGGCACGTCGGACGACTCACGTGATGCCGCGACCATCTCGTCGAGATCCGACGACAACCGATCGACCTGTGCGGCCGCTGCCTCGGCCTCGACGACGACGTCGGGGTCGGCGTGCATCGACAGCTCGTCGAGCCGGAGCTGGATTGCCGTCAGTCGACTGCGCAATTGGTGCGATACCTCGCCGACGATCTCGCCTTCACGTTCCCAGCGGTCGGCGATTTCGCTGTTCGCGGCATCGAGCGCGGCGGAGAGCCGGTCAAGTTCGGCGATGCCGTATGTGCGCCACTCAGACCGGAAATCGCCCCTCGCCATCGCTCCGGCTCGATTGGCCAGATCGATCACCGGATCGGCGAGGCGACTCGCCGTGACCGCCGCGACAACGGTCGTAGCCGCAACCGATGCCACGACAATCGTTGCCACGATGCCAACGGCTGCCCACTGATCGTTGCGGACCGAATCGAGTGGTACGGAGAGTTGCAGGACGCCCAGCTCGCCGAGATCCATTCGATCGGTGTACAACGATCCGGTCGGAGGGTCACCGACGACAACCTCGGTCGTCCCCGGACGCGTACCCGACGTCGGGCGGCTTATCACCAAGATGCCGTCCTCGGGCACGAGCAGCCGGAATGCCGGATCGGTTCGGGCTATCCCGGCAACATCATTCGGGCCGATCTCGTCGCGGATCAACAACACCGACAACCTTTTGAGACGGTCCTCGAGGTCTTGATGCGCGTGGTCCGATACCCACCACCACGCGATCACCATCAGCGGTGCGCCCAGCAGGACACCCACGCCGGCCACCATCGCGATCATCGACGTCAAGATGCGGTGTCGCATGTCGGCCCCTACGGATCGAAGCGGAAACCGACGCCGCGCACGGTGACGATGTGGCGGGGGCGGTCACCGGCGTCGTCGCCGATTTTTCGCCGTACCCAGGAAATATGCATGTCAAGTGTCTTCGACGACCGTAAGTCCGCCGATCCCCATACTTCCCGGACGATGTCCTCGCGGCTGACTACTTCCCCGGGCCGTTCCATCAGAAACCGCAGCAGGTCGAACTCGCGGTTGGCCAGCACCAGGTCGGCGCCGTCGACGAGAACACGCCGGGCCCTGGCATCGAGGGAAATGTTGCCACCCTCCAGAACGTCGTCGTCGGGCGTGGGGTGTCGGCGCAACAGTGCCCGCACCCGCGCCAACAATTCGGCCAAGCGGAACGGTTTGCCGACGTAGTCGTCGGCCCCCGCGTCGAGTCCGACCACGAAATCGACCTCGTCGGTGCGCGCGGTGAGCATCAGCACCGCAAGGTCGGGCCGCTCAGCGCGTACCCGACGACAGACTTCTAAGCCATCCATCTCGGGAAGACCGAGATCGAGGACAAGCAGTTCGAATCCACCGTTCAACGCACCATTGAGCGCATCGACGCCGGTGGTGACAACCTCGCAGCCGTACCCTTCCCGCGTCAGGGCACGCGCGAGCGGTTCGGCGATAGCGGAGTCGTCCTCAGCCAGCAGCACCGCCGTCATCGCCGACCACCGCGTCCCGACGGCCCGAACTCCTCGTCGTGCTGTGAGTCGAGAACCTCGTGGTAGAGCAATGCGTGAACCCGCTCGACCTGTGGGATCGCGTGGAACTGCAACGGATCGTCGGACGCTGACTCGATGACCAACGTTCCGGTGCGCAGGATTCGGTCGATTACGCCATGCCGGAACTCGACGGTGTTGATCCGACGGATCGGAATGTCGATACCCGAACGGGTAAACACCCCCGTGCGATAGATGACCCTGCGATCGGTCAGCACGAAATGCGTTGTCTTCCAACGCACTAACGGCCGGACGAGGAACCAAAAGAACACCAGTGCCCACAGGATTCCGATGACGACCAGCAACCAGAACTTGACGCCGCCAGCGAAATCAGAACCGCCGACCATTCCACCGAGTATTCCGGCGATCAGTGTTACCAACAGAAATAACAGGACCGGTCCCAGCAAACTCTTCCAATGCGGATGCCGATGCAGCACGATGCGCTCGTCGGGGGCGAGATTCTCGCGGGGATACGCCATGTGCTCAGCATAGGCAACGCACCGATCGAAATTCGTAAGGTGCGATGATCACGGGTCGTGCGACTAGTCACCCGACCACGGCTGGCGGGATCGTTCGTCCTTGCCGGCGGGGACGACCGCGTAGACTCGACGGTCGACCAGGGCGACGGCGAGGAGATCAGACCGCGATGAGCAATCAGTACCCGAACGACCCATACGGTCGGGACCCCTACGGTCGAGATCCGTATGGCCAGGAACCCTACCGCCAGGATCCGACGGCCAGGTACGAGAGCTACCCGCCGTCGCAGGCATATAGCGCGGCCGGTGCTCCGCAGCAGCGACAGCCGGGGCAACCTTCCCGTAAACCCGCGGCGCCGAGCATCAACCCGACGTTGTTCATCGGCGGTGTCATCATGACCGGCATCGTCACCGGCCTGGCCGCCTGGCTGGGCGCGTGGATTCTGCGGACCATCGCGGAAAAGATCAATGAGACCGGGAAGCTCGGGGTGTGGAATCCACTGGCCCGGGACGAATACTGGTTCGCCGTCGCCGCATTCCTCTGTGCCCTCGCCGCAGCCGCGCTCTGGTACGTCCTGCAGATTGTGACGCCCTCGCCCGATCAGTTCTACAGCTGGACCGTCGGCTTGCTGATCGCTGCCGCGGTGATCATCCCGCTACTTCTGTCCCAGGGCTGGGAAGTCGGTATCGCGACCGCCATCATCCACCTGGTCATCGGATTGCCGATCCTCACCCTGATCCCGACCGTGGGCCGCAAGAGTTACCAGTAGCCGTTAGCGCAGGTGGGTCACGTCTCCTGCGGCGGCGACCACCTTTTCGCCATCGACATTCACGACGATCCGCCCCGCGGAGTCGATCTCCTCGGCAACTCCCACAATCTCCTGGTCGCCGGGAAGGATCAGTTTCACCTGTTTGCCCAGGGTTCCGCTCTGCGCCCGGTAACGCGTGGCGATGTCGGGCAGGCGGTCGGGCCAGAGGCTGAGCAAGTCGTCGAGGTTATTGAGCACGGCCACGGCGAGATCCGCGTGGTCGACCGGTCCGCCGGTCGCCACCGACAACGACGTCGCGGTGGGTACGGGGAATTGTTCCTCGGTCATAGCGGTGTTGATTCCCATGCCGATAATCGCGGTGCCGCTACCGTCGGACCGCCCGGCACCGGCCGCGACGAATTCGGCGAGAATGCCGGCGACCTTGCGATCATCGATGAGGACGTCGTTGGGCCACTTGAGATTTACCTGTCCCGGACGTTGCCGAAGCCCCGGGCACACTTCCTCGATCGCGGCGCTCACCGCGACGCCGGTGAGTAGTGACAGCCAGCCAAGTGCCGCCGATGGCCGCGGCACACCGACGGCGACCGACATCGCCAGCTGCGAACCCGCGGGGGTCTCCCACGCCCGGGCGTGACGTCCCCGCCCGGCAGTCTGCTCGAGTGCGATCAGCACGTGACCGGCCACCGCCGCCGGATCGCCCGACGCGCGTGCGGACAGATCGGCGTTGGTCGAACCGATTGAGTCGACCACCTCAATGCTGGTCCACCGGCTGCCCCGCATCCGGTCGTCCAGTTGTGCCTGCAGTTCCGTTGCGCTCGAATCGGTCATATCCAAGTAGCCTACGTCGCCGACGTACACCGAGGTAGTGGCCGTCACAGCCAAATGTGAGGAAGCCTTCATATTGGGCCGGTTGACGGACCATACCGAGCGATCGCTAGCATCGGTGTTCATGACCACAGCTTCTCGCGACGATGCCGGCGCTCCAGACATTCACACCACCGCGGGCAAACTCGCTGACCTGCGCAACCGCCTCGAAGAGACGCACCACCCCGTTGGCGAGGGCGCAGTGGAGAAGATTCACGCGAAGGGCAAACTCACCGCTCGCGAGCGCATCACCCATCTGCTCGACGATGGCTCGTTCGTAGAACTCGACGCGCTCGCTCGTCATCGCAGCACCAACTTCGGCCTGGCCGATCGTCGGCCGCTGGGTGACGGTGTCGTCACCGGGTACGGAACCATCGACGGCCGCGAGGTCTGTGTCTTCTCCCAGGACGTGTCCGTCTTCGGCGGCAGCCTCGGCGAGGTGTACGGCGAGAAGATCGTCAAGGTCATGGACCTGGCGATCAAAACCGGCCGCCCGCTGATCGGCATCAACGAGGGCGCCGGTGCCCGCATCCAGGAGGGCGTGGTGTCACTCGGCCTGTACGGCGAGATCTTCCACCGCAACGTCCGTGCCTCGGGTGTCATCCCGCAGATTTCGCTCATTATGGGGCCGGCCGCTGGCGGCCACGTGTACTCCCCCGCACTCACCGACTTCGTCGTGATGGTCGATCAGACGAGCCAGATGTTCGTCACCGGCCCGGATGTCATCAAGACGGTCACCGGCGAGGACGTCACGATGGAGGACCTCGGCGGTGCGCACACGCATATGGAGAAGTCGGGCGTCGCGCATTACGTGGCCAGCGACGAAGAAGACGCCCTCGACTACGTCAAGGATCTGCTGAGCTACCTGCCGTCGAATAACCGCGCCGAGGCACCGGTACTGCCGGTCGCCGAGCCGGCCGCCGGATCGATCGAAGAGACCGTTAACGAGGAAGACCTCGAGCTCGACACTCTCATCCCGGATTCGCCGAACCAGCCATATGACATGCATGAGGTCATCCGCCGCATCCTCGACGATGACGAATTCCTCGAAGTCCAGGCCGAGCGTGCCCGCAACATCATCATCGGCTTCGGTCGCGTGGATGGCCGCAGCGTCGGCATCGTCGCGAACCAGCCGACCCAATTCGCGGGCTGCCTCGATATCGACGCATCGGAGAAGGCCGCGCGCTTCGTTCGTACCTGCGACGCCTTCAATATCCCGATCGTGACCCTGGTCGACGTTCCCGGCTTCCTGCCCGGAACCGACCAGGAATACAACGGCATCATCCGTCGCGGCGCCAAGCTCCTCTACGCCTACGGCGAGGCGACGGTCGGCAAGGTCACCGTCATCACCCGCAAGGCATACGGCGGCGCCTACGACGTCATGGGCTCCAAGCACATGGGCGCCGACGTCAACCTCGCCTGGCCGACCGCCCAGATCGCGGTCATGGGCGCTTCGGGCGCCGTCGGTTTCGTCTACCGCGGCAAGCTCAAAGAAGCCGCGCAGAACGGCGACGATGTCGACGCACTCCGGCTGCAGTTGCAACAGGAGTACGAGGACACTCTGGTCAATCCCTATGTCGCCGCCGAGCGCGGATATGTCGACGCGGTGATCCCGCCGAGCCACACCCGTGGTCAGATCGCGACCGCATTGCGGTTACTCGAACGCAAGTACGTCAACGTACTTCCCAAGAAGCATGGGAACATTCCCCTGTGAGCGAGGACAGCACCGTGAGTACCGACGAAACCAGCGCCCCGACGCCGCAGAAGCCACTACTGCATATCGTCTCGGGCAATCCCACCGACGAAGACCTGGCAGTATTGGTTACCGTGTTCGCCGGAGCATCCGGCGGCTCGGCCCCGGCCGAGCCAAGGGTCCGCGACGACTGGGGGCGCCCCGTGGACCGGCTGCGACCAACCTGGAACTCGCCCGGCGGATTCGCCGCACTGCGCTGGTGACCCATTTCTGACATACCGCAACATGACGCCGTTCCCGAGGTCATCTTGGGATCGGCGTCACCAGCGCGTCTGACGGTCTTGCGTAATGCCGGACTATCGCCGCGCGTTCTCGTCTCCGACGTCGACGAGGACGCTCTTCTAGAGAAACTGATCACGGCACGTCCCGACGAGATCGTCGTGCGCTTGGCGCAGGCCAAAGCTGACGCCGTCATCGCCGCGATCGCCGCCGAAGATCCTGCCGCCGACGCCAAAACCATTGTGCTGACCTGTGATTCGATGCTGCTATTCGACGGCGCGCTCACCGGCAAACCCCACCGCCCCGACGTCGCGTCCGCGCAGTGGCGAGCGATGCGCGGGCACTCCGGTGAACTCATCACCGGGCATTGTGTCACCGTCCTGCAAGGTCCCGACGTCGTCGGCAGCGCGCACAGCGCGCATTCCACCACTATCCATTTCGACGATATCGACGACGCGACGATCGACGCCTATGTCGCTACCGGTGAGCCACTGGAGGTCGCCGGCGCGTTCACACTCGACGGATTGGGCGGCTGGTTCATCCGCGGTATCGACGGCGATCCGTCGTCAGTACTGGGCATCAGCCTGCCGACTATTGCCGGGCTACTGCGCGGGTTAGGCGTCGATGTGACGACGCTTTGGAATCGCTAGAGAACTCGCCGATACGAATGCCGTTGTTCGGCAACGGCATTCGCACCAGGAACCATGCATTCTGATAACTTCCGTGATCGCTTCAGGCAACCCAATCGTCTATGTCTCGATACTCGAGATACTTCATGAATCATCAATCGCGTTATCAACTAAGGCGGATGTGATCACGCATTCCGCAACCTCCACTCGAGCGATCGGCAAATCGGTTCGATGACTGAAACCCCTTGTAGCGCTGTACATTTGACCCAGTAGCGTTTTAAGTTACCAATCAGTACAGTGTGCCCCGTGACGCCTCCCACACTCACTATCGGGCGTGATGTGCACCCCATCACACCTCGTGTCACCGGCGATGACGACTTATTCATTCGGATGGATCGAGCGCTTGGTGTGCCGCTGGCCAACCAGGTCATCTGGCGATTACACACGCCTATCTCCGTTGAGCGCTTTACCGCAATCGCCGAGCGTCTCACTCGCACACCCGTCAATCGGGTGGTACGTCGCAGCCGGATGGTCCTCGCGCGAGATTCATGGGTCGACGCGGGTTCGGCCGGCGGAGTCGTCGTCTACGACACCGAAACCGTGTCGGACGATAGTCTCACCGATTGGCTCAATAGTTGTGTGACAACCGAATTCGACCTGACGACCGGTCCGGTGTGGCTGTTTCGAGCTGCCCGACTGACTGGCGGCGGCGGAATAGTGTCGTTGATCTCGCACCACGCCGTCGGCGATGGGTGGTCTGGTGTGCGCAACGTGCTGCGCGCGGTCGATCCGGCATCGGATCCCTTGACTCTCCCCGCGCATGCGCCGTCGACTCGCGCTGACGCCCGCGACGCTGCCGGACAAATCTCTTGTATCACCGGCAATCTCGGACGTCTCGCAGTTGATGCCGTTCGCCGCCGAGATCGCGGATCAGCACGTCCGGTGATCACCTCACAGTCCATTCCCCGGCCGCCGGTTCCCGCCCCTCACGGTATCGCCGGTGAGCAGCCGGCCCATCCGCCGCTGGCGATCGCCAGCTTCGACTCCGCCCAGTGGCAACAAACTGCGGCTCGTCACGGTGGAACGTCGAATGCTCTATTGGTGGCGATCACGGCGGGACTGATCGTCGCCGCCGGCCGCGCTACCTTCGACGACGCGGTCAGAATCGTCGTTCCGATGTCACGCCAGAATCCGGCTGATGATGATCTGCGGGCGAATGTGACCGTTGGGCTCCATCTCGATATCCCGACCGACCTCAGCAGGGACAAGAATTTGTCCGCGATCCGTGCGCTTGCCAAGCAGATGTACCAGAGCTCCGGGCAATCACCGGATCCGCTGGCACGACTACAGCCGCTCATCCAGAGCCTGTCCGACTCAGCCCTGCTGCGACTCAACAAGGATGCCGCCACTCCCCTGGCCGTAGCATCCAACGTGGGTGAATTCGATGGCCTGTTCGCTCGGCTCGGAACCGAGAGCGTCAAAGACGTTGCCCTACGGTCTGTTCCACAGCACGCGAGTCCGGAACTGCTCACCCGGTTGCGCGGCGGGATCGCCTGCTGGCTTAGTTCGACCGATACCACAACGACGCTGAGCGTCGGCTCGTACGACCCGGTCCACATCCCGACTCAGCAAGCACTCACGAAACTGGTCACCGACGAATGCGCCCGCTGGGACCTGTCCGCGTCGCTGTGGTGAAAGATCACCCGGTGATCGGCGAGGAAATCTAGCGTTCCCGGCTGTCCCTGTTCTATTCCATCGAATGTCGTTCCGTCCCAATGCCATCCTCGTGCATTGCGAATCCCTTGCGTTGAAAGGCCAGGTAATGCCGCCGAAGAAAATCTGGATTGCCGTACTAGTGTGCACGGTGCTGGCCGGTCTTGCCGTGCCAGTCGCGTCGGCCGCACCGAATCAGTCGCGGATCGAGCGGGTGGTGGCCGAAGGACCGACCCGGTCGGCGGCGTACGTCTACTCAGCTGCGATGCGTAAGACCATCAAAGTTCAGATTCTGACCCCGTCGTCGCAAACCCGCACCGCCGCAACCACTTCCCGCCCAACCCTGTATATGCTCGGCGGGCTCGGCGAAGAGGATCCGAATAACAGTATTTGGCTGCTCAAGACCGATATCGTGAAATTCTTCGCCAACAAGAACGTCAATGTCGTGCTTCCCATCGCCGGCAACGGCAGCTTCTACACCGACTGGCGTCACGACGATCCGGTTCTCGGGCGCTACCGCTGGGAGACGTTCTTAACCAGGGAACTTCCCCCGCTGTTGGCAGAACGCTTCGGCGCCAACGGTTCTCGTGCCATCGCCGGACTATCGATGGGCGCCGGGTCCGCACTTGTCCTGGCCGCACGTCACCCGCGCTTCTACCGATCGGCCGCGTCGTTCAGCGGCTGCTATTCCGCGAGTGACGTTGCCGGTCAGATCTCCGCACGCTCGATCATCAACGGTTTCGGAGGCAATGCAGACAATATGTGGGGTCCGATCGGCGATCCCGACTGGGCGGCGCACGACGTCGTGCGGCAGGCCGCCGGCCTCCGGGGTACCGATGTCTACGTCTCCGTCGGTAGCGGCCTGCCGGGCCGGTACGACGCCCCCGGCTATCCGGGCAACGACAACCCTGCCGACCGAGTGGTAGTGGGTGGGGCGATCGAGATCGGCTCGCTCGCGTGCACGCGAGCCCTCCAGTCAACCCTTGCCGCACAACGAATTCCAGCACAATTCAGATTCACCAATCCGGGAACCCACTCGTGGCCGTATTGGGTGGATCAACTCCACTTCAGTTGGCCGGTGATCGCTCGCGCCCTCAACCGTTAGCCGACAATCTCTTCGTCTGAAAGGCACGCTCATGGAATACACCGAACTCAGCGACTATCCGCTGCCCAGCGGACGAGTCACCGAATGGACCGTGCGAGTACCTGACGAGGCCTGGGTCGCTGACGAGCGACGTCTCTCCCACACCCACCTCGCCCACGCGCGCCGGGCCACCGAAACTGGCGAGCACTGGTACAGCGAGTGGATCGGCACCGCCTTCCTCATCGAGCATCACTTCGACGCCGATGTGCTGGCGCGGGCCTTGCGCCGCTGGTATGCACGACATGAGGTGTTCCGAAGCACGATCGCATCGGGCACCGCCCAGACGCCGTTTTATCGTCGTACCGTCGCTGCCGAAGCGGTTACCGCGCACTCTCGGGTGGTCGGCGCACGCCTGTCGAGCACTGCGGTGTTCGAGCACATCAACGAACACTTCAACACCGTCGTGTCACCTCTACGCTGGCCGCACTGCATCGCGGTTACCGTTGAGCCCCAAGATGATTCGGATAGCTTCCTGTTCGTATTCGCCGCTGACCACACCGTGATGGACGCGTACACCCAGGTATTCGCCATAGACGAGGTGATCGCTCTCTACGAATCCGAACTCACTGGCGCGGCCGACGATCTCCCATCCTTCGGCAGCTACATTGATTTCAGTGAGGCTGAGCGTGGCCGCGCTGAGAACGTGACAATCGATGACCCTGCCGTTGCCGCCTGGTCTCGATTCTTTGACTCACACGCTAAAACCGCTGCTACCCAACCGGATCGGATGCCCGCGTTTCCGCTCCGCGACCCGGGCAGCAGCGCAGTCGCCGCGCAAAACACCGTGGAAGACCGCTCAAGTGTTAACCAGGCAAGCCTGTCTACCTGGATCCTGGACGCCGAGCAGACCGAGCGGTTTCATCGGGTATGCAAAGCAAACGGCGCCAATATGCAGACCGGCGTCTACACCGCGCTGACCATTGCGGCGCATCGTCATACCGGGGCCGCGGATATGCGGTTCATCAATCCCATTCACACACGCACCGATCCACGCTGGGCAGGCTCGGCCGGCTGGTTCGTCGATATCGTGCCCGTCCACCTCACACCGGGCGAGGCGCGGACATTCGTGGATGCACTCGAACCCATTGCCGCTAGCTCAGCGGCGTATCAGACCGACACCGCGACACCCTATTCCGTCGTCGCCGACCTCCTCGACGATCCAGCGACCGAAACCGCACCACAGTTCGTCGTCTCCTATATCGACATGCGTACCGCACCGGGTGCACGACACTGGTCGCGGCGCCGAGCACGGGTTCTGCGTAGCGCGACCCGGCAAGGCGGCGAGGTCTATCTGTGGATCAATCGCGTTCCCAGCGGCACCAATATCTCAGCTCGGTTTCCCAGCGGACCGGCGGGAAATCCAATGAGCGACTTCATCACTACTCTCACCGGCGTTCTCCGCGAGGTCGCCGCAACCGGTGATACCACCTTCGCGCCGACGGTCACCGCAGCGGCACAGGAGGACATCAGATGACAACTAACCCCACCGCTGCCAACCCGATCGAGAATCCGCTGTCGCGCGGTATCCCCCGGGGCGGCAACCTGGTCGAATGGCGCCTGGCGAATCCCGAGTGGGTCCGCACCACGGCTCGCCGTCATCCCATCGGACCATCGTTCCTGCAGTACGACCACATCGTCGCGGCCGCCGCCAAGATTCTGCCCACACAACAAGATTCGGCGACAGTTCACCGAAACACGGCCGTAACCGGTGTGGTCACCTGGGTACCGGAGGTACTCAACAAGACCGCCATGGCCGACGCGCTCACCGACTTCGTGCGGCGACACGATGAGCTGCGATGCTTTTTCGAGGTGACCGACGACGGGCCCGTCAGATATCTGGTACCGCCGGCGGCGATCGAATTTGTCACCGACGACATCGGCGAGTCACGACTTGGGCACGCGCTCGTCGATTACATCGTCGACCGGATAGAGACGACGACCGGCTATTACCAGTTGCCGGGCTTCACTTTTGGCGCCGCCGACAGTGGTGATGGTTTCGCGCTCTATTTCGGCGCCGACCACTCACACAGCGACGGCTACTCACAGATGCTTGCCATTGACGAGATCGTGACCCTCTACCGTTATCGCCTCGCCGATACCCCCTCGGCGCTGCCACCGACCGCCAGCTTTCTCGACTTCGTCGCCGCCGAACAGGCCCGAGCCGCGATTGTGTCACCCGAGGATCCTCGAATCGACGTGTGGCGCAAACTGTTTGCCTCGACCGGCGGCGTCGTGCCGCGCTTTCCGCTCGATCTTGGACTCGCTGACGAGGAGCCCGTCGCAGCAACGCGGGTTCACCGCGAGGTCTTGTCCGCCGAAGAGGCGGCGGCCTGCGATCGGCGGGCGGACTCGTTCGGCGTGAGCTTCACCGCGGTCGTCTACGCCAGCCTGGCCGCAACCGAATACGAATTGACCGGCCGCACATCGTATTTCACCGCCACGGTGCTATCAACTCGAACCCCCGCTCAGGCGCGCACGCAAGGGTGGCTGTGCAACTTCGCGCCGGTCGCATTTGTTCACGACCCGGATGGTCCCATCGACGAATTGGTGCACACCGCGGCGTCGGCGGTCCGTCAGGCACGCGAGTTGTCGAACCTGCCGGTGCACGCCGCCCTCGGTATTCTGGCCGCCGAAGGGCGCTACCACGCCGAAGCCGGTGCGCCGCAGATGGTTTCCACGATCGACTTTCGTCGCATGCCCAACCGCGATGATCCCGCGATGCGTGCCGCGGAAGCATTCGCCGGATTGGGACCCACCCGCAATGCCAACATGTGGATCAACCGCTACGAGACCGGGGTGGACCTGGCAGCCCAAATCCCTGCTACCGCACAGGCAAGGGAGGCGACCGGCCGCTACTTCGACATATTCGTCGAGCGGATGCGTAAGTTCGCCGCGGGCTAACCCCGACCTGAAAACCGCACCTAACCGTCGCTTCGGGGGCAGGCTGCCCTCGCCGACGGCCCCACGTGCGGTTTTCAGAAGACAATCCTGCGTATGCTGTATACGTTCGGTCGAGGCCACAAGCCCGCATGACCAGAACGAGTGCAACCGTGAGCTTCATCCGAGACGATGTGGGAGACATCCGTGCCCGTCGAGACCGACCCCAACCCAGCCTTCGCCGAATACGCACACCCAGAACGGCTGGTCACCGCGCAGTGGCTATCCGGACATCTCGGCACTCCGGGGCTGAAGATCATCGAGTCCGACGAGGACGTACTTCTCTACGACATCGGGCATATCCCCACCGCACAAAAAGTCGACTGGCATCTACATCTCAACGATCCGGTCACCCGTGACTACATCGACGGCGCCAAGTTCGCCGAATTGATGAGTAGCAAAGGCATCAGTCGCGACGACACCGTCGTGATCTACGGCGATAAATCCAACTGGTGGGCGGCATACGCCCTGTGGGTCTTCACCCTCTTCGGCCACCCCGACGTCCGGCTACTCGATGGCGGCCGCGACGCCTGGGTCGCCGAAGATCGCGACATGTCCTTCGACGTCCCGGAATACCCGCGGTCGGAATACCCTGTCGTCGAACGCGATGACTCGGTGATCCGCGCTTACGCCGACCAGGTTCTCGATTCCTTGGGCGAGCAACCGTTGGTCGACGTGCGCTCGCCGCAGGAATACACCGGTGAGCGCACTCATATGCCCGACTATCCGCAGGAGGGCGCGCTGCGCGGCGGCCACATCCCTACCGCCGTCTCTATTCCGTGGGCGAAGGCCGCGGCGCCCGACAGCCGGTTCCGCTCGCGAGCCGAACTCGACGAGATCTACGCGGATTTCGACCCGGCTACTCCGACTATCGCCTACTGCCGCATCGGCGAGCGCTCGAGCCACACCTGGTTTGTGTTGACCTACCTGCTCGGATTCGAGAAGGTCCGCAACTACGACGGCTCGTGGACCGAGTGGGGCAACCGCGTGCGCGTACCAATTGCCGTCGGCGAAGAGCCCGGCGACGCTCCCGGCAAGGCGTGAGATGTCACTTCCTCCGGAACTCGCCGAGATCGTCGAAGACTTTGCGGCGCTTGGCGATTCGGACAAGGTAACCCTGCTCCTCGAATTCGCCGAGGAACTGCCTCCGCTACCCGACCACCTCACGCAAGACGCGATGGAGCCGGTACCCGAGTGCCAATCGCCGGTGTTTCTGTCAGTTGATGCTGCCGATCGCAACGCGGTACGTGTGTACTTCAGCGCACCGCGAGAATCACCGACGACACGTGGTTTCGCCGCGATTCTGCATCAGGGACTCGACGGCCAGTCGGCTGACGTCATCGCCGCCGTACCCAACGATTTCTACTTCGACCTCGGATTGGGCGCGGTGGTTTCACCGCTACGGCTGAACGGAATGGCCGGCATGCTGGCGCGGATCAAACGACAGACGGCGGACAAGCCCCAGGCGTGAAATATCATCCCCCTCAGCATGATGGAAGGGCATATTGCCCTCGGACGTCATTCACGGGGACGATAATTCACACACTGGGTCAGGGGACGATGACGCCTATCGAGAGGTCCGTTTCGTCGACTCCGACGTCACGATCTTGGGGATCATGGCCGGGCCATTTCTCGTCGGTACCGGAATACTTGTGATTGCCGTGACGACAGCTGTCGTGATCCGCCGACGTCGCACCTAGGCCCGCGACACGAACACGTTCGCCCACCCTCCCAGACACCGCCACGCTGACCTGGTTGGATGTGTACTTGCCCGCCACAGCCCGGCGGAAGATCGTCCAGTTGTCCGAAACGGAGTCCACCATGGTGTTCATCGCACGAGCGGCGCGATGAAATTCATCCAGATCCTCGAAGGTTCCGTCGAACCGGGGGCGCTGGTCGAGTGGACGCCGATTACGCCGCCACGCGATGAGTGGATCACCGATTCCCGGCTAACTTCTCATAACCACGAGGCTCACCTGCGCGGAGCCATCGCACACTATCGGGCAACCGGCACCGAGGGCGGCCGCGAGTCGTGGCTCGGTTTGGTCATCGAATTCGACGAGCCGTTGTCGGTGCCGGCCATCCGCGCGGCACTGATCGCCTGGATCGATCGCCACGAGGTGCTGCGCAGTCATGTGGTGATTCGCGGCGAGGGCACCGCCGGCGAGGGTCTGTATCGAGTCAGCGTGCCGCCCGGTGTGGTCAAACTGAAGATGGGCCGCATCGGTTGGTATGCGAACCCGGATTTGCTAATCGAACAGATCGCCGGGTCCTTCGACCGCGCGACCGCGCCAACCCGCTGGCCGGCCTACGTGTTCGCCACCGTCGCACGCGAACATTCCTTCACGTTGCTCTTCGCCGCCGATCACTCGCTGCTCGACGGTTACTCACTCATTATGGCTCAGCACGAATTGGTCGAGTTGTACCGCGCTCAACGCGACCGGGCCATGTCGCGCGTCGCGAAGAACCCGAGTCCGCTTCCGCCGCAACTGATCTCGGTAGGCAGCTATGTCGATTTCAGCGCACAGGAGAGACGCACCGCCGACGCCGCCGACGCAACCCACCCGGCGCTGGCGGTGTGGGCGGGATTCCTGCAGGGTGCCACCGACCTGCCTGCTTTCGGTGACACCGAGATTCCCATCTTCCCCGACGTCGCCCCGATACCCCAGGCATCCCTCACCGCCCACCTCACCGACGACGAGCAGACCAACCGGTTCACCGCCGTCTGCGCCGAAGCCGGCGGCAATCTTCAAGTTGGCGTCATGGCGGCGCTTGCCGTCGCGTACCGGCGCTCGATGAACCTCACCGATTTCCGCTGTGTCATGCCCCGCCACACGCGCCACGAAGAACGCTGGTTGGGATCACTCGGCTGGTTCGTCGCACTAGCTCCGTTTTGCCTCGACACCTCCGACGACCCCACCTTCGATCAAGCCGTCAGTCGTGCCGCCGGCGAACTCAAGCGGACGAAGCCGGCCGCTACCCTGCCATTCCTGCGCGTCGCAGACCTACTCGGCGTCACCGGCTCGCCACGATTCGTGGTTTCGTTTCTCGACACCCGATACGCACCCGGCGCCCACGAGGCCGACGCCGGGCGAGCCTCGGTCTTGCGGAGCCACAGCTATGCCCCCGATGAGGTCTATATCTGGGTCAACCGCACACCGTCGGGCCTACGACTTTCCGCGCGCTATCCGGCTGACTCGCCGATCACCGACGACGTACTTCGCTATCTGGACGAGTTCGGATCGCTCATCACCGAGATAGGTGACGCGTCCACCTTCAACCACTGAATCCATTCGGGCGAACCGCCCATTTCGGCGACGGACCGATCAATCGTTCGGGGGCTGACGTCAGGGCCCAAAATAGGTCCGCCTAGTATCAGGTGTTGTGCGTCACCCGACGCAGTGTTCCGACATGTCCAGGAGATCAAGTGCCCACTGAACAAGCAGCGATCACTAAGGTCCTCATCGCCAATCGTGGCGAAATCGCGGTGCGCGTGATCCGCGCGGCGCGCGATGCCGGGATCGCCAGTGTGGCGGTCTACGCCGAGCCCGATGCGGACGCACTGTTTGTGCAGCTAGCCGACGAGGCGTTCGCTCTCGGAGGCCAAACCTCCGCCGAGTCCTACCTCGTATTCGACAAGATTCTCAGTGCGGCCGCCCAGTCCGGCGCCAACGCGATCCACCCCGGCTACGGCTTTCTCTCCGAGAATGCCGACTTCGCCCAGGCGGTAATCGACGCCGGACTGATCTGGATCGGACCGTCACCGCAGTCGATTCGCGACCTCGGCGACAAAGTCACCGCGCGGCACATCGCCGAGCGCGCGAGCGCCCCGATGGCAGCCGGCACCAAAGACCCGGTCGCCAACGCCGACGAGGTCGTCGAGTTCGCCAAGCAATACGGGGTGCCGGTCGCGATCAAGGCAGCCTTCGGCGGCGGCGGACGCGGCATGAAGGTGGCACACACCATCGAAGAAATCCCCGAACTCTTCGAGTCGGCGACCCGCGAGGCAGTCGCTGCCTTCGGCCGCGGCGAATGCTTCGTCGAGCAGTATCTCGACAAAGCACGTCACGTCGAGGCTCAGGTCATCGCCGACCAGCACGGCAACGTCATCGTCGCCGGCACTCGCGACTGCTCCTTGCAGCGTCGCTTCCAGAAGCTCGTCGAAGAAGCTCCCGCGCCGTTCCTCACCGACGATCAGCGCTCCCGCATCCACAACTCGGCCAAGGCCATCTGTAAGGAAGCCGGCTACTACGGCGCCGGCACGGTCGAATATCTCGTGCAGGGTGACACCGTCTCCTTCCTCGAGGTCAACACGCGCCTTCAGGTCGAGCACCCGGTCACCGAGGAGACCGCGGGTATCGACCTCGTCCGTCAGCAGTTCCGCATCGCCGAAGGCGAGAAGCTGACCCTCACCGAGGACCCGACGCCGCGCGGTCACGCCTTTGAATTCCGCATCAATGGCGAAGACGCCGGACGCGGCTTCTTGCCGGCTCCCGGACCGATCTCGGTCTACCGTGAGCCGACCGGACCGGGCGTACGCGTCGACTCCGGTGTGCGCGAAGGCGACGTCATCGGCGGTCAGTTCGACTCGATGCTGGCCAAGCTGATCGTTACCGGCGAGACCCGCGAGCAGGCACTGCAGCGCGCGTCGCGTGCGCTTCGCGAATTCGAGGTCGGCGGCTTGGCGACGGTCATCCCGTTCCATCGCCATATCGTCGAGAACCCCGCCTTCATCGGCGACGGTGAGAAGTTCGACGTCTACACCAAGTGGATCGAAACCGATTGGGAGAATCCAATCGAGCCATTCACCGGTGGCGAGCCGATCGACGACGAAGACAACGCTCCGCGCCAAAAGGTCGTCGTCGAGGTCGGCGGCCGCCGCGTCGAGGTGTCGCTGCCCGGCGACCTGGCGCTCGGCGGTAGTGGCCCATCGACGAACGGCGTCGTCCGCAAGAAGCCGAAGGCACGCACCCGGAAGAAGGGTGCCGGTTCGGCAGCATCGGGCGACTCCGTCGCAGCGCCGATGCAGGGCACGGTCGTGAAGGTGGCGGTCGAGGAGGGCCAAGAGGTCGCCGAGGGCGATCTGGTCGTCGTACTTGAAGCCATGAAGATGGAGAACCCGGTCAACGCGCACAAGGCGGGCGTGGTGACCGGCCTAGCTACCGAGGCGGGCGCCGCGGTAACTCAGGGCACCGTTCTCCTCGAAATCAAATAGGGGCAAGCGGCGCTCGACCAGCACCACCGCGCTGGTCGAGTGCTGTCCCCACCCGATGGTCGAGTGCCGACCACCTCGATGGTCGAGTGCCCGGCGAGGCGCCAGCCGAGCCGGGTGTATCGAGACCCCGCAACCACACCCGATGGTCGAGTGCCGACGCGCGAGCTTGCGAGCCCGCCGGTGTATCGAGACCCCGCAACCCGAAAGCCCAACTGCCACAACGATGGAACCCGTCGAGATCAACGCCGGAACATGGTACCTGCGAGCACTGCGTGACGACACCCGCGTCACCGACGTTCCCGCACTCACCGAACTCGGCATCACTGACCCGACGGGTTTCGTCGTCTCCGCGGCACGCGGCTGGGCCGACGAAAGCCGATTCACTTGGGCGGTCTGTGAACCGACCACCGGCGAGTTGATGTCGCTGATCGTCGTCGATGCCGAGCCTCCCGCGCTCACCGGACGAGCACGCCCCGGCCAGCAACACACCCTCGACGACGCCGTACCGGTTATCACCCGGTTCGCCGTAGGCGCGTTGGATATCCCGCTCGACTGAAACTGTCCCCGACGCCGACGCAGACGCTGTATCGCCGCCTGCTCCGGTCAGGGGGACAGTTCCAGGCGTGTCACTGGCGATATATGCTGAACCCGCAATCGGTTTGTCCACCGCCTGACATAAAGCTGCCACGGAGCACAAGGGGCCCGCTCGCTCCGCTCCCGGCGCCCGTCCGGCGTTGAACATCGAAAGCTGGTGCACCACACCAGCACAAGAGGGAATCCGGTGAGAATCCGGAACTGTCCCGCAGCGGTTAATCGAAACGACCGCCGTCATACGCACTGGGCATAGCCTGGGAAGCGACGGCCAGTAGGCGTACGAAGGTGCATGTCGATGAGTCCGAATACCTGCCGGTTGTACCGGGCACGCCGTGCCCGGTGGCTCACCGCCTCGTGGATAGGGCGCGTCGAACCGGCAGTTCTGTGGTGCTCAACGTACCCACAACGGGGCCAGTCGACTCTCCTGCGTTTGGGCGGTGGTCCATCCGCATACCTCGCAGGAGCACAACACATGTCTGATCCCCAGACGTTCACCACCACTGTCATCGGCACCGCCCGAATCGGCCGAAACCGCGAACTCAAGCGGGCCACCGAGTCCTATTGGGCCGGACACATCGACGCCGCGGCACTGCACGACGTCGCCTCGACCATCCGTCGCGACACCACCGCCGATCTAATCGCCGCCGGCTTCGACTCGATCCCGGTCAACACGTTCTCCTACTACGATCAGATGCTCGACACCGCGGTACTTCTCGGAGCGGTTCCATCGCGCTACTCCGGCATCGCCGACGAACTCGATCGCTACTTCGCCGCTGCCCGCGGCAACGCCGAACTGACACCGATGGAAATGACGAAGTGGTTCGACACCAACTACCACTACTTAGTCCCGGAAATCGGAGCCGACACCAGCTTCTCGCTGCATCCGGAGAAGGTGCTCGCGGAGTTTGCCGAAGCAACCGCACAGGGTGCGACGGCCCGGCCCGTCGTGATCGGACCGATTACCTTCCTCGCCCTCGCCAAGGCAGTCGACGGCGGCCCCGCTCCCCTTTCCCGGCTCGATGAACTGGTCGAGGTATACGCCGAATTGCTCGCTGCCTTGGCAGACGCGGGTGCCACCTGGGTGCAGTTCGACGAGCCAGTTCTCGTGACCGACATCGCCGACGGACTCCCCGAGCTTGCCAGCTCGGTGTATCAGCGCATCGGCGACTTGTCGGCGCGGCCAAAGATCTTGGTGGCCACGTACTTTGGCGATGCCGGCGCATCGCTCGGGGCACTCGCGGGCACACCGATCGAAGGCATCGCAGTCGATCTCGTTCGTGGCTCGGCCGAATCGATCGCCGCGATCCCGACACTCACTCGTAAGCATGTCGTCGCCGGAATCGTCAACGGGCGCAATGTCTGGCGGACCGATCTCGACGCCGCCCTGGCCACCCTGGGCACTCTTCTCGGGTCAGTCGGATCGCTCGCCGTGTCGACATCTTGCTCGACTCTGCACGTCCCCTACGCACTGACCGCCGAAGCGGATATCGACGACAACTTGCGCGGCTGGCTTGCGTTCGCCGACGAGAAGTTCGCCGAAGTCGCCACTCTCGCAACAGCATTGAATAAGGGCCGGGAGGTCGTCGCGGACCATTTCGCGGCATCGGCCGCCGCGTTGGCGACGCGAGCCGACGATCCACGGCTGAACAACGCCGCTGTGCGCGAGCGGCTAACCGCGATCACCGACTCCGCCATCTCACGGACCAACGCCAACGATCGCGCAGTCGCCCAGCAGGCCAAGCTCGATCTTCCCCTGCTACCGACTACGACGATCGGCTCCTATCCGCAGACCGGCGAGATCCGCAAAGCGCGGGCTGACCTCCGGTTGGGAAACATCGACGATGCGCAGTACGTCGACAAGATGCGCCAAGAGATCGCCGATGTCGTTGCGCTGCAAGAGAAAATAGGTCTCGATGTTCTCGTACACGGCGAGCCCGAACGCAACGACATGGTGCAATACTTCGCCGAACAACTCGACGGATTCCTCTCCACGCAGAACGCGTGGGTGCAGTCGTATGGCAGCCGGTGCGTCCGCCCGCCAATCCTGTTCGGCGACGTCGTCCGGACCGCCCCGATGACCGTCGAGTGGATCTCCTACGCACAATCACTCACCGACAAACCCGTCAAGGGGATGCTCACCGGACCGGTGACGATCCTGGCCTGGTCATTCGTGCGCGACGACCAGCCGCGCTCTGCCTCGGCGTTCCAAATCGCGCTGGCTATCCGGGACGAGACCATCGATCTGGAGAAGGCCGGCATCGGCGTGATCCAGGTCGACGAACCCGCACTGCGCGAACTGCTTCCGCTGCGCAACGCCGACAAGACCGCCTATCTCCGCTGGGCCGTTGACGCGTTCCGGTTGTCGACGTCGGGTGTCGCCGACGACACCCAGGTACACACTCACCTGTGCTACTCGGAATTTGGTGAGGTTATCGGCGCTATCGCCGAGCTCGATGCCGACGTCACCTCCATCGAAGCCGCCCGGTCGGCAATGGAAGTCCTGCACGACCTCAACCAGGTCGGCTTCTCCAATGGCGTGGGTCCTGGCGTGTACGACATCCATTCCCCTCGGGTGCCGTCCACTGACGAGATGACCACGTCGCTACAGGCCGCGCTGAAAGCCGTACCGGCGCAGCGTCTCTGGGTCAATCCAGACTGCGGCTTGAAAACTCGCGGTACCACCGAGACGGTCGCATCGCTGACCAATTTGGTGGCGGCGGCCAAGGCGGCACGCCAGTCGCTGGCCTAACTGAAACTGTCCCCGTGCCGCGAGCACGCGCTATATCGCCGTCTGCTCGCGTCACGGGGACAGTTGCAGTGCTGTCTACCCAAACTCCACGATCAAATCCCCGCCATCAACCTGAGCCGAAGCGCCGAGCGGCAGCGCGCTGATCACGCCCGAACGCGGCGCGGTGATAGTCGACTCCATCTTCATAGCTTCGATCGTTCCGACCGGATCCCCCGCCTCGACTTCTTCTCCGACCTCGACACTCAGCACAACCACGCCACCGAACGGCGCACCCAGGTGAGCGGCATTGTTCGGGTCGGCCCGGCGAACCTTCTCGACGGTGACATCAAAAGACCTGTCGCGCACCGCTACTGGGCGCAACTGCCCATTCAGCGTACACATCACCGTTCGCATGCCACGCTCGTCCGGGTCACTGATCGCCTCCAGGCCGATCAGCAGATCGACACCGGGCTCCAGCGAAACCCGCTCCTCGCAGCCCGACCGCAAACCGTAGAGAAACAGATTCGCCGACAATGCCGACGTATCACCGTAGAGCCGGCAATGTTCGGCGAATTCGGTGGCCGGCCCTGGAAAGAGCAAGCGATTCAACGCTTCTCGGCGGGGCGTCCCAGATTCCGACAGCTCAACCCGATCACGCTCGGTCAGTTCGGTAGTCGGGGATGCCACCGACCTGCCCGCCAAGACCTCGGTTCGCAGCGGCTCGACCCAACCGCCGGCCGGCTCACCCAACTCGCCGCGGAAGAAGCCAACGACCGAATCGGGAATGTCGAATGCCGACGGATTGGCTGCGAAATCATCTGCGTCGCAGCCCTTCGCGACCAATGTCAACGCTAGATCACCAACCACCTTCGACGACGGAGTCACCTTGATGAGTCGGCCGAGAATACGATCTGCACCCGCATATGCCTCTTCCACGCGCTCAAACTGATCGGCCAATCCCAACGCCGCAGCTTGCTGATAGAGATTCGACAGTTGACCGCCGGGAATCTCGTGTCGATACACCCGGCCAGTCGGCGACCCGTGCCCCGATTCGAACGGCGCGTATACCTTGCGAAGTGCCTCCCAATACGGTTCGAGCGCACACACCGCATCGAGGTCGAGGCCGGTGGCACGGTCGCCGCCCGCCAGCGCCGCCACGATCGCCGACAACGCCGGCTGACTCGTCGAGCCGGCTAGGGGTGCACTCGCGCCGTCGACGGCGTCGACTCCGGCTTGTATCGCAGCCAAGTAGGTTGCGACCTGTCCACCCGCGGTGTCGTGAGTATGGAGGTGAACCGGGAGGTCGAAGTTCGAGCGCAGTGCCCCAACGAGTTTCGACGCCGCCGCGGGCCGCAGCAGTCCGGCCATATCCTTGATCGCGAGCACGTGAGCACCGGCGTCCACGATCTGTTCGGCCAGCCGCAGGTAATAGTCGAGCGTGTACAGGTCCTCGTCCGGATTCGATAGGTCACCGGTGTACGACAGTGCCACTTCCGCGACCGCGGTCCCCTGCGCCCGAACCGAATCTATCGCCGGCCGCATCGCGTCGACACTGTTGAGCGCGTCGAAGATACGAAATACGTCGACTCCGGTGCGGGTTGCTTCGGCGATGAACGCATCGGTGACTTCGATCGGATACGGCGTATAACCGACAGTGTTCTTGCCGCGCAACAACATCTGAAGGCACAGGTTCGGCATCGCATCGCGCAGTTTTTCCAACCGCTCCCATGGATCTTCGCGACAAAAGCGCAGCGCGACATCGAATGTCGCGCCACCCCAGCATTCCACCGACCAGAGTTGCGGAGTCATCGACGCCACGTAGGGCGCGACCGCCGTCAACCCACTCGTTCGCACTCGAGTGGCGAGCAACGACTGATGCGCGTCCCGGAAAGTGGTGTCGGTGACCGCGACTGCGGTTTGCGAACGTAACTGCGCGGCAAATCTTTCCGGCCCCAGTTTTAGTAGCTCGTCGCGGCTGCCCGGTGCCGGTTCCCTCAGAGTCAAACCGACCAGCTTTTCTCGAGGCCGGACGACTCGGTCGGGCATCCCGTAGGGGCGGTTCACCGTCACATCGGCGAGATAGGTCAGCAGCCGCGTCGCGCGGTCTCCGGACAACTGCGCATCAAGCAGCTCGGGATGGTCAGCGATGAAACTCGTCGAGATCCCGCCGGCATTGAACTGTGGATGGGCCAGCAATGCCTGCAGAAATCCGACATTGGTCGCGACACCGCGAATCCTGAACTCCGCCAATGCCCTTCGCGCACGGGCGAACGCCGCGCCGTGATGGCGACCGCGACAGGTGACCTTAACCAGCATTGAGTCGAAGAAGCCAGTCACCTCTGCGCCCAGATGGGTACCGCCGTCCAGTCGTACCCCGGCGCCGCCCGGGGCGCGATACGCCGTGATCCGTCCGGTGTCTGGACGGAAGTCGTCGACGGGATCTTCAGTGGTGACCCGACATTGAACGGCACTGCCGCGCACGCTGATCGACTCCTGACTAATGCCCAACTCGGCCAGCGTCGCGCCCGCCGCTATCCGCAGTTGTGCCGCCACCAGATCCACGTCGGTCACTTCTTCGGTGACCGTGTGCTCCACCTGGATTCGCGGATTCATCTCGATGAACACATAGCGTCCGTCGGGGCCCAGCAGGAATTCCACCGTTCCCGCACCGCGGTATCCGATCGATCGCGCAAACGCCACCGCATCGACACACATCGAATCACGCAGTCGCGGATCGAGATTCGGCGCGGGCGCGATCTCCACTACCTTCTGATGCCGGCGCTGAACACTGCAGTCGCGTTCATACAGATGCACCACATCGCCATGATGATCGGCGAGTATCTGCACCTCGATATGTCTGGGTGACGACACCGCCTGTTCGATGAACACGGTTCCGTCGCCGAAGGCCGAAGCGGCCTCACGCGATGCGGCTTCGAGCGCTCCGCGCAGCCCCTGTGGATCGTCAACCAGACGCATCCCTCGCCCGCCACCGCCAGCCACCGCTTTGACGAAGACCGGAAAGCGCATTTGCCGTCCCGCCTTAACCAGCACGTCGATATCAGTGGCCGGCGCACACGATTCCAGCACCGGCACCCCGGCGGCAGCCGCGGCCGCGATGGCACGTGATTTGTTTCCAGTCAGTTCCAGCACCGACGCGGGTGGACCAACGAAGGTCAAACCCGCTTCATCGCAGGCCCGCGCGAGATCCGGGTTCTCCGAGAGGAATCCGTAGCCGGGATAGATCGCGTCCACGTCGGCACGCCCAGCCACCTCGATAATCGCGGGAATGTCGAGATAGGCCCGAACCGGATGTCCCGGTTCACCGATCTGATACGCCTCGTCGGCCGAATTGCGGTGCAGCGCATTGCGATCCTCGTGCGGGTATACCGCAACCGTGGATAAGCCCAACTCGTAACACGCACGGAAGGCGCGCACCGCTATTTCTGACCGGTTGGCGACGAGCACCTTCCGCACGTTTCACGCCTCCAAAACTCGTTGCGGCTGACCGTCATACGCCGACAGCGGCCGGATCAGTGCATTGTGCGCGGTCTGCTCGATGATGTGGGCGGTCCACCCGGTGATCCTCGCCATGACGAAGATCGGAGTGAACGATCCGATGTCGAAGCCCATGAGTTGGTACGCGGGACCGGTCGGAAAGTCCAGGTTCGGTTTGATGCCGGTGCGCGCCACCATCTCGTCTTCAAGCTCGCGGTAGATGCCGAGCCACTTGTGCTCACCGAGATGATCGGCAATCTCGACTAGGGCGTCATACATCGTCGGCACCCGCGAGTCGCCGTTCTTGTACACGCGATGACCGAAGCCCATCACCTTGTCTTTGTTGGCCAGCTTCGCGGCCAACCATTCGCGTGCGCGCTCGGGACGGTCGATATCGATCATGTCGTGCATAACCGCCTCGTTGGCACCGCCGTGCAGAGAACCCTTCAGGGCTCCGATCGCGGCGGTCACGGCACTGTAGATATCCGATTGGGTTGAAGTCACCACACGGGCGGCGAACGTCGACGCGTTGAAGCTGTGCTCGGCATACAGCGTCAACGACTTCTCGAATGCTTTGACGATCACCGGATCAGGCACCTCGCCGAAACACATGTTCAAGAAGTTCTCCGCGTACCCGAGACCGTGGTGCGGCTTGATCGGATCGAGCCCGCGACGACGCCGCATATCAGCGGCGACAATGGTCGGCAGTACCGCGTACATGCGAAGTGCCTTGTCCAAGTTGGCTTCTGGGGTCGGAATATCCTCGTCGGGATCTTCGGTGCCGAGGTAACTGATCAGGGTCCGAACTACATCCATCGGATGACAGTTGTCCGGAATCCGCGCGAGAACGGATTCGCCGTTGCGGTCCAGTCGGCGGTTCGCGCGCTCACGCTGAGTGAAAAGCTGTAACTGACCACTGTTCGGCAGTTCGCCATACCAGAGGAGGTAGGCCACTTCTTCGAAACTGCGTTGCGCGGCCAGTTCTTGAACGGCGTACCCGCGATAGGTCAGCGAGTTGGTCTCTGGGACCACCTTGGAGACCGCCGTCGTGTCGACGACCACGCCTGCCAGTCCCTTGTAGATGGTGGGTGTTTCCGTTGCTTCTACGGTTGCGGTCATCTGTTCACGCTCCCTGGAATCGTGAAATTGAATGTGTCGGTGTCGAATTGGTTGTAGTCGGCGTAGCGCAGTAGTTCGTACAACCTCGACCGGTGCTGCATCCCATCGAGCAGATCCTCTTGGGTACCGGCCGACGAGATCTCTTTCAGACCGGCCTCGACCGCGCCCATGGCGATGCGTAGGGTGGTCACCGGATAGATCACCGCGTTGTAGCCGACATCGGTAAGCTCTGCGGCAGTGAGTAATTCAGACTTGCCGAATTCGGTCATATTCGCCAACAGCGGGATATCCACCGCGGCCCGGAATCGCTCGAACTCCGAGAGGTCTGTCAGCGCTTCGGTAAAGATCAGGTCGGCACCAGCGGCGGCATATGACTTCGCCCTATCGATCGCCGCGTCCAACCCCTCAATGGCGCGGACATCGGTGCGGGCGCAGATGACGAAATTCTCGTCCCGCCGGGCGGCCACGGCAGCGCGCAGCCGCTTGATCATGGTCTCCACCGGAACGACCGCTTTGCCGTCCAGATGTCCGCACCGTTTGGGATTGACCTGGTCTTCCAGGTGGCATCCGGCCAACCCGGCATCCTCCAGTGCGGTCACCGTACGCGCCGCGCTCATCGGTTCACCGAATCCGGTGTCGGCGTCGATAAGTGTGGGAAGCGCACTGGCACGGGCGATCTGGCCGCCGCGCGTAGCTACCTCGGTAAGCGTCGTCAATCCAATGTCGGGTAGCCCCAGGTCGGCCGCGAGGACCGCACCGGAG
This sequence comes from Gordonia effusa NBRC 100432, assembly GCF_000241305.1. GTDB lineage: Bacteria > Actinomycetota > Actinomycetes > Mycobacteriales > Mycobacteriaceae > Gordonia > Gordonia effusa. The sequence continues at coordinate 33,498 of NZ_BAEH01000128.1, forward strand.
ACGTAGACACCCTCAAAATCAAGGTCTGCGATGAGCTTCGCGACAAGGGGTGAGAATGCCCCCGGCCACCGCTGCAGCGTTCCCGACTCCAGGCCCGCGCGCAGCGCTCGTCGTTTGTCGGCATCGCTGACCGACGACGAAAACAGGTCGGTCGAGAACTCGGCGACCGTCATCAGAAGATCCCCTCGCCGATAGTCGGCGCGGCGTCGAGTACGGCTGACTCGACAGCGATGTTGAGCGCGTCCAGACCGCCCGCGGGAATATCGGCCAAACCCGCTGCGACGTCGAGAAAACGCTTCTGCTCATCAACCTCGACTACGCCGTTGGCGAGACCGGTAAATTTCGCGACATACTGCTCACGTCCAAAAGGCCGGGCACCCAACGGATGAGCGTCTGCGACCGCAAGTTCGTCGGTGATCACGCTGCCGTCGCGCATGGTGATGACCGCGCGAGCACCAAATGCCTTTTCGTGCGGATCCTCCGAGTGATAGCGGCGCGTCCACTCCGGGTCTTCGACGGTGGAGATCTTATTCCACAGCGCGATCGTGTCCGGACGCGAAGCACGCTCGGGCGCATAGGATTTCACGTGATCCCAGGCGCCGTCCTGCAGAGCGACGGCGAAAATGTACATCACCGAGTGGTCGAGTGTCTCCCGGCTAGCCGCCGGATCGAATTTCTGCGGGTCGTTCGAGCCGGTGCCGATGACCACATGGGTGTGATTGGACGTATGCAGCACAATCGATTCGATGTCGTCGATATGCGGGATATGCGCGCGCATCCGACGCGCGAGGTCAATCGGCGCCTGGCTCTGGTATTCGGCCGAATGTTCTTTGGTGTAGCTCTCGAGGATGGCTCGCTTCGGCTCACCGAGGTCGGGGAGCGGCACGACGTATTCACCTTCGGGGCCGTCGAGTAGCCAGGCGATCACTCCGTCTTCGCCCTCCCAGATCGGCGCCGGAGCACCCTCACCGCGCATCGCACGGTCGACCGCCTCGATGGCCACCTTGCCCGCGTAGGCCGGAGCGAAGGCTTTCCAACTCGAAATCTGGCCCTTCCGCGACTGTCGCGTCGCGGTGGTCAGATGCAGAGCTTGCCCGATCGCCTGGTAAATCGTCTCGACATCCAAGCCGAGCATCGTGCCAAGACCTGCCGCAACTGACGGTCCCAAGTGTGCGACGTGGTCAATCTTGTGCTTATGCAACGAGATTGACCGGACCAGATCGATCTGAACTTCATAGGCGGTCGCCAGGCCACGAATCAGGTCCGCGCCGCCGATTCCCTTGTGCTGAGCTACGGCGACCAGCGGCGGAATGTTGTCGCCCGGATGCGAGTACTCGGCGGCCAAAAAGGTGTCGTGGAAGTCGAGTTCGCGTACCGCGACTCC
>NZ_BAEH01000127.1 GCF_000241305.1 Gordonia effusa NBRC 100432
CACCGATGCGAGGTCAGCGAGCCGACGACCGCTACGGGCGATCTGCTCCATCAACAGAAGTCCGGTCAACACGCCGTCACCTGTGGTCCCGGCACCCGGCAGCACAATGTGGCCTGACTGTTCGCCACCGAGCGAGTAGCCGCCGGCGCGAAGCTCTTCGAGTACATAGCGGTCACCAACGGCGGTGGTGCGCAAGGTGATTCCCGCTTCGCGCATTGCGATATGCAGGCCGAGATTGCTCATCACGGTGGCTACCAGGACGCCGTCTTTCAGGCGGCCCGCTTGCGCCATCGCGGTGGCCAGAATGGCCATGATGATGTCGCCGTCGACGACGGTGCCGGTCGAATCGACGGCTAGGCACCGGTCGGCGTCGCCGTCGTGGGCCAGTCCGAGGTCCGCGCCATGCTCAAGCACCGCTGCCTGCAACTTGCCCAAATGCGTTGAACCACAACCATCGTTGATGTTCAGACCATCTGGTTCGGCGTATATCTCGACCACTGTGGCGCCAGCTGCCCGGTATGCCATCGGCCCGAGCCGCGACGCCGAACCGTTGGCGCAGTCCACCACGACGGTTAGCCCGTCTAGCGGATGCGATATCTGGGCGGCGAGATGGGCGAGATAGCGATCGGACGCATCGGGGGCGTCGCGAAGCCTGCCTACACCTGCGCCGACCGGCCGGGTATGCGCCAGATCGCCGGCGAAGACCGCCTCGATCCGATCCTCGACTGCGTCGTCGAGTTTGTGGCCTCCGGGGCCGAAGATTTTGATGCCGTTGTCGGGCATGGGGTTATGCGAGGCAGAGATCATCACGCCGAAAGCGGCGGAATAGTCGGCGGTCAGAAATGCGACCGCGGGAGTCGGCACGACGCCGACCCGGATCGCGTCGATTCCTTCGGCCGCGAGTCCCGCGCAGACGGCCGCCTCGAGCATCTCACCGGATGCGCGGGGGTCTCGTCCGACTATGACGGGAGGGTGATCGGATTTTCCTGGGTTGCCCAGAACCTGCGCGGTGGCCGCGGCCAGGCGCAACGCGATCTCTGGGGTGAGATCGGCGTTGGCCCGGCCACGGACTCCGTCGGTTCCGAAGAGCCGCGAAGACAATGCGTCAGCGCTTGCTGTACTGCGAAGCCTTGCGGGCCTTCTTCAGGCCGTACTTCTTGCGCTCCACGGCACGCGGGTCGCGAGTGAGGAAGCCGGCCTTCTTCAGTGCCGGACGGTCCTCGGGGGTGACCTCGATAAGCGCACGGGCGATAGCCAGACGCAATGCGCCGGCCTGACCCGAGGGGCCGCCACCGGTGAGCTTTGCGTGGATGTCGAACGACTCGGTGCGCTCGACGGTGACCAGCGGGGACTTCACGATCTGCTGGTGCACCTTGTTGGGGAAGTAGTTCTCCAACGAACGGCTGCCGTTGAGGGTGAACTCACCGGTGCCGGGCACCAGACGCACGCGGACGATTGCTTCTTTACGACGTCCGACGGTCTGGATCGGGCGATCGAGCACAACCGGCTCGCGCGGGGTGGCGACGGCCGCCTCGACTGCATCGTCCGAGTAGTCGTCGGCGCCTTCGACGGCCTCTTCGACGTACTCGGCGGCGTCGGTCACTGCCTCGTCAGCGGCTTCAGCATTTTCCACAGCCTCTTCGACGGCCGCGTCGTTGACGTTTTCCTCGGTCACTGGGACACCTGCTTGATCTCGAAGGGGACGGGGCGCTGAGCCGCGTGGGGGTGGTTGGGACCTGCATAGACGTGCAGCTTCGACGCCTGGGCGCGGCCAAGCTTGGTATGCGGCAGCATGCCCTTGACGGCGGCCTCGACGAGACGATCCGGACGGGTCTCCAGGATCTCACCGACCGAGCGGGACTTCAGGCCACCCGGGTGACCGGAGTGGCGGTAGAGGTGCTTGTCTTCGCGCTTGTTGCCGCTGATCGCGACCTTTTCCGCGTTGATGATGACGACGAAGTCGCCGCCGTCCATATGCGGTGCGTAGGTGGGCTTGTGCTTGCCACGGAGCAGATTCGCGGTCTGCACGGCGAGACGGCCAAGCACCACGTCGGTGGCGTCGATGACATGCCACGTACGTGTGATGTCACCGGCCTTCGGGGTGTAGGTAGACACAGTTGATCCTCAACTCTTGTCGATGTGGTTGCTGGTCAAGTGCGTTCGGCCAGGCGATTCCCGGCGACCAGTGGGGACCCGGGGCCTGCGTTATCGGGCGTCAACCTGTACGAATGACGAACGATGCCGTGCACCAGCGATCCAGATTACGCGATTAGGCTGGTCAGGTCCAAATTGCGTCGTGCGAGAAGTTTAGTCAATCACCACCGAACCAACCGCTGCCGCACACTCGCCGGTCATCGCGCTGGCATCGGCGCCCACCTGACATCCAATACTGACTTGCAGATCGTGCTCCACAAGCACGTACCAAGAGATGGACGCTCCAGATTCGGGTGCCTCGCGGTAAGCGATCACCTCGCGGCCGGCCACCCGCATCGACGGGGCGAACTCGGCGACCGCGTCGTCCCCACGCTGGGCAATCTTATTCGTCAGACTCCGGGCCACTGTCTGTTGCGTCGAGCCGGCACGCAGCGCGGTCTGCACAACGATGATGCGCCGCCCGGTGTCGCGATGGACGAAGACCGCCCTCGACGTCGCGTCCTTTTCAGTCGATAGCTCCGCGCGCCGCCAACCCGATGGGATCTCGATAGTCACACGGCCAACGTGTGCCGACTCGGCTCCCGACGACGAAGTGCGCCCCGACCGCACCCCACCAACGATCACCACGGCCGCGATCACCGCCACCACGGTCACCATCGCCAGCATCCGCCGGCGCCGCTGACCGACCGGCACACCGACATCGCCGAGGCACGGCGTCTCGCCTTGCTGATACTCGGCCTGTCCGGGATCGCCGCCATAGCGATTCACCAGGCCGGTATCGACGGCGAGTATTCGGCCGACGCCCGTGCGGTGACGGATCCACTGCAACGTATCGAACGCATTCTCGTCGAGGAGAATCATTGAGGCGTCGTCGTAGTCGCCACCCGGCCACGTATCCGATTGTGAGTCCACGGGCTTGGTCGAGACGAGTTCCCAGCCGTCGGACCGGCGAATTAATCTGTGCGCGAAAAGGTTCGATGTATGCGACGGACGGCGGGGAGAACCGCTTTCCACGACCACGCACGTCGAACACGCGACATCGGTATGGCTGTGTGCGATCGCAATCGCTCTTGGCACCAATACAATCGCTCGCTCGCAGCCGTGAAGAACGCTCAGCAGACGGTTCCGTCGAGGGTTACCCCACACGGTCGGCACGGTGATCCACAAGGGACCCGAAGGTGGACTCTGGTGCCGGACGAGCGCATTCATTGATGTGGCCCACGCCCGCCGCGCGGCGGGATCAGCTAAGCGGTCTACCTCCCACGCGAGCGGTTCGGCAGCCAGATCGACAACCGGCGGGAGATCGCTGGTCGACATCACCGGTCAGGCCGAATCTACTGGTGTGTAAGCGATCTGAACCATCTCGGGTCGTCGACTCCGGCGGATCAACTCACCGCGTCCGGGTATCAGTCGCTGCAGCCGGGACTGCCCGACGATGTAGCCCTCGTCACGATCACCGCTCATCAGCAGGGTATCGGTGGATAGGTCTCGCAAGCGGGCGATAAGCGGATCGAACAGCGCACGCCCGACGCCGCCGGAGCGCCGAACCAAGATCATATGCAGCCCAATATCTCTCGCCTGCGGCAACAGGTCGAGCAAACACAACAGCGGATTGTCGGTTGACGTCGCGACCATGTCGTAGTCATCGACGAGCACATAGATCTCCGGGCCACTCCACCAACTGCGGTCGCGCAATTGGGCTGGAGTCACATCATCAGCGGGCAGTCGTGCGGTACAGATCTGAGCGAGCTCGGACAGCATGGCCGACGCCGTGGCCGCCGAGCTCGCGTAGCCGGCGACATGGTCGCCGTCGATCAGTCCCAACATTGTGCGTCGGTAGTCGATGATCACCAGTTTCACCTGTGCCGCTGCGGCATTGGCCACCAAACCGGTGGCGATAGTGCGAAGGAGGGTGGTCTTGCCGTGCTCGACGTCTGCGAAGGCGACGAAATGCGGCTGCGCGACAAAGTCGAGAATAACTGGCGCCAGAGCCGATTCGCCAAGTCCGATCGCTACCTGGTTCGGCCCCAAGAGGATTCGCGCGTCGATCACGGCCTGCGTGAGCGCCGCGGCATCGATCATGCTGCCGAGTAGTCGTACGCGGGGTGCGCGAGTTTCGCTGTACAAGACGGCAATCGCGTCCACCCCGTCGACCACCCCCGAACTGAGGGTCGTGACATCAGCGATGCCGTCGAAGCGAGGCAACGCGGTCAGGGTATGCAAATCGCCGGTGGTGATTCCACGACCGGCGCGATTGGCCGGTACCAAAAGCGCTGCGCCCCTGCTTACCTCGGAGTCCATCGCGTCGCCCAGCTTTAGTTCGATACGGGTACCGAGCATGTCTTTGATCGCCGGTCTGATTTCCGCCCACCGTGACGCGGTGACGATGACGTGCACACCATAGGAAAGGCCCTCGGTTGCGATGACGGCGACCGCGTCGTCGATTGCTTCCCACTCGTTGCGGAGTACTCCGATCCCGTCGAAGACTAGAAACACGTCGCCGAATCGATCACCATCCGCTTCGGGCGCGCCAGCGGCCAATCGCGCTCGATAGTCCCGCATCGACTCGATTCCGTATGTCGCGAATCGCTGTTCTCGATCACGCATCACCTCGGTAATCTCGGCGACGGTGCGCCGGATCGCATCGGCGTCGGTGCGCGCGGCCACCGACCCAACATGCGGCAAGCCAGCCAATGACGACAGTGTTCCACCGCCAAAGTCGAGGCAATAGAACTGAATCTGCTCGGGGCTGTGGGTGGCCGCCGCCGACATCATGATCGACCTGATCGCCACCGACTTGCCGGACTGCGGACCGCCTACCACCGCGACATTGCCCGCGGCACCGGATAAGTCGACCAGCAGTGGGTCACGTCGCTGGTCGTAGGGACGATCCACCACACCCACCACAAACTTCAAAGCACCAATACCGCGGGCCGGGATAACTGGCAGCACTCCGAGCTGATCGAGGGTCGGTGCCTCGTCGAGCGGAGGTAACCACACCTGATGGGCGCCGGGGCCGCGGCCGGCCATCGTACCGACGAGTGTTTCGAGCACCGACGGTCCCATCGGCTGTCCCGATACCGTTGGCGGAACATCTGTTCTGCCCGAGGATGATTCGCCTCCCTCCTGCGCTGCTAACGGAGCGGGCCGCTGCGCGACGGGCAGCGCGGTGAAGGCAAGCACCTGTACCGGCATGGCCTGCGATCGCGGTGTACCGCCAGATGTCGGCGGGGCCATCTGCGGCGACACATACGTACCGGAGACATAGCCGGCCTTGAATCGCTGAATCTGCGCCGAATCGCATTTGAGGTATGCCGATCCCGGGTCGCTCGGTAGATGGTAGGCATCGGGGACGCCGAGGACTGACCGAGATTCGTGCGCGGAAAACGTCTTTAGGCCGATCCGGTAAGACAGATGAGAGTCTAGTCCGCGCAGTTTTCCCTCTTCCAATCGTTGCGATGCCAGCAGCAGATGGATATGCAAGGACCGCCCTAGACGACCGATCGCTACGAAGAGGTCAGCGAAATCTGGCTTCTGTGAAAGCAATTCGGAAAATTCGTCCACTACGATGAACAGCGCGGGCAGCGGCGCTAGCGGAGCGCCGGCCACTCGCGCGCGCTCATATTCGCCGACATTGGCAAAATTCCCCGCCGCGCGCAAGACCTCTTGGCGCCTATTCATCTCCCCCGACAAGGCATCGCGCATGCGGTCAACCATCTCCAGTTCCTGCTCCAAATTGGTAATCACTGCCGCGACGTGGGGCGCGGTGTCGAGACCGAGGAAAGTCGCACCTCCCTTAAAGTCCACCAAAATGAGGTTGAGTTCAGTCGGCGAATGAGTGACGGTCAACGCGACGACCAATGTGCGCAGGAACTCCGACTTACCCGATCCCGTTGCGCCGATACATAATCCGTGCGGGCCCATTCCGCCTTCGGCACTTTCCTTAATGTCGAGTTCGACGGGCGTGCCGTCGGGTGTGCAGCCAATCGGCACACGGAGCCGGGCGGTGGCATCTCGGCCGCGCCAGAACCTCTCCGGCGCATACGCCGCGGCATCGGCGATCCCCAAGAGCCCCAACAGATCCGGGGTGACCACGCCGGGTTCGGCATCGAGGTCGAGTAGGACGGCTCCCGCCGCTAAATGGAACCGGGCGAGCTTCCTCGCCAACGCCTCCGCGTCGGCGATAGTCATCCGATCGGCGTCGGCGAACTCTTCAACGCCCGACGCGCTGCGTGCGGAGATTCTGTTGTGTCGCGACATAAGTTGGATTCCGCGCCGGTTTCCCGGTCCGACGTCGGGATTGGCCAAGTCGATCACGGTTACACCATCGGTGCCCACCTCGTTGACCAAACGTTCCGTGCCGTCGACATAGCCGTCATCGAGGATGACGACGAACTGCGGTGTGGCATGTACCGGCGACGATCTGCTAAATCGGCTGCGCTGGTTGAGTTCGCCGGCGAGGGCGTTCTCCAACTCCGCCAGACCATGCCACATCATCCGGATCGGGCCGAGTTGATCGTAATGCGACGGGTGCCCAACGTGCGGAAGCCATTTGGCCCAATCCCAACATTCGGCGAGCGGGTCGCGAGTCACTATCGCCACGCGCAACACATCCGGCGCGTGAAACGCACACAGTCCAATGATCATGGCGCGCAACAATGCCCGCGTATCTGCCCGGTCTCCGGCCAGACCGATAGTGCCGAACCCGCGCAGTGAAATCGCGGTCGGCAGTTGATGCACCACCGAATGCGTACGCACGAATCGCCGCAGTGCGATCATCGACACAGGCTCCAGGTCTTCGGGCGGACGGGTTTCAGGCGGGTTAAGGCGTGTGGCCAATCGCTGCGATCCGATGCCCAACCGCACATGCCCGAAGTCCGGATCGGCGTCGGTGCGCTCCCACATCCGGCGGGTGCCGATCACGTCGATCAACGTCGCCGGATCGGGATGCGCCCAGGTCAGATGATCGCGCTGAGCGATTTCCGTGGCGCGCACCTCCGACCGCAGCTGGCCGAGATACCGGAAGTAGTCTTTGCGGTCCTCATTCAGTTCGGCCGCGGGCTTCGCGCCGCTTCGATTTCCGGCGAACATTCCGAACATCGACATCAGCATCATCATCGGAAACATCAAGAACAGCGGGTTCTCGAGAACATTGCGTCCGCCGGTAACGAACATCAGCGCAATCATTCCAACCACCGCGATAACCATCACCGCCGGCAGCAACTTCAACAACGCATTACCCGGAATGTTGCGTGAGATCTCCGGCGGCGCAGCGATATTCACCTCCCCGGCCGGAGTACGCGGTACCGCCACACGCGGACGTCGCACATAGCCCTGAGTCGCCATGATCTCCCCCAGTCGTCACTGACAACTACCTCCCGACGGACATTGTTACGCCAAACACCGGCAGGCGCACCCGGTTTGCGCTAACTTGGCCCGACACACTTTTCGGTGGGGAGGTCGAAGAGAATATGTCCGTATCTACACCCGTCCTTGACGCTGGCCGCAGCGATCCATCCGACGATCCTGTCGAACCGGTCCTCGCGCGCGTCTCCATCCTCGGCGGGCACACGCAACTCGACGTGGGGCTTCCGGCGCATATTCCGGTCGCAGCGTTGATGCCGGCGTTGATCGAGCAGATCCAGTCGCGAAATCCATTGCCAGCCAGGGATTCAGAACTAGATGTTGACAGTGAGGACATCGTCGGTGCACCACCTGACCCACGACGCTGGACACTAGCGCCGATCGGATCCGACCCACTGCCAGCCGACCTCAGCCTGCACGACGCCGGCGTCCGCGACGGCGACCTACTCGCCCTGCGATCACTCCGCGTCGGCGCCTCGCCCGCGTTATTCGACGACGTGATCGATGCTTTGGCCGAGTTGGGTACCGCGCGCTTTCGACACTGGTCACCCGACGCCGCGCGCTTTGTCGGTTACGGTTGCGCGCTCGCGGCTACCGCGGTAGGTGCCGTCGCTCTCATCGCTGGACACTTCGCGTCTGGGCGACTTGGATGGTGGCCCACGATTATCGCGGCACTGTTCTGCGCCGGACTAATGGTTGCCGCGGTGCTCGTCCACCTGCACGGCTCGGACACCCCAACGGTGGCGGTACTCAGTTGGGCAGCGCTGATCTTCGCCATTGCGAGTGGCGCATCGCTCACGCCGGGGGTCATGTCGTCTACGACCGTCGTGCTCAGTGCGGCAATGGTTTTGGTGATCGCAGCGGGGTCGCACCGGGTACTCGGCTGCAGTCCGACCGTGCATAGTGCCGCGACGACCGCCGCGCTGATCGTTGGGCCAGCCGCCCTATGCCAGATATTCGTCGGCAGCGTGGCCCAGGTTGCCGCGGCCACCGCCGCACTAGGTGTTGGTGTGGTGTTTGCCGCGCCACGGATAACAGCGATTCTCGCCAAACTGCCACTGCCGTCGGTGCCGACGGCCGGTGATCGGATCGACGCTGGAGATAGTGCACCTACGTCGATTGACGGAATAGACGCGGTCGGTGCGGTCACATTGCCGAAAGTCGAGTCGCTGGCCGCTCGCGCCGTGGTAGGGCAGGCGTACTTGACCGGCATCTCGGTCGGCGCCGCGTTGGTCACCGTTGCCGCAGCAGTGATCACCACGACTCCGTGGTACGAATTCGACACGCGCACATACGGTTACGTAGCCCTCATCGCGGCGGTTCTGGTGCTACGCGGACGCTCCCATACCGACCTCGTACAAGCCAGCTCACTGATTCTCGCGGGTACCGGCACGCTTCTCATCGGGCTCAGCGGAGTATTGACCGCTCGAGATGCCCTGTCGGATACCGCCGCACTTTCCGTATTTGGTTGCACAGCTTTGATTTTCGGCTGCGCGGTGGTGTTCGGGATCGTCGCACCGATATATGACTTCTCGCCGGTCGCACGACGGATGGCCGAGCTGGTTGAGTATCTCCTCGTGGTCTCGATTGTGCCGCTGCTGTTGTGGATCCTCGACCTGTACCAGATCGTGCGATCGTTGCGTTGACCATGTTGCGCCCGAACATAATTCGCATCGTAACGGCAGGTACCGCGGCACTGGTCATCGCGGCATCTACATGTCCTTCGGCCGCCGCTCTGACGCCGCCCTCGATCACCGGCCCTCTCCCATCGCTCGGCATCCCGCCGGGCCCGGCGGAGGCAACTGAACAACGTTCGCTGTGTGCCACACCAACAACATTGGGCCGGCTGGCTGAACCACCTGCCGCATTCCTGTTGAACCTTTCTGGCGCTTGGCAATTCAGCCGTGGGCGCGGCCAGACGGTGGCCGTCATCGACACCGGGGTGACACCGCATCCGCGACTCCCCCGATTGCGCGGCGGCGGCGACTATGTAGCGCGTGGCGACGGTCTATCCGATTGTGACGCTCATGGAACCGTTGTCGCTGGAATCATCGCTGCCACTACAAGTTCCACCGATTCTTACGGTGGGGTCGCTCCCGAGGCGACGATCCTGTCGATCCGACAATCCAGTGGCGCCTTCGCGGTGCGCGGCACAAAACGCGACGAGCCCACGCTGGGCGGCGGAGTCGGAACCGTCCGAACTCTCGCCGCCGCGGTGGTGCGCGCAGTAGAACTCGGCGTCACCGTGATCAACATTTCCGAGGTCGCGTGCACGCAGAATCCACGTGCGCTGAACGACGCGAGCTTAGGTGCCGCGATCAAGTTCGCTTACGACCGGGACGTTGTGGTCGTAGTCGCCGCCGGCAACCTGTCGTCGAATGGCGCTTGCCGAGAACAGAATCCCGCACCGGCACCTGGCCGCGAGTGGGACTCGGTGACCACCGTCGCGAGTCCCGCTTGGTTCGCGCCATACGTGTTGACCGTCGGCGCGGTGGACTCGATCACGGGTGCGCCAAGCAGTTTCAGCCTGCACGGCCCATGGGTATCGGTCGCGGCTCCGGGCACCGACATCATCGGCCTGACCAATCGCCGCGGCGGACCCTCGCTAATCAACGGTATTCAGTCCACCGACGGACCCACGCCAATCAACGGAACAAGTTTCGCGGCACCGTATGTCGCCGGCACGGCCGCCTTGATACGCGCCCGATTTCCACATCTGCGCGCGGCTCAGGTGATGGCCCGAATAATTCGGACAGCGCATTCGGCCAGAAACGGCGGCGACCATCAAATCGGTGCGGGCGTCATCGATCCCGTTGCGGCACTGACCCATGAACTAGACGACGACACGATCGCGCCACCCACTCGGCGACCGATCGCGGCTCCGCCGAGCCCAGCTACACCAGACCCGTGGCCGCGACGGGCCGCGCTGATCGGCACCGGGACAGCGTTGGGTGTTGTACTCGCATTGTTGGCGGTCGCGCTGCCCTATCGTCGGGTTCGACGGCTGAGGCAAGGCGAGTTCTAGCGTCGTCGACTCCCCCGGCGCGAGCCTAGTTCCGCGCGGGCCGCAACTCGCGCGGTAAGGCGAAGGTCAGCGTCTCATTTGCGGTCGTTACCGCGCCGACGTCGCCGAAACCATGCTCGGCGAGCAGGTCGACCACCCCGCGCACCAGTACCTCGGGCACCGATGCACCCGACGTCACGCCGACCGTCGACACACCGTCGAGCCATGCCGCATCGATCTCGCGTGCGTAGTCGACCAAATACGACGCATCCGCACCGTTTTGCAACGCCACTTCCACCAGCCGCTGCGAATTGGACGAATTCTGCGACCCGACGACGATCACCAGTTCGCAGTGCGGTGCCATCGCCTTAACGGCGACCTGCCGGTTCTGCGTCGCGTAGCAGATGTCGTCACTCGGCGGGTCTTCCAACTGCGGAAACTTTTCCCGCAGTCGCTTAACCGTCTCCATCGTTTCGTCTACGGACAACGTCGTCTGCGAGAGCCACACCAGACGCACGCCTTCGCGCACGGTGACGTCGTCGACGTGGTCGGGGCCGTCAACCAACTGAATATGCTCAGGTGCCTCGCCCGCCGTGCCTTCGACTTCCTCGTGACCCTCGTGGCCGATGAGCAGGATGTCGTAGTCGTCGCGAGCGAACCGCTTAGCTTCCTGGTGCACCTTGGTAACCAGTGGGCAGGTCGCATCGATTGTCCTCAGACTGCGCGCGGCCGCCGTTTTGTGAACCTCAGGCGATACGCCGTGTGCCGAGAAGACGACAAGCGCACCCTCGGGGACCTCGTCGGTTTCACCGACGAACACCGCCCCGCGTTCGGTCAAGGTGTCTACGACATGTCGGTTATGCACAATCTCTTTGCGCACGTAGACGGGCGCACCGTGCTTATCGAGCGCGCGTTCGACGGTCTCGACGGCACGGTCGACACCTGCGCAATACCCACGCGGTTGCGCCAAAAGGACCCGTTTGTGCTCAGACATGGTTCCCACGATACTTGCCATTGCGCCCGATCTCTCATCGCCGCAGGCGGGGCATCGGTTGGCTGTGTCACACACTAATGGCAGAGTTGACCCCATGATCCGACCTCCATATACCGCTCGCGTCGCCGCCGGCTTGCTTGCCACGGTCGTCGAAGAGACGAGAAAACTACCCACCTACGCCGTCACGTTGCCGATGACCGCTGTCAGCCAGGCACTTCAGGCCGGCATGCGCATGCAACAGAACGTCGCCGAACTCGCCATCAAAGGCGACACTGTCTTCGACGGCCTGTTCGGCAAGACTGAAGAACAGCCCAGCTGGGCAGTCTTCGATGAGGATTCCGAAGCCACCCCGCCGGCGACCGAAAAGCTTGCTCTGGTCCAACCGGTGGATACACCTACCTCGGCCCCGGCTGCTCCCGCGCCGGTGGCGGCAAAGCCAACTACCACCCCCACTAAGCGGACCAAGCCTGCGGCGGACCAACCTGAAGCCGCGAAGGCAACCAAGGCGGCTGCCAAGGCCCCCGCGAAAACCGCTCCGGCTAAGGCGACAAAGGCAGCGGCAAAGCGCGCTAAACCCGCGGCTACCAAGTCCACGACTACCAAACCCAAGGCCGCGGCGAAATCGGCGGGCCCCTCGGCGTCGAATGGACGTTTCGCCCTCTACAGTTCCGCTCCCGACGATGTCACGTCCTCAAAGAAGGCCGCACCGGCCAAGACCGATGACGCCGCATTCGACGGGATCGTCGGCGAACTCGACTATGACGCACTCACCTTGGCTCAGCTTCGCGCCAAACTCCGGGTCATCGAACTCGAAGATCTGCGCACCCTCGCCACCTATGAGAAGGCCAATCGAGCTCGCACCCCGTTCCTGACGATGCTGGAAAACCGGATCGCCACCAAGTCCGAGAAGTAGCCACACGACGCGTGGCTGCATCGGATGCACCGAACTCGGCCGACAATCCCTGGCCGGTTCGAACTGTCAATACCAAGATCGCCGACTGGGTGCACCGGCTCGGTCAGATCTGGGTCGAAGGGCAACTGACTCAGATCAACCGCCGGCCGGGCACCCGGGTCGCCTTTCTTACGCTGCGTGATCCTGCCGCCGATATCTCTATTTCGGTAACCTGCTCGCCGGATCTGCTCGCCCGCAGTCCGGTGCCGCTAACAGAGGGCAGCCGCGTTGTCATGGCGGGACGACCGTCGTTCTACACCGGGCGCGCCACATTATCGTTACGCGTCACCGACATTCGCCCGGTGGGTGTGGGCGAGCTACTCGTCCGCATCGAGCGGCTACGACAGTTGATGGCAGCCGAAGGTCTCTTCGACTCGCGCCGCAAACGTCCAATTCCGTTCCTGCCCAGGACGATTGGGCTGATCAGCGGGCGCGCGTCGGCGGCTCAGCACGACGTCGTGTCAGTAGCCACGAGCCGGTGGCCGGCAGTCCGTTTCGAATTTCGCGACGCACCCGTCCAAGGCCCTACCGCAGTGCCTCAGATCCTGAAACATCTTGCCGAGCTTGAGAATAACGACAATGTCGATGTCATAGTCATCGCACGCGGCGGCGGTAGCGTCGAAGATCTGCTGCCATTCTCTGACGAGGCGCTGCTGCGCGCCGTCGCCGACCTCACCACACCGCTCATCTCGGCTATCGGTCACGAACCCGACTCCCCGCTGCTCGACCTGGTCGCCGACGTTCGCGCCGCCACCCCAACCGATGCGGCCAAACGCCTCGTCCCCGACGTCGCCGCCGAACGAGCGGGAATCGACTCACTTCGACGTCGCAACGCCCACGCGCTGCGTAATTGGGTGCATCGCGAGGAACATAGGCTCGATGGCCTCAAACAACGGCCGGTACTGGCCCGACCAACGTCCATGCTCGACAGTCATCAGGCCGACATCGATCGCATGCGCGTCACGCTTCGTCGGGATGTCACCCGGTCGGTAGATACTGCCCAGACCAAGATCGAGCACCTCGCGGCACGGCTCGCCACGCTCGGACCGGCACAGACGCTCGCCCGCGGGTATGCCGTCGTGCAGCAGGTCGGAAACGAGGCCGGCAACACCGAACCGTTCATCGTGTCATCTCGCGACGACATGCCAATTGGCGCTCGCCTGCGCATCCGGGTCGCCGACGGTGCGTCGTCGGCGACTGTCACCGCGACTGAAGGAGAACAGTGACCGACGACCGCCCTCCCGTCGAAGACCTCGGCTATGAAGATGCTCGCGATGAACTCATCGACGTCGTCGCCACGCTTGAACGCGGAGGCCTCGACCTCGATACGTCGCTGTCGTTGTGGGAGCGCGGCGAATCGCTGGCGAAACGCTGCGAGGAACATCTCGCCGGCGCTCGGCAGCGCATCGAAACAGCGCTCGCGGCCGAAGAGGACGACGACTGACCTCAAGTCGGGACCTCTTCCCACCGTTGTGGTTCGTTCCGACGTCTATAGCCGTGGGAAGAACCCACAAGTGTGGGAAGAGCGCTGCCAGGTAGCCGACGTTCTGGCTATCCTCGCTTCGCCAACGGCTCGGCGGACTGAACCGCTTTAGCGAGCGTAGTCAGGTCGGCGTCGGGCCCCCTGGTGAGCACGGCGATACGTACGACCCCGAAATTGGTAATCCACACTTTGGTCTTGTCACCGGACTCGTAGGCTACCCAGGTCCGACCGTCAATGTTGCGTATCCCGGCACCGTACAACTTCGTCATACCGGCGTCGGATCCTCGGTCCGATAGGTAGACCACCAGGTCGCCTTCGTCCGCGCCGGATTGGGTCAGCTGGATATAGCCGCCAGCGTCGGTGATCCAGCCGACGTTGCTGGCCATCGATCCGCCGACCGGCTGCGTGGTTCCCGAATTAGGTTTCCAGGTGCCCGGCACCTGCGGCTGACGGATCGGAAATGACATCGCATCGGCGTCGGCGCGCAGCGCGGCGGTCACCGCGAATGGCGGGGTCTTGTCGTCGCTGGAGTCGCCCTGCAGTCCGACCGAGCAATTCTGCGATGCGAAAGCCACGAAGGCGCAGAGCAGTACGAGCGGAATCAACGACCAGATCATGTCTTTGCTGCTGTTGAGTATCCGCGGTTTTGCTGCCATGACATCGAGTATCCCAGGCCAATGCCAGCTCACCGAACGCGGGATGAAAGGATTGAGACAACCTATTCACGCGCATTAGGAGAGCCGCCTATGTCCGATTCGTCATCCAAGCAAGCTCCAGACCGCAATCTTGCGATGGAATTGGTGCGGGTCACCGAAGCCGCCGCTCTCGCCGCCGGCCGGTGGGTCGGTCGAGGCGATAAGAACGGCGGCGATGGCGCGGCGGTCGATGCGATGCGCGAGTTGCTCTCGACGGTGTCGATGCGCGGCGTCGTGGTGATCGGCGAGGGCGAAAAGGACGAAGCGCCGATGTTGTACAACGGCGAAGAGGTCGGTAACGGGCAAGGACCCGAGTGTGACGTCGCCGTCGATCCGATCGACGGCACCACCCTGATGGCCGAGGGCCGCCCTAACTCGATCGCCGTGATCGCACTCGCCGAACGCGGAGCGATGTACGACCCGTCGGCGGTCTTCTACATGGACAAGATCGCCGTCGGACCAGAAGCCAAGGGCGCCATCGATATTGACCAATCGGTCGAGTGGAATATCAACTCCGTCGCGAAGGCAAAGGGTATCGAGGTTGGAGACGTGACCGTCGTAGTCCTCGACCGCCCGCGTCACGCGGATCTCATCGCCGATATCCGTAAGGCTGGGGCCAAGGTGCGGCTGATCTCCGACGGCGACGTCGCGGGCGCGGTCGCCGCGGCCGGTGACTACAGCTCGGTCGACATCCTGATGGGCGTCGGCGGCACCCCCGAGGGCATCATCACCGCCGTCGCGATGAAGTGTATGGGCGGCGAGATTCAGGGCAAGCTTTGGCCGCGGAACGAGGAAGAGCGGCAGAAGGCACTCGACGCCGGCCATGACCTCGACCGTGTGCTGGGTACCGACGATTTGGTCGGCGGCGACAACACCTTCTTCTGCGCCACCGGCGTCACCAACGGCGACATGCTGCGTGGGGTCACCTACCGCGCCAACGGCGCAACCACCCGTTCGCTGGTGATGCGTTCCAAGTCAGGCACCATCCGACGCGTCGAGAGTGTTCATCGCGTCGAAAAGCTGCGCGAATACGCACGCATCGACCTGTAAGGCAATACTTACCGAATATCCGGGGCGGGCCCGGCGATAGCATCACTGTTCGTGAGCACATCAGCCCCCGCTCCGGATTTTCTGTATTCAGATCTGTTGCCGATCGGCCCCGACGAGACGCCGTACCGCCTGATCACCACCGAAGGCGTATCGAGTTTCGACGTCGACGGGCAGAAATTCCTCCGGGTCAGTCCCGAAGCGATTCAACAGTTGACCGCCGAGGCAATGCATGACATCAGCCACTACTTGCGGCCGGCGCACCTGAAGCAGTTGCGCAAAATTATCGACGATCCCGAAGCGTCGGGGAATGACCGCTTCGTGGCACTCGACCTGCTCAAGAATGTCAACATCTCCGCTGGCGGTGTCCTGCCAATGTGCCAGGACACCGGCACCGCGATCGTGATGGGCAAAAAGTCCGAGGGTGTGCTGACCGGCGTCGACGATGGTGAGTGGGTTTCCCGCGGCGTCTATGACGCGTATACGAAGCTGAATCTGCGCTATTCGCAGAACGCGCCGATCAGTATGTACGACGAGCGCAATACCGGCACCAACTTGCCCGCACAGGTCGAGATCTACGCGACCGAGCAGGGGCCGAAAGGGCCGGAATACAAATTCCTGTTCATGGCCAAAGGTGGCGGTAGCGCGAACAAGTCTTTCCTGTTTCAGGAGACCAAAGCGATCCTGAATCCCAAGCGATTGCTGGAGTATCTCGACGAGAAGATACGTTCGCTCGGCACCGCCGCGTGTCCGCCGTATCACCTCGCGGTCGTCGTCGGCGGTACGTCGGCCGAGTTCGCGCTCAAAACGGCGAAATACGCGTCGGCCCATTATCTCGACAACCTGCCGACCGAAGGGTCGATGGCCGGTCACGCTTTCCGTGATCCCGAGCTCGAAGAAGAGGTCTTCAAACTGACCCAATCCTTCGGCATCGGAGCACAATTCGGCGGCAAGTACTTCTGCCACGACGTCCGCGTGGTGCGGCTCCCCCGCCACGGCGCTTCGCTGCCCGTTGCCATCGCGGTGTCATGCTCGGCTGACCGTCAGGCACTCGGCAAGATCACCGCCGACGGCGTCTTCCTCGAACAGTTGGAAACCGATCCGGCGCAGTACATGCCCGACGCTGGTGTCGCCGAGGATATCGAGGGCGGCGAGGTGGTCAGCGTCGACCTGAACCGGCCGATGTCGGAGATCCTTGCTCAACTGTCGCAGTACCCGGTCAAAACGAGACTGTCGTTGACCGGACCGCTCGTCGTCGCCCGCGATATCGCGCATGCCAAGATCGCCGAACGTCTTGATGCCGGTGAGCCGATGCCCGACTATCTGAAGAATCATCCGGTCTACTACGCGGGTCCGGCGAAGACCCCCGAGGGAATGGCGTCGGGCTCATTCGGCCCGACGACAGCCGGCCGGATGGACTCCTACGTCGAGCAGTTCCAGGCTGCCGGCGGCTCAATGATCATGTTGGCCAAGGGAAATCGCTCCAAACAGGTAACCAACGCATGCGATACGCACGGCGGGTTCTACCTTGGTTCGATCGGTGGGCCAGCCGCGCGGTTGGCGCTGGACTGCATCAAGAGCCAAGAGGTCATCGAGTATCCCGAGCTCGGCATGGAAGCGGTCTGGAAGATCGACGTCGAGGATTTTCCCGCCTTCATCGTCGTCGACGACAAGGGCAACGACTTCTTCACCGATCCCGGCGGTTCGGTCACGGTACCGCTCGGTGGAGTGCGGATTCGTTCCAAGGAGCGCTAACCTCCCCGAAAACCGCACCGGCGGTCGTGCCCGAGGGCACGCTGCCCTCGGCGGTCTATTATTGTGCGGTTTTCGTTCTGGTGAGGCGGGAAATCTGAGGGATACCCCACAACATGGCGGGACGCCAGCCCAGTAACGTTGACTGAGGACACCCTTAGTCAACTGATCGTCGGAGGATCGCCGCGCCATGACCGAACAGCAATATCGCATCGAGCACGACACCATGGGTGAAGTGAAAGTTCCCGTCGACGCGCTCTGGCGGGCGCAGACGCAACGCGCGGTGGAAAACTTCCCGATCAGCCACCGTCCGCTGGAACGCGCCCAGGTCCGGGCGATGGGGCTGCTCAAGGCCGCCTGCGCGCAGGTCAACAAAGACCTCGGACTACTCGACGCCGAGAAGGCCGATGCCATCATCGCGGCGGCAACCGAAATCGCCGACGGAAAACATGACGACCAGTTCCCCATTGATGTGTTTCAGACCGGCTCGGGTACCAGTTCGAATATGAACGCCAACGAGGTCATCGCATCGATCGCGAAGGCGAACGGCGTCGAAATTCATCCCAACGACCACGTCAACATGTCGCAGTCGTCGAACGACACCTTCCCCACCGCTACGCATGTCGCGGCGACCGAATCTGTTGTGACTGAACTGATTCCGGCACTGGAACATTTGCAGGCTGCGCTCACCGACAAGGCATCGCAGTGGCGCAGCGTGGTCAAGAGTGGCCGTACGCATCTGATGGATGCCGTGCCGGTAACCCTCGGCCAAGAGTTCGGTGGATACGCACGCCAGATCCAGGCCGGCATCGAACGCGTCGCCGCGACACTGCCACGAGTTGGCGAACTGCCCATCGGCGGCACCGCCGTCGGCACAGGCCTTAACGCGCCCAACGGATTTGGCACCAAAGTGACCGCCGAACTAGTTAAGCTCACCGGCGTCGATGCCCTGACCCTGGCTGCCGACAACTTTGAGGCGCAGGCCGCTCGCGACGGCCTCGTCGAGTTGTCAGGGCAATTGAAGACCGTCGCGGTCTCGCTGACCAAAATCGCCAACGACGTGCGCTGGATGGGCTCGGGCCCGCTGACCGGACTCGGCGAAATTCAGTTGCCCGACCTTCAGCCCGGTAGCTCCATTATGCCCGGCAAGGTGAATCCCGTTCTGCCCGAAGCTGTTACGCAGGTCGCCGCCCAAGTAATCGGCAATGACGCCGCCGTCACCTGGGGTGGCGGCAACGGTGCCTTCGAGCTGAATGTTTATATCCCGATGATGGCGCGCAATGTGCTGGAGTCGTTGAAGCTGCTCACGAATGTGTCACGTCTGTTCGCCGATCGGTGCATCTCCGGGCTGGTCGCGAATGAGGAGCGACTCAGAACACTCGCCGAGAGTTCACCGTCGATCGTGACACCGCTCAACTCCGCGATCGGCTACGAAGAGGCCGCCGCGGTCGCAAAGCAAGCTCTCAAGGAGGGCAAGACAATTCGCCAGACAGTGATCGACCGTGGCCTCATCGGCGACAACCTCAGCGAGGAAGAACTAGACAAGCGACTGGACGTACTAAAGATGGCGAACGTGGAGCGCGAGCGATAGGCCGGTAACCACTTTCGGTGGTCGAGTGGGCGCGCCGAGCGCCAGCGAGACGCGTTGACATGGATGGTCGAGTGCACGCGACCGCCAGCCAACACTCCACCTCCGATGGTCGAGTAGGCACGCCGAGCGCCAGCGAGACGCGCCCGTATCGAGACCCAGGAGAGCCGAACACCA
>NZ_BAEH01000126.1 GCF_000241305.1 Gordonia effusa NBRC 100432
GTCTGCCCCGCGCGAGCGGGGATGTTCCCACCTCGCCGACGGCGACATGCACTTCGCGACGGTCTGCCCCGCGCGAGCGGGGATGTTCCCCTTTCGCCGGATCGCGTGGCGGTCCTGCTGTCCGTCTGCCCCGCGCGAGCGGGGATGTTCCTCGTCTTGGTGTCGACTTCGCCGACGATACGACGTCTGCCCCGCGCGAGCGGGGATGTTCCCGATGTGATCAATTCGGCTGTGTCATTCGATGTGTCTGCCCCGCGCGAGCGGGGATGTTCCCCTGGAGCTGTTTAACGGGCTCTCGCGGATGAAGTCTGCCCCGCGCGAGCGGGGATGTTCCCTGCGGTAGGTGGTATGGACTCGTTGGTCGAACGTCTGCCCCGCGCGAGCGGGGACGTTCCCAGTAGGGAGGTGAGCACTACAGCTGTGAGTGCGTCTGCCCCGCGCGAGCGGGGATGTTCCTTAATCTCCTGCATCACAACGCCTTTCGCCTGTGTCTGCCCCGCGCGAGCGGGGATGTTCCTTAATCTCCTGCATCACAACACCTTTCGCCTGTGTCTGCCCCGCGCGAGCGGGATGTTCCTGCCACGCTCAGCAGTACTACGCCCACTTCCCGGTCGTGCCCCGCGCGAGCGGGGATGTTCCCCACAGTCGGGTCCCGACCGGGGCGACGTGTATGTCTGCCCCGCGCGAGCGGGGATGTTCCCCTGACCCCGGCTACGACATGTAACCGGGGCCAGTCTGCCCCGCGCGAGCGGGGATGGTTCCCTCGTGCTGGTGGTGGGTGGGAGCTATCGCAACGTCTGCCCCGCGCGAGCGGGGATGTTCCCCGCGGGCGTCGGCTGAACCTGCCGGCCACCTAGTCT
>NZ_BAEH01000125.1 GCF_000241305.1 Gordonia effusa NBRC 100432
GCGAGTAGTCGGTGCCCGACGGTGGTCAAGCCCAGATCGCGAACGTTGGCACCGTTCGCCTGCACGCTCTCAGCAGCCCAATAGCGCTGGCGGTCGAAGGAGTAGGTGGGAAGGGGGACTATCGACGACTGGCGGAAAGCGGGCAACAACGCCCAGTCCACGTGCACCCCGTTGACGTGTAGCCGTGCTGCGGCCAGCATCAACTCGTTCAGACCGGGCCGGTCGCGTCGAAGCGTCCCGGTCGTCACCGTCGTCGTAATCATCGATTCCTCGGCGATTTCGGCGATATTGTTTGTCAATAGTGGATGGGGACTTACCTCGACAAAGGTGTCCAGACCGGCCTCGAGTGCGGCCTCCACCGTCGGGGCAAACCGTACCGTCGCCCGAAGGTTCTGGTACCAATAGTCGGCGGTCATGGTCGAGGTCTTCAGCGGTTCACCGGTCACCGTGGAGAAGATCGGGATGGAGCCGTTCGTCGCGGCTACACCGGCCAGATCTGTCCGGAGGCGGTCGGCGATCGACTCCACCTGCGCTGAGTGCGAGGCGTAGTCGACATTGACGCGCCTGTTCCATACGCCGTTGTGATCCAGCTCGGTGGCCAGTGCATCCAACGCCTCGACATCGCCGGCGACCACCACCGACGAGGGGCCGTTCACGGCGGCCACTGAAAGGCTAGTTTCGTAGGGGGATAGGCGTACTCGGCATTCCTGCTCGGACAGGGCTACGGTCAGCATGCCGCCTTCGCCCGCCAGCTCGGCGAGTGCCTGGCTGCGAAGCGCGACGACCCGTGCCGAATCTTCGAGTGTCAATGCTCCGGCGATATGTGCCGCGGCGATCTCGCCTTGCGAGTGGCCGATTACGGCTCGTGGTCGTACGCCCAGATGTATCCATGTCTTGGCAAGCGCGATCATCATCGCCCACAGCACCGGTTGAACCACGTCGACGCGATCGAGATCGGGCGCGCCGGCGGTTCCGGCGAGAACGTCACGCAACGACCAATCGACATGGGGCGCCAGTGCCTCGGCACACTCATCGAGATGTGTTGCGAATACGGGCATCGTGGTGAGTAACGAGTCGGCCATCCGCGCCCACTGTGCTCCCTGGCCGGGAAATACAAAGACGGGTGAGCGTCCATGCCGTAAGCGGCCGGATACGGCATTGTCGGCGAGACTGCCGGTAGCGATCGCGGTCAGTCCCCTCCGAAGATCGGCGACGGTTTCGCCGACGACTACAGCGCGTTCACCGAGTAACGCGCGGTGCCGCAATAGCGACCAGGAGACGGCGCCGATCGATGAGTCGCTGAATCTGGCGGCAAAGCTACGCAGTGTATTTGCCTGGGCGGCAAGGGAATTGGTGGAACCTGCCGACAATAGCCATACGCCGGGCAGGTGTTCATCACTGATTCCGCCTGTCATGGGCTGCGGTTCGGGAGCCTCTTCGATGATCACATGCGCGTTGGTGCCGCTGACGCCGAAGGCGCTCACCCCGGCTCGTCGGGCGTCGCCGCGCAGTTCCCAGTGCCGTGCGTGTGTGAGAACCTGGACGGTGCCTGCCGACCAGTCGATCCGTTGTGACGGCCGCTCGGCGTGTAAGGTCGCCGGCATTCGCTGATGTTGTAGTGCCAGAACGGTTTTGATTACTCCGGCCAATCCGGCCGCGGCCTGCGTATGCCCGATATTCGATTTCACCGAGCCGAGCCACAGCGGGTCGTCCTCTCGGCCGTGCCCATAAGTGTTTATCAGCGCGCTGGCCTCGATCGGGTCGCCGAGCGAAGTCCCCGTCCCATGCGCTTCCACTAGGTCGATATCCTGTGTGCGCAAGCCACATGAGGATAGGGCGGCTTCGATCACCCGTTGTTGCGCAGGACCATTTGGCGCCGTAAGGCCGTTGGACGCGCCATCTTGATTTATCGCTGAGCCGCGTAGAAGCCCGAGAATTTGTCGTTCTTGGGCGATCGCGTCGGAGAGGCGTTCGACGATAATGACCGCTGACCCTTCGCTCCACCCGGTTCCGTCGGCCTCATCGCCGAAAGCCTTGCACCGTCCGTCCGGAGCGAGGCCCTGCTGTCGTGAGAACTCGACGAAGAGCGTAGGGGTGCTCATCAACGAGATTCCGCCAATCACCGCACTGTCACACTCCCGTTCACGCAGGGAGTTGATCGCCAGATGCATTGCTACCAGTGATGACGAGCACGCGGTATCAACCGTGAGAGCCGGTCCCTCGAGCCCGAAGGTGTATGCGATCCGGCCCGACGCAACACTCGCCGCGTTGGCGACGCTGATGTAGCCCGCCAGTTCGGCGGGATGCTCGGTGATAGTGGCCGGGTAGTCATTACCGTTGGTGCCGATGAAGACGCCGGCTCGGGTGCCGCGAAGTTCGGCCGGCACAATTCCGGCGTGTTCCATTGCCTGCCACGTGGTTTCCAGCAGCATTCGGTGTTGCGGGTCGGATGCTTTCGCCTCCCGCGGCGACATGCCGAAGAGCGCGGCGTCGAAGCCCGCGATGTCATCGAGGAAGCCGCCCTCCTTGGTGATCGACGTCGTCGGACTGTCGTCATCGGCGAACAGACGTTGAATATCCCATCCCCGGTCGCCCGGGAATTCTCCGATCGCGTCGGCTTCGTCCTCGAGTAGCCGCCACAGGTCGTCGGGCCCATCGATCCCGCCGGGGAAACGGCATCCGATTCCGACGATCGCGATGGGTTCGGCCCGACTGTCCCTGATATCGCTCAGCTCGCGCCGGGTCTGCTGCAGTTCGAGCGATACCTTGCGGAGCAGGTCGCGGATTCGATCATCCTCGTGCATATGAACTCCTCGTTGACAGTCGGCATTGGGGTGGCTGGGTCTGGAGCATCATGAGATGCCGAGATTCTTGGTGATGAAATCCGCGAGTTCCGAATCTGATGTATTCGACAGCTCCGTATCGAAATCGCTTGTGCGCGAATCATCGAGCATGGCGACGAGGGATCGAAGCCGCGAGCGCACCTCGGTGAGGCCGGAGTCGTCGAGATCGGTGAGGGTTGTCTCGAGCTGGTCGATATGACCCAGAACCTCCGCCGTTGGCGAGAGCGTGTCTTCACCGTGGACCGACAACAGGTGACCCGCCACCGCACGCGGCGTCGGATAGTCAAATAGGACCGCGGGAGACAGCGGCAGCCCGGTCACCGAGCGCAGGCGATTGCGGAGCTCTACCGCGGTGATTGAGTCGAACCCGCGTTCACTGAAAGACAAGTCGGGGTCGACCTCGCTACTGTTCGCCGCTCCCTGAACCGCTTTGACATTCTCGCTGATCAGGAGGATTGCGGCTTCCATCCGATCACCATCGGTAGTGAGGACAGTCTCCCAACTGGCCCCCGGAGCCGACTCGATCCGGGTACTGAAGTCGCCGAGTTCGGCGATCAGAGCGTTATGTTGTCGTTCCGCCAATCGCTTCCAGTCGACGTCGGCTATTGCCACATGAGCGCGTGCGCCGCCGACCACGCGACCCAGACTCTCAACGGCCAGGGCCGGATCCATCGGCCGGAAGCCGAACAGGGCCGCACGCTGTGCCCCGGCGTCGTCGATGATTCCGTCGCCGTCCCACAGCCCCCACGAGATCGAGGTGGCGGGTAACTCGCGCTGACTGCGATATGTCGCTAAGGCGTCCAGAAATGCGTTCGCGGGCGCGTAGTTCGCCTGGCCGGGAATGCCGCAGAGACCGGCGATCGACGAATACGTCACGAATGCGGTCAGCGGAATCCCCGTGGTCGCATCATGGAGGTTGACTGCGCCGCGCGCCTTGGCCTCGAGGGCCGCACGCACGCGGTCAGCGTCGATGGCTCCGATCGCGGAATCATCGAGGGCTGCGGCGGTGTGGAAGACAGCGGTTAACGGGTGATCGGGCGAAATCGCGTCGACAACCTGTTGCACCTGCCCGCGATCGGAGATATCGCATGCCACGACGGTCGTTGCGACGCCGGTTGCCCCCAGCTCGTCGACCACGGCGTCGACTCCCGGGGTCTCGGGACCGCGGCGGCTAACCAGGACTAGGTGACGTGCGCCAGCGGCGGCCAGCCAGCGTGCCGTCGCGATGCCGAGGGCTCCCAGCCCACCGGTGATGAGGATGGTGCCGTCGGGGTCTGGCTGCCAGCCGGGAGCGACATCGGCTGCCGGCTCACGGACGAGCCGGCGGGCCAGTACACGTCCGGACCGCAACGCGATCTCCGTTTCGGGGTTACGCCTGCTCGTCATCACTCCGGTGGCCGCGTCGAGACTCGTGGTGTCGCTGAGGTCATTGATGTCGATGACGCCGGCCCAGACGTGCGGTAGCTCCACCGCGGCGACAGACCCGAAACCCCAAACGAGCGACTGTGCGGGTGATGCGGTTCGATCGATCCTGGTCGCAGTGACGGCGCCGGATGTCACCGCCCACAACCGGGTCTGCAGGCCAGCGAGATCCATCGCGCGAGTGAGTGCGACCGTTGGATAAAGATCGTGCGCGCCCGGCCGGTTGTCGGCTCGATCGCCGTCGCCGAGGGCCAGTAGCGACACAATCCCGGCGGGGGAACGGTGGTCGGTGACCGACGAGACGAGGGTGGCCAGACTGTCGGAGTCGGCGATCTGCTCGGCGTTTACCTCAACTGTCACCGTTGTCGCACCGGCGCGGTCGAGCCGCTCGGCCACCGCGGTCGCCCGGGGCATCTGTCCGACGTGATCGATCACTAGCCAATGGCCGGGCTGCCGCTCGACCGCCGGCGCGTCGATGTCATGGAACTCGACGTGATAATTCCATCCGTCGTCGGTGGTTGATTCGGGCCCGGTGCGATAACTCGTAGCTGGCCAGAAGCGTTGTCGTTGAAAGGCGTAGGTGGGGAGGTCGGCAGCCGTGCCTTCGCCCAGGATGGACGTCCACTCCGGTGATCGGCCGTTGACATGGAGTTCTGCGACTGCGGCCAGTATCGCGTCGTCGGCCGCCGGCCCGATCGGCAGGGTGCTGATCGTCACCGGCGGCTGACCGCCGGAAGTCGTTGCGCTGGTTGCGGATCCGACTGTCTCGGCAGCCAGCGCTGTCAGCACCTGCCCCGGTCCCACCTCGACGAGCAATGCGGTTCCCGCGGCGTGCACCGTCCTGATTCCATCGGCGAACCGCACGGGACGACGTAGGTGTCGTGCCCAGTAAGCAGCATCCATCGCGGTGTCGACGAACTCTCCGGTGAGATTCGAGACGATCGGTATGGTGGGTCGACGATACTCGAGTTCTGTTGCGGTAGAGAGGAACTCGTCGACTATCGGGTCCATATGGGCAGAATGGAATGCGTGCGAAGTGTTGAGTATTTTGGTCTTGTACCCATCAGCTCGAAGCGAGTCGGCCACTGCGGCAACTGAATCGGCGCCTCCCGAGATGACCGTGGACCCAGGCGCGTTCTCGGCGGCGAGATCCACCCCGTGGGCATCTCCGATACGCGCGAGGACAGTGGCCGAATCGGCACCAACGGCGATCATTAGCCCCTCCTGGGCGGCTGAGTCCATCGCTGTCGCTCGAGCCGCGACGAGACGGCACGCGTCGTCACGCGACAGCACCCCGGCGACATGCGCCGCGGCGAGTTCGCCGATGGAGTGACCGATCACGAAATCTGGTCGGATACCCCATGATTCGAGAAGTTCGGCTGTTGCCACCTCAAGGGCGAAGAGGGCTGGCTGAGTGAACAGCGTGTGGTCGATCCATGCCCCGCCTGAGTCGTCGGTCGCCCCGTCGAGAGCCACCGATCGAAGACTGACGTCGGCGGTGCCGGCCATCAGGTCGTCGATTCGGTGACATATCTTCTCGAACGTCTCGCGGAAGACGGGATATTCGAGGAGTGCCACTCCCGCCCCGGGGCGCTGGCTGCCCTGCCCGCTGAACATGAATGTGAGTGCGCCGTCGCGGGGTGTCCCGTGATGTGACCCGGGATGGTCCTGCGACGTGGCGACCGCTTCTAGTCCGACAACTAAATCGGCAATGGTTCTACCGGTCACCGCCGCTCGGTGCCGGAATGTCGTCCGGGTGGTGGCCAGGGCGCGCGCGAAATCAGCCGGGCGCTGCTCGCCGTCGATTGTGACATGAGGGAGGAGTTTGCTCGCCTGTGCCCGAAGCGCCGCTTGATCGTGGCCGGAGAGGGGCCAGATATGTATCGGCCCGGA
The DNA here is from genome assembly GCF_000241305.1 of Gordonia effusa NBRC 100432. GTDB lineage: Bacteria > Actinomycetota > Actinomycetes > Mycobacteriales > Mycobacteriaceae > Gordonia > Gordonia effusa. The sequence goes on from NZ_BAEH01000125.1 coordinate 6,159, forward strand.
GGTGTCGTCAACCGATTCGGCGAGGGGGGCGGTCTCGTGGGGTGCCTCTTCCAGCACAACGTGCGCGTTGGTTCCGCTGATCCCGAACGAGGAGATACCGGCGCGGCGCGGAGTTTCGTGGGAGGGCCAGTCGCGAGGCTCTTGTAGAAGCCTCAACGGGATTGACTCCCAGTCGATATGGTGGCTAGGTTTCTCCGAATGTAGTGTGCGCGGGAGCCTTTCGTTCTTTATCGCCATGGTCATCTTGATGATCCCGCCGACTCCCGCAGCGGCTTGGCTGTGGCCGATGTTGGATTTTAGCGATCCGATATACAGCGGATCGTCTGTGCTGCGGCCCTGGCCGAATACCGCTGCGATCGCCCCGATCTCGATCGGATCGCCGAGTGAGGTTCCGGTGCCGTGTGCTTCGATGACGTTGATGTCTTCGGGGCTCAACCCGGCTTGGTCGAGGGCCGCTCGCAGCACACGTTCTTGCGACGGTCCGTGCGGTGCGGTCAGTTGGCTACTACGTCCGTCCTGGTTCACTGCACACGACCGTAAGACGCCGTGGATCTCATGTCCGTTGCGTTCGGCGTCCGACAGACGTTCGAGCAGTAACAAACCGGCGCCTTCAGACCACCCGGTTCCATTGGCTTCGGCAGAGAATGAACGGCATCGTCCGTCAGGTGAGAGCGCACGCTGTTTGGTGAAATCAACGAATGTCGTCGGTGTCGACATCACGGTCACGCCGCCAGCAATCGCGAGGTCGATCTCGCCGTTACGCAAGGCCGACATCGCCTGGTCGACCGCCACGAGCGACGACGAGCATGCCGTGTCGACGGAGATGGCCGGGCCGGTTACGCCCAGCGAGTAGGCGATTCGACCCGACACGACACTTGCGGCGCTTCCGATAACCACATACCCGTCCTGAGCCGTTCCCGGCGCGATCTGGGTTCCGTAGTCGTAATACATGACTCCGGTGAAGACGCCTGTCGCACTCCCACGTAGGGAGCTGGGCACGATTTTCGCTCGTTCCAGCAATTCCCAGCTGAGCTCGAGCATCACCCGCTGCTGGGGATCGACCGCGATCGCCTCCCGCTCGCCGATGTTGAAGAATGCGGCATCGAATTTGTCGGCGTCGTAAAGGAATCCGCCCTGACCGGTCAGCGATGCGCCCGGTGTGTCGGGGTCGGATCGGTGTAGATCTGCCGGCCACCCACGGTTGCCGGGGAACTCACCGACCGCATCGACGCCGCCGTCGACCAACTCCCACAGATCCTCCGGTGAACGCACCCCACCGGGATAGCGGCAGGCCATGCTCGTGATGGCGATTGGTTCGGTCTGCCCGGCCGTAGCCTGCTCCAGGCGTTGTCTGGTGTTCTGCAGTTCCTGTGTCACCCGCTTGAGGTACAGGCGGAGTTTTTCTTCGGCTGTCGGTGTGGTCATCGGGCCTCGTTCCGGCTCAGTCCCAGTTCGTCATCGATCAAGGCGAACATTTCGTCGTCGGTAGTGCTGGTCAGGTCAGCCCCCGCGACGCGCGCAGCGGGGGATAGCTTGTCGCTCAACGCGCGCAGCTGGTTCGCCAGGTGTCCGGCGGCGGCTGACTCCAATGTCGAAGACAGTCGATCGACGTGCGCGAGGAGATCATCGAGGTCGAACGTAGGTGCCTCCGGGCTGGTGTCGGTCGAGTCGGAGCGTTCGTTGAGCAGACCAGAGACGAATGCGACGACATCGTTTACCGTCGGCTGGTCGAGGATCAGTGTCGCCGGAAGTGTCAGTGCGTACGCCCGGGAAATCTGGTTTCGAAGTTCCACCGCGGCAAGGGAATCGACGCCCATATCGAGAAACCCTCGGTGCGGGTCGACCTCGGATGGGCTATGGAACCCGAGTGCGGAGGCGACAGCTGTACGAACGAATCGCGCGACGTCGGCTGTGGTCGGCTGCGGGGGTTGGTGGGGGTCCCGACCAGCTCCCGGTGGTGGGGCGTTGGTGCTAGCGCGGGGAGTCGATGGGTCCTCGGTCAGTTCCTGCCGTGGGGGCCGGATTTGTTCTGATAGGCAATGAGGCCATGCCGAGGACGCGAGCACGTGGATCGAGGTTGATGCTAATGCGGCGTCGAGCATCGTTGTCGCGTCAGCGGCGTTGACCGTTCCCACTCCGGATTGTTCGAGGCGGGTACGTGCGGCACTGGTCAGTGATTCCCCCATCCCCTCCGTTCCGCTCCACAGTCCCCATGCGATCGACGTTGCGGTAAGGCCGGCCGCGTGTCGTGCGGCCGCGAGTCCGTCAAGGAACGCATTCGCCGCAGCGTAGGCCCCCTGGCCGACGTTGCCAGTTGTCGCGACCATCGAGGAGAAGAGCACGAAGGCGCGTAGATCGATTCCGGCGGTCGCGGTATGCAGGTGCCATGCGGAGTCCGCTTTGGATCGCAGTACAGTGTCGAGCGCGTCGGCGGTGATGTTCGACAACAAGGCGTCATCGAGTGTGCCCGCCAGGTGAAACACTGCGTGCAACGGCGCGGTCGGAGGGGCGGCTGCTACCAGGTCGGCGACAGCGGCGCCATCCGAGAGGTCGCATCGCACAACTTCCACCTGTGCCCCTGCCGACCGCAATTCGTCGGCGAGGCCGTCGGGTGACCGGCGGCCGCCAACCAGCAGGAAACTCCGCACCCCGGCGGATTCCGCGAGATATCGACATACGGTCGGAGCAAGCCCGCCCGACGCGCCGGTGACAAGGACGGTGCCGTCTCGGAGGTCGGGACGACGCGTTTCGTCGATCTCGACAGGTACGGTCGTGGGCCGGCGGATCCGATCGGCGAAGAGGGTGATCTCCGAGGAGGTGTCCGAAGACGCTGCTGCTGCGACCATACCCGGATCGACAGGGGCATCGGTGGTGACCAGCCGGAATCGACCCGGATGCTCCAACTGGGCGGCCCGGACCAGCCCCCGCACCGGCCGCAGGCCTATCGGACCATACGGATCATCTTGTGCCGCAGTGCTATTCGGAATGACAACGATGAGCTCTGACTGGGCCCACCAGCCATCGCTGACCCATTCGCGCAGGACCGCGGTGTACCGGTGTAGTTGGCTATGGACGGCTTCGGGGAGAGCGCTTCCGCCCTGCGTCTGCGGCAATAGGATCACGCGCCCCGCTATGGTTCCGGCGACCTCCCCGAGCGTTTCGCCGGGTCTGTCGCTGATCGTCGCCACGGCGAAGTCCGGATCGATCGAGTCACTCACCACCCGGCCGTCCTCCCAGATGATCATGCCGGGCGAGCCGGCCAGCTGCTGTTGCCCGGTGGCGACCGGCAGCATGACTACCTCATCGATGTCGGCGACTCGTGTGCCGTCGGGCGCGAATACCGCGATGGCGGCCGAGTAGGTACCGGTTCGAGTCAATCGGGCGTAGGTGGTGCGGGGCGGGACTTGATGGATTCGGATTCCGATGAACTGGGCGGGGATGACCCGGCCCAGCCCCTCCCGCACCATCGTCAAGACCAGCGTGTGAAGTGCTGCGTCCATCATCGCCGGGTGAAGGAGATATTCCGACATAGCGGCCGATGGCGGCATCGTTATCCGGCAGTAGCTCACCTCGGGGCTAGGTTGGCACTCGGCGACGTTTCGTAAGGCAGGACCGTATTCGTAACCGGCAGAGCGTAGTTCGCGATAGAGATCCTCCGGTGGCGTCGGCTGCTCGGAATCGAATCCCGACGTCACATCCGAGCGCGGGTGGCCGGGTGCTGCGTCGCTAGCCCCGATACGTCCGGCAGCGTGCTGAATCCAGTCGGATGTGGCTGTCCGCGAACGTATCTCGAATGACCACTCGGGTTGAGACTGCCCGTCGTCGGCTGGATCGACTCGTATCTCCACCAGACGATCTGAATCCGCGAGCAGCATGGGCGCGATGAGATTGATCTCGATTACCTCGCCGGATATCTCGCGTGCGGCGTATGCGGCGAGGTCGAGGAATCCCGTCCCGGCGAAGAGAACTGTGCCGCCGATGCGGTGATCATCGACCCACGGAATCGTCGCGCCTGACACCGCACCCACGCCGAGCAGCCCTCCGTCGGCACCACGCACCACTGATCCGAGGATTGCGTGCCTGCCCGGCGTCGCTGCCTCACCGCTGCTCCAGAATCGCTTGCGGGTGAACGGATAATCGGGACTTGGCTGGGAGTCAACGGGTTTCGACGGCATTACCGCCGGCCAAGCCACGTCCACGCCGTCGAGATAGAGCGCTTCAAGCGTGCGCATGATGGCCGTCGGTTCGGCGTGTCTGTGTGTGAACGTTGAGACCACTAAGTAATCGCTTCCGCCCGGGGGGTCACTCGGTGCGGGCGTCGATGCCGCTAAGGTCTGATCGATCATCGGTGCTACTGCGGCGGACGGGCCGATTTCCAGAAATGTGTGTACCCCTTCCCTCCGAAGGGTCTGAACAACGTCCGCGAAGCGGACGGTGTCACGCAGGTGCGATACCCAGTAGTCCGCGTCGAGAGTCGTTGCCTCGGTGACGATCTCGCCGGTGAGCCCGGAAACGAGCGGTATCGTCGGAGCGGCGAAGTTGACCGTCTCGACGACCTGCCGGAATTCGGCGAGTGCAGACTCCATGTGGTGGGAATGAAAAGCGTGTGAGACGGTCAGGGCGCGGACTTTGCGGCCAGACTCACGAAATTTCTGCGACACGTCGGTTACCGCGGCGACATCGCCGGAGATGACCGTCGATAGTGGCGCGTTGATCGCGGCGATACCGACCCCGTTGATCGCGGCGATCGCGGCTCGCGTCTCAGCCTCGTCGGCTTCGATCGCCGCCATCGCACCGGCGGTTGTGACAGCCGCCATCAGCGCCCCGCGCGCGGTGACCACACGGCACGCGTCGTCTAGCGACATCATTCCCGCGACATATGCTGCGGCGAGTTCTCCAACCGAATGTCCCGCGACGTAGTCCGCGCGTACGCCCAGATCGCCGAGCCATTCGCACAGCGCCACCTCCACCGCGAAGATACCGGGCTGGGCGTAGCGAGTGTCATCGACTCGACCGGTGACGGCGTTCCCGGCCAGCACATCGAGCAGAGGTTCGGGCAGATGGTTGTCGAGGTAGTCGGCCACCGCGTGGAGGCGCGCGGCGAACTTGGGCTGGCTCTTCGCCAGGGCCAGCCCCATTTCCAACCGTTGACTGCCCTGCCCGGAGAATACGAACGCGCGGGTACGGCTGCCGATGCCGGCGATGCCGGCGATGGCGGCATTCGGCGATATTCCACCGTCGGCGATGGTTCGTAGCGCCGCGACCATTGCATCGCGCGGTCCATGCACCACCGCGCGATGCGAGAACGCTCCGTCGATACGAGCCAGCTCGCCGACGATCGCGGGGTGGTCGCCATCTGCTGAGCTCAGCGCTTCGGACAGGCGAGAAGCATAGTGTCGCAAGGCATCACCTGAACGTGCGGAGAAGATTATCGGCGCATCCGGGTGGACCTCCGCCGGACATTCCGGTACATCCTCGGCAGGCGCGTGCTGCAAGATGACATGCGCGTTTGTGCCGCTGATTCCGAACGACGACACCGCGCCGATTCGTTCGCCGTTTTCGGTCGGCCACGACGCTGGCTGGTGGCCGCGGTGGATCGACAGATTTGAATCGCGCCAGTCGAACAGGTGAGTCGGCGTATCAACATTGATGGTGCTCGGGACGATTCCGGTGCGAAGCGCGCCGAGCATCTTGACCACGCCGGTCAGACCTGCGGCCGCCTGGGTATGACCCGTGTTGGCTTTGACGGAACCGATGAGGACCGGCTGTGAGCGCCCGGGGGCGCGTCCGTAGGTCGCGGCCAGGGCTCCGGCTTCGATCGGATCGCCCAGTGCGGTACCGGTGCCGTGGGTCTCCACGACCGCGACTTCGTCAGCGCGTACGCCCGCGTCTCGTAGTGCCGCGCGGATCACGCGCTGTTGTGCCAAGCCGCTCGGCGCGGTCAGTCCGTTACTCGCACCGTCTGAGTTGATGGCGCTGCCGCGGACGGTGGCGAGGATCCGGTGACCGTTGGCGATGGCGTCTGCGCGTCGCTCGAGGAGGACAGTTACCACCGCCTCGCCCCACGAAGTCCCGTCCGCGTCATCGGAAAATGGTTTGCAGCGACCATCCGCCGCCAGTCCGCCCTGGCGATCGAATTCGGTGAACATCCCCGGTGTGGACATCACGGTGACCCCGCCGGCAACCGCGAGGTCGCAGTCGCCGCTCTGCAGCGCCCGACGGGCCAGGTGAAGAGCTACGAGTGACGACGAGCACGCGGTATCAACGGTCAAGGTCGGACCGTGAAAGCCAAAGTGATACGCAACTCGGCCGGAGACGACACTGCTGGTCGTCCCGGTGAGTACATGCCCGCGTGTACTGCTGTCGGCGGCTGCCATTCGTGGCCCGTATTCCTGCGCCACGGCACCGATGAAGACGCCGGTGGCGCTGCCGCGTAGATCTCGAACCCGAATCCCCGCGCGGTAAATACACGACCAGGTTGACTCTAGTGTCAATCGCTGTTGAGGGTCCATGGCCGCGGCTTCACGAGGGCCGATGCCAAAGAAGTCGGCGTCGAAATCTGCTGCGTCGTAGAGGAAACCGCCACGCATCGGCGCGCTGTCGCCGGACGGGTCGGTGATGCGGAGGGATTCGAGTTCCCAACCCCGATCGGCCGGCAGTGGGCCGGTCAGATCATGTCCTGCGCATAACCCCTCCCAGAGAGCTTCGGGCGACTCGGTGCCACTTGGCCAACGGCCTGCGGTCGATACGATCACCACATCGTCATCTGTCGTGCGCGTGGATCGTTCGGCACCGTCATCCGTCCCGGCAGTCGCCGGCCCCTCTTGATGCGAGCTTAGGTACTCGATGACCGCGCGGGGCGTCGGATGGTCGAAGACCAATGTCGCCGGCACGGGGGCGCCGACCCGCGAACTGAGCTCGTCGCGGAACTCCACTACGCCAAGCGAATCCATCCCCAGAGCGGTGAAGTCGACCTCGAGACGTTCATCATCCACTGTTGACCCGAGCACTGCCCTCAAGGCGGACCGCACCAGGTCGTCGGCCCGGTGCGCGATAGCGGGCGGTCGGGTCTCGTCGTGGTTCTTCCGCGTAGTCGAGGGCTGCCGAGAAGATGTGTTCCCGGGGGAGGTGTCGCCGATGAACCAGTGGGACGTTCGGTCGAAGGGATAGAGCGGCAACGAGATCCGGCGCTGAGGGCTGACGAACTCGTGCCACGACACGGGAAGTCCGGCACAGTCCAGCTCGGCGAGAGTCCGGATGACGTCGCTGTGGTCCTGCCGCTGGACGGGGACGGTTTGAACACGGTCTCCGGCAGTCGTGCGGATAGCGCCGGACAGGGCCGAACCCGGACCGGCCTCGACGATGCATGTGACGCCGGAATCGATGAGATGGCTGATGCCGTCCCGGAACCGGACGGCCCCTCGTAGCTGCTCGGCGAAATAGGAGCGATCGCGTAGGTCCGCTTCAGTCAACGGACTGCCGGTCATCGTGGAGACAATCGGGATTCGTGGCTCGTGAAAGGTGATGTCCTGCAGAATCTTTCGGAATTCTTGCGCAGCTGGCTCCATATGTGCGCTATGGAAGGCGTGGCTGACTTTGAGTAGCGTCGTCTTGTATTCGAGGCGGGTGAGGTGGTCCGCCAAGATGATTACTGCCGCACGATTACCCGATACGACCGTCGAGACATCGGAGTTGACGGCGGCGATCTCCAGACCGGGAATACCGTCCAGGGATTTTCGAACCGTGGCCTCGGGAGCTGACACCGCTAGCATCGCGCCGTCTGCGGTGGCCGACTGCATGAGTCGGCCCCGTTCGGCGACCAGGTGGGCGGCATCGGTCAGGTCAAGCACCTCTGAGGCACACGCGGCGGTCAGTTCTCCCACCGAATGCCCGATGAGATAATTGGGCTCGACGCCGTGGTCGCGGAGTAACCGGAACCACGACAGCTCGATCGCGAACAGGGCGGGCTGGGCGAACTCGGTGCGGTGGATTGCTTCGGTGACTTCGGTGCCGATCAGCAGGTTCCGGAGATCGCCGTCGACATTCGGTTCGAGAGCGTCGAGCACCGTGTCGAGATGCCAAGCGAAGCGAGTATCGGATCGATAGAGCTCGCGGGCCATTCCCGGCCGCTGGCTCCCCTGTCCGGGGAAGGCGAATGCCGATAGTCCGGCCTGTCCAGACCTCGCACGACGTACCCGCCCGCTTATTACTCGATCGTTGGAGCCTCGGGCCAGCGCCTCGAAGCCGGCGCGTGCGTCTTCGAGGCCGCTGGCTATCACGATCGCACGCTGATCGTGACGGGCGCGGGTAGCGATCAACGAGTATGCAAGTTCTCCGAGATCGGGCCGGACGCCGGTGGAGCACAGGTTTGCCAGTGTGGCGGCCCGATTGCGCAGTGATGTGTCGCTCGCGGCCGTGACCACCAGGGGGAGCCCTACTGGCGACGCGCTGGGTTCAGTCGCGCTGGGTTCAGCCGTCGCGTAGGTCGGTATCGGTGGGGCGGCCGCGAGCACAACGTGGCAGTTCGTGCCCCCCATCCCGAATGAACTGACTCCCGCGAACGTCTGCGGGCCCCGCGGCAAGGACCGGACGGAGTCGACCACCTCGATCTGCAGCTCTCGAAACGCGATATCCGGGTTGGGATTTTCGAAGTTCAAGCTAGCGGGCACCACAGCCGCGTTCAGGCTCAGCGCCACTTTGATCAGGCCGGCGACGCCGGCGGCGGCCTCAAGATGGCCGATATTAGTCTTCACTGACCCAACGAGCAGTGGCCCGGTTCGTCTTATCTCGGCGCCGAAGACCTTACCGATGGCACGTGCTTCGATCGGATCGCCGACCGGAGTCCCGGTCCCGTGCAACTCGACATAGTCCACATCCGAGGGGGCGACTTGAGCGTCACGTAGCGCGGCCTCTAGTACGTCGGACTGGCCGATGACGCTCGGGGTAGTCAGTCCGCGTTCCGTCGATCCATCGCTATTCATAGCCGAACCGGCGATCACCGCGTAGACGTGATCACCCGACGCCAACGCCGCGGCGAGAGGTTTGAGGCGAATCACCGCGCCGCCCTCACCACGTGCGTAACCATTGGCTTCAGCGTCGAATACGTGGCAGAGGTTATCGGGAGACAGTGCGCCGAACATCTCCGCAGTCTGTGTTTCACGTTGGGAGAGTGCGAGATTCACGCCGCCGGCGAGTGCTTCGGAGCATTCGCCGCGTCTGATGCTATGCACCGCGAGATGAACTGCGCAGAGTGACGAGGATTGACCTGTGTCTACGGTCAGACTTGGTCCGCGTAAACCTAGGAAATGAGAGATCCGGTTGGCCAGCATGCCCCGGTTGAGTCCGACGAGGCTGTGACGTGGTGGCGTCGCCACCGCTGAAGTCATCAGGTTCTCGTAGTCGCCATGCATCGCGCCTACGAAGACCCCGACATTTTTGCCTGCTAGATCGTGGGGCGAGGTTCGACTGTTTTCGATTGTCTCCCAAGCTAATTCCAGCATCAGGCGCTGTTGCGGATCGGTCGCCGCGGCTTCGGCGGCAGAGATGCCGAAGAAATCGGCGTCCATCTGATCGTGGGCGGAGAAGAAGCCACCCGGTCGCCCGTGCAGCTCGGATTCGCCGATACTTGACCGTTCTGCCGAGAGTAATTCCCACAGAGCATCTGGAGTGCTCGCGCCGGGGAGGCGGCATCCGATTCCGACGATGGCGACGTCGACACGTGGCGAAACTCCCGGAGCGCCGGCAATGCCCGCGTGACCCGGCTGGGTACTCATCGACGTCGTCATTTCAGACACGCAAACGATCATTCAACATAGCTGGCCGCTGCGAGTACCCCTAGCCACCCCTAGGTTGACCCGTAGCCGTATCGCCGTTGTGCCCGAACAAGATTAGGGGATCTGTTTGACATCGAATCGAACTATCGTCGGTGTTGTACGAAGCAGATGAATCGAGTGTTGCCCAGACCGCGCTCGTACCAGCCGGGTCGTCACCGATCCCGGATCACGTCCTTTCCGAAAGAGATGACATGACAGATCCGCTCGCCGCGGCCGCGTTGGCCGGTGAATCCGCCGATACCTTGCTTTCCCTTGACGTGCCTGGCGAATACCTCGCTGCCCACATCAAGGCAGAAGACGTTGCGGGATTCCGCACCGAGCCGGACAAGGATGTCCGCAAGACGATTCACCTCGGTGAGGTCCCGATGCCAGAACTCGCTCCGGACGAGGTTCTCGTTGCCGTGATGGCGAGTTCGATCAATTTCAACACAGTATGGTCGGCGATGTTCGAACCGGTATCTACCTTCGACATGCTCAACCGCTTCGCTAGGACCGGCGGGTATACGACCCGACATCGGTTGCCCTATCAGGTGATTGGTTCGGATGCTTCCGGAGTGATCGTCAGAACCGGTGCGGGAGTGCGTAATTGGTCGGTGGGCGATCATGTCACCGTATCGCCGGTGGTTGTCGACGATCAGAGCTTCGCCGCCCACGATGATGCGATGCGTGACCCGGCGATGACAGCGTGGGGGTATGAGACCAACTTCGGAGGTCTTGCGCACTACACCGTGGTTCGCGCTAGTCAGATCCTGCCCAAGCCAGCACATTTGACGTGGGAGGAGGCGGCCTGTATCAACCTCTGCGGAGGAACGGCATATCGAATGTTAGTGAGCGACAACGGCGCTCGAATCAAACAAGGTGACCTGGTGCTGATCTGGGGTGTCACCGGCGGCCTTGGCGCCTTTGCCGCGCAACTCGTACGCAACGGTGGTGGCATTCCGATCGGCGTGGTGTCGTCGGATGAGAAGGTCGCGCTCGCCAAGCGGCTGGGCTGCGAAGTGGTCATCAACCGCAGAGAGCTTGATCTCGGCAGCGGTGACCGAACACCCGAAGAGACCGCGGCTGCGGCCAAACGTCTCGGTCGGGCAATTCGTGCCGAGTTGGGAGAGGATCCGCATATCGCGTTCGATTACACGGGCAAGGACACTTTCGGACTGTCGGTCATCGTGGTCCGCCGCGGTGGAACAGTGATCACCTGCGGATCATCAAGCGGATACCGACACGACTATGACAACCGATATCTCTGGATGAATCTCAAACGAATTCTCGGCAGTCATGCGATGAACCTTCATGAGGCGCACGAGATGCTGCGACTGTTCGAGCTGGGGCGGATCGCTCCACCGCTTTCTGTGGTTCACCCACTTTCGGAGGTTGCCGAAGCCGCGTATGCGGTCCAGACCAATCAACATGTCGGCAAGGTCGGAGTGCTGGGAATCGCACCGCACGAAGGTCTCGGAGTCACTGACACCGCCAAGAGACAACTGCTCGGCGAGGATTTCTTATCGCCGCTGCGACTCGATCACAATCTTGCTGGCGTCGGATAGGACGGATGGATTTATGCTCGAAACAAAAGTAGACGTGTTCGATCAGTACCAGTATCTCGACGGTGCGCCGTACGCCGACCTTGCCACCTTACGCGACGAGAGCCCTGTCTATCGTAATCCCGATCCTCAACTCACTGAAGGACATTGGGCTGTGACTCGGCACGCTGACATCGTGGCCGTAGCCCGTAATTCGGAGGTCTTCTCCTCATATGAGAAGGGGTCCCAGCCCCTGGAGTTCGACGAAGTCGCCATGGCGGTACAACGTTTGATGCTGATCAATCAGGATCCGCCTAAACATGCCCGGGTGCGGGGTCTGGTCAGCAGAGGGTTTACACCGAAGACCATTGCGACTCTCAAGGACCGGATCGACGAAGAGTGCCGCCGGATCGTCGATCAGGCATTCACCGAGACGGAATTCGACTTTGTCCAGGAGATTGCTGCGAAGTTGCCCATCGCGATCATCGCTGAACTGATGGGCGTTCCCGAGTCCCATCGAGACCAATTGCTCACCTGGTCCAAGTTAATAGCGGGGGAGTCGGATCATCAGCACAATGGGGTCGACGGCACTCGGCAAGCGGTCGAGGAGATGGCGGTCTACGCAGCCGAGTTACGCGCAGATCGCGCCGCGCACCCGCGTCAGGATGTGGCGACTGCACTGACCAGTGCCGACGCTGACGGCAATAGGTTGAGTGAAGAGGAGTTCCACGCGTTCTTCATCCTGATGACCGTTGCGGGCAACGAGACCACCAGATACGCCCTGTCCGGTGCGATTGAAGCATTCGATGAGTATCCCGATGAGTGGCTTCGGCTCAGGGAGAGCCCCGACATAGCGAAGACGGCGACCGATGAAGTCCTGCGCTGGGTCAGTCCGACTAGAGTCTTCCGGCGTACCGCGCGCGTTGACGGAGAGATCGGTGGTGTCGTGATCCGTGGGGGTGAGAAAGTGGTAGCCCACTTAACTTCCGGAAATCGTGATGAGCGGGTTTTCGAGGATCCAGACTCTTTCGATATCGGTCGGTCGCCGAATCCCCATGTCGCTTTCGGTGGCGGTGGCCCGCACTTTTGCTTGGGAAAGCATCTGGCCCTGATGGAAATCGAGTCGATGCTACGTGAGCTCGCGTCTCGTGCTGACCGAATCGAAGTTACGCGAAAGCCGCGACGCCTATTGTCCTACCACTTCAACGGTTTGGTCGATCTGGAGGTTCGAGTCACCAGGTCGTGAGCGTGTTCGAGACCTTCGCGCCCGCACTTGTTGCGTCGACTCGCGGTTGGTTGCATAGTCTCGATACATCCGGCTGGCGGGGCGGTGACTGTTGATCGTCGAGTGCGCTCGCCGAGCGGAGCGAGACGCGCGTGTATCGAGACTCTGGTGAGGTGTGTGGCGAAAGGTGTTGGGCAGGTATGTGTTTGGCCCGCGTGGTCTCGATACACCCGGCTCGGCTGGCGCCTCGCCGGGTACTCGACCAGCGGATGTTGCGATAGGTCAGTACGCAGTCCACTCCGATTGTGCGTAACGCAGGATGCGCGGATCCATCAACGTCGACGGCGGCACCGGGCGCGGTTGCCGGTCGGCGGGAAAGATGCCGGCGGCGGCTAGGACGTCGGGGGTTAAGAACTTCGTCTCGCGCGGCGCGGCCATCGTCAGGGATGGGCGCTCACGTCCGGCGAGGTAGAAACCCCAGTCGCCGAAGGACGGAACGTCGACGTGATAGGGCGTCGTCTTGAACCCTGCCTCGTTGAGCGTTGAACCGATACACCAATACGACTGGGGCGCGAAATACGGTGACCCCGACTGCACGACGACTCGACCGCCGGTGGCGAGATGGCCGCGAACCATCGCGTAGAACTCGGCTGAATATAGTTTGGCCGTTGCGGTTTCGTCGGGATCGGGCATATCGATGATGATGACGTCGAACCGGTCGTGGTTGTCGCGCAGCCAGGAAAAGGCATCGGCGGCAATAATATTCGCGCGCGGATCATTCATTGATCCACGATTGAGTGAGGTAAGCCGAGAGTCCGTGCGGCCGAGGCGGATCATCTCCGGGTCCAACTCCACGAGAGTGGTGGCGCCGAGGTTCGGGTAGGTAAGGACTTCCCGCAGCGCGAGACCATCACCGCCGCCGAGCACCAGTACCGACCCGCCGCGCGCGGGCAGTGCGGACATGGCCGGATGCACAAGGGCCTCGTGATAGCGGTACTCGTCGATCGAGGAGAACTGTAAGTCGCCGTTGAGGAAGAGCCGGGTATCGCGACCAAGGGCCGTGCGGCGCTCGGTGATCACGATGTCCTGATATGGGGTGCGCTCGGCCGCGACCACGGGATCGCGGTAAAGGGCTTGGCGCGCAGTGACTTCGAACCATCCAGATACGACGAGTCCAGCGATAAGCGCTGCGACCACCGCGAGTGTCGCCGCACCGAGCGCGATCAGTTTGGTGCGGCTTAATACTCGGCCGAACACGACGAAGATCAAAAACGCGCCGGCGGCCGCGTTGACCAGACCGACGATGAGCGCGCCGCGCAACTGACCGAAGAAAGGCAGCAGAAGGAAGGGAAAACACAGACCGCCGATAAGTGCGCCAACGTAATCGGCGGCGAACATGTCGGCGACCGCAGAACCAGCTTCCTGTTTGCGAATTCGCTGTAATAGCACCATCAACAGCGGAATCTCGGCGCCGATCAGCAGACCGAGCACGAACGCGACGACGATCAGCGCCGACGTGTAGATCGACAAGTAGGCGAACGCTGCGTAGAGCGCCAGCACT
>NZ_BAEH01000124.1 GCF_000241305.1 Gordonia effusa NBRC 100432
TCGCGCCACCAACACAGTCGACGGCGGCGGCCCATTTGGATTTGCCGAGCGGCCGCGGCTTGGCTTCGGGATCCTCGGGGAGACGGCCGATAACGGTAGAGGCTCCGAGATCGGTGAGAAGTGTTGCGGAATCTGACTTTCCGGTCGACGCGTAGACGTCGAAACCGAGTGCGGCGAGCAAGTCAATCGCGACACTGCCAACCCCGCCGCTCGCGCCGGTAACGACAACAGGACCATCGTCGGGGGTCAGACCGTGGTCGAGGAGTGCCGCGACACTCATCGCCGACGTGAATCCCGCCGTGCCGATGGCTGCGGCCTCACGAGTAGTCAGCACGTCAAGCTTGACCACCTGGCCGGCAGGTACACGGGCGAACGCCGCATAACCGCCGTGGGCGTCGGTGCCGATTGGACCGCCGTGGGCGACAACTGTGTCCCCAGCGGTGAAGGCGGGGTCGGTCGACTCGACGACGGTGCCCGCGATATCGATGCCGGGGACGATCGGGTAATTGCGAACCACTCCACCGCGCGGCGTAATGGCAAGTGCGTCTTTGTAATTGACGCCGGAATATTCGACGGCGATGGTGACGTCGGCGTCGGGGAGATCACTCGGCGTCAGAGTGCCGGGGGACAGATCGATGGCGCCGTCGTTCTCGGTGGCGATAAGTGCGGGGAAATCGGCGGGGACGGTCACGCGGAGGCTCCTCGGTAATTCAGGCGGTCGGTACGCGATTGGTGTTCTGCGATGTAATGGCAAAGGTGGCGGCGGACGCGGCGGCGGTTACCACCGCGACCGACGGCCAGGCACCGATCTTCTTGGCCAGTGGATGCGAAACACCGAACGCACCGAGATAGCCGGCGAGCAAACCGGCCGCGACGCCTGGACCCTGCTTGACCCATTCACGGGTGCTGTACGCCCCGGCGGCGGCTAACACCACGCCGCCGAGTTCACGCCGGCCGGAGTAGCGTGCCGCGGCATACCCTCCGACGAGACCCGCAGCGACGACTGGAACCGTTGGACTAATCGTTGGTCTGATCGACATGAAACCCAGAGTAGGCGGTCAGTGTTTGACAGCGCCGCCCACGATGGTGAATCGCGCCGAGCGGGTCTTGCACGCGATGCTCGCGTGGTCCCCGACAACGCAGGTGATGCCCTCGACAGAGATTTCGTGATTGGGCGCGATGCGACGGGCGGCGGACCACGTGGTGTCGTAGGTGGTGGCGGTGACGTTGCGGCCGAGCAGCCGAACCGCACTGGGCTGCGCCTCGCATTCGACAGCCAGCGACCTGCCAACCGGGGAGATTCGACACTCGTGGCCGGTGCCGGCGGCGTAGCGCCAACGGAAGTTGCCGTGCCCGCCGGGAGTGGCGTAGACGCTGGAGTCGACAGTGGTCGCGCCCGGCGTCGCGGAGGCCGGATGCGCCGCAACAGTCAGCCCACCGATGGCGAGGGCAGCCAGTACTCCGGCGCCCAGGTGGCGGGTAAACGTATGACGTGAACGCATCAGTGTCCTTTTCGATTGGCGGATCGCGGGTACGACAACGTCAAGTAGCTTCTCATGTGCTGGAAGCGGGACATGCGGGGAGGTAGGGCACCATAGGCAGATGGTCATCGCCACACCGCTGCCCGACATCCCCGAGCCGACCGCGCTTACCGCCGAGCGGGGGTACGGTCCGTATCGAGCATCCTGGCCAGTTCGGCTCGCAGATACCGATCAGCATCGTCGACTACGTCTCGACGCGATCGCGCGGTATATGCAAGACATCGGTTATGAACATCTCGACCACACTCCCGATGGCGACGTCCACCAAGGTTGGGTGGTGCGACGCAACGTGATTGACGTAATCCGGCCGATTGAGTTCGGTTCCGACGTCGTGTTGCAGAGATGGTGTGCGGCAACGTCGAATCGGTGGTGCAATATGCGCGTCCGGATCGAAGGCAGCGACGGTGGCCTGGTGGAAACCGAAGCCTTTCTCATTCACTTCGACACCGAGTCGGGGCTGCCCTCTCGAATGAGCGACGCCTTTCTAGAGCCGATGCTGGCGACTACCACCGAACACCGGCTGCGCTGGAAAGCCGCGCTGCCCACCGCGGCGCCCGACGACGCTTCCGAACGCGAATATCCTTTGCGGACAGTCGATTTGGATTGGCTCGGCCACGTCAATAACGCGGCGTACCTCGGCGCGGTCGAGGAGTTGATGGGTGATCGCGAGGCGCCATACCGAACGATCATCGAATACGCGAAGCCGCTGGTGCTCGCTGACCCGCTGACACTCGCGACTACCACCGATGGCGACGCGCTCAACGTGTGGTTCGTCGTCGGTGAGCAAGCGCGGGCATCGTCTCGGGTGGAGCCGCTCAGATAGATCGAAGGCGTCAGCGCTTCAGAAGCCCCCGGATGATGCGCTCGAGTCGGGTGGATCGCACGTTGACGGGATCGAAAAGGTCGGCGTGCGCTAGCGCCGAGCCTTCGTTGGCGACCGTCTGCGGCGTGAACGGCTTCAGCGTCTTGCCGTCGCCGCGTAGCGAATCAATCGCGGCGATCATCGATGACGATTCGATGGCATCGTCGAGGACGTCGGTCGTCACGTCGAGATGCTCGGCCAATAGCCTCGCCCGGACCGAAGCGATTGTGTGTCGAAGTACTTGATCGGCGCTGGAATTCGGGTCTGCTTCCACGGCCACGTCACATTCGCTGTCAAAGCCCATCGAGCGATTGTTGAGATTCGCCGACCCGACTCTCAGCAGCGCGTCATCGACAATAAGTACCTTAGCGTGGACGTAGATCGGATCACCCGCCGTCGTCACGGGATAGTAGGCCCGGAATCTATTGTGCCGGTCGGCGTCCCACAGTTTGGTGAGTGACGACTGACGGGCACCGTCCATCACCTTTCGTTCCACGTCGCCATCGGCATGACGCGGCAGCACAATCGCGATCTGCGGGCCATCGGGCTCAGCCAGCCGAGACACAAGGGCGTCGACCATATGTTGCGACGCCAGGTACTGACTTTCGATGTACAGGGTGCTCCTGGCTGCCGCGATCGCCGCCAGGTGCAGATTGCGGATCTCGCAGATCTCGGCGCGATCGCCGTATTCCGGAATGGTGCGGGCCACACCAACATCCTGATCGGTGAAAGTTGGCGCAAGTCCCGTCGGCCAGATCTCGTTTCTGTTGTCCGACAAGGGTTCTAGGTACTCGCCGGTGGCAGCCTCCCAACGGGCCCGGGCGACGTCGGCGACCACGCGGGCGGCGGCACCGTCGAGCGCCACGGTGACGTCGTGCCACGGGTCGTGTTGCTTGCCATCGGGTCCGGTTCGAAAGTCATTGTCGGGCAGATGGTCTGAGGTGTCCCACCGATTCAGGGTCATATCGATTCCGCCGCAGAAGGCGAACTCGTCGTCGATGACGACAATCTTTTGGTGATGGGCTGAACCCACCGGGTGCGCGGCGTCGGCGTGTAGATGAATTCGCTTGCCGCCCAGTATGTTCTGGATGAAGTACGGCAGCGACCCTCGGGTGATCCCGGCAAGTGCCTCGACACTCCATTTGAGGATGTAGATCTCGAGGTCGGGTTTCTCGCTCCGCAGCCACCCGAGGAACGCTCCCAGCTCGTCGGGAACCCCATCCTCCGCTTCACGCGGGTCCAGGTGGATACGACGGTCGAAATCCCAGCCAATCAACATCGCGCGACGGTTAGCTTGGCGCAGAGCCGATTTCGCGTAGGCAAAGTAGTCAGCGGCATCGACGATGACCGACATCCGCCCTGCGGGTGCGATTCGCCAGCAGGTATCGCCGGGGACGAGAATTGGCCGAGTTTCGCTCATAGGACTACCTGTTCGATGCGCGTAAGTAAGTCTAGTAGCTGCCGATTGACGAACAGGCGATCCCGCCCGGCGCGTATCTCTTCGAGAAGTCCGGCCTCAGACATCGAAGTCAACCAGCCTGTAGCCGTCGGACGAGAGACCGCGCAGCGCTCCATCACTGTCTTGATTCGGCAGTACGGCTGCTCGAACAGAACGTTCTGGAACTCGAAATCGGCACCACCCTTGCTCACTTCCCTTGCACTCCGGGCGAATTCGTCTTGGAGAGAACGTACAGCGGCGATTTTCTGTGTCGCTGAAAGCGCGGTCACCCGCACTCCGCGCAGCATGTACAACACCCATTGTTCCCATTCTTGGCTAACGGTAACGGCAAGTAGGTTGCGGTAGTACTCGTCCTTGGTGGCAATGACGTAGCGGGAGAGGTACAAAATTGGCTCGCGCAGGAGACCGGCCTCGTTGAGCATCAGGATGTTCAAGATTCGACCCGTACGGCCGTTGCCATCGCTGAATGGATGGATAGCTTCAAATTGGTAGTGCGCCACGGCCATTCGTACCAACGCATCCATCTCGTCCGTTCCATGGACGAAAGTCTCCCAGTCCTTGAGCTTGTCCAGGATGACGTCGGTGCCTTCGGGCGGACTATATGTCACAGCGCCGGTCAGTGGGTTGGCGAGTCGCGTGCCGGGCCGATCCCGAATACGCATTTCCCGACCCTTGATAACGCTGCAGACCTCGATCGCAGTCGTCGCACTGAGTCCTCGCTCGCGGGTGTGCTCGTAGCCGACCCGAAGCGCGGTTCGATAACGAAGAGTTTCCCGAGTGGCCGCATCAGCCGTCCCCTCATCGCCTCTGAAACGGAACAGGTCGTCGGCGGTGGTAACGATGTTCTCGATCTCGGAGCTGGCTTGCGCTTCCAAGAGCGGGATCGTATTGATGAGTACCGCCGGGTTTGGAATCGACATGGCCGATTGGTCCAGCTTGGCAAGTGCGGTGTTGGCGCCGATCGCGGCCTTCAATACGCGTGGGGTCTCGAGTAGATCCAGAGTCGGCGGCGGCGCGAGGGTGTTGTACGGAACGTCGGGATCCCAGGTGCGCGGCATCACCGCATGGTTGCACGACGGCTCCGATATGTAAAGAAATCGCCAATTTTTTGACATGTTCTGGCGACATGCAAGCATTCTTTGCATATTCACCTGGCGGATCCGCGGAAATATGCCCCCTCGCGGACTCAGACGTCCATATGACATCTCTCCCAGCCAGGGGACATTTCTCGCCCCTAAGAGTGATGTGGAGCGGTGGCTCGGGCGGAAATACTCCCACTTATGGAGATCACCGGGGCGTTCACCGCTCGCTACGTCGCCTTCGCCTTCTCGTGGAGTTGGGCGTGGTGGACACTGGCGATAGCCGCCAGAAATCACCTCGACGATGAGGTCCTAGCTTCGCTGTTCGGCATCCTCGGCGACATCGGCCCATTCGTCGCCGTCATTCTCGCGCTGCTTGCCCAGCGTGTCCGTGCTCGACGGATCGCGCAGCTGCTCCGCTCAGCACTACGACTTCCTCGACAGAGGATCGCGTTGCTCGGATTCAGCGGGCTCGTCGTCACCATCGTCGCGGTCGCCGCCTACACGCAGCATCGAGCCGATCCAGTCTCACGGGGGCCGAGTCCATGGCTATTCGTTCCGTATTTGCTTCTCATGCTGATCGTCGGTGGCGGCCAGGAAGAGGTCGGCTGGCGCGGTGTGCTGCAACCGTGGCTGGTGAGCAAGTTCGGCCGCTGGCAGGGGTCAATCACCGCGGGAGTCGTCTGGTTCGCCTGGCATCTGCCGCTCTTCTGGACTCCGGGCAGCCTGCAGACTCACCTCCCCCTACTCGCGTTCGCCGGGTTCGCCGTGGGGTTCTCCCTTCTCGTATGGAAAGCGATGGAGATGACGTCGTATCGTCCGGCGACCGCGATCTGGCTCCACGCGCTGAACAATTGTGTCGGTATATTCTGCGTCTTCTACAGCACCCAGCCGGGATCGCCGCAGCCGGGCGCGTGGGCGTTAGCGGCCGGCTACCTCGTTGCCGGAATCATCGCGCTCGCTATTCCAGCTTCTCCAAAACTTTCGCCCGAGAAGCAGAGCGGTCGTCCCGAAGCCAGCGCATAGACCGGTCCACACACCCCAGCCTTCCCAACCAAATACATAGGCGCACAACGCCATCACCGGAACACCGACGCCCCAATACCCGATCAGGGTGCCCCGCAGACCAGACTTGGTATCACCAAGTCCGCGCAACAGGCCGACGAAGATGTTCTGCGTGCCCTTGCAGAATTGCTGCACGACGGCGAATACCAGCAAAGTCGACGCCGTGCCGATCACCGCGGCGTCGGCATGCGCTCCGAGGAATGGCCACAGCGCGACGCCTGGCACGGCAAGGTAGAAGATCGACACCACCGCCATCAAACTCCACGAAGCAGTCAGCACCCGCCGCGCGACCACCA
Organism: Gordonia effusa NBRC 100432; assembly: GCF_000241305.1. Taxonomy (GTDB): domain Bacteria; phylum Actinomycetota; class Actinomycetes; order Mycobacteriales; family Mycobacteriaceae; genus Gordonia; species Gordonia effusa. Next base: position 6,303 of record NZ_BAEH01000124.1, read on the forward strand.
TCGGAGCATCCGTCTCACCGCGGGCAAGTGCTCGGCTGAGCAGAATCGACGCCCCCTGGGAAAGCCCGATATTGCACTGGTAGACGATGTACGCCAGCTGGTTCACGACATTCGACGCCGCCAGCATCGCCGGACCGAAGCCTCCCATCATCAGCGTGGCAATCGACGTGATCGCCGCCTCCGAGCCATAGGTCAAGCAGATCGGAGTGCCGTGTCGAACGATGTGGCGCACCACCTTTGGGTCCGCGCGCCACGCGGCGAGGGATACGAGTGACCGGAGCATCCGATCTCGGCGGAGTGTCGACACGAACGCCGCCAGCGTGAACACCTGCACCAATGAGGTCGCCAAGCCGACACCCGCGACGCCGAGCTTAGGCAGTCCGAGCCATCCGTAGATGAACACGGCATTGAGCGCCGCGTTCACTCCGATCGAAACAATGGTGACCGCCAATAGCGACCCTGGCCGACGCAGACCAACAGCGAACTGCCGCAACACATTTAGCCACACCATCGGGAACAGTCCACCGGCGAGGGCATAAAGCATCGCCCGCGCTAGCGAAACGACTTCGGCGCGCTGCCCAAGCAACGGCAGTAGGAGTGCGATGCCGACGAGTACAGCCGCACCCGCAGCGGCGGTGAGTGTCGCGACAAGCAGCGCCGAGCGCAGCAGCGAGCGGATCTCGTCTTCCGCATCCGCATCGAGATCGACACTGCCCGTACGCTGTTCGCCCCGTCCGGCAGCAGCGGCGATGAGGTTACCTACACCGGTGACCATGCCGACGCACATAGTGCGCACCTGGTTGTACAGCAGGATCGCCAAGCCGCCAGCGGCCACCGCGGTGACGCCGAGCAAACCGAGCATTGCGAGGTCGACGGTGGTGAGCGCGACCTGAGCGAGCTGAACACCGGCGATCGGACCTGCGAGCAATGCCAATTCGCGATAGCCCCCGACGTCGGGCCGCCGAAATGTGATGCTCATGCGGTCGCTCGCCTTCGCTGATCTCGCTGCAGTCGATCTCGCCGCTGTTGATCTTGCTGGGCCACGCGCACCGAATCCGCATACGCCGACAGCCACCGGTCGACTCGGCGGTGCGCGGGTTCGTCGTATACACCGCGTTCGCGTAGCCACTCCACGTCGAATACCGATGCGAGATACTTTTCGCCCGCGTCATTGCATAACACCACGACGGTGCTGCCCGGCGGGTAGTCGAGCAACCGGCGTAGGGCAACGTGAACCGCTCCCCCGGTGGTTCCGCCGACGAGCATGCCGTTGCGGCGAGCCATCACCCTGGCGCAGGCAAATGCGTCCGCGTCGCTCACTTGATGAGACTCATCGATCACCGATCGAATTACATTGCGACCCACTGGAAATCCCGCCGGGCTGCCTGCTCCGGTCTGATGGTAGACGCCAGGCGAGCCGTCGAAGATGATCGACCCAACCGGCTCGACGGCGACCGATCGCGTGTGTGCGCCACGAGCGTGCAACTCCTTTGTGGTGCCGCAGAGCGAACCACCGGTTCCGATGGCGGCGATGAGGACATCGACGTGGCCGAGTTCGTCGAGCAGTTCGCCAGCCAGATCCATGTAGCCGTTTCCGTTTCCAGTGTGGTTGTGCTGATCTGGATGAAAGGCATTGCGCTGCACCGCCAGACGACCGGCCACCTCGCGCCTGCGAACCGACGCAACGCCGCCGTCGGGCGGGCAGTCAACGAAGACCAACTCCGCGCCGAGCGCCGTGAGCATCCGCAGCTTGTCCGGCGCGGCATGATGATCGACGACGGCGGTGAACCGGTAACCACGTTCAAGCGCTATCAGTGCGAGGCCGCAACCGGTATTACCCGACGTCGGCTCGACGATCTCGCCGCCCACCTTGAGGTGACCGGCTTCCTCGGCCTCGTCGATGATTCGGCGAGCCATACGCACCTTGCACGACCCGGTGGGATTGAGGTGATCGAGTTTGAGCAGCAGACGTGTCCCGGTGCCGGTGCGGGCCAACTCGTAGAGCGGGGTGTCGCCGATCAGGTCGGAGGTGCGGGTGACGATCGTCATGGCCGAGACCCCTCATCGAACCGCCACGACGTATCCGCCCAGATAACCTTGGGCGGCAACGGAAGCTGGTGGAACTCGCTCTCGTTTTTGTCCATCTGATAGCCAGCGGTGTTGGGATAGACCAGCAGGTCTCCATAGCGCGGCGTGGTGGGCAGCTGGACCAACCGCCACGTAAGCACGTCGTATTCCATACAACTCGATCCACCGACCGCGGTGTAGACCGGCCCGTCGTCACGTCCGCGCGGGTCGCTCGGCGTCACGAGAATCGGATCGGGCAGAAACTCGCTGCCCTTCCACTGTTCGGACACACTCATCGACAGGCCGGCGACGGTGGTAATCAGATGTTCCGGAATGTCTCCGGCCGTCGGGCTTTGCTTGCAGCCCAGCACCGGGAACACACTGAATCCAGCACCGTCGACCAACGCGCGGCCCGGTTCGATCAGCAACGCCACCCCGGCATCGCGGAGTCGTTCGGCCAACGAGATCCCGGCACTCTCATGCCGCGCGATCGCGGTTACCATATCGGCGCCGGTCGGCGCCTGATAGTAGGGATAGGTGCGCTGTGGGTTGCGGCCAGCGTGGAACCACGCATCGGTGCGTCCTTCTTCGAAAGTCGCCCAATCGGTTTCGTCCACATATGCGCACGCGATTCCGCCGCCGATGCTGATCCGATCGGCCCGATGACCGAGTGAACGAGCCCGCAGGCAACGATCAACGAGTTCGGCTGCCAGTTCGGCGCGGGGTACCGGGTCGTAACCGTCAAGATGGAAGGAGAAGCCGCACAAATCAATTCGCAGGTCCGCGCACTTCGCGACGACGTCGCCCAATTCGTCGGGGCCGAACCCGAACCGGCTCGCCGGTGCTGCCGGCGGTCGTATACGGAGCAGGACTCGGGGGGTCAGTTTGGTTCGCACGGCGAGGTCGGCGAGACGGACAAGTTCGGAGTACTCGTCGATGGCGATGAGGCAGTCGTGACGCATAGCCAGCCACAGCAGCGCATCGGACTTTGCCGCACCGGTCACTCCGATATCCGTTCCGCGGATACCGCCACCGAGCGCTGCGACGAGTTCGGGAACGCTTGCGACATCGACTCCCGTTGCGGGACGGGCACATTGGGTCAACCACGCGGCGGCTTTGTTCGCCTTCTTTCCGAAATACACCATCCCGTCGATGTTTTCGGCGGCCAGCGCAGAGGTGATTCGATCGAGATTGTCGGCGAAAGTCGGTGGATGGACGACGTGGAATGGTCCGTCGACCGCCCGGGCGATGTCGAACAGCGTCGATGACTCACGCGCTGCTCGGGCCCAATCCCGTTCGACGGCCGGCAATGTCACGACCACAGGGCCACCTCCGAACCGCGGCCCGCGGCGATCGCTCGAGTAGCCAAAGCGTGCGCGACGGGGATGTCGGTGATAATCATCCCGCTACTGAACGCGAACACCCGGTCGTCATCGCTGCGGCGTCCAATCGCACTGCCCGACAGGATATCTGGCAGTTCGGCATCGAGTCGGAACGCCCCGTCGACGCCTGCCATTCGTCGCCCGGTTACCTCGACCTGCGCGGCGTTGGTTGCGACCGTGTAGTCAGCCTGGGACAGTGTTCCTTCCGCAACGCCTTTACTCGCAACCGAAATCAGCAGTCCGCCGGGTGGCAGCCAGCCGAGCTGGATCTTCGGGTGCGCCGCCCGTCCGGATGCCGCGACGACGATGTCGGCGTCGGCGGCCGCCTGTTCCACGTCGTCAACCAATTCGACGTCGCAGGCGGGAAAGGTGGCGCGCACCGCCGCCAGCGAGTCGGCGATGCCGCCGGGGTGGGTGCCGAACAGGCGCAGCCGGTTAAGGCTGGGCACGGCGGTGAGTAGGTATGGCAGGGTGCGTATTCCCTGAATTCCGGTGCCGACCATGAGCGCAGTCCGCGCGCCGGGACGGGCACAGGTCCGTGCCAACAGAGCAGTGCTCGCCGGTGTGCGCGTGGCGCCGACGCGCTGGCAATCCATCAGGACGTGCGGCATGCCGGTGGCGTCGTCGTACAGCGTGATCGTCGTGTAGTACCGCTCCGACGACGTGCTGCCCTGCCGGTAGCTGGTCTTGAACGCGGCCTGATGCAGTGAGCCGTCGTAGCCGAGCATCGAATATGCGACCGAATCACGCTCGGGCATCGGCACCATGAGTTTGGCCGGATTGGCCGACTTACCTTGCGCGTAGGCAAGATAGCCGTCCTCGACGAGCCCGATCGCCTCGGACGGACTCAGTTCTAAGTCGTCGAGATCACTTCGGGTGAGGATATGTAGACGTGGTCCGGGACGGGTCACGATGTAGATGCCTCTTTCTTCACTATGGAATGGTCATGGATTTCGAGCACGCGGTCACAGGTGGCGACAAGAAGCGGGACGTCGTGCGAGGCAATCAAAAGTCCAGTGCCATCGCCGGTTACGCGACGCAGCGCGGTCATCACCGCGGCGGCCGCCAGGGGATCGAGCGCCGACGTCGGCTCGTCGCAGACCAGGAACTTGGGTTTCGACACCAGCGCACGGACGAGGGATACGCGCTGGAGCTGCCCCTGGGACACTTGTCTCGGGAGTCGGTCGAGCAATTCGCCCGGCAGCTCGACGAGATCGCACAGTCTTCTCCACTCATCCTCTGCGAGTGGCCCTTTCGCGCAGACCCGCACCGCATCGCGTAGCCGCAGCCGCGGATCGAAGGAACGGCGAGGCGACTGAAACAGCATCGTGACACTGCCGTTAGGGCGGCGCGGCAGTGGATTGCCGTCAAGTTCGACGGTCCCGGAGTCGGGCGGTGTGAGCCCCACCATTACGCGGCCGAGCGTCGTCTTCCCCGACCCTGACGGGCCGATCAGTCCGACGATCTCCCCGGCGTCGACCTCGAGGTCGACGCCGCTCAATAATGGTCTCCCGGCCACCGAGATGCTGAGGTCGCGTGCGGCGATCATCGCGCTGCCCCCAGCCGAAAGTTACTCGCCGCGAGTAGGTTTTGAGTGTAGGTATGTGTCGGGTCGTCGAATACCCGTCTAATCGAGCCGCGTTCCACAATGTGCGCGTCACACATAACCGAGACGTCGGCCTCGCCATCGACGGCAGCTTTCCGAACCGCGGCGATGTCATGTGTCGCCACCACGACGACGCGTCCCGTCTCGGCGAGGTTTGTCAACATCGTCAGAACGGCGAGCGCGAGGTGCGGGTCGAGTGAAGCCGTGGGCTCATCGGCGATCAAGATCGCTGGGTCACCCGCGAGCGCAGTAGCGATGGCCGCACGTTGCGCCATGCCGCCGGACAATTCGAATGGGTAGCGCCGCAACACATCTGGTTCGAGTTCGACCAGTTCTAGAAGTTCTTCCGGCGTTCGTTTTCCGTCCAGGTATCGGACCACCTCCGACAGTTGTGAGCCGAGCCGTCGGATCGGGGTGAAGCTGGTCGTCGGTGACTGCGGAACCACACCGATGTCGCGACCGAGGACGCGCTGCGGATCGCCAGTTGTGATCTCGCCGGAGACGATCGCGGCGTCGGGCAGAAGCCCAGAAACGGCGTCGAGAAGAGTGGACTTGCCCGATCCCGACCCACCCACAATGTAGTGGACCCGATTGCGTAGTGCGACAAGGGAAGCGTTTCTCACCGCCTCAACGACATCACCGTCGGGCAATGGGATTCGGACGGACAGGTCGGTGATGTGCAGGGTCATCGACGTTCCTTCCCCACGGAATGAGCCACCACGGTAAGTGACAATGTGCAGGCGATAATCGCTCCAGCCGGAAATACCAGCAGCCACCATTGCCCGAGGAGTAGTGATTCCTGAGCGTCGGAGAGCAGCGTGCCGAGTGATGCCTCGTGGGGTGGCAATCCGACGCCCAGAAAGGACAGTGTCGACTCGTGCCAGATGGCGTGAGCCACCAACAGGGCACCGCCGATCGCCGCCTGCGCGCTCGCCACCGGAAGCAGGTGTACTCGGATGACACGCCGCTGAGGCAGTCCCGAAAGCTTCGCCGCTTCAACATATTCGGCGTTGCGCAGGGGTAGGACATCACTGCGAACCACGCGGGCTACCGTCGTCCAGTGGGTCAGTACGAGCGAAACGACGATGGCCACCACCGATCCGCGGAACATCGCGACGATCAGCAACGAAAGCAGCAGACTCGGCACGGCTGTCATCGCGTCGGCGATACGCATGGCGATCCGATCCCACCAACCGCCGAAGGTGCCGGCCGCGAGGCCAACCGCGAGCCCGACAGCGGTTGAGAGTAGCGCCGTCGCGAAGGCAATACCCAGGGAGACCCGCATCGCGTTGGCCACCATCGTGAATAGGTCTCGTCCCGATGAATCGGTGCCGAACCAATGCGCGGCGCCCGGGCCAATTCCCGTGGCGGAGAAGTCCGTGTCGGACGACCCCGAAGGCGACAGCATCGGGCCGAATACCGCGTAGCCCAGCAGCACGACGAGCACAAATGTCGCCGCCCGAGCGGTCATCCGTCTGCCTCGATCCGCGGATCGACGATTGCGGCGCCCAAATCTGCCGCCAAGTTACCGACGACCACCACCGCGACTGTCAACACGGTGACTACGGCTAGTAGTGGAAAGTCTTGTGCGCGTACGGCATTGATGGTGGCCTCGCCAAGCCCGGGCCAACTGAACACTGTCTCCACGACCGCTGCCCCGATTATCAACTCCGGCAGGCGAGCTCCGACGAGCGCGAAGAACGGTGCGAGACCCATCGGCACGATATGCCGAAGTTCGATGACACGGCGCGGCAGCCCCCGGGCGTATGCGCCGCGGATCGCGTCGGAGCTCACGGCCGATACGATTGCCTGCCGCAAACCCAAAGCGAGCCAGGGAGTTTGAGATATTCCGAGCACGAGAGCCGGCAATATGAGATGACGTAGCGTGGATTCGGCGGTTATCGCGCCGCCTGGATCGGTTAGTCCTGACGCCGGAAACAATCGCAGAGTTACGGAGAACACCAGCACACTGCCCAGCGCGACGATGAACGGCGGAACCGCTTGCAGCACTGAGGCAAAGACCGTAACTAGGCGGTCGGCGATGCCGCCGGCACGCAGACCCGCCACGATGCCGAGCGCCGCGCCGACGATGACAGCGACCACCGCGCCGGAGATTCCGAGTAGCACGGTCCAGCCGAATCTGTCGCCGAGTACGTCGGTTACCGGCTGGTGATAGGCGCGGGAGAAGCCGAGATCGCCACCGGCGGTGTGTGATACCCAGTGGACCCACGCGGAGAACCAGCCTTGGTCGAGTCCCAGGGTGCGCCGAAGGTCGGCACGCTGTGCCTCGGTGTAGCCATCACCAGAATTGCCCAGATACGAGTCAAGCGGATCAAAGGGACTCGCACCCGCGAGAGCGAAGGTGCCGAGCGACACGACGACGACCAAGGCCACTCCGAAGGCCGCGCGCCGACCGCTCATCGAAATGAGTTGCCGGGCGCGACTACTCACCGAGTCCACCGCGGCAGCGAATACCACGGACCCCACGCGACGCCATGGGTATGCGGTTCGAGCGCCGTCGGCCCCGGGCGCCAGCCATTGTCGCGTATCACGTAGACGTGATTCTCGTTGACCAGAGCCAACATTGGCGGGTCGCGGTGGTACTCGGCCTGGAATTCCCGATACAGCGCATCACGTTTACGCACGTCTGTCTCGGTGCGAGCCGAGTCCAACAGCCGATCTATCGTCGGGTTGACGTAGCGAGAAGCGTTGTCCCACTTAGAGCCGACCCCTGCGGGTGCGTACTTGGAGTGGAATTTCGGATAGAGCTGCGTGTCCAGGGTGTATGGCTGACCACCACCGCCGAGAAGAAACGCGGTCTTGGTGATGTACTGCTCGGTCATCGTCGATTTCTCCACGGCGACCGGATTGATCTCGATTCCGAGCTGCTTCGCGTCGGCGACGGTGGCCATCGTGAGGTCACGGCGGAGCAGGTCCGTCGGGTAGTAGGCGAGGTCGAATCGTGCGCGGCGGCCATCTTTGGCGCGAATGCCGTCGGCCCCCACTTGCCATCCGGCAGAATCGAGTTCACGCTTGGCCTGATCCGGTGCGGTCCGGAAATCCTGGGACGGATCGTATGCGGCTCCGTATTGAGCGGTGACCAGAGTCGACACCGGCTGACCTTCGCCCTTGAGGATGTCGCGCACCATCGCGTCACGGTCGACGCCGAGGTTGAGAGCGCGGCGGATCGCGAGATCGCCGGCTACCGGATCTGCCTGCGGCAGAGTAATTCCGAGCCAATCGTCGGTCTTCGCGCTCACCACTCGGTAGCCGTTCTTGGCGACAGCCTTGGCGAGTTCGGGTGGTAGGCGGGTGCCGTCAGCATTGCCGATAAGTTGTGCGGCTCGTGCCTTGTCGTCGTCAGTACGACGAACGACAAACGTGCGGATGCCGGGTTTGCTGCCCCAGTAATCCGACCGCGCCGTCAGCACCATCTGATCTGGGCGCAATTCGGTAAGCGCATACGGACCGGTACCGATGGGATGGTCGTTCAGGGCGGACTGGTCGGCCGGCGCAGGCGTGGCTAGCGATGCGGCCGGGACTATCGACAGGAATAGACGGTGTGGGACATCGGCATATGCACCTGTGAGGTGGAAGTCGACGGTATTGGGTCCGCTCGCGTCTACCGATTTGATGAAGTCGAAGTTGGCCGCGATCGGCGATGCGAAACGCTTGTCGATGACGGCGTTGTAGGTGGCGGCGACGTCGGCCGGTCCGAATAGCGAGCCGTCGGAGAAGTGGATACCCGGGCGGGTTTTTACCCGCCAGTGCGAAAGATCGCCGTCGACCGGCGTTGGTGATCCGTCGGCGAGGACCGGGGTGGCGTCGGGAATGCGGTTGTCCTGCCCCTCGGTGATCCGGTAGAGGCTTTCGTAGATCTTCGACTCGCCGCTATCACCATGTCCCATAAGGGGATTGAGCTGACCAAGCTCCTCGGCGTCGATCACGACGAATCGATCGGAGCTACCTGATTGCTGCGCGGATCCACATCCGGCCAGCGCGGAAGCGGCGACGAGAACTGCGGCGAGCGGCTTGAGATAACGCGGGATCGATTGCACAGCGCAGATCGTAGCAGTTAACGATAATGGTTATCATTATTGCTAACGTGAGCTGACTCACTTTCCCGACATGCGGTTTTGGCTATGGAATCAGTCGTTGATCGCGCAGATCCTGGAAGATTCGCGTGAACATCTCCTCGGTATCGACGTAGCGGTGGAAGCCGGCACGGCGTGACTTCGACGTGTCCGCGATGACGTCGTAGTCCCACGAGAAGACGAAGTCACCGAACACCCAGGAGGAGACGTCGTCATACGACGTCGGCTTCAATCCGTACTTCGCGACCATCGCGTCCCAGACCGGCGCCTTGTCCGCCATGACCTCAGCGAGCGACATCGGCAGCGGGTCGGCTACCGGCAACTCGAAGAACGCCGCTACCGACGCCCACATGCGGCTCCAGCGAAACATGTCTCCGTTGGTGATGTTGTATGCCTCGTTGGCAGCACCGGGAGCGGTCGCCGCCCATTCGGTTGCCTGGGCCAATAGCGTGGCGTCGGTCATCTCGATCAGACTTGTGTAGGCTCCGGGTTTGCCCGGAAAGCGCAGTGGCACACCGAGTTCCTTGCTGATCGACGCATAGATCGCCAACACCATCGCGAGGTTCATCGGATTGCCCAACCCGATGCCAGCGACCACCGACGGTCGCAGCGCTGACCACGTCCACCGCTGGCCGGATTGTCGAGCCTCGAGCAATTGCTGCTGGTCGACGTTGAACTCGGGCGGCATATGGGGCGGGTCGCTTTCCTTCGCGGGCGTCGCGAACGGTCCCAAATGCGCGCCGTAGACCTTGTACCCCTGCATAAGGCTGACGTGCTGGAGGTCGGACAACACATCAAGCGAATCGAGGACGTTGCGCAGCATTGTCAGGTTTGGCTCGACGAGTTCTGACCACGTCACTCGGTCTTGATAGGCGGCGTAGAACAGATGGGTCGCGGTTGACGCTTGCGCTATCGCCGAGCGCGTCGACGCCGCGTTGAACAAGTCCGCCTTGACATGTCGCACGCCGGGCCGGTCCACACCCCCTCGCCTGGACAGGCCAATCACGTTCCACTCACCGGTAGCGGCGAGATGGTCGACCAGATTGCCCCCGATAACCCCTCGCGCCCCTACCACCAATGCTGTCTTCGGACTCATGACTCCTCCATCTGTAGATCACGATTTTATGATGAACTTGTTTATCACATAATTACGATGATGCGATAGGCTGGAGCCGTGCACGACGAAGAATGGCTGGTGGCAGCGCTCAAAGCTGTCGCCCATCCGCAACGGTTGACGATCCTCGGCTGGCTCCGCGAGCCCGAGTCGTTCCCGCCGCAGCTGCGTCCCGCCGAAGAAGTTGGCGTGTGCCTCAAGCACATCCAGGCTCGATTGGGCGCCTCACAATCCACCGTCTCGCAGTATCTGGCGGTGTTGCAGCGAGCCGGTTTGGTGCACTGCACCAAGATCGGACAGTGGTCGCATTACCGTCGAGACGAAGCCGCCGTCGGAAGGCTGACGAGTCAGTTGCCGTCGGTTATCTGAGCCGAGAGCCACTGGTGCTCTGGGTGATTCGCGCGGAGATAGTCGTGAACCACCCGCCGGGCATCGGGGGTGAGCAGCGGCCAGGTGCGGTTGAAGTCGTCAATATCCTTGTCCCGCAGGTACTTTGCTTTGAAGCAGAGAACAAACTCAGGCGACATGTAGGAGATACCGTCGCCGGCTTTCCATCTGGTCCCACGACGATCCTCCGGCCGGGTAACCAAAACATCGAGCAGCCAAGGCGATTGGGCATTCTCGCGCATCCAGATCTGATCGGCGTCGGGGTGCAGCGCTACGCCGTCGGTGATTGGTCGCAGTCCTGCGGGGCCAGCCGACCAGAGGTGGAATCGACCCGCCAGCACTCGGCAGAACTCTTCGACATCGTCGCGATAGATGCAGACATCGATGTCGTCATGTTCTCGGCACGACCCGACGAAGGCGTCGATCGCCCAGCCGCCCGCGATCCACCACGGTGAGCCGAAGCCGTCGAGGATCGCGGGGACATCGTCGGGGGTTAGCATCGCCCAGTCGCCGTAGCGCGCGTAGAACTCCGCGGTGTCGGGTGTGGTCGGCACTCGCAGGCGAAAAGGCATGGGTCACATGCTAACTGGCGTCAGTCAGTCGCTTCGCCGGGCGAGCTATTCTTCCGTCGCACGGGAATTGGTCAACGAGAGGGCTCCGACCGCGGCAATCAACCCGACAACCACCGCCAGCACCCCGTAGGTGATTCGTTCACCGTGGAAGAACGACTCGACGAGTTCGTTGCTCCAAATGCCGGTTGGCAGTTGGGTTGTCACCAGAGCCGCGATCAGTGTTCCGAAGACGGCGGTGCCGACACTAGTACCGACTTCTTGCGCGGTGTCGTTGAGGGCGGTGCCGATTGACGTGCGATTGGCCGGCATGGCGGCGACCAGCGCGACGGCGCAGATCGTCATGACGGTGCGCAGGCCGATGGTCATCACGACCATCGATATCGCGATCGGGAGATATCCGTGTCCGACGCCCCAAGCGAGGCCGCCGAGCGAACCAGCCAAGCAAAGCGCACCGATGAGGCAGGCGATGCGATGGCCAAACCGCGCTGCGAGCCATTCCGATAGCGGCGAGGCCGCAAGCATCGTCACGATGATGGGCAGATTGGCCAGACCCGCTTTGACCGGGCTCCAACCGTAGGCGTACTGGAAGTGCAGGATGAGCCCGAACATCACGCTCGCCATCGCGATCGCCGTACCGATCTGGGCGATGGCCGCGCCCCGGACGGTGCCGTTGGAGAACAACCGAATGTCGAGCATCGGTGCTGCACTTCGGCGCTCATGCCAAACGAACGCGATACCCGCGGCGATGGCGCCGACAATCGCGGCAAGGGTCGCCGCCGACAACCAGCCGTGCTCGACTCCACTGGTCAACGACCAGCACGCGAGCCCGATCGTAATGATGCTGAGCACGGCGCCGGGTATATCGAGCGCATCTTTGGTCAATCCGTCCGGGCTGTCGGGGGCGACGCCGCGCCACACGCCGATCCCGGCGATCAGCGCGATCGGTGCGTTGACCACGAGCAGCCACTCCCACCGGAAATGCGCGAGCGCCGTGCCGCCGAGTAGCGGACCGAGGACGAACCCCGCCATACCGACGACGATCATGATGGTCATCGCGCGCATCCGTAGCTTTTCGTCGTCGAATAGCCGGAAGACCAGCGAATTGGTGATCGGGGCCATCGCGGCAGCGGCGATGCCGAGTGCGGCGCGCAACGCGATGAGTTCGCCGGTGCTGTCGACGAAGAGGACCAACAGACTCAGTGCGCCGAACGCACCTAGACCTACTAGGAGAACTCGACGTCGGCCGAATCTGTCGGCGACCGATCCAGCGGTGAGCAACAGGCCGCCGAATGTCAGCGAGTAGATACCGGTAACCCACTGCAGGTCGGTGGTTCCGCCCCCGAGGTCACGGCCAATCGTCGGCAAGGCGATCGACAACAGGGTGTTATCGACCATCTCGACGAAGAACGCCAGGCATAGGGCGGCGAGCGGAATCCACGCCGCGGCGAGCGACGTATAGGTACGTGGTGGTGCCGGCGATGCGGCGCGAGTGATGGTCATAGCGGTCTCCTAGCGAGTTGTCGAACTTGAGACCGAGGCTAGGAAGACGGGCTTTCATCAGTCTGTCGTGTGCTGTCGGGGTCTGTCATCGACCTGCGATCCCCGCCATTTGCCGACAGTTTCGGGCCGACTCAGCACAGGGCGGTAGACGGTGCCGCGCGCCACCTCAAGAAGTTCTCGCCCGACTTTCGTGACGTTTCGGCAGCCTCGTCCATCATCTCCATACGCTTGCGCCGCTGTCGCGAAGTTGCTGCCGCTCGCCGCGAGCGCGATGAACAGCGGTATGAGCACCAGTCGAAGTAGACGCGTCAGATTCATCCAGTTTCCCCATTTGGTGTCGGTCGCGTCGGGTCATTCCTGGCGACTCGACGATACGTTAACGTATTTAAGACACAAGCACATTGAATACACGCTGCACCGTGTCGTTTCCGCGCACTTCCCGCTGGGACGCGGCGGTTCGGAGGCAGGGGGCGAGCGGAGAGCCGCGATCAGGGATAAGGTGAGTAGTGCCACTCCACCCAGGTGAACAGGAAGAACACCAAATGATGCGGCATGATGCACGCGAAGCGCGCACCAGAAGTTGAGTTTGTCGCTCTCCGACCAAGTAGGGTTAATTCAGTCGGGGACACGCTCTCATGGGTCGTGCACGAGAGTGCCAATCCACATCCAGTATATTAGCGCACTGAAAGCGAAGGACATCGGAGGGAAATATGGCCAGAATGGATCCGCCGGTCGGCGACCTGGCCGTTCGTCGAAAGGCTAATACGAGGCAGCGTCTGTTGGACGCCGCGCTGGCGGTATTCGCCGAACGCGGCTTCGGGCAGGCCACCGTCCAGCAAGTCTGCGCCGCAGCAGATTTCACCCGCGGAGCGTTCTACTCGAACTTCTCCTCGCTCGACGAGTTGTATCTCGAGGTATGGCGCCGTGAGTCGGACCGCATAATCGAACGGCTCAAGGCTGCCGGCGACCGAGTGGTCGCCAACGCGAAACTCTCGCTCGATGACGCCATTGCGCAGATCGATGCCGGGCTATCCCAAGATATGGACTGGTTTCGGGTTTCCACCGAGTTCACCGTCCTCGCGACGAGGCGACCCGAACTCTGGCATGTGAGAGATCTCAGCGAGCGGGCGATCATGTCAGCGTTGCAAACAGTCGTGGACGGAATAGTTACTCGCCTGGGGCGGCAGCCGAATGACCTAGATGAACTGTGCAGCGCGGTGTGGGCAGTACACGACGGCACGCTCGTTCAGTGCGTTACAAAATCCGACCCCGCGACCGCACGGCATCGCCGAGCGAAATTGCTTGCCACGGTGGTCACCAGCTATACCACCGTGACGAGCTGAGTCGAGTTCTCACTCGGTGATCGGATGGGCGACCTTGGCGAGGGTGCGTGCTCCCGACCGAACTCGCCAGGACTGAGCGTGAAATTGCGCGGTGGAGCGGACGGCCTTGTCCATCAGGAAATGCCAATCCATTTGTGCCGCTTGTCGAGTGACCGTGAGAATCCCGTAACCGTGGGAGTCGGTGTCCACCCACCGGGTGTTCGGATTGGCTATCTGAATCGCGGTTGCCTCAGCGCCGAACATGCGTTCGGGAGTCTTCAGGCTGTCATCAAAATTGGGCGAAGTGATCGACGGCACGACGAATTCGACGGCGGCAGAAACTGATTGGGACTTCGTGGAAGGCGAGATTGCCCGAGTAAGTGAATTGATCGGCCAGTTTCAAGAGCAGCTGATAGATCCGTTGCAGTTGGCCGACCGAGTGACCGAGGAGGCGCTGACTGCACTCGGCTGGCGACCGGCTCATCCCCGGTCACCGCGGAACAGCTACTGAAGGTCGTGTTGGGAGCGAGTTCGCTTGGCGAAGACGGTGGCCGCCGCGATGAGGAGAACGGCGAGCAACAGCGGAACTAGGAAGGCGCTGCGCAGCCCGACTGCGGTCGACACCGCTCCGACGACAGCACCACCCACCAGCGTGCCCGCGTAGTTGAACAAATTGAGACGCGCGATGACGGAGTCGAGTTCCTTACCGACCGTCCGCTGACCGAGTTCGCTGAAACACAGCGGCGCGATGAGCGGAAGTCCGATACCCGCGATGAGGAAGCCGATGATCGCCAGCGCGGGCGTCGGGGCCGCGACGACGATCGCCAGACCCACCGCCCCGATCAGCGCGGCATAACGGCACACCGTCCGCGCGCCGAATCGGCGTACCCAGGTGTCGCCGGCCAGCCGGCCGGCCAGCGACGCCGCTTGGTAAGCGGCGAGGGCCAGTGCCGCGGTCGACGTCGTGGCATGCAGATCTTCACTCAGTAGCAGTGCCGACCAATTGCCCACCGCGATATCGATCGCGAATGCCATCGCGAGCACGATTCCGAATATCAGCAGGATGCGGGTCGAGACGGATGTCGTTTCGGTCCGGTCGGCGGCTCCGTCCCCGCTCGAGGTCGCGGACAGGAGAGCCCGTCCGGCGAGTTGACCGCAGATGGCTACCACCGCAGTCGCGATAAGGAAGACCGTTGTGAAATTGAGGCCGATCCCCTCCGCAGCGGAGACGAACAGCGCGCCCGTGATGGCACCAGCACTCCAAGACGCATAGAACGACGACAAAATGAATGTGCCGTATCCGTGTTGAATAAGGACGCCTTGGGTGTTGGTCCCCGCGTCTACCGCACCGAGACCCACACCGTAAATGGCGAGGGCGATCATCAGCACAGTGACGTCGGGTGCGGCGGCGACACCGATTCCCGCCACGGCGACGACACCCAGTCCGATTCGCAGCGCGGTCTTACTCGATCGATGTACCGCGATGCGTTCGGCGAGAAGACTGCCGGCACCGGCCAGAATCGACATAGCTGCGACCGCGACAACCAGCGTGGTGTCGGTGAGGCCGAATTGTTCCTTCGCGGTTGGCAATTCGGTCAGAACCACTGCCAGGAAGAACCCCTGCAGACCGAATGCCAGCGAGTTCGCCCGCCGTGCCCGACCTACCTCACTCGCGGATGTCAGGCGCATCGGTTTCGGCGATCAGCAAGGTAGACAGTGCCGCCATCGACTCGCGCATCCCGTTGCGGAGACCCGGTCGCTGAATCCTCTCGATGAGCCGCCCGATCGGGCCGAGTCCCGGCCGATAGGTGACGGAGTAGGTCATATAGGTCGCGGGCTGATCGTCGGCGAAGTGAATCGGCCGGAATTCAAAGATATTGGTCACGTCATGCATCGGCTCATAGCCGGTCGCCGTGTCGACGCGCCGTCTCATCGGAACGATCTCCTTGACCGTCCAGATCGACCGGGTGGTCAACGGTCCGACGGTGGAGTTCCGCTCGCTGTAGGTTTCGCCGACGGTAGCCGTGCCGTGATGGTCGGTGACTTCGACGACCGACGCAACCCATTCGGCGTAGCGGTTGGTCGCCGAAACGACCTGCCACACACGTTCCAGCGGAGCGTCGACGACAGCGCTTTCGGTCACCGTGATGGTGCTGTTCATATCCGAGGTGGCCCTTCGATTAGTGGTTGCCGACTAGTTGTCGCCGACGATGTCTTTGGCGACCTGTTCGCCCGACCGCACAGCGCCATCCATGAATCCGTTCCAATACGGCGAGAGTTCGGCACCGGCCCAATGCACGCGGCCGAACCTTTTGCCATGCCATCCGCCGTAGGCAGTGGTGACGCCGGGCGCGGCAACTGACGTCGGGCCGCCGAGGGTCCACTGCTCGCTGGTCCAGTCCTGTTCGAAGTAGGTCGTCGGACGTAATGCCCGCGTTCCCAGTGCCGAGGCGAATGACCGCAGCACAGCGCCTCGACGCTCGCGGGCCGGACGTGCCGACCAGGTATGCCAGTTCGGTCCGCCCAGGAATCCCATCAGGATGCCAGGACTGCCCGACGGTGGGGTGTTGTCGAACATCGAGCAGATCGCCGAGCCGTTGCGGAACGTCGCGCTGCCGTTGAGTCCGTCCTCGCGCCAGAACGGTTCGGGATAGATTGCTTCGCATTTCATCAGCGCGCCGAATGGCAGTCGTTGGAGAACACCCTGCTGCTGAACGGGAAGCCCTGGTTCCCAATCGATTCGCGAGGCGAGCACGGGAGGTACCGCGACGACTACGGCGTCAGCGCTCACCGTGTCCGTGCCCGAGCCGACGATCACCCGGCCGGTTTGCTGCCTGACACTGTCCACCGGTGTGGATAGCCGAACCCGGTCGCCGAGCCGGGCGGCCAGCCGGAGCGAAAGTTCTTGTGAGCCACCGACGAACCGCGATTCCTGCGCACCCCGGGCGACACCGATCCCGCGTTCGAGCGTCCCAGGGTGCGTTTCGTTGCCGAAGGTCGCTATGTACCAGAGAGCGAATAGTAGTGACGAGTCGCGGGCCGCGCCGCCGAATGCCGATCCCAGGAATATGTTGATCAGGTCGACGGCGCCCGAGCCCGGTGTGGAGGAGCGGAGCCAGGATTCCAGGGTCATACTGTCCCACTTGCCGGCACGGGATGCCGTCCACGGCGCATGCACCGGGACCTGCGCCGACATGCGGTTGAGTCGTGTGGTCGCGATACCGATGGCCGGTAGCGCGCCGAGATCCGGCGGAATATCGCCGCGATACCGTCGTGACCTGCCGTTCCGCACATAGACGCTCTCACCGACCGTGTTCGCGAGGAAGGTCTCGACGCCCAGTTCGCCGGCGAGCCGCAGGATCCGATCCTGGGTCGGGCCGATGAATTGGCCGCCGGCCTCCACCACCTGACCGTCGTCGAGGTGATGGTTCAACGTCCGGCCGCCGACCCGGTCTCGGGCCTCCAATACGACGGCGTCGACGCCCTCCTGTACCAATCGCCAGGCTGCGGTCAACCCTGCTAACCCGGCACCGATCACGATGACGTCGTGGTCACTCATCGACATTCCCCTCCAAGAATTCCCGCATATACGCGCGCAGTGCTGATGTGATCTCGCGCAGTAGTGCCGGATCACCTTCCGGATCAGCTCGAAACGCTTCTTGCATAACGCCATCCGCCATGAGTTGCGCGGTGCGGCAAGCGACCAGCAGTCGCTCGCTGTCGGCAACGGGCACCTGCGCGAGCAGAACTTCCTTGAGCGTGACCGCCATGCGCTCGTTGTGCTGGCGGTCGGCGGCACGGGCTGTCTCGGTAAGGTGCCGGCTGAACCACAGCGCCCGATAGCCGGGCTCGGTGCGGTAAACATCGGCGAACGCATCGATCAGCACCTTGGCCGGGTCATCCCACTGCTCCCGGTACGCGGCGGTAACCATTTCGGCCATCGTCGCTTCGAAACGTTGGAGATAGGCCGCGGCGAGCGCTTCGATAATCGCCGTGCGATCGGGAAGGTACTGATACAGCGATCCCACGGCGACCCCGGCCGCAGCGGCGACTCTGGTTGTGGTCAACGAATCTGGACCCTGGTCGGCAAGCAATACATCGGCGGCTTCCAAGACACGTGCGAGCAGTTTGCGGCTGCGCGCCTGTTGGGGTACCCGGCGCAGAGCGTCGTCGGGTACCGCTAGTTCGATTGGCATCTCACCTCTAAATATGAATGAAAGTTTGATTCAGGTTAATATAACCGCATGACGGAGCTCACATATCCGACGGACCTAGACGAACTTGTCACGGTATGTCACCGGCTGGCGGAATCCGGCCTGGTCATCGGTACCGCCGGCAATGTCAGCCGTCGGATCGGAGACCACGTACTCATCACTGCGACCGGCGCGGTTCTCGCGGATATCAGCACCGCGGACATCACCGTCGTGGATCTAGATGGCCGCGTTCTCGAAGGGACACTCGCCCCGACGTCCGAGCTTGAACTCCACCTGGGTGTGTACCGGCGATTCGACGCACGGGCGGTCGTCCACACCCACGCCCCGCGCTCGACCGCGGTTGCCTGCGCCGTCGAGAAACTCCCGGTCATCCACTACCAGCAGCTGTTACTGGGTGGTGCGACGCCGGTTGTGCCATTCGCGGCATTCGGCACCCAGGAACTGGCGGATGGCGTGGTCGAGGCGCTGACCGGTCGCCAAGCCGCGCTACTGGCTGGACATGGCGCAGTCACCATCGGGCAAACACTGCACCAGGCGGTCGAGAACTCATTGCTCCTCGAGTGGGCATGCGGCGTGTTCATCGACAGCGCCGCGTTGGGCGGCGCGTGGGTGTTGACCACCGATGAGCAGGCAGCGGTGATCGAAGCCGCCACCCGGCGGAGTTACGGAACGACCAAGACGATTGAGCAGGAGCAATAGATGAAGGTTGTGTGCGCGGGTGTCCATGTGCTCGATGTGCTGGTCCGACCGGTTGATGGGATACCCGCCGGACAGAACACCGCTTTGGTCGAACAGATGCATATCACCGCTGCGGGTACCGCCGCCGGCACCGCATTGACGCTGGCGAAGCTCGGTGCGCAGGTGTGGTCTGCCGGTGCCATTGGCGACGATCCGGCCGGCGACCTGCTTGTCAGCCTGCTCGATCGCGCGGGTATCCACACGTCGACGGTCATCCGCAAACCCGGTTTATCGACCTCGATGTCAGTACTCCCAATCCGCCCCAACGGTGAACGTCCGAGTCTGCATCTGCTCGGCGCGAATTACACCTTCGCCCCGGCCGATATCGATTGGGATGTCGTCGGCGCCGCCGAACATCTCCACCTGGGCGGCCCGGAACTACTGGGCCCGCAGACGTCTGTCGACATACTCGACCGGGCCAAATCCCTCGGCCTCACGACGTCGGTCGATTTGATCGCGCCGGGGGAATTGGGATCACTCGACGCTATCGCCGCGGCTTTGCCATTCATCGATTACTTGCTGCCCAACGACGAGCAGGTCATCGGATTCACCGGACAGTCGGACTTGCACGACGGCGCTCGAGTGCTGCTGGAAGCGGGCGCGGGTACCGTCATCGCCACGCGGGGCGCCGACGGCGCGCTGATCGCGGGTGCCGAGTTCGTCGAGAACATCCCCGCATTCGACATCGATGTGGTGGACACATCCGGTTGTGGCGATGCCTTCTCGGCCGGGTTTCTCTTCGGGCTCAGCCTGGGCCGTGACCTGCGGGGCGCCGCTCTGCTTGGTTCGGCGGCGGCAGCACAGGTTGCCCAGGGATTGGGCAGCGACCACGGCGACTTCGACCTCGAATCGCTCGACGCATTCGCCGTGGCTACCCAGCGATCAGCGTAGGCCGTGCCGGCGGGCGACGACCATGGTGACGGCGCCCACCGGCAGTAACCGTTTAAGTAGGAATACCAGCGGTGCCCGCGAACCGACCGCGTAGAACTCTCGTGGCCGTTTGCTCTCGACCGCATCGACGATGACTCGTGCGACTCGCTCCGAACTGATACCTGCTTGTTCGTTGGCGTCGAGGTGTTCGATCATCGTCTCGAAAGCGGTTCGATGCACCGAGTCGTCGGCGATGTATTTGGTGCGTCGAGTTCCGATCCCGGTCGCGATCGAGCCCGGTTCCACGGTGGATATCGAGACGCCGAACGGAAGCAGCTCGCGACGGGCCGCCGATGCAAAGCCGCGTAGCGCGGCCTTGGCCGAGGAATACGAACTGCGGTAGGCCAGTGGGAAACTCCCGAGCATGGAACCCACCATGATCACTCGTCCATACCCGCGGGCACGCATCGCCGGGATGACTAATTGGCTCAGCTGAACCGCACCGAAGACATTGGTTTGAAATAGCCGGTCAATGGCGTCGAGCGGTAGCTCTTCGAATGGTCCGGACTGCGACTCCCCCGCATTGTTGACGACGACGTCGACCTCTCCGGCCGCGGCGGCGCAAGCGATGATCGATGCCCGGTCGGCCAGGTCCAGTTGGAGGTATTCCACTCCGGTGTCTCGTTGAGTGATCGCCTCGGGATCGCGGCTCGTACCGAGCACCCGATAGCCGCGGGCCACCAGTTCTCGTGCGACGTCCCGCCCGATACCCGACGTCGCTCCGGTCACCAGCGCGGTCCGGCTCATCTCGCGCTCCCGATCGCGGTGGCCGCGGCGCGACCGGCCGTCATCCCGGAGAAGATGCACCCGCCAAGGAAGGTGCCTTCCAAAGCGTTATACCCGTGGACGCCGCCGCCACCGAACCCGGTCACTTCGCCGGCGGCGTAGAACCCCGGAATCGGTTTGTCGTCGTGCGGTGTCAGCACCCGTGCCGACAGGTCGGTCTTCAGCCCTCCCAATGTCTTTCGGGAAAGGATGTTAAGCCGGACCGCGATGAGCGGTCCGTGCGCGGGGTCCAGGAGGCGATGCGGCTTAGCGACACGAGTTACCTTGTCGCCGAAGTATTTTCGGGCATTTGCGATGGCGTGCAACTGAGCGTCCTTTCCAAAAGGGTTGTCGAGTTGTGAATCGCGGGCTTCGATCTCGGCTCGCAGGGCATCGTGGTCGATGGTGCCGCCCCGGCCGATTCGGTTCATTCCGTCGACCAGCTCGCGTAAATCGTTGGCCACCACGAAGTCCGCCCCGTGTTTCTTGAAGGCCTCCACGGGGCCCGGGGCGCCCTTCGCGCCGACCCTCGCGAGTGTCTGTTTGAGGTCTTTGCCGGTGATATCGGGATTCTGTTCCGAACCCGACAGCGCGAACTCCTTCTCAATGATGCTCTGCGTCAACACAAACCATGAGTAGTCGTATCCGGTGGAGAGAATCGCCCGCATCGAGGCGTTGGTGTCGAATCCGGGGAAATTGGGCGTCGGCAGCCGCTTGCCATTGGCATCTAGCCATAGCGACGACGGTCCGGGGATTATCCGGATCGCGTGCCGCGGCCAGATCGGGTCCCAGTTGTGAATGCCTTCGGTGTAGGCCCACACTCGGTCGCGGTTGATGATGTGGGCACCGGCCTGTTCGCTGATCGCCAACATACGACCATCGACGTGGGCGGGCACACCGGCGATAATGTGCTCGGGGAACGGTCCGAGTCGATCGGTCGGCCAGTACTGGCGCATGAGATCGAAGTTGTGGCCGATTCCGCCGGATGTGACGATAACCGCAGCGCCGCGAATCTCGAACTCTTCCAATACTTCTCGGTTCGACGCCACACCTCGCGCCTCGGGCGAGGGAGCCAGCACCTGGCCCCGGACGCCGACGACGGTGCCGTCTTCGGTGATCAGTTCATCGACTCGATGGCGGAACAACAGCCGCGCCAGACCGATTGCTTCGGCTCGCTCGACGGGTCGTCGGAATACCCGCACCACCTCCGGCCCGGTACCCCAGGTGAGGTGGAACCGGGGAACCGAGTTCCCGTGGCCGGACGCGAGTCCGCCGCCCCGTTCGGCCCAACCGACGACCGGAGTGACCCGCAGACCGAGGTCATGCAGATACCGCCGCTTCTGGTGGGTCGCGAATTCCACATATGCACGCGCCCACCGACGCGGCCATTCGTCGTCGGTCCGGTCGAACCCTGCCGAATTGAGCCAGTCGTCGTAGGCGAGGTCGAACGAGTCCTTGATGCCCAGCCGCCGTTGCTCTGGCGAGTCGACGAAGAAGAGGCCACCTAGCGACCAAAAGGCTTGTCCGCCTAGGTTATTGCGATTCTCCTGCTCGACGATGGCTACCCGTCGGCCGGCTTTGGTCAGCTCGTACGCGGCGACGAGGCCGGCAAGACCCGCGCCGACGATGACCGCATCGAATTCTTCCGATCCCATTTCATAAACGTATCACTTGTTCGTTTATGAGGTGAGTTATCGTGGGATTTCTCAGTGACCCAACCGGAGGACCCATGGCCAAGGGAGCGCCCACCCGAGCCCGCACCGTCGCGCGGATCCTCGACGCCGCCGAGGAACTGTTCGGAGACAACGGGTTTCACGCCACTTCGATCGAGGATATTTGTCGGCACGCCGGCGTCTCGCGTAGTGCGCTGTATGCCAATTTCCCCGGCAAGGACGAGGTCTTCCTCGGGTTGTTCGATCGACATGCGGCCGCAATGGTCACCTCGATCGAGCGCGCGACCGAGGACGTAAGCTCTTTTCCGGAAATGGTCGGCGCCATCCTCGGAGTGCTCTCCGAAGTGAGTGTCGATGAGCGACGGTGGGCGTTGCTCTCCACTGAGTTTTCGGTATACGCCGCTCGTAACACCGCGGCGGCGGCAATGCTCAACGACCGGGACCGGACATTGCGTTCACAGTTCCGAAACATCCTGGGGCGCATCGGATCAGAGCCGTCTGACGAGGGCGTGGCACTGTTCGTGCGCGGGGCCGTCGCGCTGTACGAAGGCGCCATGTTGCAGTCCGCCGTCGAGGGCGCCGACGACCTGCCGGTGTTGCTGTTGTCCCAATATGCTCGGTTCGCCGCGGACCGACTGTTCGCCTCCGACGGCGGGGTCATCGAAGTATCTCGATGAGCGCGTCGATGACGACTTGCTGGTCTCGCGGGAGCTCACGCAACATCGTCGCCAGTCGGTAGAAGTCGGCGCGATGGCGAAGCCGCGCGTAGGCGAGCCGGTCTTGCTGTGACAGATTCGCGTGCCGTTGGTGGAAGGCACTCGTGAAGTAGGCGATGTCCACCTCGAATGCGTCCGCGAGCGCCGCGACTACCTGAAGACTCGGCCGTGGCGTGACCCCGCTCTGAATCTGCCGCAGGTGTGTTTCACCGACCGCGTGGATGCCCCGGCAGCGAGTGCGGTCAGCGATCACTTTGGCGGGATTTTCTTTGGCGGCGTCGCGCTGAGTCCTCGAGAAATCAGGGGAGTCGAAGAGTGTCATCAGTACCTCGGACAACTCTGGGTGGGATGAGCGCATGTGGCGGCCCCTTCCGCTTGTGACCGCCGCGTTCGCCGGTCGACGTGAACAGCAACCGACAATACAGCATCGAGTACAGAAACGTATCGAGTGCACCTCCGTATCCAGAGGATTTCGATTACTACGTCAGCCGAGACTCGCGATCGGACAAGTACTTGGGAGTGAGGAGCGGGCGCGGTCGATATCAGTCGAAGAGGGAGCGATGGTCGCGCGCCCAGTCTCGATAGCTTCGAGCGGGTCTGCCAAGTACGGACTCGACGGTGGCCGTCAACTCGACGCCGGGCTCCATCGCGAACTCAAATGAGCGCAATAGCGAATCGACCGCCGCGGCCGGTACGCCGGCATCGGTCATCCGAGTGCGGACATCGGCGGCCGGTAAGTCGCGAACGGTCAGGTCGACGTCGAGCAGTTCCGCTAGGACTTGCAACTGCTGACGAGGCGAGACATGTTGGGGCCCAGTCAAATTCAGCGTGCCTGAGGGGAGATCACCGCTAGTGAGAAGTGCGGCGGCCACGTCGGCGACGTCACGTTCGTCAACGGGTGCGGTGGGCGCGTCGAGATAGGGTCCCTCGGCGACTCGACCGGTTCTGATCGTCGGTGCCCACCAATGCGCGGTGTTCAATGCGAACGGCACCGGTCGCAGAATGTAGCGGCGGCCCGCGAAGTCGACGGTCCCGTCTTCTAACGCGCGGTGATAGGCGCCGGTCGGACTGAGCGGGTCAGCTGCTGATGCGGTGGATAACTGGACAAGCCGCTCGACACCCGTGGTGCGCGCCGCTGCCATGAGATCGGCCAGACGGGCGACCGGTGCATCGCCGAGCACTGGCGCCACGATGAGAATGGAGCGACAGCCGGATATCAACTGATCAGCGGGCGCTGTGGAATCCACGACTTCAACGTCGTCGGAAAACCCGGCGTCGGAGGGCGTTCTACTGGTTGCGCGAACGGCAGTGCCCGCCTCACGCAATTGATCGACAACACGTCGGCCCACTACCCCGGTCGCACCGGTAATCAAGATCATGTAGCCATCCTGCCGGAGCCCACTTACCTCCCAGGTAATTGCCGCCGCGCGTAGAGCCGGGCAAAGTTGACCGACATGAGCCGACCTATGATTCTGGTCTCTCCGGCGATGGCCGTGCCGTCACGCGTCTACGGAACATTTTCCTCGGAGCTGACCGCGGCTGGGTTCGATGTGCGCGTCGTCGGACGACGAGGTTTCGAGCCGGGCGACGCGCCGGCGTCGGCGTCGAATGACTGGAGTTACCACGACGAGGCGGCGGACATCGCCGATGCGGTTGCCCAGATCGATGCCGAGTCACCGGAGCGGCGTCCGATCCTGCTCTTCGGCCACAGTCTCGGCGGACAACTGGCGGCGGTGTTGCTATCTGATCCAACGTCGAAGGCCGCCGACCGGATCGACGGGCTCGTTACCGTTGCCGCATCGATTCCGCATATCGCGCACTATCCCCCGGGCTATCTCGCCGGCGATATCGCCAGGGACGTGCTACGCCGGACCGACGTCGAAGGTTATTGGCCCGCACCGGGTTTCGGCGCGCCGGGCGCCAAGACGCTAATGCGGGAGTGGGCGACGATGGTATTGAGCGGCGCGTTACCAGGCGACCATGCGGCCCGCCCGATTGAGATCCCGACGCTCGCCATTCGGCTACACGACGACATGTTCGTCAGCGACTCCGCGGCCGGTGCTTTCGAAGCGCTCGTGGCTCCGAGTTACCTGTCCAGCTGGACCTACGGGCCGGCTGACTGTCCGCCTAATGGCTCGCTCGATCACATCCGCTGGGTGAAATCCCCGGCCCCGGTCGTCGCTCACATCACGGATTGGTGGTGCGCGCCCGGCCCCGGATGCGCGGAGACCGAATCGTAGGTGACGGCCTCGCCGCACTCCGAACACGTGGCTTCGATTGTCGTGCGATTACCGCAGTCGTCGTGCGTGATCTCGATGGGAGGGCCGTCCTCCGCTGTCCACTTGTCGCCCCATTGGCGAAGAGCGTTGATGACAATCCAGAGCTCTCGGCCCTTGTCGGTGAGCTGGTAGTCATAGCGAACCGGGCTGCTCTGGTACGGCTCACGGACCAGCACACCGTGTTCGACGAGGGTGTCGAGGCGTTGGCTGAGGACATTGCGGGCGATGCCCAGCCGCCGCGAGAAGTCGTCGAATCGGGTCACGCCGAACAGTGCGTCTCGGACGATCAGCAGGGTCCACCATTCACCGACGATCTCGAGACTTTGCGCGACCGAACAGTTCATCTCGGAGAAACTGGCGCGGCGCATAGGCTACAGCGTAGTGGGTTGCATGAAGCAACTCAATCTGATTTGCTGAGTTTCATCAAACAACTCACTGGGTTGTATTTGTTGGACAACCTGGAGGGTTGATGACCGAGCTGGCTACCGATGTGCACGCCCGACGTTCTGGCCTGATTCTTGCCGTTCTCTCCCTGGCGGCGTTCATGGCGAGTCTGGACGTTTTCATCGTAAACGTCGCCTTCGACGGCATCGGCATTGACTTTCACGGCGTCCCGCTGTCGAAGCTGTCGTGGGTACTCAACGCCTACACGATCATTTACGCGGCACTGCTCGTTCCGGCCGGGCGTATCGTCGATCGTTATGGCCGAAAGGCCGGCTTTCTCATCGGATTAACCATCTTCACCGTGGCGAGTGCGGCGTGTGCGGCGGCCCAGGGAATCTGGTGGCTCGTGGCATTCCGGGCGATCCAGGCCGTCGGAGCGGCCATCCTCACTCCGGCAAGTCTCGGACTCGTCGTCGCGGCGATGCCAGCGGCAACCCGTGCGCGGTCGGTTCGGATCTGGGCAGCGGTCGGCGCGTCAGCGGCAGCGCTGGGACCGGCCGTTGGCGGCTTGCTGGTCGAGGCTTCGTGGCGCTGGGTGTTTCTGGTCAATATTCCAGTCGGTGCCCTCGCGATTGCCGCCGGAATACTCTTACTGCCGCGTTCGCGCAATGAAGAGGCCGACGAGCTGCCAGACCTCCTCGGCGCGGCGCTACTGGCGATAGCGATAGGATCGCTGACCCTGGGCCTAGTTGAGGGGCCGACCTGGGGTTGGGGTGACCAACGTATCGTCTTCGCCTGGATCGTGACCGTGGCCGGGCTGGTGGGATTCGTGATCAGTTCGGCTCGGCATCGCGAACCGGTCATCGACCCGGCGTTGTTACGGGTACGAGCTTTCTCCTTTGCCAACATCACCGCATTGCTCTTCTCGATACCGTTCGCCGGCGCACTCCTGGCGAATATCCTTTGGATGCAACAGGTATGGGGGTATTCGGCGATCAAGACCGGCTTCGCGGTCTCGCCGGGACCCTTGCTGGTGCCGGTATTCGCAGCAGTTGGGCATCGACTCGCCGCCCGGCTCCCTATCGGGGTGGTCGTCTCGGCCGGCTGTGCGCTATTCGGCCTCGGTGGTGTGCTCATCTCATTGTCGATGTCGGAAACTCCGGCCTACGCGACCGCCGTGCTTCCGGGCTGGCTGATCGGCGGGGCCGGTGTCGGTCTGGCGTTGCCCGCCATCCTGTCGTCGGCGACCGCGGATCTGCCTGCGGCACAGTCGGCTACCGGTAGTGCCGTAGTCAATATGAGTCGTCAGATCGGCATGGCACTCGGAGTCAGCATCCTGGTCGCGGTGCTGGGCAGCCCGGTCGGATACGACGCCGCACACCTGGTGTTCCAGCACGCGTGGTGGGTATTGGCAGTAGTCGCGGCCGCCGGGGCGGTCACGGCCCTCGGAATGTCCCCGAAACAGCCTGTGCCGCAAACCTTGTGAGCGTCGTGGGCCGACTGCCGCGCTGCTGTTGAAACCTCCTCGCTAGGAAGGTTTTCTACGTCCGATCGTCGTCGATGGTGTGCTCGTACTCGGCTCGTGAGTCCGAATCCTTCACGGCGGCAACCTGATTGGGGACGGTGCGGCGCAATACCTCATCGCGCAGGCGTTGCGGCAGAATGCCGGTAACCGCCACCAACGGCCCGACCGATGACGGTACCCACACCTGAAAACGGCGTCGTCCGATGGTGTCGATCACAGCATCGGCGATATCGGAGGGCGCCAGACGTCGAACCGATCCGGCGGATGTGCCGACAGCCAGTTCGGTTTCCACGACAGTCGGCATCACCACCGAAAGGGTTACGCCACTACCGCGCAGCTCTTCCCGCACTCCGGTGAGATAGCCCAGGACGCCGTGTTTGGAAGCGGCATAAGTGGATTCGCCGGGAGGTGCCAGCCGAGACGCGGCCGATGCGATGGTGATGATCTGGCCGCGGCCGCGCGCTCGCATCGCCGGGGCGGCCAGTCGAACACCTCTGATTACTCCGAGGAGATTGACGGCGATCACCTTCTCCGCGGCCTTCGCGGGCTCGGCGTCGAATGGTCCGACCCACATGACACCCGCGTTGTTGATCAGAATGTCGATCGGTCCGAGGTCGGCAGTGACGGAGGCTAGAAACGCTTCGAACGATTGCTCGTCGGTCACGTCCAACGGGTATTGCCGAACCGCGTCGACTGCCGCCAGTGGGCTCGTCGACGCTTCCACCCCGACATCTCCGATGGCGACTCGCGCACCGCGGTCAGCCAATTCCGTCGCGATTGCCTGGCCGATACCGCGCGCTCCACCGGTGACAGCGACCACCGCGCCGGCGATATGTCGTGACCGTTTGCTTCGTCGAATTCGCACGGTGTCTATGGTCCGCGCCGAATCGAGGAGGACGCAAACCGGGCTCCGCGTTTCATTCCTTAATGACAATGGTTATCATTAATGGATGACCGCGCCCACGCTTCCTGTAACCGTCCTGTCCGGCTTCCTCGGTGCCGGGAAGACGACCATGCTCAATCACATCCTCGCCAACCGGGAAGGGCTGAAGATCGCCGTCATTGTCAACGACATGAGTGAGGTCAACATCGACGCCGCGCTTGTCGATCTCGGCGGGTTTGACCGAACCGAGGAAAAGCTCGTCGAACTGACCAACGGATGTATCTGCTGCACCTTGCGCGAGGACTTGCATGAGGCCGTCGGAAGCATTGCGGCACAGACTGATTCGTCGGGCAACCAACGTTTCGACTACCTAGTCATCGAATCGACCGGCATATCGGAACCGATGCCGGTAGCAGCGACCTTCGACTGGGAATTCGATGACGGCACGCGGCGGCTCGGCGACGTCGCGCGCCTGGACACCATGGTCACACTCGTGGACTGCTCGACGTTCCTGTCGGAGGTCGTGCGTGGCGATGGGCTCGCTGAGCGCGACCTCGCGGCCGGCGAAGGTGATCAACGTTCGATCTCCGATCTCCTCGTCGACCAGGTTGAGTTCGCCGACGTGGTGGTGCTCACCAAGACCGACCTTGTCTCCGACTCGGTACGCGGGGCCGTCGAGGCGATGGTGCGGCGGCTCAATCCGCGGGCGCGTCTTGTCGCCGCCGTCCAGGGCGACATTCGAGTCGCGGAGGTCGTCGGCACCGGGCGGTTCGACCACGATGCCGCGGCGTCGATCGCGGGCTGGGACGACGAGGTACTCGGCAACGGACATATTCCAGAGACCGAGGAGTACTCGATCTCGTCGCTCACCTATCGCAGCAATCGGCCGTTCCACGCCCAGCGGCTCAGTGACTCGCTGGCCGAACTCGGATCTATCTTGCGAAGCAAGGGCTTCTGCTGGATCGCGAGTCGCCCGGAGTACGCGGCGGTGTGGTCGCAGGCGGGGCCAAACCTAACCATCGAGCCCGCTGCCTACTGGTCACAACTATCCGGTGAACCGACGCAGGAGTTGGTCTTCATCGGTGCGCGACTCGATCACGATCGGGTGCGAACCTTGCTCGACGCCGCGACCCTGACCGACAGCGAGTTCGCGGCCGGCCCGGCGCTGTGGACGACGTTCGCCGATCCGTTGCCGGGCTGGTCGGTTCCGCATCCCCATTGATCGGGGGGTGGGTTGCGTTTGTCGCCCTGGTTTCGGGACGCGCCAGCTACGTCGCCGCGACCCCACTACCTTCACAGTCAAGAATCTTAACGGGGTCGCTTCAGAAACCCGCAAAGCAGTCGCCGTATATAACGCGGGTTACGAATTGCCAGCACATTTTGGCGGTCAGCTTTGCACTCAACTCGCCGTCTAGCCCCTTTTGGAGCCCTCACACAGACTCGGTGGCAACTCGAGACCCCACGTGGGGCCAAATAGCAATTGTTCTTTGTGGGACTCGAAATCTCAAGCTCCTCAATGCAGCTCTGGAATAGGGCCGCGAATATCCACGCAATAGTCCCGGGGGCTCAGAAATAGCGCGTCATTTGTGAAATTGGCACAGAACGAGCTAGCTGCACTTGCCAGACGAGAGTTCGGACGCGAACACGCACTGCCAGGGCCGGCATCGCTCCAGTGGCGGGTCGTTCTTTCAAACACTCAGGTCTCCAGAATCAACTTCTCTCGCCAGTTCCGGAAATCTTAGTCCAGTTAGAGATATTGACCAGAATGTTCGGTACTTCCGAATTTGCGCGAGAGATCATTTTCGAAACGTGCGAACATAATAAATGTCTAAGATCTGCGGAGTCAGGCAACGGCACGGCACACATCAGGTGTATCTTTACGTACCATGCCTTGCAAACTATGAGAGGATCGATAATGTTCGATGCTGCCGGCATTTCCTTGCACCCGTTGCGGTGGCAATGGACTGCGACCAAGTACTCAATGCACGGCTTAATTAGCGCTGCGTGGCTCTTCATCGCAGCAGTCATTGCCGCTAGCCTTTGGTACGTAAGCCCCTACTCGTTACCCGGTGATCTCGCAGTATGGGCAGTTTGGTTACCAGTACAGCTCGCCATCCTCGTTGTCCAAGTGTCATGCCTTACACTCCAGATTACTTACACGACCATGCTCGCCACGAGTGTTCCCGTCGTCAATTCGGAAGGCCAGCGCCTTCGCTGGCGCCAGCAGATTGCCGAAATCTTAGCAACGCGCGACTGCCACCTTCTGGTCGTTGCATACCTAGGGATGTGCGCCGGGGCATATCTATTGGGCCATGCCCCGAACATGGCGCTCCTGGTAGGCGCTCTAATACCTCTGACTGCCTCGTTGGCGGCATTTCGAGGATTGTTGGACAGCGTTCGCTCCGCTGAACCCGCTGCTGGTCGACCGGCCCTCGACGACCCCGCCGTCGGTAGCGCGTACCTCTTGCCGCCGAGCAGTTTCATCAGACGTTACGGTCGATTCTGGTACGACCCCGCCCAGCTCCAGACGGTCGCGACGGCGCGGGCGTACGCCTCTTTAGTTTCACAGCAACGTTTCAACATCATTTTTGTCAATGCTTCGGCCATGACCCTGATCTCGCTGCTAACTCTGATCCCATTGGACAGTAGCGGCCCGCTCCTTGTGCTCCGCCCCGCACTTCTAATCAGTACCTGCGCCGTTCTGCCCGTTGCTGCGGACCGCCTTGCAAGACTCCGAGAGCTGGGAGACCTCTACATCGACCGCATAGCGGAAATGGAAGATGGCCTCTAGAATGTGACATTCTGTCAATACGGCGCGACGGGACGCGGACAAAAATAGGCTCGAGACATCGTAGCCGAGCTTTATCGTGTACGAAGTGGCCAGTTCGCGGCACCGTCAAGTTTGCCAGCCGAAGTAGTTTATGAAGATCAAGAGTAGCTTGCCGCGTGATGTGCGCTCGCGCCGGTAGTATCCCTCTACCGGAGTGTCGTCAGTGCATTTAATTGGCGCTGTGTTGAAAGGATGTTGCTGGATGGCTTCAGCTGGACTTGCGATTCCAATCATCGCATCAACGTTTGTAGTTCTGACGACACTGCTCGCGATCAGTAAATGGCTTACCCAGCGTTGGCAGGGCACCGTCGGCGCCCGTCGGAGGCAGAGTTACATTCTGAACCAGCTGGTTTGCGGTGCGACAGCACAATCAGTCAACGCGCTCCTCGGAGAGCCAAAGTTCATCCGGAAGATTGACAATCGTTTCGAACGTACCTTCCGCCTTGACGGTGCGTGGGTTACCGTCGAATTCGAGGAAAACCCAGAAAATGGCGCGCCCGTCGTAGCCTTCTCGATCACGGTCACCGATCGTCGTCACTGGTTTGATACCGGCATATTGACTGGGGGATTTCTCGACATCCGACTTGGGGAGGACACAGCCATCGGTTGCCCAGAATCACAGAGCGAGTGGCTCTGGTTTGGAGCGAGTCGCGGTCCCGGGTATCTGCGCCACCACTACTTCGGCAACCCGGGCGGCTATCAAAACTATTGGCTATCACATAATGATGCTGGGTGCGGCGATTTCGCGTCGTACAGTGTTGGATTTAAGACCGGTCAGTATTCGACCCATGACAACAAACCGAGCGTTCCGCCGAACTATCAAGATATAGTCACCGCGGTGACAGTCAACACACTGACTGTGCTGGGTCCCATGCGTGCCCCTAACGTGGAAGAACAGTTCTTTCAGCGCGATATGCTCGGCGTCGAGCGGACGGTGGTCCGCCTCGATCGATCCAGTCGTCCCTCCAAGCGCCAAATCAGCTCT
Organism: Gordonia effusa NBRC 100432; assembly: GCF_000241305.1. GTDB lineage: Bacteria > Actinomycetota > Actinomycetes > Mycobacteriales > Mycobacteriaceae > Gordonia > Gordonia effusa. Next base: position 38,269 of record NZ_BAEH01000124.1, read on the forward strand.
CGTCTCGGGTTGCACCCGGTTGTGCGATTCCTGCCGATCAAGAACACAGGTAGATAGCCAGACAAAGTCGACTATGTGACGAGCAGTTGGCCTGGCTGATCAACTTCGACAAACCAGAGACGAGATCGCGTGGCGGCGAGCAATGGAAGTAGGAGTCTCGAGACTTGCTCGATTGCAGCGCACTCGTCGGAGTCTTCGGGCCGCTGAGCTTGTTGATTGAAAACGGTGGCCATAACCGCGCCATCCCACTCGAATTGAATATTGGAATATGGCCGTAATCGTGGTCAAAGTAGTCGATCGGCATGGGCGAGATTACTGCGACCGACGTCTCACAACACCCTAAAAACCTGCTTGTACAGCCATCTCGCGCCGAAGATCTATAGCTTTGATCCTGTTCAGCTCGTTCTCCATGAGTGGAAGCTCTCCATTATCGGCGCTGCGCCGATTCTCTCCAAAGACCATCCATCCTCCAGAGGAACGCGCAAATCTTGAGAGTTTTCACATGTTGACCATAGGTAGGGTGGGGCCGTCGATGCCGAGACACGAGCTGAAATTCCATTGCTAGGCGCGCCCGAGATGAAGCGGCAGCGGGTTGACTGTCTCAGCGTGATCGCGGGCATGACGATAATGGGATTCGAGTTCGACAATGAGTGATTGAACGCCGCATCTTGGCGGCTGAACAAGTTCGCGAAGGACACCCCAAGTGTACCGAGATTCCGACTTTGCCTCGCGACCGCGACGATTGGGTCCCCGCGCGTCCCACGTACCGCGTCAAGTCAGCGGGCGTCTGCCCGGAACGGAATGCGGGCAGCTTCGACTGCTATCCCTGACGTCGACCGCGATCCCGCAATTTGTTGTCGTCGCGGATGCGGCGGAGTAGCGCCACGCGCCGAGTGTGCCGACGATAGATCCCAACGAGGGTGATCGTCCCAAGGATCGAGTACAGCGCGAGCCCCAGGATCAGGGCGAGTATGAAGTACATGAGTGTTTCGGAAAGTGGCCGGTAGACGATGAACGTGATGAGCGAACTAGCACTGGTAACGAGCGCCACGATTGTCACGATCGCGAAAGGCCGCTGCGACCGGGACTCGTCTGGGTCAGGCAGTCGGACGAGTTCGCCATAGTCCTCCCTCCCGAGGAGTTCTCCGAGGTTACGCATCACGACGAAAGCACCAACGCCTATCGTGATGCCCCCTGCTACCCCAGCAACGAGTATTCCATCGAGGTTCACCAGCTCGCGACGTGTGACCAGGCAACTGACAAGAAATGCCGCCGAGGTGAGCAGTGCCGCGCAGAGGTCCCACTGATGCAGCAGTCGCTTCGTGATCGGCACGCTATCCGGCGACGTCATCTTGGTCGTCCGGGGGTAGGGCCTGGGTTCCAGCCGGAAGCGGGGCCACGGCAGCACGCTGCAGCTCGGCGATTCCGGCTGCGGGTTCCGGCCCCTGAGAATTAAACCGTGCGAGCGCGCGCCCGGGCGCCCGTTTGAGCTTTCGCCACTTAGACTCCTGGCCCGCACCGTCGATGCCCGTGATCGTCGCGCGACCGTAGTTGCGCATCACATGGTCAAGAGCCTGCCGGTAGAGATCTGAGTCGTCATCGACAGCGTCGCCCTCGGCCTTGCCCGCAAGCCTCAAGTACTCAAGTTTCGTGCCCTCAATGAAGCTCTCGATCAGGTCGTCGTCGCCGTAATGCGGATTGGGGCGTTCGAGAGTGAAGTCGAAGCTCTCGATCTGCTGGAAGTTCTTACGCCACTCGCCGTAATCAATCTCGGACGAGAGTTCGGCGACCTTCCACTCGAAGACCAGTCCCGGGGCTGAGTTCATCAACTTGGCGAACACCTTCAGGAAAGTTCGTTCAGCGACCTGACCGGTTAGCACCTGGTAGCTCAGTCGACCCGTCTGCGCCAGGAAGAAGGGAATGGCAACGCCGGCCGAAGCTTCGCCCTCAACGAAGTCTCCGATGCTCGGATCGAAGTCGAGCGTATTAATCTCGCCCTCCCGGACGAAGCCGATTCGGCCGAAGTAGCCGGCGTTAGTGGTATCGAGGATCGTCGAGAGGAACCAGTCACGGTTGTAGTGTGAGACCGAGAGAGGGGCGCTCCACGTCGAACGGACTGCATCTTCTACTGTCGCGGGTGCATGGAGGCCGTAGGTCTCGACCTGGGCGACTCCCAGCGTGTGGGCGTATGCGCGTGCAGTCGGGTTGTTTTCGGCCGCGCCGAAGGCATCGTCGTTCACGCAGGAGGCCTGCCATCGTTGCGCTTCATTGTACGAATGCTACGGCGGACCGCTGCGAACGCTAGCACTTTCGAGCAGTCGGCCAGAACGCTGCACCACACGTCGGAAAAGAGCGCAGAAGTGGCACCTCCCGGCATGCCAGAGAACTGTGTTGATCTCGAACAAGTCGGATAAACTCCGTGACCAGCGAAATTTCAAGCTCGAAATTGCGTTAGTACCCGTGCTCGCCTTGATAGCGAGCGCGGCGCTAACGGAAGGGCTTGAGCGGGGCCGATAACAAACCAGCCCAGGGTCGGGTTATCCCGCGTCGACCTGACAGCTACCCAAAGGCCGCAAATATGCAGCCTGACCTCCATGTACCGATTTCGAGCGAACCGCTCACTGTGGGCGAAGGGGGACTTGAACCCCCACGTCCCGAAGGACACTGGCACCTGAAGCCAGCGCGTCTGCCATTCCGCCACTCGCCCGTGGCCACCGACAGTCGGTGGGTGTCCGTGAAGGACTCGAAGACGTTAGCACGACGCGCCGGCAAAACATAAATCGCGCAGGGTGCCGCAAGCACGCGCACGACGACCCTGTCACCGACCTTCGGTATCATCGAACAACGATCCACGGTTGTATTGACACGCCGCAAAATTTTGAGCACGGAAGGGAGGTCTCGCGATGGGTATCCTGCAACGCTTTGAGCGCAAGCTCGAGGGCGCCGTCGACGGTGGCTTCGCTCGTGTGTTCGGCGGCAAAGTCGCACCTCAGGAGATCGAGCAGGCTCTGTGTCGGGCCGCCGAAGAGTCATTGGAAGACCTCGGCGACGGCGCTGTGCTAGCCGC
>NZ_BAEH01000123.1 GCF_000241305.1 Gordonia effusa NBRC 100432
CGGGGCAGACTCCACGGCAATGAAGGCCACCGCGGCGGCGACGGAACATCCCCGCTCGCGCGGGGCAGACTGGTTGATGGCATGGACGCCACAGTCTGGACCGGGAACATCCCCGCTCGCGCGGGGCAGACACACCGTCTGTCACGCGTGACAACACGCGCGAGGGAACATCCCCGCTCGCGCGGGGCAGACCACTCGCTCAGTGGTCGATCCAGACGAGGCCGACGGAACATCCCCGCTCGCGCGGGGCAGACTATTCATCGTGCCTCACCCGATGATGGCGGACGGGAACATCCCCGCTCGCGCGGGGCAGACAACGACGCCGCCGGATGCGGTCACCGAAATCCGGGAACATCCCCGCTCGCGCGGGGCAGACTCACACATGATTGCCGATGCCGGACTGGTTGAGGGAACATCCCCGCTCGCGCGGGGCAGACGGCCAGGTCCACCACAACGGACACCACAGCCAGGGAACATCCCCGCTCGCGCGGGGCAGACTGCCCGCGCTGCCATTCGCCTACCGTCCGGTCGGGAACATCCCCGCTCGCGCGGGGGAGACGGTGTTGTTTGAGCAGACCGGCTGTGACTACTTGGGAACATCCCCGCTCGCGCGGGGCAGACATTCAGGCCGAGCGCCTGGTGTCGAAGTCGCAGGGAACATCCCCGCTCGCGCGGGGCAGACCGCCAGTACCGCGACAAGCCCGCAAACCTAATGGGAACATCCCCGCTCGCGCGGGGCAGACTCCACGACAACGCTTCCCGGCGTTCCGTCTGTGGGAACATCCCCGCTCGCGCGGGGCAGACACAATTTCTGTCGCCGAATCTTTCCCCACACCGGGAACATCCCCGCTCGCGCGGGGCAGACGTAACCGGCCCAGTGAGCACGGCGCTGGGGTTGGGAACATCCCCGCTCGCGCGGGGCAGACGCTTCGGTGAACCGCTGCGTATGGGTCGTCGAGGGAACATCCCCGCTCGCGCGGGGCAGACGTCGAACGCCCACACGAGGATCGCGCCGTCTGAGGAACATCCCCGCTCGCGCGGGGCAGACTCTCCGACCTCAACGCCCGCCGGAGGCCGAATGGGAACATCCCCGCTCGCGCGGGGCAGACGAACAGTTCGACGATGACCTCAACACACCACTAGGAACATCCCCGCTCGCGCGGGGCAGACGTTCACGCGCGCAGACCGTATTCCAGGTTTCAGGGAACATCCCCGCTCCGCGCGGGGCAGACTGCTACGCCATATGTGTGGCTGATAGGTTCGAAGGAACATCCCCGCTCGCGCGGGGCAGACTGTCGGCGTGTCGCAGATCTACTAAGATTTCAAGGAACATCCCCGCTCGCGCGGGGCAGACCTCGACGATGACGAGGTCGTTGTGCCGGACGGGGGAACATCCCCGCTCGCGCGGGGCAGACCCCTTAGTGGACTCGGGAAGCCATACGAGGTAGGGAACATCCCCGCTCGCGCGGGGCAGACTCAAGCGTGCGCCAATACCAGGGGCAATCGTCGGGAACATCCCCGCTCGCGCGGGGCAGACGATACCTCCCAGCCCGAGAGGCACGACCACACGGGAACATCCCCGCTCGCGCGGG
>NZ_BAEH01000122.1 GCF_000241305.1 Gordonia effusa NBRC 100432
TGGCTCCACCGAGGTCTCCGGAGCTGGCACAACACTGTTCATGGGACGGATTTCGCTGCTCGATCAGCCTTGGCTCGCGGATCACGTCGTCTCCGGCGAAGTGATCCTACCCGGCGCCGCATATGCCGATCTGGCCCTGTCGATCGGTGAACGGCTCGGATTTCCCGTAGTGGATGAGTTGATCAACGAACGCCCAATCCGCCTACCCGCCGCCGAGCCGGTGTGGTTGCAGATCTACGTCGCCGCGGATGGTGGCGGGTCACGTCCAATAACCTTCCACACCAGCAGTACCCATCCCGAACTCGGCGGCGAATGGCATCAGTGCGCTTCCGGAAATCTGCGAGTCGACGACGCCGCGAAGCCGCCGCGTGACGCTAGCCGCCCGCCGGCCCGCGGGTCCGTCGACGTCGAAGAGGTCTATGCGCGGCTCGCCGAGCGTGGACTCGAGTACGGCGAGACATTTCGAGGACTCCGCGAACTCACAGAGTCGGGTGATCGACTCTACGGAGTCATAGATCTTCCCGATGCCGCGGGAGAAACCACCGAATTCAGCATCCATCCGGCACTTCTCGACGCCGCACTGCATCCGATCGCCCATGCTCGCGAAGATCTCGCGTTGCCGTTCAGCTGGAACGGGATCCGCCGCTGGTCACGCGACGCCGAGCAGGTCGAGGTCACCGTCGAGCCGTCCGGCACCGGGTATTCGGTGGTCGCGGTCGATCCCAGTGGCGCACCCGTCTTCAGCATCGACGAGGTGACAGTGCGGCATATAGACACAGCCTCGGTCGGCGTGGGCGCTCCGCGCACCCCGCTGTGCCGGGTCGAATGGGTGGAGTTCCACCCGTCGGCCGAGCGCCTCGATGACGATCCCGATCCAATTGGAATCCTTATCGCCGACTCCTCGGATTGGCTTGCCGATATCGGCCGTACCGACAGCCACGACGTTGCCCAGTCAGTACATGCGGTGGCCGAACGGCTGCTCTCATCCGTTCAAGACTGGATCACTCACGGGGACCCCGAATCCCGTCTCGCTGTCTTCACCCGGCAGGCCCTCGCCGTTAGTGCCGACGACCAGGTCGACCTTCGGCTGGGCGCTATCCCCGGGTTCGTCCGCACAGTTCGAGCGGAGATGCCCGGACGAATTGTCCATGTCGATCACGACGGCTCACTGGAGAACCACGAACTTGCCGTGGTGGCGGCGCGAGCGATGGACGAGGGCGAATCGGACATCGCGATCCGCCGCGGGAGCACACGCGTAGGCCGCCTGTCACGAGACCCGTTAACCGCCCCGACGCCGGAAGTCGACCAACCCACATCATCATCGGGTGACGATCAGACAGCGCTCATCATCGGCGGTGTAGGCATGTTGGGGCGGCTCGCCGCGCGCGCACTCGCCACCACTGGGCGGATCACCGACGTGATCTTGGCATCACGTCGCGGCCCGGATGATGAAGACGCACCGGACGCGCTGGCCGAATTGACCGCCATCGGTTTACGCGCCGAAGTCGTGGCCTGTGACGCGACAGATGCCGGGCAACTCAGCGCTCTCATTAACAGTGTCCCGGCGTCACGACCACTCACCGCTGTGGTGCATGCCGCCGGCGCACTGGCGGATATGCCCGCACATAAGCTGACTCCAGCAGCTTTGCACACGGTGATGACCGCCAAAGTCGATGTTGCGTGGAATCTCCACCGACTCACCGAACACTGCCGGCTGCACACCTTCGTGGTGTTCTCCTCCGCGGCAGGCACACTCGGAACCGCCGGCCAGGCGAATTATGCCGCGGCCAACACTTTCCTCGACAGTTTCGCGCACTGGCGCCGAAGCCAGGGGTTGGCCGCGTCGTCGCTCGCTTGGGGCCTGTGGGGAACGTCCAGCGATCTCACCGACCACCTCGGTGAAAGCGATCGTCGGCGACTGATGAACCAGGGCGTACGCGCACTCGACTTTGACGAGGGTGCTGCCATGCTCACCCGATGCCTGCGTGCAGGCCGCGACGCGGTCCCCCTCGGCTTGGCCCGGACCGAATGGCAACCCGCCATGTCTCCGATGCTGCGCGGTGTGTTGCGGGTGAGTACACCTCGACGGTCGGCTAGTTCGAAGACCAGCGATCACGTCCGGGGCGCTTCAGGTGAAGGCCGTTCTCGCGCAGTGGCTTCCGTCGTGCGTCGGCAGGTCGCAGCCGTCCTCGGCCACCCCGACGAGACCATCGTTCCGGACTCCTCACCGTTCAAGGAGCTCGGATTGGACTCCCTGGCAGCGGTCGAACTGCGAAATCGAATCGCGCACGAACTGGATGTACGACTGCCCGCGACGGTGGTCTTCGACCATCCCACGGTCGCCGATCTCACCACTCGTGTACTGGGTGAATTCGACGAACCAGCGCAGAGACCGGTGACCAACCGATCGAATACCCACGACGATCCGATCGTGATCGTCGGGATGGCCTGCCGCTACCCGGGTGGGGTACGCACACCACGCGACCTCTGGGAATTGTCGCTACGCGGTGACGACGCGATCAGCGGCTGGCCCGACGACCGAGGATGGAGCGCCACGGGTGGCAGCGTGCACATGGGTGGTTTCGTGGACGGGATGGCCGACTTCGACGCGGCCCTATTCGGAATGTCCCCCCGCGAAGCACTGGCCACCGACCCCCAACAGCGACACCTGCTCGAAATCACTTGGGAGACACTGGAAAACGCCGGGATAAACCCACAGTCACTACGCGGCAGCAACACCGGCATCTACGCAGGCATCATGTACAACGACTACGCCACCCGGCTGAGCACGATCCCCGCGGATCTCGAGGCATTTCTGATCAACGGAAGTGCTTCGAGTGTTGCGTCGGGTCGGGTGGCCTACACCTTCGGGTTGCAGGGTCCGGCAGTATCGGTCGACACCGCCTGCTCTTCCTCACTGGTCTCAATCCACCTCGCCACGTCGGCATTGCGCAACGGCGAATGCGACCTCGCACTCGCCGGCGGCGTCACCCTGCTGTCCACGCCAGCCAGCATGCTGGCGGCGGAAAGAATGGGAGCCCTCTCAGCTGATGGGCGATGCCGGTCCTTCGCCGACGACGCCACCGGAACCGGATGGGCCGAAGGCATCGGAATGATCGCACTCGAACGCCTCTCCGACGCACACACCAACGGCCACCACATCCTGGCAACCATCCGCGGCACCGCCATCAACCAAGACGGCGCCTCCAACGGACTCACCGCCCCCAACGGCCGAGCCCAACGCGACGTCATCACCCGCGCACTCACCGACGCCCACCTGACCATCAACGACATCGACGCCGTCGAAGCCCACGGCACCGGCACCCCCCTCGGCGACCCCATCGAAGCCGAAGCACTCATCCACACCTACGGCCAACGCACACCAGATCACCCCGCCCTCTACATCGGCTCACTCAAATCCAACATCGGCCACACTCAGGCCGCTGCCGGGGTCGGCGGTGTCATCAAAATGGTGCAAGCACTCACCCACCACACCCTGCCCGCCAGCCTGCACGCCACCCACCCCAACACACACGTCGACTGGACATCAGGACACGTCGCCATCCTCACCGAATCAACCCCCTGGCCCCACACCAACCACCCACCACGCGCAGCCGTCTCCGCCTTCGGCGTCAGCGGCACCAACGCCCACCTCATCCTCGAAGCACCCCCCACCAGCGCGGATAGCAGTGTCCAGATCGAGGAAGAAGGTCCCGATTCTCGACCGATAGTCGCCTGGCCGGTGTCCGGGCTGACAGGCCCGGCCTTGACGAGACAGGCGGCCCGACTGGCTGCCCATTTGTCGTCGGACGTCTCTGTCGACCCCGGCGTCGCGGCTCATGCCCTAGCGACAAGCCGCGCGGCGCTCCCCCATCGCGCCGTCGTAATCGGTCGCGACCGTGCCGAGTTGGCCGGCGAGTTGGCCGCGGTAGCCGACGATGCCCCAACCGAGTCCTCGGTCGTTGGGACTTCACACGATCATCGGGGGACCGTCTTCGTCTATCCGGGACACGGGGCGCACTGGCCCGCGATGGCCGTTTCACTCCTGACGACTCAGCCCGTATTTGCCGACACGATCAGTCGCTGCGCTCACGCACTGGCCTCTCACCTCGACTGGGATGTCGAGGGCTACCTCCGGTCGGGTGGGCAGCGGCTGCCAGGTAAGACAAATGTTGAACTCGATCAGCCGGCGCTCTGGGCGGTAATGATGGGCCTGACCGCGCTCTGGGGTGAGATGGGTGTACGGCCCGACACCGTCATCGGCCATAGCCAGGGTGAAGTGGCGGCCGCTTGTGCGGCGGGAATCCTCAGTCTGGAGGAAGGCGCACGTCTGGTCGCCGTCCGGAGTCGGCAACTCGCACGCTTGGTGGGCCGCGGCGCGATGGCTTCAATCGCTCTATCCAGCGACGACGCCGCGGTACTGATCAGGAAAGTCGCACCGGATGTCGGAATCGCCACGATAAACGGCGATTCAGCAGTGGTGGTTTCCGGTGAGGCCGACGGCGTCGACGCGGTGGTCGAGCGTGCTGGCGCCGATGGCGTCCGCGTCCGCCGGCTCGACGCTGAACTCGCCGGGCATTCGGTCGTCATCGACGCGCTGGAAGATTCGCTCCTCAGCGAAATCGGCGAAGTCCGACGAACCGAGTCCGCCGTAACGATGATCTCCACCGTTACCGGCGCGGTGATCAAGTCGGCGGATCTCGACGGTAGACATTGGTTCAACAATCTCCGGGAAACAGTGCGCTTTCACGCTGCGGCACAGGTCGCCGTGGATCTCGGTCACAATGTTTTCGTCGAGGTCAGTCCGCATCCGGTTCTCACTCAGCCACTCGATGCCATGCTCGAAGCGCGGTCGGTGACCGACGGTGTGGTCACCGGAACGCTGCGCCGGGATGACGGGGATAGCAGGCGGCTCCTGTTGTCCGCGGCCGATCTGTGGGTCAACGGCGTCAATGTTGACTGGGCGGCACTGAACTCATCGGCCAAGACAGCTATTCCGACGTCGGGCCAACTTCCGACATATGCCTTCGAACCTCGACGATTCTGGTTAGACGCCGAGCAAGAGCAGCAAGTGCTCGACGACCGAACCGAATCTGCCGATACAGAGGGGGTCGATGCCCCTGTCACCACCCCCTCGTTCGGAGCATCACTTCACGGCGAAGACCTGACAACCGAGATCACACAGCTCGTCACCACACAGATTCGGGCCGTGTTGCGGATGGAGGAGGTTGACGACTTTGACGACGACACCGCTCTGAAGGATCTCGGATTCGAATCCGTATCCGTCGTGGACCTGATGAAACGACTGAGCCGAGCTACCGGACACCGCCTCCCATCAACGCTGGCATTCGATTGCCCGACCCCCGAAGCGATCGCCGACCATATCCGCGGACTGGTGGAAGCCGACCGGGCCCAGCACGTCTCGGCGCTCGTGGATGAACTTACGGCGGCGCTGGGCTGGACCGAGCCCGACGACGACGTTCGGGCACGGCTCGCGACGCTGTCCGGTTGGAGCCCGGGCGCCGCCGACGCAGCCGACAGGAATATGAGCGACGCGACCACCGATCTGGAAGCCGCCTCAGACGATGAACTGTTCGACATGGTCGACAGTGGGAGGAGTGGGCTATGACAACCGAAACGGCGGCGTCGGGCACCGCGACCGAAGCCAGGCTCCGAGAGTATCTGCGCAAGGCGATAGCGGACTCTCACGCGTTACGGGCCGAACTCGAAGCGGCACGTCAGACCGTCGGAGAGCCGATCGCGATCGTCGGGATGGCCTGCCGCTACCCCGGCGGCGTCAGCTCGCCGGACGAACTGTGGGCCCTCGTCGAAGATGAGAAGGATGCGATCACCGACTGGCCCGATGATCGAGGCTGGAATCGTGAACTTCTGATCGACAGTGATCCGGCGCGGACCGGGACGTCGTACGTGCACACGGGTGGTTTCGTGGACGGGATGGCCGACTTCGACGCGGCCCTATTCGGAATGTCCCCCCGCGAAGCACTGGCCACCGACCCCCAACAGCGACACCTGCTCGAAATCACTTGGGAGACACTGGAAAACGCCGGGATAAACCCACAGTCACTACGCGGCAGCAACACCGGCGTCTACGTGGGAGTCGTTGCGGGCGATTACGCCGACGGTCATTGGACGGCGGTCCCCGACGAATTGGAAGGCTATACCGGGGTGGGGACGATGCCAAGTGTTGCGTCGGGTCGGGTGGCCTACACCTTCGGGTTGCAGGGTCCGGCAGTATCGGTCGACACCGCCTGCTCTTCCTCACTGGTCTCAATCCACCTCGCCACGTCGGCATTGCGCAACGGCGAATGCGACCTCGCACTCGCTGGCGGCGTCACCCTGATGACCTCTCCCTCGGGGTTCATCGAGTTCTCTCGCCAGCGCGGACTCTCAGCTGATGGGCGATGCCGGTCCTTCGCCGACGACGCCACCGGAACCGGATGGGCCGAAGGCATCGGAATGATCGCACTCGAACGCCTCTCCGACGCACACACCAACGGCCACCACATCCTGGCAACCATCCGCGGCACCGCCATCAACCAAGACGGCGCCTCCAACGGACTCACCGCCCCCAACGGCCGAGCCCAACGCGACGTCATCACCCGCGCACTCACCGACGCCCACCTGACCATCAACGACATCGACGCCGTCGAAGCCCACGGCACCGGCACCCCCCTCGGCGACCCCATCGAAGCCGAAGCACTCATCCACACCTACGGCCAACGCACACCAGATCACCCCGCCCTCTACATCGGCTCACTCAAATCCAACATCGGCCACACAGCCGCGGCCGCCGGGGTCGGCGGTGTCATCAAAATGGTGCAAGCACTCACCCACCACACCCTGCCCGCCAGCCTGCACGCCAACCACCCCAACACACACGTCGACTGGACATCAGGACACGTCGCCATCCTCACCGAATCAACCCCCTGGCCCCACACCAACCACCCACCACGCGCAGCCGTCTCCGCCTTCGGCGTCAGCGGCACCAACGCCCACCTCATCCTCGAAGCACCCCCCACCAGCAACCCACCGCCCGTGCCGGAAAACTCGGCCACGGTCACCCTGTTGCTCTCCGGTCATACCGAGGCCGCCTTATCGGGACAGAGCCGACGCCTATCCGAATACCTCTCACGTCACCCGGAAATAGATCCGCGGGCAGTCGCGACGACACTTCGCACGGCCCGTGCGAGCCTGAGCCACCGTGCAGCGGTGATCGGCGCATCGCCGCAGGTACTGGCCGAACGTCTCGCATCGGTCGCCGATGGTGTAGCAGGGCGGGGTGCGGTGGTGGGTCACGCCCGTCGTCATCGCGCCATCGGGTACCTATTTACCGGCCAGGGAAGCCAGCGCCCCGGAATGGGAGCCGAACTGTGCGCCAAATTTCCTGTCTTCGCCGCGCAGTTCGAGTCCATCGTCGACCTCATGGATGCGAAGTTGGACGGTGTGGACGGCTCACTTCGTGAGGCGATCGCCGCCGATTCCGCACCCGATCGAGTCGACCAGACGATCTTCGCCCAGCCGGCATTGTTCGCCTTCGAAGTGGCGATGTTCCGCCTACTCGAATCCTGGGGTGTTCGACCGGATTACCTGTGTGGCCACTCGATCGGCGAAGTCGCGGCGGCTCATGTTGCCGGAGTATTGACCCTCACCGACGCGGTCAAGCTGGTTGCCGCTCGCGCCACCCTGATGCAGACACTTCCCCCGGGTGGGTCGATGCTCGCGGTCGACGCGGTGGAAGACCATCTGGACACCGCGTTTCCCGAGTGGCGAGACGACCTCGACGTCGCCGCGATCAATACCCCGTCATCCCTGGTCGTGGCCGGTTCGGACACCGCGATCGACAATCTTCTCCGTGCGACCACATCGCAGGGGATGCGCGCTCGCCGCCTCGCGGTCAGTCATGCCTTTCACTCCAGACATATGGACCCGATACTCGCGGAGTTCCGCGCCGCCATCGCCTCCATTTCTTTCGCAACCCCTCAGATCCCAATCGTCTCAACGGTGCGCGGTGAGCATACGAGCGCGAATTGTGGGCGCGCGGAGCACTGGGTTGACCAAATCAGGCATCCTGTTCATTTTTGTGACTCAATCCGCGAACTCATCCGCCGGGGCGCCACTCATCTGGTCGAGGTCGGGCCGGATTCACATCTGAGCCGCTCAGCCCTGGACACTCTCCGGGCGGACGAGCGTCACGAGGATATCGCCGTAATACCGACGGCACGTCGGGACCGCGATCCGGAAGAGACGGTCCTTCTTGCCGCAGCCGCGCTGGCAGTCGACGGTGCCGACATCGACTGGCCGACACTCGCCGATAAACAGGCTACGGCCATACCACTGCCGTCATACGCATTCGACCGACGTCGGTACTGGCTCGAGCCCGGTCCCGCTCTGATCTCCGACCATAGACCAGATCGGGTGCGGCCCGAACCGGCTCAGCTCCCGACGGAGCATCTCCCTCAAACCTCGGTCGCACCCGACGTCGCCGATGAGGTGCTGGCCGCCACGGCCGATGTGTTGGGTATCAGTCGCGAAGATCTCGACGACGAGATCCGATTCGCCGAGCTGGGGATGACCTCGCTGGCCGCCGTCGAACTCGTGGAGCGTCTCGGGAGCCGCCTGGGATTGCGTCTGGCGCCCAATGTGATCATCGATCACCCGAGCCCGCGCGACCTTGTCACCCACCTACTCGACGCCGAATCCCCGTCGCCACAAGGGCCTTCGTCCTCCGCGTCCGATTCGTTGCCCGAGGTCTACCTCGACCTCAATCGTCGAGGAACAGTGGAGGCTGGCGCGGCGTTAATCGTCGCGGCCTCCCACACCAGACCGACCTTTACACGCGATCAGATTCAGAGACACACGCCACCGCCAGTCCGCTTGCGGCAAGGACGCGCCGACGCATTGACCACGGTTTGTTTCCCGGCACTCACCGCGATGTCCGGACCACACGAGTTCAGTGGATTCGCGGCGGCCCTGACTGATCGATATGCGGTGTGGTCTGCCGATGCCCCGGGGTTCGCGCCGGGGTCGGCGGTTCCCCACGATCTCGAAACATATCTGCAGTCGCAAGCGGCGATGGTCGCCGATTTGGTCGGGGACAGTGATTTCGTGGTAGTGGGGCGCTCACTCGGCGGCATCGTCGCACATGCGGTGGTCGCGCAATTGGAGATGCGGGGGCTTCGTCCCCGCGGCCTCGCCTTGATCGACACCTATCCAGCGGATATGGCTATCACCGATGGCAACGATTGGTGGATGCGGTCTCTCATCGACGGAATGCTGGCCCGCATCGATGAACAACGGCTGGAGCTGTCAGCGGACCGCCTCACCGCAATGGGTGCCTATCTGCGCCTCACCGCGGACATATCGCAGCATCAGATCGAAACGCCGACCCTCTTGGTTCGGGCCCGCGATCGCCTGCCAGGTATGCCGACAGATCGGGCCACATCG
>NZ_BAEH01000121.1 GCF_000241305.1 Gordonia effusa NBRC 100432
GGAATGCCGAATGAGTATTGCCCGGGATCAAGGTGTAGCAATCTCGGATGCGGACAAACATATCGAGAGACGTAGAGGGCCGATAAGGATTGGACGGTTGCGTTGACGGCAGGACGATCTGCTGAGTCACCCGGTGCCGCGTCGTTGAAGCGGATGGAGTTGTGCCGCCGAAGCTTTCGGCGCACTCGTTTTCCACGTCCTGATTTTCGGCGCACTCGTTTTCCGCGCGCTGATTCTCTGCGCACGAATTCTCGGCACTCTCGTATTCGCCATCCGAGTTCTCACCCGCGCTTTGCCGCATCTGCGCCGTCCGGATGATGCGTTGCGCGCCGTGGGTCTCGGCGGCGTCGACGGCCGGCGAGGTGTCGGTATCGGTCAACGAGGTGTCAGTATCGGTTGGCGAATTACATTCCGGCACAGTCCCGTTCAGCGTGGGCCTGTTCAGTGGAAGACTGTTCGGGGCGAGGTCATATGACGCGTCGCGGTCCAGAGCCTCAATGAAAGTTGCCAGCGCATTGTCGGGCCCCAATGGCGAAATGATCGTCGTCGGTTCGTCAATGAGGTCCTGTACGTGATCTCCCGAGATCACTCCGTGCCCTTCCACGAATCCTGGATTGCGTTCTCTTCCATCGACCGTGGCCTTGTCTGCCACCACGTGCACGACGACCTTCGTCTTTACCGGCACCAGAGCGATGTCGTCAGCCGAGTCGACTTTCGAGATCGTTGCGGTGCAAGTCTGCGCGCCGTCGCAACCGCATTCGAACGCCACCTGATTGAGCAATGCGAATACCGCGTCTGAATTGCGTTGCGACACGGTCCGTGGATCGTTGGGGCACACCGACTTCGCCAGCGCCCGCACCGATTCAATCGACAATCGGACGCGCTCGCCGGTCATGGTCGCCGCAATCAACCCCATGTCGTCGCCTTGATTTGACGTCCACACTCGCCGATCTGCTTTCGCCGCCTCTCGACGCGCCCGCACGGCGTCGGGGTGCTGGCGGAAAACGATGCGATCCGCCATGTCGCGGGCGAGGTGTATTGACCAGGCGCCGGCACCGCGATCCAATTCGGCCGCGATAGCAGAATCCACTTCTTCCAGCGCGCTGGGCGTACCGCTTTGCGCGACTGCGGCCTCAGGTGCACCTCCATCAGATTCGTCAGATCCATCGCTCTCGTCAATGATGAGATCGGTGCGCTCAATGAGCTTCGCGGCGATGTCTCGATCTATCACGCCGTCGCGCATACGTTCAGCGACCCGCGGAAGCCGCGTCATGAGATCAACAGCCTCCTGCAGCATCCCCTCGGCCCTGCCCTGGCTCACCCCGAGCGCCATTCCGATCTGACTCGCGCAGTCGACAAAAGCCTTCCGCGCGACGGCGCCGGAACGAAAATCCTGGAGCGCTCGCGTCTCCAGTTCGAGAACCCGTTCCCGGTGCATCGCGGCGAACAGTTGGTACCGGTGATAGTTGAGGTAGCCCTCGCCCCGCCAATCGTGCAGAGCACCTGCCAGCAAGTCGCCCATATCGCCGGAGGCGGGATCGGTGAGGCCTAAAGCGTCGGGATCAGTCCCCGACCACGAGGAAG
Source organism: Gordonia effusa NBRC 100432 (assembly GCF_000241305.1). Taxonomy (GTDB): domain Bacteria; phylum Actinomycetota; class Actinomycetes; order Mycobacteriales; family Mycobacteriaceae; genus Gordonia; species Gordonia effusa. The sequence continues at coordinate 1,585 of NZ_BAEH01000121.1, forward strand.
GCGCCGACGATAACCAGCGGTATCCGCCGCCCCGATGCTTCCTCCGGTCTCCCATACCTTGAACATACATTCGACCTATGACAACTCTCTGGCGTCAAACTCCTTCGCGTGCGGCGTCACTTCGGACACTTCCCGACCGCGCGATAACCGCCGTCGCCGCAGAGGCCAGCGATGACAGACCAAAGCCTGTCGGCCCGATGGCCTAGTGTTGAGCGCGTGCAAGACAAACTCGTATGGATCGACTGCGAAATGACCGGTCTGGACACGGTCAACGACAAGCTGATCGAGATCGCCGCGCTGGTGACCGACAGTGACCTCAACATCCTCGGCGACGGTGTTGACATCGTCATCGGCGCATCCGACGAAGCGTTGGCGAATATGCCCGACGTCGTCAAGGAGATGCACGCGTCGTCGGGCCTCACCGATGAGGTCCGCGCGTCCACGGTGACGATCGAACAAGCGCAGGCCGAGGTATTGGCCTACATCCGCAAGCATGTCCCGACCGCTGGATCAGTTCCGTTGGCGGGCAACTCAATTGCCACCGACCGCTCGTTCATCGCGCGGGATATGCCCGAGCTCGACGCCTATTTGCACTACCGCATGGTGGATGTCAGCTCGATCAAAGAACTGTGCCGACGCTGGTTTCCCAAGATCTATTACGGCCAGCCGCAAAAGGGGCTCGCGCATCGCGCGCTCGCCGACATACGCGAGTCCATTCTTGAGCTGCGCTACTACCGTGCGGCGGTGTTCGTGGAGGCCCCGGGCCCTGACACCGACGCGCTCGCGGCCATCGTCAAGGAACTCGGACCTGCGTAAACACGCGGTCGGTAAACCGATTGGCATTCCGGCGGTGCGACCCGCTAAAGTATGAGCCTGGCTCGTGGGAAGGTTCTTCCCGACGATGCCTATGGTGGGTGTAGTTCAGTTGGTAGAGCACCAGGTTGTGATCCTGGCTGTCGCGGGTTCGAGTCCCGTCATCCACCCGACAGGTCAGAGGGCATTTTCGCCCTCTGACCTTCTTCTTTTAGATCAGGACTGCAACGCTAGGTGCCTTTCCGCGAACCGAACACTCACGGAAGAGTCCCAAACGCAACCGTTCACAGATGTAATGCCCGCGTTCGCCGCTCCCCCTGGCCCCATCGCAGATGTATCTGCAAGCACTCAAAGTTGCGAGCCTGTGATGACGCTTCTTGATTGACTAGCCAAACTGAACAGTCGCTGCCAACCTCAAGGCGGTCGGTGTAGTTGCCAGCGTGTTCCACCTTCAACCGACAGTCGCCGAGCAATCGGAATCTACTGAAATTTGTTGGGGCACTTTCGATGTGGAGTTGCTGCATACTTTCCCAGCGAACGATTGTGCCGTTGGAGGCGAAGACCTGGGTGAGTTTGGATGACGGCATCGAGACCCGGCATGTGTTTCGACGTGCAGAGTGCGTTGATGGACGCGACTGATCTGGAAGCGTTGGCGGTGGGGTTGTCGTCGGCATCGGAACTGATACAGCGCGTGGAACAAGGGCTAGCCGCATGTTCTGTAGCGCACTTGATGACTCAGGCTGACCGGTCCCGCTAGAACGAGCAAGAAGCGCCCCACCTCGAACGGCTGAGTCTTGGTGGGGCGTTTCTATCAGATTGTCGGGCATCCTGTCCGCTCCTGCTCCAGGCGAACTGAGTCGATCTTCCTCGTCGCAAAAAAGAGGACATACAAGAAGTGCAATCCGTGGTTTAATAACTCCACCGTCTGGCAATCGCACTGATATGCCTGACTACAACACACGAGGGGTTCAACATAGTGTTACGCCGGACCGGGGGGATCGCTGCCATTGCCGCAGCCGCCCTTCTTGCAACTTCAGGATCTACAGGGACCGCGACGGCTGCTCCATCATCGTTCGCTGACCGGACGGTTTCTAAGCGCACCGATGACGGGTGGGTCGTGTCGGCGTCGAAGCTGCGCGAGAAGGTGCGTTCGGTGCCGCCGTTGGATCAAAGCCCCTGGACGCGAGAGGGATATCTTTCGTTGAAGGGCACCGCTGATATTCGCGGCGCTGGCAAAACTGCGGTGAACTCGGGTGCGCTCTCAGTGGGGTTTGCTGTCGCCTGCAACACCGATGTCACCTCCGGTATCACCCTCGGAGTTACCGGTGGTCCCACCGCGCAGATGTCGATCACCTACCCACCCGCACTGGTAATCGGCGCCCAAGTCCTCCCGAATGTCTCCACCACGCTTCGTCCCGGCACCATCTCCGACGTTTCATTCGGCACGAAGATACTCGCCGCCGCGCACGCCGGAATCGAACTCGACGGTGTCCACCTGAAAGTCTCAGGATGTCTCGGACCGGTTGCCGTTAGAGCGTATGTGTCGGTCGCGATCTCAACACCGTTGAACGACAACACCATTCACGTCTACGGCAAACCACACTACCTATGAAACACAACAACGTCGGTCGTCGGCTCATTGCCGGACTCGCGTCCACTACCGCCGTCGTTCTAGCAGTTGGACTGGCGACAACGTTCTCAGCCAGCACCACCGCATCAGCAGACGCACTCTGCGACCAAATGCGCGCCCAATACGGCTCCAACTGGCCGTGTATCAGCGTTCCGACATATACACCTCCACCAACTCAAAACACGCCGCCCCCGGCAACAACCGGAAATGGCGGCTCAGTGGCGGTCCGAACATCGGCGCCAACCCTGGACCAGGGCCCGGCGAAGGCAACGGAACACCCATCGTGCGCGTTCCGCACCAGCCAACCTACCTACCCCATACACCGAGGGCTCAGATCGGGCCTCAATTGCCCACGCCCTCCGGCTCCAGCGAAGCGCCGACCCCAACCAAATACAGCGATCTCGATGAATACATGCGGACAAATCGAATAGCCAAATCGTCGCCCACACTGAGTAATGAATACGCAACTTTGAAGTCACAACATTAGAAGTTCAAAATCGGCACCGCCGGAAAAGGGACCTACACCGACAGACTAAGCAAGACGATAGTAATCGACGCCGATAGTTTGAATGGAAACCCAGATGATCTTGCGCGCCCGCTCGCACACGAAATGGGCCACGCGCTCGATAATACATCCGTAAGATCGGTAGATGACCAGCTCACAGGCGAAGGGCACGCTGTACTTAATGAAATGAAAGTTCGCGATGACGTATTGCAGGCGACCGGGAAAGATCTCGGATACACTATGTCCGATAGCGGCGAAGATTCCGCTGCCTTGGATAAACTCTATAAAGAATGGCAAGGCGGTCGGCGGAGCCAGCAGGACGCGGCTTACGAGATCGGCCAACGTGTGGCGAAACTCCGACCCTCGACATGCCCTCAAATCAACTACCGCGAGTATTATTCGAAAGGGTGTCCGTAATATGGGCGTATTATTTTCCAAGTCTTCGGTCACTGCTGCAGCGACAGTGGTGGCAATGCTATGCGCTGGAGCCTGCAGTGCTGACGCATCTCCGACCAATTCCCCGTCAACGAGCAAAGGCACTCAAGCTGGTGCACCCGTCTGGCGACTAATCGCTGAGCTCGCGGATGACGCACCACACACCGCGCGGGGGGTGGCAGCGCGAACAGGAGCTGGACTCAAAACATATCCAGCCGATTCAAGTCGGAACGAGTTCGAAGGATCTGTAACATCCCCGCAGGGCGTTCATATCAACGAAGTTCTTGTCATCATCGACACTGAAAGCCAAAAATGGTCCTACAGCTTTGTGCGATTCAATCTCCCAAGCTGCATTGGTATTGAAGAGGCAAACGCTCAGTATGCCGGTATAGACAAGGCGCCAAGGAAAATCATGGACACATCATCCGATCCGACATATATACGTTCATTGAGAGTCAGGCCTAATGTCCAGCTTTCGCTAGGTTTCGGCACTCGGGACAATTGCCTTAGGTCCGTGGTTATCGAGCCAATATCCTGAGCAAAGAAAGTTCCTCAATGCTGGATACCGCCTCAGATAATTTTCAGTCTGGGCACCCGTTGGCGCCTCCATGAGCAACCATGACCGCACTAGCTGCCAACTTGGGCAGAGAGCCATCATGTCTGCCGCAACAGGAAGGTTGCAGTCAACTTGCTTTGGAAAGTGCATTGGAGCAAGCCAACAACTAAATATTTCCCGTCACGGAATTTCTGGTTGTGATCCTGGCTGTCGCGGGTTCGAGTCCCGTCATCCACCCCGAGAAATCAGTGCCCTCACTTGCCCGTGCAGGTGAGGGCACTGTCCTTTCAGGCGCCCCGTGAAAATCGTCCGAATAGGTGGTCGGCGAGGGCACATTGCCCTTGCTGGGCACCTATTCGGACGATTTTCACCGGCGCCGGGGCCAGCGGCCCGGGCACCGGTTCTAGCCCGCCACGACCCGTCCAAGGTCATCGAACCGAGCAGCGCATACGCCAGCGGAATGGCACCATGGCACGGTGACGTCGACAACTAACTCCACCCCACCCGACGCTGAGGACGCATCGCGCGAACCTCAAACCATTGCCTATCCGAGTCCAGCGGCGCAGGGCCATCGATCAGAAATCCACGGTCAACCGCACGTCGTCGTGCTGTTCGGAGCCACTGGCGACCTCGCCCGACGCAAATTGCTCTGCGGCCTTGGACATCTCGCGGTCTTGAAACTCACCGCGGATATTCGCGTAGTCGGTACCAGCCTCGACGACATGGACGACGAGAAGTTCCGGGCCTTCGCGCGGGAATCAATCGCCACCGTCGGTGCCCGCAAGATGACCGACGACGAATGGGCACAGTTCGCGCCGATGCTGCATTTCGTCCCGACGTCGGCGGGCCCGGAGGCCTTGGCCGCCAAGGTCGCTGAATGCGAGGCCGAACTGCCGGGCACACCACGTCGGCTGCACTACTTGAGCGTCCCGCCCAAGGCCGCGACGGCTGTCATCGACACATTGGTCCAGGCCAACCTCATCGAGCGGTCCCGGGTAGTCATGGAGAAGCCATTCGGCGTGGATCTTAATTCGGCGATCGCCCTCAACGCCGAACTGCACGAAGCATTCCACGAAAGCCAGATCTTCCGCATCGACCATTTCCTCGGCAAAGAGGCCGCACAGAACATCCTCGCGTTCCGGTTTGCCAATGGGCTTTTCGAGCCGATCTGGAATAGAAACTTCATCGATCATGTGCAGATCGACATTCCCGAAGAACTCGGCCTCGATGCCCGCGCGGCCTTCTACGAGCCGACCGGCGCATACAAGGATATGGTGGTCACCCACCTCTTTCAGGTATTGGCGTTCGTCGCGATGGAACCGCCGACAGCCCTTGAGCCTCGGGCGATTTCAGAAGAAAAGAACAAAGTCTTCCGCTCGCTCGAACCGATCGAGCCGAGCAACGTCGTGCGCGGTCAATACGCCGGATACCGACAGGAAGCCGGCGTCGATCCCGAGTCCGACACCGAAACCTTCATCGCCCTGCGCGCCCACATCGACAATTGGCGATGGGCCGGTGTCCCGTTCTATCTGCGCACCGGAAAACGGATGGCCGAGGGCAAACGCATCATCTCGATCGCGTTCAAAGAGGCACCAAAGTCGATGTTCCCGACCGGCTCGGGTATCGGCGCGCAAGGCCCCGACCACCTGACCTTCGACCTCGCCGACGAGTCGCGAGTCTCGCTGTCCTTCTACGGCAAACGACCAGGCCCGGGCATGCGTCTCGACAAATTGTCGATGCAATTCTCGACCGAGGAGACCGACCGCGCCGACGACGTACTCGAGGCCTATGAACGACTCATCCTGGACGCGATGAACGGCGATCACACGCTCTTCAACACCGCCGAAGGCATCGAATCATTGTGGGAACGTTCGATTCCCCTGCTGGAGAATCCGCCACTGGTGAAGCCGTATGCTCCGGGCTCGTGGGGGCCCAATCAGATTCATCAACTCATCGCACCGCATGCGTGGCGCCTCCCATTCGAAAGAGGTTGGCGCAGTAACGAATAGCGTGACCATTGGAGCGAGTGACGGGATTCGAACCCGTGTAAACGGTTTTGCAGACCGGTGCCTGACCACTCAGCCACACCCGCGGAAGTGCCACCAGACTGCTAGATAGTCGCGGCATCGACAAGGGTTGAAATCAGCGCCGCGCTAAACGGGCATGATCTGCAGAACTGCGCGGAAGTTCCGACAGGCCCTCGACATGCGCGTACCTTGGATTACATGCCCGCCAAATCATCGGGACTGATACTCCTTGCCGCTGTCTGCGCGTCGGCTGTTGCTCCCGCTGGCGTGGCGGCCGCTCAGCAGCCCGTAGCCACCTCTCGATACCTAGCGGCCGGGCAGCCGTCCATCGGCGACCCATGTAGCGGCGCCGAGACGGGACGACGTACTACAGACGCTGCGGGCCGCGCCATCATCTGCTACAAGTACCGCTGGTCACTCGACGTCGGCCAGCGCGCTACGCTCGCGCTTTAACCAATATCGTTGCGCGTCAACCGCATTCGAATTCAGTAATCCACTCGCGCGCGCATCAGCGAGACGTTGTAGTCGGTCCACGTGGACATCGTGAAGTAGAGATCATTGCCAGTCGACCACGGATGTAAGAATCCGCCGTATAGCTGCGGATAACGCCCGGAGTTCACCATCGGCGCGGCTTCCGACCAGGCCCCCTGCGGCGATTTCGACGTGCGTAACACGATCGAACCGCGCAAAGAGTCGAGATAACTGAGTTCCCAGCGAGCGGCTTTTTCGTCGTAGCGTGCCGACAATTCGCCGGTGGGACCGGCGAGGAGGACCGACGCCGCATTGCCGTCGCGAGCTGGAATCCAACGGCCATCGCGCCAGTACTGATAAGCGGTCTTGTTGAGTACTTGATCCTTCGGGACTCGTGCGAGGCCGATAGAGCCGATCCGCGAATTGGGCGTACCGAACATGTAGACGTAGTCACCCTGCGGGACCATGCTCGATACCTGGAACTGCGAAGTGCCAAAGATGTTGTCCCAGCGGGCATATGGGTCACGCGTCCACGTGGAGCCGCCATCGTCGGAATAGGCAAGGCCGCCATAGTTGGTCAACCACACCCCCGGAATCGGTCCCCAGGTCCGTACCGACATATACGTCATGTACTGGCGGTCACCGATGGCGAAACCCGACGTCGGGATGGTGGTCATCTCGTAGTAGTTGACGTGGCGCGAACTGAGCACCTGAACTGCGTGGCACCGACTGTCCTGGATCATCGTGTCGATCGCGAGGCCCTTGTGCAGGTCCTTGGCCTTGGTCGACGAGAAGCCGAGGATGTTGCTGCGCCAATCGCGCCCGTTGGCGCCCGGCGGCTTGAAACCCTTACCGAAGCTGTCGCCGAATGCGATGGCGACTTGGCCCGGCTTTGACTCCCACATGATGCCGAGGTCGGTGCCTTGCACCTGCCAGCGCTTGTCGGTGCGACTAGTCGACCCCTTACCCGTGACAGTCGACACCCAGCGCACCTTGCCGATCCGCGGTGTCGCGGGCTTGCTGGTCAGCGGAGCGGCATCGACTCCAGGCCGGACCGCTGCCGGCGGCTTCGGTTTGGCCGGTGGACTGGGATTGGGAACGACGATGGGAATGTTGATCGGATTGAGGTCGAATCCGATCTTGGGAAATTGAATGGACAGACTGCCGTTGCCGTCGGTCGCCTTCTTGGGCTTCGGCGGGTCGGTGATATCCGGGCACGGATCATGGCAGATATTCTTCGGCGCCGGTTCCGATTTGATGCGGGTGATTTTTTCCTTGGGCGCTGGCTCGGGCACCGGAATGATCTTGGGATATGGCAGCGGAATGCCAATCCGATCGGGCAGTTTTGGAATCAGATCTTGGGGTGTAGTCGGCCGTGGCTTGGGCTTCGGCGGGAGGTCGTTCTCGCAGCCTGAACTAGGTAAATAGTTGGCCGGCACGGCCTGCGCGTTGCCCAGTGGCGTCAACCCCGCACCGACGATAGCCGCTGACAGCGCCGATGCGGCGAGAATGCCCGCGCGTGCGCGCATGTAGAAGGCCTTTCGTCCGGGTCGGTGGTCGATGCCGCAACCAAGGTGGCAACACACTGGCAGAGAACTTACCACCGACCCGGACCAAGACAGCGCTACAGCGAGCGAGCGATGATTTCCTTCATGATTTCGTTAGTTCCCGCGTAGATCTTCTGCACGCGGTTGTCGGCCCACATGCGGGCGATCGGGTATTCGTTCATGTAGCCATAGCCGCCGAAAAGCTGCAGACATTCGTCCGCCACTGCCATCGCACGGTCACTGACCCACCACTTGGCCATCGCGACCGTCGGAATGTCGAGTTCGCCCTTGATGTGCTTCGAGATGCAGTCGTCGACAAAAACACGGGCGACCTTGGTCTCCGTTGCTGCCTCGGCGAGTTTGAACTTGGTGTTCTGGAAGCCGAAGATCGGCCGTCCGAAGGCGGTGCGTTCCTTGGTGTATTCCAAGGTCAATTCCACGGCGGCTTCCATACCGGCGACCGAGGTAACCGCGATGATCAACCGTTCCTGCGGAAGTTGCTGCATGAGCTGGATGAAGCCCTGACCTTCTTCGGTCCCCAGCAGATTCGACGTCGGGACGCGCACCCCGTCGAAGAACAGCTCGGAGGTGTCCTGACCGCGCTGCCCGATCTTGTCGAGTACGCGGCCGCGGCGGAAACCTTCGCGGTCGGCTTCAACGAGAATGAGCGAGATACCCTTAGCCCCTTCGGACACATCGGTTTTCGCGACGACGATGATCAGATCGGCCTGCTGCCCATTCGTGATGAATGTCTTGGAACCGTCGATGACGTAGTCATCACCATCGCGGATCGCCTTGGTTTTGACGGCCTGCAGGTCTGACCCGGTGCCCGGTTCAGTCATCGCGATCGCGCCGACGACCTCGCCCGATGCCATCTTGGGCAGCCACTTCTTCTTCTGCTCTTCGGACCCGTAGGCCAGCAAGTAGTGCGCGATGATTCCGTTGTGCAGGGTGACGCCCCACGAAGAGTCGGCGACGCGAGCCTGCTCTTCCATCAACACGGCTTCGTGTGCGAATGTGCCACCGCCGCCACCATATTCCTCGGGAATCGACATGCAGAGCAGGCCGACCTCGCCAGCCTTATTCCACAGGTCGCGGTCGACGTGATGCTGCTCGCGGAACTTCTCGCTGTTCGGCGCCAGCTCTTTCTCGCAGAACGCGCGAGCCATCTCCCGCAATGCGGTGAGTTCTTCTGTCTCCCAGGGGGATACCACAGCCATGTCTATCGAACACTTTCCTTCGACGGGTTGCTAACACCGGCGATCGTATCATTGCTCGATGTCAAGGTCGTCGTCGGCCAGCTGCCGGTCGTGGCTACGCGTTGCCTTTCGACCACACCGACCACGGCACATTCCAATCGCCCAGTCCGTCCGTTCCGGGGAGCCGGCCACCGACGGTGTGACGCACCTCTACCGGATCGCCGCGCAGGGTGGTGTTCATTACCCACAGGGCATTGTCTGGACTGAGATTCAGACAGCCGTGGCTCGTATTGGTGTTGCCTTGGGCCCACACCGACCATGGTGCCGAATGGAAATAGATGCCGCTGTAAGACATCTGTGTGGCATAGTCCACGGGCGTTCGATAACCATCGGCTGAGGTGACCGGCACACCGTATGTTGACGAGTCCATGACCAGCATCGAATGCTTGTCGCCGACCAGGTAGACCCCGTTGTCGGTGGGCGTAGCGTCCTTGCCCATCGAGGTTGGCATTTTGCGGATCACCTTGCCGTCTCGACGGAACACGACCTGCTTGGTCTTGTCGTCGGCAGTGATGATCATCGAGCGGCCGATCTTGAACGACGAGCGCAGATTCTCCTGCCCGAATAGGCCGCCGCCGAGGTCGATGCCGTAGGTGTTAACCGCGACGTCGACTTTGGTGCCGGTCTTCCAGTATTCCTTGGGCCGCCACCGTACTTCTTGGTCGCTGATCCAGTAGAACGCGCCCTCGACCGCAGGTGTCGTGGTCACCTTGATCGCCGCCTGGGCGGCCTTCTTGTTAGTGATCGGTTCGTCGAATTTCACCGCGACCGGCTGGCCCACGCCGACGGTCTCGCCGTTGCGCGGTACCAGGTACGCCTGAGTGAGATTCTGCGGAGCTCGCGTCGTAAACGACACGTTGCTCATACTCTCGCCGCCAACTCCGGCAGCCTTCGCGTTGACCGTATAGCGCCGGTTGTATCCGAATGGCTCCGCGCTGGTCCAGGTGGTGCCGTCGGCGCTCAGCTCACCTTTGAGGGGCGAGCCGTCGGCTTTGTTGATGGTGACCGAGGTGAGCGATCCACCGCCCGCCTTCACTGTGATCGGGGCGCCGGGCTGAATACCGATGGCGTCGTCGACCAGTGGCTTGTTTGCCCACTCGGTGACCGCCAACGTCGGCTTGAGCATGTCGTCGAAGCGCGCAGAACTGCCGACCTGGTCACTGTAGGTCGCTTCCTTGGTGCACGACGTCAGGCTGCCCACCAGACCGACCAACACAATGGCACTGAGTACCGGCACCAACCGTCGCCTCAATCCGGCACGACCATTCACCATGAATTTTTCCTGCTTCCGTCGCCAACCAACCGCGATATCACCGTGTGCGACGCGGGGCATTCCCACCCGCGCGCAAGAGTAACGTAAGTGTAAAGGAATACCTGGCGGGGCCGCATCATTCGCACGTCAGACAACTAGGTCGTACACCACAACACCGTGGTAGCGACCACGACAGCGACCAACGCGACCACCATCCCCTGCCCGACGAAACGTCCGACGCCGATATAGACCCCAGCCCGTGCACAACGCTGACGCCACAGAATCGTTGCCAGCGATCCCCAGATCGTCACGATCGGTCCGACATTCACTCCGATCAGCAACGCCATCAACCGCACCGGCGAGTCGGCGGCCGCCGACTCCAGTGCCAGATAGGCCGGCAAGTTGTTCACCACGTTCGCTGATGCCGCCCCGACTCCGGAAAGTCGCAGCAAGGCTCCCAGCCCATCTCCACCGCCAGCGGCCGACAACACCAGATCACCCAGCACGCCATCGGTGAGCACCCGCATCAAAGCCAGCAGTGCCGCCACCGCGATCGCCATATGCCATGGCACCGCGATGCGGCGTATTTGCTCGCGGTCGCGTACCCATAACGCGATCAGCAGGATCAGCGCCGCGGCAACCGCTGGAATCGCCGGCATCAGGCCGGATATGAACGCGGGTACCAGCGCGATACATACCGCGCACGCCACCGCGAATAGGACATGATCGCGTGGGAATTCGACGTCGAGATGCCGCTCGTAGCGCCCGCGCAATTGCCGACGGTAGAGCAGCGCCGCCGCCACGATCGTGATTCCGATGGCGGCGAGCGCCGGTCGCCAGGACAGCGCGAGATAACTCTGGTCGCCAAAATGATGCAGCGCCAACAGATTTGACAGATTCGACACCGGCAGCAGCAGCGACGCCGTATTGGCGAGCCAGACGGTGACCATCGCGAACGGAAGTGCCGGCATCTTGGCCTGCCGTGCCATCGCAAGCACGACCGGCGTCACGAGCACGGCCGTGGTGTCGAGGCTCAGGACGGCGGTCGACGTTGTCGCGAGTATCACGACCAAGAACCACAGTGCCCATACTCGCCCCCGGCCCCACCTCGCCGCTAACCGAGCTGCAGCGTCGAAGACTCCCGCATGCTGGCATATCTCAGCGACCACCGTGATGGCGAGCAGGAAGACGAGTACCGGAGCGACCTGCGCTACAAAGGATTCCACCGCTGCTCCACTGGCACAGGATAGGCACAGGTCGGCGCGAGCGGCCGAGCGCATCCCACTGAGAACCGCACCACAGTTACCTGCCGAGGACACGACGCCCCCCCCGAAGGGAGCAAACGGTTCGGTTCTCAGCAGCGGTAAAGCAAAACCTCCGCCCGGACAATCCGGACGGAGGTTGCTGGTGCGCCATAAGGGACTTGAACCCCGAACCCGCTGATTATGCCCAACACAAGCAGTGAATCTGCTGGTGGCAAACGTGTATCGACTGGTCAGAGCGTCCCCAACGGTTCGAAGGCGAGCCCTAGTCGTCCCTGGGCATACCCGCGTCGTCCTGCTATTAGAGGGTCGATTAGAGGGTTCCTTTTCGCTTCTGGTTCAGGAGCCACTTCCATACGGTCGAATGCTAGTTCTGGATGCCAGCCACGTGGTGTGCTCCCGGCTGATCGCCTCCTCCGCGTCGGCCACGACGAATGCCCAGCGTTCCTCTTCAACCGAGCGAAGCCGATTCGCCTGGATTCCCAGTTCTGCCGTTGCCACCGAGTACGCAGATGCCAACGGTGCGAACTGCTTCACCGCGACCCACGCGGCGCCGGCCCCAATGAACGCGGCGAACAGGCCCGCGAAGTCAATCTGCCAGTTCCCGAACAGCTTGCCCAACGCGAGCATCACCGCCGTGACCTCTGCCAGCACTAGGACAACGCGCCAGATCTGACCGCGCTTGCGATTGAATTCCGCTTTCCTGGCGTACCACTTCTTCTGATCTATGGTGCGCCCGTCCACATAGGCGTCGCGGCGCACTGGGAACGCCGCCGTGCGCAACTCATCCATGCGCTGGGTGACGATGACATCTGATGTTTTGAAGACGACGACGTCGGACACCTCGCGTGTGATATCCGACAGTCGCCGACGGAGTAGGTCGTGGGCGTCGGCGCGCGGCATGTCTGACGGGAACGGATCGGCTCCGATCGCATACCGCCAGGCGAGCGTCTTCGCCGACTCGGCAACCGCTCGCCCGTCGTACCACTTCTGCTCGGGCTTGCACAGCGCCGCAGTGACCTCGCAGCCGAGCGCCACGGAGAAGCCGATAAGGATCATCACGGCCGCGAGGTCGACGCGGCCGAATTGCCACGTCAGTGCGCCGCCAAGCGCAGCGAACACACCGCCGCCGACTTTCGCCCTAGTCAGGCGCAACGTGAGATTCTGGGCGCTCAGTGACGAAGTATCTGCGTCCCGCCACACTCCAGGAAGGTCCGCGTCGGCGAGCCCTGCGGTCATGCGTTTCGCAACCGCAGGGCGCGGGTGTTGTCGCGCAGACCAGCGCGCGACGTCCGGGCGTCGTACGCGATCTCGATCAGTTGGGCGAGGCTCTCGGTGCTCGTTGGGTACTGCCACCAGCGCGCGTATCCATCCCGCCCTTCCGCACCCGCGACGTTGTCATCGACTCGCGCCGGTAGCTTCTTGTCGTAGTAGTCAGCGGCAGACGGGAGCGTGATCGCCATCAATCCGCTGGCCGTCGCAGTCGAGGTGTTGCGGAGGGAGGCGGCGATCTCCCAGTCCACAAACTTGCGTCCCCACGTGTTGCGGCCTACCAGGACAATCGTGACGGTCGTATCGCGGAGGTACTTCTCGCGAATCTTCGACTTGATGTAGTCCTCGATTGTACTGTTGATGATGTCGCCGGACATGCTCGCGCCGATCCCTCGGGCTATCAGCACGTCGTTGCTGTGATCGAAGGTCTCGATGAAGTCCTGGACCTCCGACTCATCGTCGTGGTGATAAGAGATGAAACACTTCCGTCGAGTCTTCGTCGCGAGCAAGGACATATCTACTACTCCTGGGGATTCGAATGCGATGGCGATGCGCCACTCCGAACCCTAGCGAGACATCCTGACAGGGCGCCCCTAGATCACAACTTTGTCCCCCGGACAGCCTAGACCGCCCGTAGCCGGCGCTCCTTGGCGGCGGCGACCATCGGCGAGAGGTCGATCTCCGCGGCGACGTAGTGGCTCTGGTTCACTCGGTGTGGCCGAACCATTCTGCTCGGACGTGTGCCGGCAGATGATAGTAGAGAGTGTTCGCGGTCAGCGTCACGCGCTGGCCGAGGATGTCGGCGGTGCCACCGGTGGCGGTCGGCGTCAGCATGTACGTCTGACCCAGGACGCTGATCGAGTTCCCGTCGACGCTGACCGGCAGCACCACGTAGCCGGTCACGGCGTCGGCGTGCTTGATCGCGGTATTGCCCCGGTAGCGGCCGTCGGCGACTCCGCCTGCGGTGTCGGCGCTGGCCGTGCCGGCCCCGACGATGCCTGCGGCGCTGATCGCCTCGCCGGTGGTCAGTCGGTGTTCCTCGACGGCGGCCTCGACCTGGCCGGCGTTGGCCCGGTAGGCGCGACCGCACCGGCCCGCCACGACGTCGGTCAGCACCACACGGGTGCCGACCGGCAGGTCGACGCCGACCATCGACAGCGCTGCGAGGGCGACGTCCTGCGCCTGCCCAGGCGAATACAGGTAGTCGTGGTCCTCGGGGGTGAGCGCGTTGGCGGCGTTGTGCTGGTCAGCGGCCTCGGCGCGGCTGAGGCCGCGGGCGCCGGGTGCCAATCGGCCCTGGCGGATCTGTCGTTCGACCCAAGGATCGACGAGCGTGGTGGTCATGACGGCCCCTCCCTCGGTGTGGTGTTCGAGGTGGCGGTCGTCGACGGCTTCGCCGTCGCAACTACCCGTAGGAATCGACTCTCAGGCCCACCAGGTGCGCGAAAGGCGCAGGAGCACTGAGGATCTCGACCTCGTACGCAGCAGGAACGTCGGCGTACTCAGGCCCCTCACCCGTGTACTCGTACAGGTGGTCGTAGCACCAGTCGTAGACGTCTTCGTGATCCCGCGGCGCGGGAGCGGCGACGTCGTAGAGGTGCTCGAAGGCCGTTTCTGGGTACGAGTTCGTGACCTTGAGCTGCATGGCGATCTCGGCCATGGCAGCGCGGGCAAGCATCTCGGCCAGGGCGGCGGCGGTAACCGGGGTGAACGACAGGGTCTCGCCGTTGTCTGCCATCACGCTGACGATGGGCTCTGCGCCGCCGGTTGAGTCAATGTTGCGGAGGCTCACGGCCCGCGTGGGATACTGCCCTGATGATCGAACGGACGGTCAATTTCGAACGCCTCCGCTACATGCGTTGCGGAACCTGCTCTCATGAGTGGGAGGTCAGCGCCGAGTGGCTCGACCGCTTCGACACGCGCGACCAGTCCTGTCCGGCGTGCGGGACCGATTGCACCAGTGAGCACCGCCCGAACTTCTGGGTCCGTCCACAGGACCCTGTTTACGACGACAGCACGGTTCGGAGCCTGTACTGGTACCACTCGTCGACGCACGCCGTCTGGCCAGGCCGGGATTTCGACCCCGCTGCGCAGCTGACTGACGTCGCCAAAGAGCGGATGGAGGAGAGCGGGCTGTCTCCTGGGACGGTCGAGCGCTGGGTGGCGGGCCAGAAGGCCAAAGCACTCCACGTCGGCACCTACGAGGCCGCCATCGAGAACATGCTCCGCAGGATGGACAGTCAGAGCGATGCGGGAAGTCAGTTCTACCTCCACCGAGTTCAGCTCCGGTCCGATTGCGTCATCGAGCCGGGAATACACGCAGAGCTACCCAGCCTCATGGGCGACGTGGAACTAAGCGCGAAGTGCGCCCCGGATGTCAACGTGTTCCGGTACGTTAACGTCCACGAGGACCCGTCCAACGTGTCGCTGGCCATCGAGATCGGCGCGGTATGGCGGGTCCAGTCGGTACCGATCCCCTTGGTCGTCAGCACTGACGACTCTGAGTTGCGCGTAGCCACAGCGCGTCTCCTTGCCGAAGCGGGGAAACACGCCGTAGAGGAGCCGCCGGAGGACGACGATGATCCACACGAACGGCTGCTGCGTCGCCACCGCAAACAGGTGACACCTCTCGCGGCCGAAGCCGGGGTGCTCCAAGACGAGGCAGCCGATCAGCTGCCGTGGCTATGGCGGGCCCGATTGAGCGTCGCGTTCGACGAGGCAAGGTTCGCCGCCGCCCCGAGCACGTTTCCCGCCAAGCTCATCGGTCTTGCGCGTCTATTCAGCGATCCGCACGCGGTCATCGATACTCTCGCCGAGCAGCCGTGGCGGCGCGTGTAGCTGCACCATGAGGAGGAGAGGCGGTGGCGGGCCGAGTTAGTCGGCCGCGTCGCCGAGCGTGTTGATCGCATGTCCCAGATCCGCGGTTCACCGGAACATCTCATCCGCCTCCACGCCGGTCAGGTCCTCGTCGTCGCGCACGGTGTCTACTTACGCGCACGGTGCCTACTTAACAGCTTCGCCGCTCGCGTTCGCTCGTTATTCGCTGCTGTTACCGGTCAACAGTTTGCGACGACTGAGCGTCTCGTAGTGCTCCTGCAGGCGGCAGAATGCATCCTCGTCCTTCAGCTCAGGGAGACGGAGGGGCTTGTGCCCGTAGTTCTTGTGGAAGTCGTTGACGGCGATCTTGATCGCATCGAGATGCCACTTCAGGAACTCAGCACGCTTCCTCGGGAGGACCCCCCGGAAGTACTTGACGCCCCACCACATAGGCCACTTGCTGCAGAAGGCCTTGACGGTGATAGCCGCATACTCGACGGCGTACAGGAGCGTGAAGTAGTCGTTGATCGCCTTCTCGCGCCTCTCCTTGGCGTACTCATCGATCGGCGCCGTTTGCTTGGACATCTGCCGGAAGAGCCGGTCGCGGGCAGCATTCGTACGCTCGCTGGTCAGCTCGCGATGGAGGTTGTTCAGCTGGACCTCCGCTTCCCGGCGCCTGCCGGCCATGCCCACGATGACGATGGTGGCAAGCCCGACCATGAGGGCGGTGAGCGGTCCGGAGAGCACCTGGGCCCACCAATACCCCGACGGTGGCTGCGGATCACTGGTCACAGCCTCAGAGGCAGCTATCATCACGCTCACGACGCCACCTTCGTACCGGCGCGCTCGACGGCGCGGTAAACCGTCGCCCGGCTGACTCCGAAGTCCTCGGCCAGCTCGCCGACGGTGTGCTCGCCGGAGTGGAACAGTTCGACGAGACGCCGTTCCTGGTTGGTCGGGAGCTTAGGCTTCTTCCCCTTGAGCCGGCCTTTCGCCTTCGCGACGGCCATGCCCTCGCGGGTACGCGCACGGATCAGGTCGGCCTCGAACTCGGCGACCATCGCCAGTGCGTTGAACAGCAACCGGCCGGTCGGGTCGTCGGGATCGTGCGGGCTCTCGCCGATGCGGAGCTTCACGCCCTTCTCGGTCAGGCCCTTCACGATGTCCCGGGCGTCGGGCACGCTGCGGGCCAGGCGGTCGAGCTTGGTGACCACCAGTTCGTCGCCAGGACGGCTCGCCGCGGCTAACGCCTCGCGCAGACCGGGCCGATCGCGGTTGGTCCCCGTGTAGCCGGGGTCCGTATATAGGTGCTGCTCGTCGACGCCGAGCTTGGTGAGGGCGTCGATCTGGGCGGTGAGGTCCTGCTCGTCGGTGGAGCAGCGCGCATAGCCGATCTTCATGACTCAATCGTACGTTAGAGGTACTCTCATTGCGACTATCACCGGACGGGTCTTACGAGACTGTGCGACCTGGGCGGCCTGCCACCGGCCGGCCGCTCGGAGAGCGTCTCACTGAACGGGGACCGGCTTGCGGACATTCCGAAGTCACGACGAAGTCACGACGTGTCGACCCGGTGGATACCTCGGCCAATGCCAGAATTGTCTGCATGACTCGGATCGAGTGGACACGACTGTCTGGCGAGGAAGTCGAGGCGGTCGTCGGAATGCTGCTGTGCTCGCGATATCCCAATGCGTGGCGAGTGCGGCCTGGCCGCGGCGACGGAGGTGTCGACATTTTCGTCCCGCAAGATCCGGGCAGGCGCCGTCGAAAGGTATTCCAAGTCAAGCGGTTCGCGGAGAACCTGACGAACAGTCCGAAGCGGAAGATCGTGAGCTCGTTCAACCGGGTCGTAACGTCGGCCGAAGCGGAGGGGTGGGATATCGACTCGTGGACGTTGGTCATGCCGTTGGACCCGACGCCGGGCAATGAGGGCTGGTTCACGACTTTCACCGAATCAGCCGGGTTCCCTTGTGAATGGATGGGTCTGAATCAGGTCGAGTACTTGGTTAGTCAGAATCCGAAGGTGATCGACTACTACCTACGCGACGGTCGAGAGCGACTACAGGAACAGCTGGACCGGCTCGCAGGAATTATCGCGGGCCGCGAAGGTCGGTCGACGGGCGAGCCGCTTGAGCCCATCGATGTGAGAAACGATCTTCTGGACATATATCAGGCTATCAACGAGTACGACCCTCACTATCGCTACGAAGTGTCGATGACGGCACAGCCCCCGGAACGTACGTCTGCACACCGTGCCGGACTGGTGGCGGTCTCCGGATACGGATCCGATTCTCACGGGTGGGTCAACGTCAGCATCTTCGTGACGTGCATGGCTGCGCTGGAAGAGCGTCCACTCACCGGCAATCTGACGATCTACGCGCCCGAAGCCGGGACCGAGTTGGCCGAGCAGTATCGGAGGTTCCTCGATTACGGCACTCCGGTGGAGCTTCCAGAGGGGCAATCGGTGGTCGATTTCCCTCTTCCAGGCGGTCTTGGTGTTAGTAGCTCAGACGGAAGGCTCCAGATCGCACCTGTCGGTGACGACGGTGAGATCGAACCGCCGGCGAAACTTGTCGTCGGGGTGCTGTCTCCTGCGGGTGAGACGATCGCGGAGGTGCAGGTAGAGAGGGTCGAGCGTACCCAAGGTCCCAACGGCGGATACCGGACGGTATGGCGAGATGCTGCGGGGATGCTGCTGTTCGAGATTCTCGTCCCCAGCGATGCGTCGGGCACTGTGAACGTGAGCTTGGTGGGAGACTACGTTGGCCGAGCACCTGACGATGTCGTTGATGCGCTGGAGTTCTGGTCACATTCGCATAGGCCGAACTCAGTCGGGTTGTCTCGTGTCTACGGGCCGAGAGAGTACTCGACAATGAGGTCCGGCGAACTGCCCCGAGAGCCCGACAGTGAGATGAAGTCGATCGCGCGAACTGCGCGAAACCTCAGTGTAATCCAGGTACATACGTCACATCGACTGCTATTGCCATCAGGAATGACCCGGGCACAGGCGCTGGAGGTACACCGCATCGCGCAGATCATGTCGGGGAACGCAGTAAGAGGTACGTGGGCAGAGTTCGACGTGGTGCTACACGCTGGTGGGAATCTCGCGCTGGAAGTTGGCGACGAGATCTCGGTAGCGGTTGTTCAAGGTCTCGAACTTGAACTCGGCGGTGTGACAGTGTCCGTGGGCAAGGAGATTGCGCTACTGGAAGGGCGGGTCGCGGTGTTGACTGACACGAAGCTGAAGGTTGAGCCGCGTACAGGTGCCGATGGCGACGTCGAGGTAGTCGAGCTCAGGTTCGACGGTTCGGAGGACGACGGTCGCGTCTTCTACAAGGCCCTGAATGACGCGCAGCAGGAGGCCAAATCAGTGAGGACCGGGGATCAGCTCACGTGAGCGTCGTTCCTAGTGCAGCACCCTCATGCGTGCGGACCGAGGAAGCGGTCGCCGTTGAAGTGAATCATGTGGGTGGGATCTGAGGCGCACCAAACCTCGGTCTCCCACGCCAGGTCGGCGAGGAACTTCCGCATCGTGGCGCGGTCCGGGAAACAGGATACGTACACGAGGCCGGCCGTCGATCCGGCAAAGAGGGCCTGGAGTTCGCCGTGGCGCTTCGCGTCGACCGGTCCGTGGGTCGACGCTGCTTCCATGAGAAAGAGCCAATTCGTATCGCGTTGGTAGACAACGAGGTCAGGCATCTGGCCATGTGTGTTGACGGTCACTCCGAGAGATGCAAGGGTGTCGACGTCGAAGTGCATCAGCTTTGCGTCGGCGTCGCCGATGTACAGCACTTCACCGCCTGGCACGAACAGCGCACAGAAGTCGTCGATCATCTGCTGGATGAGGACGTTCTGGCCACCTCCGCTCAGGGTGAGGCTCTTGCCACCTGGGAGTGTGACCGGGATTCGCGTCATCTCGCGAGCCGCCTTGTACTTCGCTAGGAGTCCGGGTGCGGTTTCAAGGTAACCGGAAACGGCCCCAGCGAACCCCTGCGTGCCATACATCCGGATCGCGGCGAGTGCTTCGGAATTGACCCGATAGTTGTTGTGGCTTGAGTTCGTGAGACGCCCGGGATCGTCGTCGTTGTAGATCACGAATCCTGCGTCCCGGAATTGGTGCAGGGTTTGGCGCCTCAATGTCTCCCGGGAATTGGGGGCGTAGACGTTTCCGTTGTTGTGCGCACGGAGGACATCTTCGTATCGACCGTTGACCCAGAGGCGGATACCGTCGACGGTCAGCATCGGGTTCTGCGCTTGCGACCAGTCTGACGTCGGCTCGATCTGAAGCAATGCGAGCAGGATGAGTGCCGACCGGGTGTTCGTACGTACTGTGTCGAATCCGAAGGCTTCCAGAATCTCCTTGGCTTGGTCGAGTTTGAGGACGCCCGAGCGTGTCATGCTGTCACCGCCATAGTCGTGAAGAGCGCTTCGACCGCTGCGTCAATGCCGCCCTGGTCGGTCGCTGCAACTTTGCCGAGTTCTCGTAGTTGCACGAGGGACGGGAACCGCATCTGCCGAAGGTCAGTTGCGTTCACCTGCGTGTGACCTGAGAAGACACGGAAGTAGCTGTCGAGCTGCGTCGAGTTGAGAAAGACTACGAGACCACGAGCCGTTTCCTCGTCGATTCCGTGGCCATCCTGATGGATGTAGTTGAGCTTGTTGTCGAACGCCACTGCGCCGGATGAGCGCCATAGCCCCGCGACGACGCGACGCCGCTCCTCTTTGGCCGAGAACCTCTTGATGAGGACGTAGGTTCCGCCGGGCACGAGCAACTTGGCGGCAGTCTCGGGGTCAGCGAGGAACCATTCGGGCTTCTTGGCTCTGACGGGATGCTGCGTCGTACCGTTGTGGAGGTGAGTGGGGTACACCATGGGTGATGCGCCCTCGACCTGCTCGTGGTGGAGGAGCTCACGCGAGCGGAAATCAACAACACGCCCGGTCGACACGGTGAGGCTCAACTCGGCGAGTGTGTGAGAGACGTTGGCGGCCATCCACGCGACCGCCTCGGCATCGCGATCGGTCGCTGGTACATGGATGAAGTCCGGGGTGACGATGTCCGTATATGCAACTGTGCGTGACGTGGGTTCGGTTCTGTGGTCGTGCGAGGTGCCGACCCTCACACGTTCGGGGGTCCGCCCGACAGTTGCCGAGACGACGATCGATTCCTGGAGCACTCCGGTGTCGCCGAATACCTTCGATCTGCTCTCGAACGTGTGAATCGCGTCGATACCGGCCGTGTCGACGAACTCACGGCGGAACGACGAGTAGTAGGTGCCATTCATCCATGAGCGTGGCGTGATCGCGACCTGCTGCCCATCTTTATCGAGCAGGCGCAACCCGAGCGCTAAGAACGCTGCGTAAATGTTCGGAACGGATATGCCCGCCGCGCGCAGCATATTCTGCGGAGCGCTCCCGGTACGGAGCTTTGCGTACGGAGGGTTCTGGATCACCAGGTCATAGCGCGTCGACGTGCTGATAGCCCAGCTCAGGAAGTCCCGAGGCACCACATCGAAAGTTGCTCCGGTGAACTCAGATACGTCCGTGAGCGTCTCCGACAGCACCGGGTGGAGGACCGGATCGTCCTCGACCGCCGTAATTCGCAACTCCAGATCCGGTCGTTCAGATTGCAGGCGCATGGCAAGTGCCGCGGTAAGAATTCCACTGCCTGCTCCGGGGTCCAAGATTCGAACGCAGCCGCCAGCCGGCACCCGGGGCAACCCGGCAAGGATGCGCGCAGCTTGGAGTGGCGTGAAGTACTGGCCACGGGCTGACTGATCTTCAGCGTTCAACCTTGCGAGCGCAGCAGTGCGGCGCGACTCCGCGCGTTCGAGCAAATCCATAGGGGTAACCCTACTGAGCGCCACCGACAATCGGCCGGGAGGACACGTCGGTAGCGCCCGGCCAACAAGGGGATGGTGCCATGTCATCCATGCCAGAGAGCTGGCACGCCGGGCCTGGTCCAGGACTTACCCGGTGAAGGTGTCCATGGCTGCGCGGCTCGACCGACAGGGCGCCGCTCAGTTGAGTTGTTACATACCGAGCAGACGACGAAGCGCCGGTGCATGACGTGAGTTCTCCACAGCACACATGAGTGTCCCTAGCCGTCACTACAGTCGCATTAGAGGGCCCATTAAAGGGTTCAGACCCCTACCAGATTTCTCCGGTAGGGGTCTGAACTGCTGTGCTTGTGCGCCATCAGGGACTTGAACCCCGAACCCGCTGATTAAGAGTCAGCTGCTCTGCCAATTGAGCTAATGGCGCATGTCATCAGCACTGTTTGTGCCTGGAAAACATTAACAGCAAGTACGCCTCAATGTGAAATCGCCTGGTCAATCACCATTGCGATCGGCCCGACCAGGGGTCATATGCCGCATCGAACACGCACTGGCGCAACATCATTCGACGCCGCGGCACCCGACGAAAACGCCCCACGTCAGTCTGCTCGGACCGACGTGGGGCATCTTCTAAGAGAGCGCTTCGCCTACGCGTTGCCCTTCTTCCATTTGGACCACGGGATATTCCAGTCGCCCAGGCCGTCGTCGCCGGGCAGTGGCGGACCGACCGTATTCTTGACCTGCACGACGTCGCCGCGCAGCGCGTTGTTCAAGAACCATTCGGCATTGGCTGGACTCACGTTGAGGCAGCCGTTACTGACGTCATCGACGCCCTGGTCGCCAAGCGACCACGGCGCGGAGTGAAGGTAGATCCCGCTGAACGACATCCGGCTCGCGCTGTAGACCACTTCCTTGTAGCCCTCGGGCGAATTGACCGGCACGCCGTAGGTCGAGGAATCCATGATGACGCTGGGTACACGCTCGGCAACCATGTAGATACCGGTATTGGTCGGCGTCGAATCCTTACCCATCGACGTCGGCATCGTCTTCACGACTTTGCCGTTGACCGCGATCTTGATCTGGTGCGTGCGATCGTCAGCGGTGGCGATCAAACTCCGACCGACTTTGAAGCTCGTCGTCAGATTGTTTTGACCGTAGGTGCCGCCCCCGAGGTCGATTCCCTTGGTACGCACATCAACTCGAACCTTGGTCCCCGGCTTGAAGAAGTGCTCGGGCCGCCAACGGACCATCGAATCGGTGATCCAGTAAAAAGCCCCCTCGACCCCTGGGTCGGTGGTGACCTTGATCGCGTTCTCCGCGTTGCGCTTGTTTTCGATCGGAGCATCGAAGTTGATCGCGACCGTCTGCCCGACACCAACCGTCTCACCGTCATCGGTGATCGACGTCGCGTTGGCGAAATTCGACGCCGAACTCGTCGTGAAACTGATCTTGCGGGCGTTCTCACCGTCGACGCCGCGTGCAGCGGCGGTCAGTGTGTACTTGGCGCCATAGTCGAGCGAGTTGGCACTCACCCAACTAGCACCGTCGGGCGACGTTTTGCCTTTAACCGGGCCGTCGGGTCCAGTTACCGTTACCCCAGCCAGATCGCCGTTGTGCGAGGTGACCGTGATCGGCGCACCCGGCATCACACCGACAGCCGAATCACGTAGCGGTTTGTTCTGCCATCCGGTCACATCGAGTTCCGGCTGCGAGACAGCGCTGAACGATCTAACCGAGTTGACGACGTCGCTGTAGGACGGGGACTTGGAGCAGGAGGCGAGCGCCGTCGCGGTCACCCCAACGAGGGTGACCGCGATGGCAGCTTTAAGACGACGAGCTGTCACTTCACCACTTTCCGCACCAGCAGAAGCAGAATGAGCGCCCCGACGCCCGCGGCCGAGTACTTCACCGCAGGATGGTTCAAGGTTACGAGCGCCTTGCTCTTTGCGTCGTCGGCGAGTCGCTGTGGATTGGCTCGCTCGGCGAGTGCATCCAGCGTGTTCGCCAGGTCTTCTCGCGCACGCGCGATGTCCTGTTCAATGCGTTCGGTGTTCCCGCCCACGGACGGCCTCCTCGTTGCAGAAGAAAGTAGGGCCGCGGTGCCGGCCCCACGAAATTGTTTCAACCACCTGATGCTACAGGCTCGACAACGTGCGCCGACGCCCACGTTTTCCACACCCTGGCGGGTCCGCACCGCTGACAACTGTTGATCGGGTACATGGTTTAGCCTAGCCACTATGGCTGCTAATCATCGGTTGAGCGTCGGCGACGCCGCTCCCCCGTTCACCCTCCCCGATGCCGAGGGAAATTCGGTCTCTTTGTCCGATTTCGCCGGCCGCAAGGTCATCATCTACTTCTATCCAGCCGCATCAACGCCCGGCTGCACCAAACAAGCCTGTGATTTTCGCGACAATCTCGGCGAATTGACCGGGGAGGGAATTGACGTCGTCGGCATCTCCCCCGACAAACCCGCCAAACTAGCCAAGTTCGTGGAGAACGAAGGACTCAACTTTCCACTGCTTTCCGACCCCGACAAAGAAGTCTTGACCGCGTGGGGCGCCTTCGGCGAGAAGATGATGTACGGCAAGACCGTAACCGGCGTGATCCGCTCGACTTTCCTCGTCGATGAGCAAGGTGTCATCAAGGCTGCGATGTACAACGTGCGGGCCACCGGTCACGTCGCGAAGCTTCGCCGCGACCTCAAGATCTAGCACCTGCCCGCTCGTCATGGTGCCCTCACCCGCCAATGCCCCCCTGGTCCCCCGTAAACGGCCAACTCAGGAACGTAGCCGGCGCAAATTCGACGCCATGCTCACCGAGGCGCGGAGTCTGCTGATCGAAGTCGGATTCGAGTCGTTGACGTGTGAGGAGATCGCCGCTCGGGCCGAAGTGCCCATCGGCACGCTCTACCAATACTTCGCCAACAAGTACGTGATCGTCTGTGAGCTTGATCGGCAAGACACCGTCTCGGTGAGTAATGAGCTCGTCGAATTCGCTTCGGTCATTCCTTCCCTCGATTGGCCCAATCTCCTGGAGAAGGCGCTCGATCACCTTGCGGCACTGTGGCATAGCGATCCGTCCCGGCGCGCCGTCTGGCTTGCGGTGCAGTCGACGCCGGCGACTCGGGCAACGGCGAGCCTCAACGAGAAGATTCTTGCCCAGCAAGTCGAACGTCTACTCGCACCACTGACTCCCGACCAGCGGCCGCGCCGCCCGATGATGTCTCAAGTGTTGGTGCATACCGCCTACTCGTTGCTGAGTTTTTCGGTGCAGGACGGCCACGAGCACGAGGCAACGGTCACCGAACTCAAGCGCATGCTGGCCGGTTATCTCCTGCTCGAGGAAACGACCGCATCCGAAGACTGACCCGCTACGCCTCTTCGATCAGCGCGACCGCCGCGGCGGTGTCCCCGTCGTGGGTCAACGAGATATGCACCGTTGTACCCGCCAAGTGCTCCGCGATCTCGCCAGTGAGTCGAATCCCCGGTCGGCCCCACGTATCGGTTACCACTTCGATGTCGCTGTGCCGGATGATCGGCAATAGCGGTGAGCGAGAGAACCTACTGACCGACCACGCTTTCACGACCGCCTCCTTCGCCGCCCATCTGGCGGCCAGGTGCCGGGCGTCGCTGCCCGTCCCGGCGGCGGCGTCGCGCCGCTCCCCGACAGTGAACCGATCACCGAATGTTGTTCCCGCCTGGCGCAATTGCTCATCGAATTCGGAGATCGACACCACATCGATCCCCAACCCCAGCACGCTCATCGGGCGGGCCGCACCTCGTAGGTGCCGTCGGCATCGAGACGGCCGTCGGCCGACAGCAACAACTCGGTCTCCTGACCGGCCTCCGACGCCGATTCGTCGAAGCGACGATTGGGCGGACGCTGGTATGCCGGACGACCGCCACACATGGCTTCCAGCATGCGCTGGCTACCGTCGCGAAGGCGTTCGGTGCGGCGCGCACGATAGGCGTCGCGCGCCGCCTCATCGAGTGATGCGACAAACGCTTCCGGATGGACCACCGCGATCAGGCCGGAAACGTGGCCGAACCCAAGGCTGGTCAGCAGTCCGGCTTTGAGTGGGAAGCGACCGGCCATTCGCAAAGTCTCTCGCGGCCAAACCAGATGGTTGAACTTCTCCATCGCGTCGTCGACGCAGTCGAGGCTTCGATTCGGCGGTATGACGCCCTCACCCAGCATCTGGCACAGGCCGATCAACTGGAAGGCGGCGGCGCCGCCCTTGGCGTGTCCGGTCAGCGACTTCTGAGATACCACGAACAGCGGTGCGCCGTCGTTGCGTCCGATCGCCGACGCCAGTTCCTCGTGCAGCTTGGCCTCGTTGGGATCGTTTGCGCGCGTTGAGGTGTCGTGCTTGCTGATCACCGCGACGTCGTCGGCGCTGACTCCCAGCGAGTTCAACGCGGTCGCCAGCGGCGAGGTCGGCCCACCACGGGCCGCGCCAAGCGCGCCGAGGCCCGGAGCCGGGATCGATGTATGCACGCCGTCACCGAAGCTCTGGGCATGCGCGACCACGCCGAGGACGGGCAGCCCCATCTGCGCCGCCACGTCTCCGCGGGCCAACAAAACCGTTCCGCCACCGTTGGATTCGACGAATCCGCCACGTCGGCGATCATTGGCTCGCGAGAACCGTCGGTCGTCGATGCCGCGCGCACTCATCTTGGCCGAATCCGCCGTCGCCGACATATCACCGAATCCCACGATGCCTTCGATACCCAGGTCGTCGAATCCACCTGCCACCGCGAACAGTGCCTTACCCAGCTTTATCTTGTCGACGCCTTCTTCCACCGACACGGCTGCGGTGGCACATGCGGCGACCGGATGAATCATCGCGCCATACGAGCCGATATATGACTGGACTACGTGTGCGGCAACGACATTCGGCAGAGCTTCCTGCAGGATGTCGTTCGCTTTCGCCTCGCCCAGCAGCGTATCCAGGTATAGCGAGCGCATCGACTGCATGCCGCCCATTCCGGTTCCCTGAGTATTGGCGACCAGACCCGGGTGGACCCAGCGCATCAACTCTTCTGGCGAGAAGCCCGATGATAGGAAGGCATCGACGGTCGCCACCAAGTTCCACAGGGCGACCCGGTCAACCGACTCGGCCATGTCCGCTGAGACACCCCATCGGGTGGGATCGAATCCGGTCGGAATCTGTCCACCGACGGTGCGGCTCAACGCGAACCGGCGCGGAACGCGAATCTCGGTGCCCGCCAGACGAGTGACTTGCCAATCGCCGGTATCCGCATTCGGAACAACCCTGGTGCGCTCGGGGTCGGCTGATGCGAATGCGCGCGCCTCTGCTTCGCTCGCTACGGCGAAGGACAGGTCCTCGTCGAGGAATACCGACGTCAACAACGGCGAACTGTTGTCGACCATCTCGCCGTCATCCGCGTAGCGGCGAATGCCGCAGCGGGCGACGACCTCATCGTGGTAGCGGTCGGCGATATCCGCTTCTGCTACCGGATCGCCGGATTCGACGTCGTACCAACCGGGCTTGGGCGTTGACTCCCAGGTGACAAGCCCGGTGTTCCAGGCCAATTCCAAAACACCTGCGGCGGAGAGCTTTTCATCGACCTCCATCTCGAAGCGCGTTCGCGCCGAGCCGTAGGGCCCCAGTTCGCCGGCACCGACGATAACCACGAGGTCTTCCGGCGACACATTAATCTCCGACCAGGAGATCGGCGCCTGCCGTGGAGCACGCGCCGGAGCCGACAACGCGTTGATACTCACCTGCTCAGCGTCGTCGGTCTGCGCGTGGTCGGTCTCAGCAACGTCCTCGGCCTCCGCCGCCGCCGCGGCAAGCGCCTTGAGATCGATCGCCGCCGGATCTAGGCCAGCTGTGAAGTCCGCCAGGATCGGCGCCGTCCGTGCCGCCTCACGCTGCGCGGGAGTACATAGTTCCAACAACTCGGCGGCCATTTCCTCGGTGGCCCAGGTCTTTACACCAGCAGCCTCCACCGCTGCGACCATGCCGTCGTTGTGGCCCATTAGCCCGGTGCCACGCACCCAGCCGATAAGTGCATGCGCCAGAGTGGTTTTGGACTGCCACGACTCCTCTGCCGACCAGCGCGTGACGAGTGCGTCTAGCGCCGCTTTGGATTCGCCATAGGCTCCGTCGCCACCGAACATGCCACGATTCGGCGACCCGGGCAGCACTACGTGTACGCGCGCATCGATGTTGTGATCGGCGTGAACATCGGCGAGTCCGGCGATCAGTCGCTCGACCGACCACAGCAGAACTTTCATCTCCAGTTCAGCGCGGCCGCCCGCGTCGGTCAGATCACCGGCCACGCGCGGCGCGGCGAACGGGAAGAGCAGTGTCGGCTTCATCGCCGGCTTGACGACTCCCGTTGTGCTGCCGAGGTTTTCGGTCTGCTCTGCGCCGATCCACTCAACCAGGTCGTCGACGTCGGTGTAGGAGGCCAGGTTGGCGGGCGCCACCCACAATGCGGCACCCTTGCGCGCATTGTTCCGGTAGAGCTCTTTGTAAAAGTCAAGACGTTCGGAGTCCAGCCGCGACGTCGTCGCGATAACCGTCGCACCACCGGCCAACAGTGCCCCGACGACCGCGGCCGCGATCGACCCCGCGCTCGCGCCGGTGACGACAGCGATGTCGTCGGACCACACTCCGGCATTGGGTTCTTCAGCCTCCTGGGCGATCGCGCCAAAGGCCCGCGCGTGCACGGCATTCCCCTGGGCAAGTGCCTTGCCTTGCCACCAGGTGGCGTGCTGAGCCACGGTACGTCCCGCACCGATAAACTTGGCGGTCAGCGCCTCGAAGTCGGTATCAACGTCGAGCTCGTCGAGTAGCCACAACCGAGCCAGATCCTCACGGGCAGAGGCCCATCGGTCGTCGATGAGGACCGCGCGACCTTCGTCGAAGGATGGTGCCACCGTACGTGCCCAGTCCGAGCCAAGCTCGGAGCTCACGCGTTCGGCGAGCACCGCCGCCTCGTCGTCGACCTCTCCCAGGTCAGCGGACTCCTCGTCGACCAACCCGAGTTTGCTCAGTACCGTGTAGGCGGCCGACGCGAGCACACCGGAGCGCCCGGTGATGTTTTCGGTGAATTCGGATAGCGCAGCGGCATCTACAGTTGCGCCGCCACCGGTTCCGCCCGCACTCGGTAGCGAAACCGAAACTCCTTGTGCGGCACCAACGCTGGATACCGCGCGATCGATCAGCGCGTCGAGCGCTTCGACATTGCTCACCGGGCCGTCGAGCAGGTTGCCCAAGTCTCCGCCGCGAACGCTGGCGCCTTCACGCGTTCCCAGCGCGAGAGCGACCAACGTCTGCAAACCCCAACCTGATTCGAGCTGCCAGACGTTCGTCACGCGGTCGGTGATATACGACGGCCGCTTGCCAACTGGACCGAGCACCTTACGCATCTGGTCGCCGACCGCATCGGTGAGCACCGCGCCCAACGGGCGATAGCCACGCGCCAGCGTCTCCACGGTCGATGCGAGTGCGGCCATATCCGCTTCTGCCGCGCCGTCGATGGCGCCCAGGTTCAACTCCGCCCCGACGTCGAGTAGCAGTTGGTTCCGACGCGACGATACGCCGTCGCACAGTGCCTCGATGGTGTCGACGGCACCGATTTGATCGGTGCGCATCTTGGTCCACAACGCGATGACCGCGGTGACCGCATCGGACGGGCCGAACCGCAGATCATCCGGACGTGGTCCAGCGGCGGCCGCGGGAACCGCCGCCGGGACAGCTGCGGCCGGCGCAGCCTCGGTCTTGGGCTCTTCGGCCGCCTCTGATACCGAATCCGCTTCTGGCTCAACACCTTCATCCTGGGCCAGAACCGCAGCACTATCCCGCTCGACGTTGAGCACCTCGGTCACCGCATTGGCGAATCCGTCGAGTTTGAGCGTGTTGGTGGCCAACCCGGACAGCGTCGGGGCGCTCTTGACGCCGATCTCGACGAACCGCTGTATCGCCAGGCCACCTCGCTCGGGTTCGGAGAACAACAGATCCTGGGTCTCGATCCAGCGAACCGGTGACGCGAACTGCCATGCCAGCAACTCGATCAACACCACACGGGTTAGCTCGGACGGACGCGCTGCCCAGTACTCGAAGTCGGCGAGCACCGCGGCCAAGGGCTCCGAAGGCACCAATTCCGCTATCTCGGTGACGAATTCACGACTGAGATTGAATAGACGCGGCACCAGGTTCGGGATATACCGACCGATCAGGATATTCGGATCGAGGTCCGCGGGCAACAATTCCTCCAGCCGTTCACGGAAAGCCGGGACGCCGTCGCGCAGCACCGTGGAATGGAATGGAACGTCGATGCCAGGCACCAGAATGAAGGCCCGCTTGCCGCCGAATTCCGCGCGACGACGGTCAATGTCGGCTTCCAGGTGCTCCAAGCCCCGTACCGTGCCCGCGATCGCGTACTGCGAACCGCGGAGGTTGAGATTCACGACCTCGAGGAATTCGCCGGCATCGGCGCCGACCTGTGTCACGTAGTCGGCGACATGGTCGTCAGCCAGTCCGAATTGGCTGGGTCGAATGGCTGCCATTCGATAGTTACTGCGGCCCAAGTCATCCCGGGGAACAAGATGATGCATGGCCGAACCGCGCTGGAACACGACCTCGAGTACGGCCTCGAGCGGCAACACACCGGCGCAGGCAGCTAGTGCGTTGTATTCGCCGACCGAATGACCGCAGGTGATCGCGTTCTCAACGAATCCGCCAGATTCTTTCAGTTCGGCTACCTGCGCGACACCCAACGTCGCCATCGCGACCTGGGTGAACTGCGTCAGATACAGCACACCGTCGGGATGTTGGTAGGTTACGCCATCGGCGACCAAGGTGGTCGGGTTGTCACGAACGACCGCCAGGATCGAAAACCCAAGGGCCGCACGGGTATGCGCGTCAGCACGATCCCAAATCTCGCGGGCGGCCTTCGATCGTGAGCGTGCGTCCAGACCCATTCCGGCGGACTGTATTCCCTGACCAGGGAAAGCGTAGACGGTGCGCGGCGCTTCAAGTAGCGCCGTCGCGGCCATCACAAGGTTGTCATCGACCTTCGCGGTCACCTCGACGACCTCGCGTCCGGCATCGAGGCCAACCCGGTCGACTCGGATGGCGATCTGATCGCCGGTACGAACCATCCCCAAGAAGCGCGCGGTCCAGCCGCGGATCGGACGGGGCGCGGGGATCGGATTGCGCGCATCGGTCGCGGTAAGTACCTGCTGCGCAGCCGCTGAAAGCCACATACCGTGCACGATGGGAACACCGAGACCAGCCAGCTTCGCCGCATTGGCATCGGTATGAATTGGGTTGTGATCACCCGAGACGAACGCGAATCCATTCATCTGATGGGGCGCGGTGATCGTGGTCGCGCGGAGCAGTTTGCGCTGCGCCGACCGCTCGTCGTCGCTAGCACCACCGGCGCGCGAGGGGTCGACCAGCTCAGCTTCACCGAGACGACCACGGATGGCAAAGCGTTCCACGAACGACGCGACGACGGCATCGAACTCGACGTCGGTTACGCGGACCTCCACCTCGACAACCCGTCCAACGTTAGCGTCGACAACCGAGATCGCAGCGGCGTCGACCCGCAAATCCGTTGCTACCGCAGGAATTTCACCTACCAGGTGAACCACGTGATCGAGGTGGACCAGATCGAGAAGCCCTTCGACGACCGGTACACCGTCATCAGTCCGCGCAGCGCCGATAACGCTGAAAACACTGGGCCAGCAGGCACCGACCAACGTGTCGGGCACGGCGAAACCCAGCTCCTGGGCAGTAGTCGTGGCGCGCAGGTTCGTCGGCAAGGTGTAGCCGGTAACCGCGGCGTGATCGGCGACGCTATCCGGGTCCCAGGCCACGACCGTCTGCGCACTAACTCGGTTGTCGTCGGCGATCGTCGGCGCGAGCTCGCCGCCGGCCGCGACCCGCAGAATGTCGAGCATCGCGACGCTGGCGTCGTCGAGCCCGACAATCGGACTGCCGCCGTCGAGCACCGACGCCGGGACCTGGAGCGGGATCCGCACGGACGATCTCGCGATTGGTACGACTAGTTCGAAAGCTGTTGTAGCGGAGTCTGTTTCATCGACCCCAGCCAAGACAGCGCCGGTCCCGGCATGCTCGGCACGTTGCGGATCGACGATATTCCATTGGTCGCGGTCGCCAAGCAGCGCGATCGGACTGCGCACCATGCGACCGGCCCAGCGCACGTCGTCGGCGGCCAGCAACGCGGAAATGGCTCCGGCACCGGCCAATTCGCCGCGACGTCGCGAGTCAATCTCGATCGGCTGCTCACCAGCGGCGGCGAGATCTGCTGCCACCTGCGCCTCGAAACGGTTGAGCAAATCACCAACCGGCTCGTCGACGCGCGTGATACCCGCAACCGCCACCGGCCCGGGAATGATGCACACGGCGTCGGCACCGTAGCGGGGATCATGGGCCTGCCACAGCGAATCACTACGCCACCAACGACGTACGTCCTTATCGATGACCGGAACAAAGTTCACCGGCTTGCCGGGGGTCTTGCAGAGTTCGATGAAGAACGCGACGTCGGCAGGATGTAAGAGGTCGACCTCAACCGCGGGGTACACGCTGATCAACGCATCGATGGCGGCATACGGATCGTCGGTGGCCTCGGCTGCGGCAAACATCGTCGGAATCTCGCCGGTATCAGCATCATTCATCCGCGCCTCGGTACGCTGACACATCTCAATGAAGCGGCGCTGCCACGTGATATCAGCCCACGGCAATTGCTCGCCCGAGCCCAATCCCCCGTCGCTTCGCTCGCCCGAGCCCCAACCCCCCTCGCTTCGCTCGCCCGAGCCCCAACCCCCGTCGCTTCGCTCGCCCGAGCCGCCGACGGCGAGCGCCGCATAGCGCTCCAGCCATTCGCGGTAGGTCATCTGCGCGACGTCACCGAAATAGGGTTTCGCGGTCTTCGCCATCGCGCCGATGATCTCGGCACGTCGGTCGGCGACCAGATCGGCGTCGCCGGCGACCTCATCGAGCAACCGGCCGCAGCGCGACGCGGTGTTGTCGATCTCGTGAATATCGGCACCGAGCTGACTGCGCCCCGATGCGATACCGGCATGTGCGTGGCCGGCACCGATCCATTCGTCGCAGCCGGCGGTTTCCACCAGCAATTGCTTGACGTCGGGCGACGTGGTGGCTTCCAAGGTCGCCATGGCGGCCGTTCCGATCAGCACTCCGTCGAGCGGCATCGTCGGATACTGATGCCGGTGCGCCCAGGTGCCGAGCAAGTAGTCGCTGGCGCGGTCCGGGGTTCCGATGCCGCCGCCCACGCAGACTACGACGTTGGGCCGGGCGCGCAGTTCACCGTAGGTGGCCAGCAGCAGGTCGTCGAGGTCTTCCCAGGAATGATGACCGCCGGCGCGGCCGCCTTCGATATGCACGATGATCGGGTGGTGCGGAACTTCAGCCGCTATCCGGATCACGTCGCGGATCTGACTGACGGTGCCCGGTTTGAAGGCCACATACCGTAGACCGGCCTCGGCGAGTTCGTCGACGAGTGCAACGGCATCGTCGAGTTCGGGGATACCGGCGGTCACAATCACACCGTCGAGGGGCGCGCCCTGGGCGCGAGCCTTCTGCACGATCCGATTGCCGCCGAGCTGCAACTTCCACAGGTAAGGGTCGAGGAACAGCGAGTTGAACTGCGCCTGGCGACCGGGCTCAAGCAACTCGGTCAGCTTCGCGACATTCTGCGCGAAAATCTCCTCGGTGACCTGACCACCACCGGCAAGCTCGGCCCAGTGACCGGCGTTGGCCGCGGCTGCGACGATCGCGGGATCGACAGTGGTCGGGGTCATACCGGCCAGCAACACGGGCGAACGCCCGGTGAGACGGGTGAACGAGGTGTCGACCACGGTGCGGCCATCGGGCAAGGTCACCAACTGCGGCGCGTACTGGGTCCACGGACGCGGAACCTCGGGGACTCCGCCGGGGCTGAACAGATTGCGTTGGCCGACGCGCAGAGCAGTCGCGACCAGACCGACACCTGCCCCGCGAACCAGCGGTACCGACAACCGGGTCACGACGTCGGATGGGCCGAAGTCGAGGATCCATTTGGCACCGTCGGCGATCACGTCGTCGATAGTGGACACCCAGTCGACACGATCGATGAACACGGCCGCGGCGTGCCGACGCGCCCACTGCGGGTCGAGGCCGCAGTCCGCGGCCCAGCTCGCCACCAGGTCTACGGCGTCGGCCATTCCCGGATGGTGGAAGGCGATGGATATATCGAGCATGTCGAAGTCGGGTGCGAACGGACTGCCACCGGCGACCTTGCGTTTACGCTCGTCAGCCTCAGCCGCGGCCAGGCGTTCGCATTCGTCGCGCAGCGCGGCGAGATGCCGGGGCGCACCGGCGACGACAACGGAACGTCGGCCATTGCGTATCGCGACGACAGGCAGGGTGTGGTCGTCGCCTTTTCTCGACGCCGAATACTCCGCCAGAATCGAGCCGATCCGAGCCGGCGTGACATTGGAGATCGACAGCATCGGCGATCCGTCGGCCGTCACGGCCAGGCCGCGGCGCGCTGCGACGATTGATCCCGCCGCACCGATCAAGTGCGCGAGGGCAAGCAGGGCGCCTTCGCCAGCGGGTGTCTGATCCTGCTCGGCCGACAGGGCGTCGACCGAAAGCGCGCCCTGCGAATGGCCGACAACGCTCGACGGCGGGTAGGCCACGGTGTCCAGGCCCTGCTTGCGTAGCGCGGCGATCGCGGCGATCTGGGTGAGCACGATGCCCGGCACGGACAAAGCCGCACTCGTGAGAGTGCTCTCGGTCGGCGTAGCCTCGCCGGCGTCGAGGGCGTGTACCCAGGTCATCGGCGTAAATCCGTCGGGGCGGGCGATCAGCAGTTGACCGGCTACCGGGTCGAGAAGTCGAGTGGCGGCGTCGATGACGCGGCCAAGGCTCCGCTCGAGCTCAGCGTCGATGACCAGTTCCGCGAGCGTGGGCAACCAGTTGACGCCCTGTCCTCCGAAGCTAACCGCGTAGGGCTCACCGGCGGCGATCCGGTCGATCAGTGACGACGGACGGTCTGCATGGGAGGAGCGGGATGCATCGGTTCGAAACTGATCAACTGTCACGGGTACTCCTAGCGGGCAGGTTGAACACCGAGATGCTCACCTACGGTTTGGGGATCGTAGCGACGCCTTCGACTGCGCGCACTATGCTTATTTCTCCCGAACACGACTGTCCCCCAACACTTTTCAGGGAACCTAACTCAACTCCGAGTCCGGCTGACGTGTACGTGGGGTCAATGATGACACAGAAAAATGAGGGATCCCTCATGTTTTGCGCCTACCGATAGTTATACCGGCCAGTAACCTCGCGGGTAACCGATCGATGCCAACGTGGGTTGGTTCAATTGAGGGATATCGACCCTGCTAGAGGCACACAACAGTTGGCCTGGTGACCACAGTCACATCCACCCAACTATAGTTATCGAATTGTTACATTTCGCGCGACTGTCGCGCCCCGCTAAGGTCATTGCTCATGACGTCATGTGTCTTTTGTGCGATCGTCGATGGAACGGCTCCGTCGCGGCAGGTCTATGCCGACGACGATGTACTCGGATTCCTCGACATCCGGCCGGTCACTCGCGGCCACACCTTACTCATTCCCCGAGGTCACGCATCGAATCTTGCCGAACTCGATCCGACAATCGGCGGCAAACTCTTCATAGCCGGCCAACGCCTGGGCGCGGCAATACGCGCGAGCCGTATCGCTGCCGACGGTGTCAATCTTCTGGTCAATGACGGTCGCGCTGCGATGCAGACCGTGTTCCACACCCACTTGCATGTGATCCCCCGCCATAGCGGCGACAAACTCAGCTTCGCCAAAGGGCTGATCGTGCGTCGGGATTCAAATCCCGACGAGACCGCCGAAATGATCCGCGCGGGCGTGGCGGCGCTGGCTTGAGCGGCGGGACGCGCAGCGGGTAGCGGGTCAAGCTCAACTCTGCGAGGTCAAGCGTGCCGAGGCAGGTGTTCCCTCAGCACCGACCACAGCGCAGGTTTCAGCCAGCCTCCAGCCAAGCCAAAAGCGATTTTGATTACCGACCTAGCGCGAATCCCGTTGTGCCGCACGGTTCATCGCGGTGTAACCACCGTCGACGTAATGCACGTTCCGGTAGCCCATGTCGGCGATTTCGGCGGCGATCCGTGGAGCCTCCGACGGGACCGACACAACGGCGATCTCGGAGTCGTGGTGTACCCAGCCGGTCGACGTCCCGCCGAACACGCGACTGACCTCACCCGGATCCACTACGACGGCGCCGGGCAAACTGCCCTGGTGCCTGCGGACCTGTGGTCGAGCATCAACGACGACGCCGCGTCCCTGGCCGACGACCCGCATGGCACCGGTTGCCGAAATTGCGTCGACTCGGTTCCATTCCCCTGTCTTCCATTCCCCTGCGCCCACCTGCTGATCCACCGTTCTTGTCCATGCGTGTAATTCTTTGACCCAACTCCAGGTTACGGAATTATCACGACGGGGCAAGGGGGCGTGCGGAAAAGGTGAACGATTTGCTATGGAGAAGGTCGGATCAACGAGTCAGCCCCGACGCCGACCAGCCACTTTAGGTGCACCCCGTTTGGCGTAACCGCCTTCGCGACGTCGGCCATACTGGCCACCACCGTTACCACCGCCACGCCCGCGAGGTCCTTGGTCTCGACGGATATCGATCGGGTTCTTCCCGATCCGCGTATCGCGCAACGACGCGAGAGTGCGATTGTCCAGGTCTGCGGGTAGCTCAACCAAACTGAAATCGTCGCGGATGCTGATATTGCCGAAGTCTCCGCGGGTGAGCCCACCCTCGTTGGCGATCGCGCCGACGATGGCACCCGGCGACACCTTGTGCTTGCGGCCAACGGCGATTCGGTAGGTGGCGAAGTTGCCGCCGCCACGCGGTCCGCGATCGGACCGCTCCGGACGTTCCCGACGCTCGCTCTTCGGCGGGTCGGGTGCCATCAGGAAGCCGCCGTCGCGGGTCTCCAAGGCAAGAGCCGCCGCGACATCGGCCATCGCGACGTCATTCTCGCGCGCGTATTTTTCGACGAGTCCGCGGAAGAGATCGAGATGATCCGATCCCAGGTTCGCGGTGATCGAATCGGCGAACTTCTCCTTGCGCTGGGTGTTGACGTCGTCGACAGATGGCAGGTCGATCTCTTCGAGTGGCTGTCGAGTCATCTTCTCGATGG
The DNA here is from genome assembly GCF_000241305.1 of Gordonia effusa NBRC 100432. Taxonomy (GTDB): domain Bacteria; phylum Actinomycetota; class Actinomycetes; order Mycobacteriales; family Mycobacteriaceae; genus Gordonia; species Gordonia effusa. Next base: position 38,490 of record NZ_BAEH01000121.1, read on the forward strand.
CCCGCAGCAGATGCCGTTCGCGAGGAGAGACAAACAGCAGTGCGGTACCCGACCGGCCCGCCCGACCGGTTCGGCCGATGCGGTGAACGTACGACTCGGTGTCGTGCGGAATGTCGTAGTTCACGACGTGGGAAATACGGTCGACGTCGAGGCCGCGCGCCGCGACGTCGGTGGCAACCAGGATGTCGATCGTCGAATTCTTGAGCTGGTTGATGGTCCGCTCACGCTGAGCCTGCGCGAGGTCGCCATTGATCGCCACGGCAGAGAATCCACGTGCTCGCAACCGCTCGGCCAATTCCTCGGTGGCCTGCTTGGTGCGAACGAAAACGATCATTCCGTCGAAGGTCTCAACCTCGAGTACCCGCGTCAGCGCATCGAGCTTGCGCTGGTGCGATACCTGCAAGTACTTCTGCGTGATGTTCTGTGCCGTAGCGGTTTTGGACTCGACGGCGACCTCGGTCGGGTTCTTCAGATACTTCTTCGCGAGGCGACCGATCGCCTTCGGCATGGTCGCCGAGAAGAGCGCAACCTGTTTGGAGTCAGGTGTGTCGGACAGGATCCGCTCGACGTCCTCGGCGAATCCCATGGTGAGCATCTCGTCGGCCTCGTCGAGAACAAGGAACTCGAGCTGAGAGATGTCGAGGGTGCCCTTGTCGAGATGGTCGATGACACGCCCCGGCGTGCCGACGATCACTTGCGCACCACGACGCAGTCCCGACAACTGCACGGTGTAGCTCTGACCGCCGTAGATCGGCAGGACACGCACGTCAGGCATATGCGACGAGTATTTGCCGAATGCCTCCGACACCTGCAACGCGAGTTCGCGGGTAGGTGCCAGCACAAGCGCCTGGGGCTTGCGTGCCGAGGAGTCGAGTCTGGAAAGAATGGGGATGGCGAAGGCGGCGGTCTTACCGGTGCCGGTCTGCGCCAAACCGACGACGTCATTGCCGGCCATCAAAGGTGGGATGGTGGCGGCTTGGATTGGGGATGGAGTCTCGTAGCCGACGTCGTCGAGTGCCTGACGAACACGTTCGTCAATACCCAATCCGTCGAAGGTCGCTGCAGATTGTTCAGTCATTTCTCTGATTACTCTAGCCCCTGAACCCGCTGCTCGTCGCATCGTCGGGACTGCTGCGACGACCGCCACATCCACCGTGTGACCGCTGCCACCAGACTGGTAGGGTCCAGAGCACCGAATTCCGCCAATGTCACGTCGCAAATCCGACCTTCCTGACGGATCCGACGCGGCGCGCCAGCCTGAAAGGGCATCCCGCACATGCAAGAGGTTTCCGCACCTTCCGTCGCTGATATCGATCCGAGCCGAACCCTGGTCGACACGATCCTGACCTACCGTTCCGAGCGCCCGACCCTCCCGTTGTTCAAGAAGCGCACCGACAACCAGTGGATCAACGTCACGGCCAAACAATTCGTCGACGAGGTGGACGCGGTCGCCAAGGGACTCATCGCAGCTGGTGTGCAGGCCGGCGATCGCGTCGCGCTCTTGTCGGCGACACGCTATGAGTGGACGCTCATCGACTACGCCATCTGGCGTGCGGGCGCGACGACCGTCGCGATCTACGACACCTCGGCGTCGGATCAAGTGCAGTGGATCTTGGAAGACTCGGGATCGTCGGTGATCGTCATCGAGACTCCCGCCCAGCAGGCACAGCATAAGAGCGTCCTCGACGGTGCCCCTGACCTGCGCGAAACCCTCGTCATCGACGATGGAGCGGTCGCGGATTTGGTGAAACGTGGCGCCGACGTCGATAACGCCGAACTCGACGCCCGCCGTGCGAATGCTTCCGCAGCCGACGCCGCGACACTGATCTATACGTCGGGCACCACTGGGCGGCCAAAAGGCGTCGTCCTGACACATGCGAACTTCATGGCCGAATGCATCGCGACGAAGGCCGCGATGGGCGACATGATGTCCGAAGGAAAGTCGACGCTGTTGTTCTTGCCGCTCGCGCACGTCTTCGCCCGTGCGGTCGTCTGCGCATCCGTGGAGAACCGAGTCATCCTCGGCCACACCAGCGATATCAAGACTCTTCTCGACGATTTCGCCGTTTTCCGTCCGAGCTACATCCTGTCGGTGCCGCGCGTATTCGAGAAGGTCTACAACTCTGCCGAGCAGAAAGCCATCGACGGTGGAAAGGGCTCGATCTTCGCGAAGGCTGCCGCCACCGCAATCGACTGGAGTAAGGCTCAGGACCAAGGCGGAGCCGGCCTGGCTCTGAAGGTCAAGCACACGGTCTTCGACAAGTTGGTGTACTCAAAGCTGCGCACCGCCCTCGGCGGACAGTGCGAGGCGGCGCTTTCGGGCGGCGCACCTCTGGGCGCCCGCCTCGGCCACTTCTTCCGCGGCGCGGGCATCCCGGTATACGAAGGCTACGGTCTGACTGAGACCACAGCCGGTATCACTCTTAACGGCCCCGACGCTCAGTCGGTTGGGTCAGTTGGCCGTCCGGTTGCCGGGTGCGCGGTCGCCATCGCCGACGACGGCGAGGTTCTTCTCAAGGGGCCCATCGTATTTGGCGGCTATTGGCATAACGAGGCCGCCAGCGCGGACGCCCTCGTCGATGGCTGGTTCCACACCGGTGACATCGGCAAGCTGGAAGATGGCTTCCTCCACATCACCGGCCGGAAGAAGGAACTCATCGTCACCGCTGGCGGAAAGAATGTCTCGCCCGCTCAGCTTGAAGACGTCATCCGGGCGCACCCGCTGGTCAGCCAGACTCTCGTGGTCGGCGACAACAAACCGTTCATCGCAGCACTGATCACACTCGATCCAGAGGCTGTGCCGAGTTGGCTGGACCGCAACAATCTGCCGGCATCGACACCGCTATCGGAGTTGACCGAGCACGCCGGCCTCAAAGCCGAACTGCAACAAGCCATCGACGCTGCCAACAAGACGGTGTCCAAGGCAGAGGCGATCAAGAAGTTCGTCATTCTCGATACCGATTTCACCATCGAGACCGGTGAGCTGACCCCGACGTTGAAGCTCAAGCGCAAGGTCATCCACGAGGGACATCAGCAAGCAATTGCCGATCTCTACACCTAGCAGCAGCGCCACTGGCGTTACGCCACCGGCGCCGGGAGCGAAGCGAGCGGGCCGAATGTGGCCGACGCCGGGAGCGAAGCGAGCGGGCCGAATGTGGCCGGCGCCGGGAGCGAAGCGAGCGGGCCGAATACATCCCCCGCCGGGAGCGCTCCCCTCTCGCGCGTCGGGGCGTGATCTTGGGATCGATGCTGTTCGAGGGCTCGCGATTTGGAGCATGATCAGCGAGCACTTCGCGTTGGGCACCATGCTCGCTGCCCCAACGCACGCGTTTCCCTACGTCGATGGCATGTCAGCATTCGTGCTGTTGTCCGGTCTCGTTCTCGGATTGGTGTACGGCGGCTGGATCGCGCGATTTTCGCTCGACTACGCGTACCGGCGCCTAGCCCGCCGGGTGGCTGTCTTGTATTTGTGCCAGCTTGCCGTTTCGCTCGTCGCGGTTGCCGCCGCATTCGCCGGGCATCGTTGGCTCACGCTATTGCCGATGCCCGATTCCTGGGCCGAAGGTGTGCTGTGGGCCGCGACGATGCGATATCTACCCAGTGGCGGCAATATTCTTTTGCTCTACATGTTGCTGCTCATCAGCGCCTTCGCTTTGTTCCCCGCGTTGATGCGCAACTGGTGGCCGCTCGTCCTTGGCGCCTCGACGGCTCTCTACGTGTTTGCTCAAGTCGGCAGTCCAGGCTGGTTTTACATCATGTCGTCGACGGACGGTGCGCCCATACAGAATTGGGCCGCTTGGCAATTCATGTTTGTGCCAGCAGTGGTCGTCGGCTGGAAATGGCGCGAGTGGCAGGTAGCCGATCGCATCGCGCGATACCTACCCGCCCTCGTCGTCGCATCGATAGCACTCTGGTTCGCTTTTCATTTCGTGATCGATGTGGGGCCGTGGCGCAGTATCGAGTCCGAGTTCGCCGACAAGGTGGATTTTGCTCCGGCACGCGCGGTCGGCGCATGGGTATTGATTCCGACCCTCTACGGGATATTCGGACTGCTCCTGAGTTGGTGGCGTCGGGATTGGCTGCGACCGCTGGTCATGACTGGGTCGCGCAGTCTGGATTCCTATGTGCTGCAAGCCATCGCACTAATTCTCGTGCCGATCCACGTCGCTCATCGACCGTGGGATTCCGCGACCGTCGTCGTCGTTACCGTGCTTGTCTTCGGCGCGTGTTGGGGCTGGGCGGAACTGCGCCGTGGGATGGGAATAACCAAGCTGCACAAGTTACCCGGTCAAGTTCCCGAGATCCTGCGGACGGTGAGCCGGTAAAAGTGCACAGCGCGGGTCGGTGATTGGCTGGGCCCGGGGCACCGTCACCACGACTGCGTCGCAACGCGCAGGAAGTTGCCACCTAGCACCGCGACGATGTCATCGTCTGCCCAACCTCGTTGTGCGAGATGCGATCCCAACGTGATAAACACTTCCGGCGACATCCACTGAATTGGCCCCCATCTCGTGTACGACTCGTCGAAAAGATCCGGGTTGGCGGTGACTTCTGCGAGGAAATCCGCCGAATCGAATGAATGGTCAGTACTCACCCCAACATGATCGATGCCGATCAACTCAACCGCGTACTCGAGATGCGTGGTCATCGCATCGAGCGTAGGGGTGTTGGGGCCCAAGAAGATTCCAACGCCGGTAATACCGACCACTCCGCCGGTTGCCGCACATGCCCGCGCTTGATCGTCGGTGATATTTCGCGGGTGTTCCCACACCGCCCGCATACACGAGTGGCTATAGACGACTGGTTTCGAGGAGACATCGCACATGTCGATCCCGGTTCGTGAACTGCAATGCGATCCGTCTGGCACAACGCCGGCCGCGTTCATTTCGGCAACGAGGCTCCGACCCCATCGAGTCAACCCGGTGTCGTCGGCGTCGAGACAGCCGCATCCCGCCGCGTTCGCATTGTTGTAAGTCGGCAACATGGTTCGAACGCCAAGCCGGGCGAAAGTGTGTAGATTGTCGAGATCTCCATCGAGCGGTCCGGAGTCTTCGAGATCAAACACCACCGCGATATCGCCTGCGGCACTGGATGTTTGGAGTTCGTCGACGCCGGACACCGTCGAGAGCCCATCGCGATCGGCGATCATTCTCCGATAGTGATTGAGCAGCACAAGCGAGTCGGCAAAACTGTGTGGCGCATATCCCGCGTTCACCGAAATCAGCGTCGTGCCGTCGCGCTGATAGCGCAGCAGCTCGCCCACATCGGCGTCGACCTGCAACGGCAGGCATGCGTGCTGATCCCACAGGAGGTTCACCGCTCCATCCTGACATGAAAGAATCACCGGCCACCGACCACTCACTCGACACCGACAAGGAGGCGCGGCGCATGGCATACCCGAACGTGCCCACGAACTCGGCACATCAACCGAAGCTAGCTGAGAGCACCCGGAGTTCCGCCACCGCCGCCATCGACGGCAATCCGCTGTCCTGTCACATACGACGACTCTTGCGAAACCAGGAAGGCGACTACCCCGGCCACGTCCTCAGGTGTGCACACCCGTCCGAATGGCATGACGGCCGCGAGGTCTTCGATCGAACCGCCACCGGTAGTTGCCTTCACGAGGCGGCGGCCCATCTCGGTTTCCACGAGGCCCGGCGCAACGATATTCGCGCGAATCCCGTTCCCGCGTTCCTCGAGCGCCAGCGTGCGGATAGCGGTTTCCAACGCCGATTTCGCCATCGCGTATGGCGCTGTATAAGGCCCCGGAGCTGCCGCCACGACACTGGAGATCGCAACGACATCACCCCGCTGCGCCTGCCGCATTCCTGGTAATACCTTGCGCAACAGGTTGATTGGGCCCAAGGTATGAACACTGAGCAAGCGCAGATACTCATCTTCCGGAGTGTCTACGACGCCGCGGCCGCGACTCGCGACTCCGGCGTTGCTGACCAATAGATCGACCGGGCCGAGGTCGGCGGTGATCGCATCCACCATCACGTCGAGAGCTCCCGCGTCATCGATCGACGCGGCGTACGCGGAGGCACGACCACCAGATTCTTCGATGGCACGCACCGTGTCGGCGGCTGCCTGATCATCGCGCCGGTAGTTGACTGCTACGGCGGCACCGTCGGCACCTAGTCGACGGGCGATCGCCGCACCGACACCGCGTGACGCGCCCGTCACCAATGCCACACGTCCGTGCAGTGGTTTACCGTCCGTCATAGTCGTCCTCTCGAAAGGTTGTAGTTATCAATCAACCTAACCCGGCTTCGGGGAAAATCGTCCGAATAACCTCCCGCCGGGGGCATATTGCCCTAGGTGGCCAACTATTCGGACGATTTTCCCGACCCTCGGTCACCTACGAATCGCGGTCCACCTCATGCAAGATGCCGCGTCCGATGGCCTCGCGGATCACCGGCATCGCGGCCTGAGCCAACGCGTCGGCGTCCACACCGTGAAATCCCGCCAATAGCTCCACCAGCGCACCAAGTGGCACTTCACCACGGCATCCCGCTAACAATGCCTTCGATACCTCGTCGAGTCCGAGAGCCGCACCGGGGCCACCCGGACGCCGCACCACATGCGAAATCGATTGCCACCCTTGATCTCCCGGTAATGATTGCTCTTCGAGCAGGACCGGCGCCGTGGACAACGGCAACGCCAGCAGCTCGGCGTCGGTCACGTCGGCCAGATAGCGTTGCCGCGCGAGGAACGCTTCTGCTTCCGGTCCGGTCACCTCTTCCCCAGCGCCAGTGATCTCCTCTAACACGTGCAGCGGTGCGGAATCATCACCAATATCTTTGGCGCGCAACGTGATAACCCCCATACCGATGCCGACGACGCCGTTCGCATCGAACCAGTCGGCCCATGCGCCGGCACGTTCGGCCAGCACCTCCGCCGACTCCCCCGCATCGGCAAGCCATAGTGAGATATAGGAGATGGGATCGGCGAGTTCCCGTTGCACCAGCCATACATCCAGCGGATAGTCGGCAAGCCACTCCCTCGGCCGCGCTTGCCAGTCCTCAGTGTCGAAGACCATCCAGTTAGCGAGCACAGTCGCCGTCCCACTCGGTGCCAGATGCGCGGGGAGATCGGCAATGAGCTTGGCGCACAACTCATCACCACTGACACCCGAGTCACGGTAGATATAGTCCCGTGCGCCCGCCCCGACGACGAACGGTGGATTTGAGACAATCAGCTCAAACTGTTGGCCAGCAACTGGGTCGAATAGACTGCCATTGCGCAGATCCCAGGTCATGCCGTTGAGGCGTGCTGTCGCACGTGCCAAGGCAAGCGCTCGATCATTGGTATCGGTCGCGACGATCTCATCCGCGTGTGCCGAGAGATGCAGAGCCTGGATTCCACAACCTGTGCCTAGATCCAGTGCCCTGCGAGCCGGGCGCCGAATCACCGCGCGCGCCAACGAAATCGACGCGCCGCCGATTCCCAGAACGTGGTCGTGGTTCACCGGCCCGTCGCGCAGGCCCGCATCCTGATCGGAGACGACAAGATAGTCACCGGCATCGTCGGCGTGCGGCCGGATATCCAACACGCTGCGGTACTCGCCAACGCCAACGGCCTCCAGCACACCGTTGGCGAGCAGATCATTAATATGCGTCGTCGAAAATGCCCGCCGCACAGCAGATTCGTCAATTGACTCCGCGAGGAGGAAGAGCCGGATCAGCGCCACCAACGCCGGGGATTTCGCCTCGGCCGCAACACAGGCACGCTGTGCGGGCCACCACGCCCCCGCAGCGAGAGCAGCATCTGCTTCGTCACCGAGGAGTGCTGACACGCCAGTGCCGTTGTAGCCCGCCGCGCGAAGGTCGATGCCGAGGGAATCGACGACGGATAGGTCAGCTAGCGGGTGGGCAGACATGTCGGCACTCATAGCGGCTCAATCTACCGGCGGACGGGCCCACCCCACCAGAATGGGTCGAGCCGGAAGGACATCACACCTGTGGGATCGGAACCGCCTCGACAACTGCGGCCGACGTCTTCAGATCAGATAGCGGCGATTAATCTACCCAAACGAAGGCCTATCCGATCGATTCTTCCGGTCACATTGCCGCACTTGACGATTCCACGGAACTGTTGCCGCCCGACGGCGCCAAATGATAGAGACAGTTATGACTAATGAAACGTCCCTAGCCGTCCTTGTCGAGAATCGCGGCCACGTCGCCGTCATCACCATCAACCGTCCAGAGGCACGTAATGCGGTGAACTCCGCTGTCGCCGACGGCTTGGGTATCGCGCTGGAAGAGGCCGATCAAAATCCGGAGATCCGTGCGATCGTGCTGACCGGCAGCGGCGACAGATCATTCTGCGCCGGCGCCGACCTCAAAGCGATCGCCAGCGGCGAGGGAATCAGCCCGACCGATCCGGCCCATCAAAAGTGGGGTTTCGCTGGCGTCGTCAGCCACTCAATCAGCACACCGGTCATCGCCGCCGTGAACGGGACCGCCCTCGGCGGCGGAACCGAGATCGTCCTGGCAAGCGACCTCGCGATCGCCGCCGAACGAGCAACCTTCGGTCTCCCGGAGGTCAAACGCGGCCTCATCGCTGGCGCGGGTGGTGCGTTTCGGATCGTGGACGCTCTGCCTAAAAAGGTTGGCATGGAGATCCTATTGACCGGACGTGCGATTAGCGCCACCCACGCCGCGGAACTCGGCCTCATCAACCGGGTCGTGCCTGACGCGGATGTCGTCGACGCCGCCATCGAACTCGCCGAGGAGATTGCCGCCAACGCACCGCTCGCCGTTCAAGCGTCCAAACGTCTCGCGCGAGGCATCTTCGACGGCGGGGTCCCGAGCGAGGACGCTCAATGGGCAGCCAACACCAAGGAGATCATCTCCGTCTTCTCTAGCAAGGACGCACAGGAAGGCCCTCGCGCGTTCGCCGAGAAACGCGCGCCGAAGTGGCGCGCGCAGTAGCGAATTATCATTGCCGCAGGGCCGGTCGGCGACACGCCGCCGGCCCTGATTCTTTCCTCCGCATTAAGGTACTCGGAACAAAAATTTCTGAGCCATGGCTTCTCTGGTGACGCCCTCCCGCGATTGCCACTGGCTGACGTAACGCGTCATACGACATTCGTCAGCAGCCTGAAACGCGAAACGTACTGGCGCACCGCATATCTCAGATTGCCATCCGAACCGCACCGATCTCGATCAGAGGCGGAGTCAGCCCCTTCCCGACTAGGCTGCGACACGCTCATGTCGCATAGGTGGACCGCCGATCGATCCGAAACCTATTCTTGGTAGCTAGCCGTGCGCAAAGGGGGACGCCATAGTGGGGTTTCCGCCAGTCGGACATCAAACGAAAGGTGCGTCATGCCACGCCCATCCAAGCCTCTGATCAGTCGAGATGCCGTAATACGGACTTCAATAGAAATCATCGACTCTGAGGGCTTAGATGCGTTCAGTCTGCCAAAACTGGCCAAGCACCTCGGAGTGCGAGCGCCATCGCTCTACCACCACTTCGCCGACAAGAACGAAATTCTTACTGAGGTCGCCCGCTATATCGCCGATACCACGGTGGCAATACCGCGACGCAAACCTGGCGATGATTGGCCGGAGTTCTTTGTCGCGCTGTCGCTGAATCTCCGACAGTCAATACTGCGGCATCGGAACGCCGCTCCTGTTCTGCTGCAACACCTTCCGCGAGATCTCTTCATTGCGACTTACGAGGACACCGCCCGTTTCCTACTCGATTCGGGCGTGCCGACCAAATTGCATGTGCGCATTCTCGACGGCTTGGAAAGCTTAACCATCGGCGCGGTACTGATGGAGGCAATGCGTAAGCCGAGCACCAAGTCGACGATCTTCCCGAACGTGAGCCCCAACTCGCAACCACTGTTGGCCGAGGCGCTCGCGTGTAACGAGCTGACACCGAAACAACTGTTTGAAGAGACTGTGCGGAGCTATCTGTACGGAATCGTCAGAGACAATATGTGAGCGCACACTAGGCCGCCGCGAGGCGCAGGTAACTGCCTCCATCGCGAGTGCGCAGACGAACTCGCGACTCGGTGCGTCCAGAGAGATATCGCGCGGCGACGGGCCGCCCCCGACAGAGTCGGGGTAGAGGTTCTCATGCCATGACGGGCCTCCCAGGCTCAGCGGTGCGTGAAGTTTGGCTCACGCTTCTCGACGAAGGCGGCCATCCCCTCTGTCTGATCATCGGTCGCGAACGTCGAGTAGAACAACGCCCGCTCGGCTCGCACGCCTTCGGCGAGAGTCGATTCAAAGGCGCGGTTGACCGCCTCTTTGGCCGCCGCCGTCGCCAGAGCAGACTTACCCGCGACGACCCGGGCCGCGTCGATGGCGGTGGCCAATGTTTCCTCGGTCGGAACGACTCGAGATACCAGGCCGGCGCGCTCAGCCTCATCGACCTTCATTTGCCGACCGGTCAGGATCATGTCCATCGCCTTGGATTTGCCGACCGCGCGGGTAAGCCGCTGCGAACCGCCGATCCCCGGAATAACGCCGAGGTTGATCTCCGGCTGCCCGAAGACCGCGTTCTCACCGGCGATGATGATGTCGCAAAGCATCGCCAATTCGCAGCCGCCACCCAGGGCGTAACCGTTGACCGCGGCGATTATCGGGGTGCGCAGCCGGGTGAGGTCGTCCCAGGCGGCGAAGAACTGCTGGCCGACGACGTCGGCATACGACTGGGACGACATCTCCTTGATGTCGGCACCAGCCGCGAACGCCCGCTCGGATCCGGTGATGACAATGGCACCAATGCCAGTGTCCGCGTCGAGTTCCGTTGCGGCGCTGACGACTTCGTTCATGAGTTCGGTGTTGAGCGCGTTGAGCGCCTTGGGACGGTTGAGGGTGATGACGCCGACGCGGCCGTCACGGGTGAGCAGGATGGTGGTGGGGTCGGTCATAACATTCCATTCAGAGTGGGAAGCATTGTCAGCGTTAGATATTCAGTTCGACGTCGTCGGGCAGCGGCGCGAAGAACTCGTCCACCGTCTCGGCGGACACATCATCGAGGGATGCAGGCCGCCACGACGGGTTGCGATCCTTGTCGATAACCTGGGCGCGGATCCCCTCGGCGAGGTCGGGGTGCAACAAGGACCTTAGCGACACACGAAACTCTCTGCGTAGTGAATCAGCTAGCGAGGCAGACGTTTTCGCCTTCCGTAGCGAACGCAGTGCCACAGTCAACGCGGTCGGACTCTTACTCTCAATCTTGTCCGCTACTTTGCTTGCCTCGCTGGTTCCTAACGCACGGCACGCGGCGACGATCTCGGGAACTGAATCTTGCGCGAATACCTCGCCGATCCAGTCGGCTTGCTCTACGAGCGCGGATTCCGGCGGAGTTTGCGCATACGCGGCAAGGGCGTCGGCCACCGACTTCGATGCCAGCGCTGCGCGAAAGTCGTCAAGAGCGACGGCGGGAATGTAGTGATCGGCGAGGCCGAGCGCGATAGCGTCGGCGCCCGACAGAGCGGAGGTAGTCAACGCCAAGTAGGTACCGAATTCGTTCGGTACGCGAGCCAGCAGATGGGTGCCGCCGACGTCGGGTACGAATCCAATGCCGACCTCAGGCATCGCGAGTCGAGTTCGATCGGTGACGACACGGGTGTTTCCATGAGCGGAGATGCCGACGCCGCCACCCATCACAATGCCGTCCATGAGCGCCACATACGGCTTGGGGTACCGAGCGATGTAGTCGTTGAGGCGATATTCGTCGGCCCAGAAGACCGCCGAACCGCATGCGGCCGCGTCAGCGTCGGTTGCCGAGTTCTCAGTATCTCGGCCCGAGAGACCCTGTGCGTCGGCGTGAATCGCGACGATATCGCCGCCCGCGCACAGACCGCGCTCCCCAGCTCCAGCGACGACGACGGCCGCGACCGAATCGTCGGCCTCCCAAGCGCGCAGGTGTTCGTCGAGGATGCCGGCCATTTCGTGGTCGAGCGCGTTGATCGATGCCGGGCGGTTGAGCACCAGGGTCGCTGCCGAACCGGAAACGAAGGAGAGGACCGATGGCGTTTGCTGCTCTTGCGGTGGTACGTCCGTCATCGAATCTGCCTCCTGGCCGTCCGGGGCGGTGTTGCCCTCCGAACAGATACTTGCATACCCTAGTAATTATTGTCGAGGTTGGGTATCAATCGCACGAGTCGAGAACTCGCGACATCGCATCGCGCTCGGCGGGTGTCACCCACACGCCGTATGTCGCCTTGACCGCGATCTGCCGCGAGATATACGTGCAGCGGTAAGACTTGTTGGGCGGCAACCACGTTGCGGCGTCGCCTGCACTCTTTTGACGATTAGCCGCTCCATCAACCGCTTGCAGGTTAGCTGGGTCGTTGGCGAATTCGAGGCGCTTGCCCGATGTCCACTGCTGCGCCCCCTTTTGCCACGCATCGGCAAGGGCAACGACATGATCGATCTGCACTTGGTTGGACGTTCGCTCGCCGCGGACGAAGTCGATGATCTTGCCCGTGTAGCGATCGTGTAGTGTGCCGCGCTCGACCTTGCAGGTCCCCGACCGTAGGACGACAGCAACCAGATCGCGCCGAAGTATGTCGTCGCGAGTATCGCAGCCGTTGTGTCCACCCGCGATTGAGACGTTGTCGTCCCATGCCCGCCCGAACTTGCTGCGGCCGTAGCCCGTTTTGGGCGCACGCCCCTTGACCGTGAGGGAATGGAGCAACGCACGAGACGATTCTCCCACTCGAGTTGTCGGGCGCCCACCGAGCTGTGGCGAAGTAGGTTGCGTTGCAACGGAAATCGATGAGATTCGTGAGGCCGGCGCGTCACTCGTTTGCTGCCCGGGTTCATCCACCGCGGTACATCCGCCAATCGCCACTACACACAGCAACATTGCCATCGCGCGCACGCGCATCACTCACCTCTGTCACCAATCTCAACAGCCGCGGATCGGCTCGGTTCATGGTGACACGAAGCACCGACAATGCTGGCCGGCCGACGATCATCAGCCCCTACCAGCCAAGGTCGACTACTACCCCACATCGAATTCGGGTTGTACGACAACTATTGACGTGTAGTGACGAATACCCGTGGGGTAGAACAAACATCGACGAGTCGTGAGGTTACTCGCAGGCGATGCCGTCGCCATCGCGGTCGAGATGGTCGGCGTATCCATCGTCGCCTTCACGCAACGGCGCTTTTCCGGCGTTCCGCACTTCGGTGCAGTTCTTGTAGTAGGTCGCCGCGGTCGCCCCAGGCGGAGCGGCGGAAGCGACAGCGGGCACCAACGCGAGCGATGTGGCGAACGCTGTGGCACAGATGAAGGCGGTTGCTCTGCGAATAGTCATCGGGTGTCCTGGCTTTAGGTCGAGGGTTCGCACCCATGCGACAACTGCACGGTGCCCATTCATCCTGCGCCTACCAAGCGGTCCGCGTTGGCGATTGAGAAATTACGCAGTTAGCTCGCCTAAGTACGAATAACGTTATGCCGCTTGCTATTTCAGTGCTACAGAATCGCAGACATCAACGCGATGAGAAACGACACGATAGCGACCACGATGCCTAGGACGAGGGCGATTCGCATCCCGCGGCGACGACGTCGCTCGATCTCCGCGTCGTAACCATCGACGTCGAATTCACCAGGCGCGACGTTGCCTTGGCCTGGCGTGTAGGGACTCGGAGAATCAGACATTGCGCCCCAGCTTATCCGACTGACCCCAATCCTCTACCGATCAGCCGACCTAGGTACCGACGGTCGGCATACCGTTGCTCCGGTAGCGGCCGGCGTCGTTGACGCTGAGCCGCCGCCCCGGCAGGTATTGCCAGCCGCGTTTCAGGTGATCTGACGACTGGAACTGTCCCCCTCAGCCGGATGGACGGCGATATAGCGCCTGCTCGCACCACGGGGACAGTTCCAGGGAAATCGGCTGCGGGCGACCATCACTGCCCGGACATATCCGGGCCGTCAACCCTCTCCCGTTCAGCCGACCTGCTGGATACCGACTGTCGGGAGGAAGAAGCAGGTATTGGCACCATTTTTCACAGTGCCAAGGATCGCCGACAACACCAGGCCTTGACCGGTCTTCACAGTCGCCGCGCGCACACCTGCCTGCGGAAGGTCGTTAAGGGCGGCCTTGAGTGGTTTCAGCGCGTTGTCGACCAGAAGTTTCGTGATCGGGTTATTCAACAACCCGAGGGCCGCGATTTGGTCGTCGATTGGCTTGAGAACGACATCCGACAGGCTCCCCATCGGGACGAAACCACCCTGAAAGCTGTTGACATTGAACCAGGCAACGTTCATGCCCTTCTTGTCGCCCGAATCATTGACGATGCCCGCCGGGACGAATCCGTAGAGGACTTCCCCGCTTTTGACGGTGTTCAAGTCATTGCCCAGTACTGGCGGGATACTACCGACGAGCGGCGTGTACGGCCCAGTCACTGCGCCTGCGACGGCCGGCACGATGCCGAGAGGGGCACCTGTCTCGGAGCAGAACGGCGCTATCGTCGGCCACAGAAACGGCTTGATTCCCAGCTTGGCCAGAGTGTCGTTCGCAGCTTGAAGAGTGTCGATGACACTAACGGGCGTCGCGTTGGGTTTAGGCAAAGAACGGAGAGCGACAAGTGGCGCGTCCTGCTTCGGCGGACCAGCTACTGCAGTAGCCGGTATCGAGAATCCAGCTATCGCCCCCGCAGCTGCCAACACAGCAACCCAAGTTTTCAATCGCCCCATGCGCATCGTTGGCACCTTTCGTAACAGGAGTACCAACGAAGCATGCCCTGGACGATTGGCACGCGGCAAACCTGATGCGCTAATCGCCGCCGTAACATGACCGTTCCGTGATGAACGCCGAACTGGTCGGGAGGAGATTTCAGTGCGCGGCGTCGAAGGCTTCGACGACTGCGGCGGGGATTCGTCCGCGCGCGCTCACTTCGTGGCCATTCTTGCGGGCCCAATCACGAATCGCCTGAGTCTGCTCTTTTGACCGCGTTCCGGCCGATGACAGGTGACGAACTCCGGTCGAACCACCACGCCGCGAGACTGCGATGTAACCATCAAGATGCTTCTGAAATTGCTTGGCGTGAGCCGCCGAGGTATCGAACTCATACTGCTTGCCATCAAGGCCGAATTTGATTGTGACAGGATCTGTCAACGCCTTGCCGTCGAGGTCATCGACATATTTCACTGTAGTGCGCTTCGCCATCGCCAAAATCCTTCGTCGTTTCCCCTTGGGGATCGAACGTAGCAGCCCAGCCGCGCAGAGACTGTGAAGGGAACCTGGGCAACCAGGTGTGTCGTCGGGTGGCCGGTTGAACAGCCTGATATCCGAACCGACAATGGGAGGCAACGCGTTGGCGTTGCCTCCCATCGGAATCTCAATCAACTATTGCGACCATCCTTGATTCGGCGGCTGCTGCGGCGGGTATTGACCGCCCGGTTGCCCATAGCCAGGTTCGGCGTGATGCTGGCCGCTGTGCGGTGGCGATTGATGACCGAACTGCTCAGTCACGGGTTGTCCATAGCCCTCGCCACCAGGCGTTTGATACTGAGCGCGGCCGTGCGCAGTCACATTCGCCGAAGTCCGCTCGGCGCGGCGCGCGGGAATCTCTTCTGAGATCTTCGCAAGCGCCCCCTCCCAGCGACTTTCCATCGGCCGGATCAAACCGCCACCGACTCCCACTACGACAACACCACCAACCGTCGCGAGAACTGCGATCAATACCGGGGTGGTGACCGTGGTAGCGATACCAACTTGATTCAACGCGGCGATAATGCCTGCCGCCCAGATGAATACCGACGCGCCGGTGCCGAGTAGCCGACCGTAAGAGGCACTCCCCAATGCGCCGACAACAAGATCCTTCACCGCTCGCGCAATCGCCGCGACGATGACAATAATCACGATGGCGATGAAGAGTTTCGGCAACCAAGAGACCAGCTTGGTCAGCAAATCACTAATGGGATTTGGTCCGAATACGCCGATTGCAAGCTGCAATGCCACCAGCAATATTGCGTAGTAGACCACTTTGGCCAGCAGCGACGGCGCATCGTAATTGCCTTTGGCCAGGACGCCGTCGAGACCGCTTCGCGCAGTCAGGCGATCAAAACCGACCTTCGCCAGGACAACGGTGACGATCTTCGCTAGCACCTTCGCGATAATCCAGCCGATAACTAGGATGACCAGGAACGCAGCGAGCTTTGGAACGAAATTTGCAATCGACCGCCAGGCGTCGGAAACGCCGGCGCCGTAGTCGATCGCGACATTGGTGACCATTCGTGCTCCTTGTCAGAAGTGGCGGTCGGGCGAATTATGATCGTCTTTGATTCGCCCGGCGCGATGTCGGATTTTGACATCATCCGCACCCTATTGGACATCCGACAGATGCAACACCACCTCCACGGTCGCGGACGAGTGAAATGTCGGTTTGGCGCGCGATTTCCCATCTGATCCGAAGGCAGGAAAATATACCACACTCATTCGCCTAGAATCATCGCTCAACCTGCGATATTGCGAAAACTATGGGCGCCAGTTACGAGAAGACTATACTAACCTAATAGCCGCGATTGATTTTTTCTATTGCCACCACGCTCACCAATTCGCAGGTCAACGCGCCCAATTGAATGAAACGATGGAAGTAACTTAGCTATATGAAAATGTCATCGCTTCGAAATACATTCGATTGGCGGGTCGGCGTCGCAAACTTAACATTTGCCACATTAGTATCTTCCGTCCTAGCGTTGTTTCGATATCCAGCCAATACCGGACCTGCGGCCCGCATCGCTATGAGTTGCCGCAGCGGGTCCCGCTGTCCGCGTCCACGGTCCCGCGCTGGGACTGCAGCGTGATCGGCATGCGGGACGTACGGTGCACTGATAGATGGAGGTAGATAGCACTTGCCCGCCGAGCATGACATCGACGGTCGATATCATTAACCCGAATACTCTCAGCAGAACCTTCGAGCCGCACCACACGTCACGGCCCGTCAACACACTGACTTACACTCCCACAGAGCAATGGGTACTAACCTTCGGAATCACCGTCGCTCGGGGCGCCAATAAGTAAGATAAATACAAAAATTGCAGCCGCCTCGATTCGGTACATCAGAAATAAAAGGACTGGACCAAAGCATCCGACCAAATCTCCGAACCAACCAAGACTAACTTCTCGGCGTCCGCTGACTCCATCTACCAGTACACCGACTCCGTCGACGAGCATCCCCACCAACACCGCGAGGAAAATTACCGCCACTACGGCTACCAGTATCGACTGCCACCGCCGCGATTCTTTGAATGCTTGACGGATAGTGGCTAGAGTGCCTTCTTCTCCCCCGCGGGCCATTTCAAAGATTGTAGCCGAGCCAGAATCGACGCGTGCGCATCCAGACCTTGCGGGACTTGAAACAGATAACTAAAGGTCAGATCGTATCCGGCGCCACCGACAGAATCTGCTAGAAAACATCAAGGAGATCGCACCGGCACGAGTGACCTACGGAGATATCCATAGCCTAAGCCAGATAATGGTGCGCGAGGGGGGACTTGAACCCCCACGTCCGAGGACACTGGAACCTAAATCCAGCGCGTCTGCCAATTCCGCCACTCGCGCGTGAGCGCACTCACTGTACCGCCTGAGCAGGTCGAGTACGAAGTCGGGCAGCCGTGACTGCTGTCACCTGGACCGATCCCGACGCCGCGCACCGTCATACCACCCAGGTACCGTCGAGGTATGCAATCGCAACCACAGTCCGCCCCTCGACGTCGGCATCGGCCCGCGCTGATCGTGCTGACTCTGGTTGCGGCTTTGGCGTGTTTGGTTCTTGCCTGGTGGCAGTGGGACCGCTACGAATCGGCGTCGGGAACGGCTCAGAATCTCGGCTACGCACTGCAGTGGCCGGCGTTCGCGATTGCGGTCATCTACGCATACCGACGGTTCGTCGTACTGGAATCCAGCCCGGAAGAACAAGCGAAAATCGCGGCCGATGCTCGCGGCGCGACAACCATCCCCGATGGCCTCCTCCCCGACCGCCCGACGACGCCGAGCGCCTCGGCCTTCGGCACGACGTCGGACCCGGGCGACGATGCCGACCTGGTCGCGTACAACCACTTCCTCAAGAACCTCAACAACTCAGATCGATCCTCCGCAGAAAGAGGCACCACGTGAGCGACGTGTCTACCAGCAACAACACCGGTGAGCCGCAGCCCGCGACTACGCCCGTCGAGAAGGTACGCGGCGCGCTGCTGCGCTATCGCGCACTCGCCTGGATTACCGGCGTCTGGCTGTTGCTCCTGGTGGTCGAGATGATCGCAAAATACGGCTTCGACGTCGATGGATTCGGCTGGGTCGGCGTGGTGCACGGCTGGATCTACTTCGCATATCTGATCTTCACCGTCGATCTCGCGATCAAGGTGCGGTGGCCGGTTGGCAAGACTGTCGTGACCGCGATTGCCGGAACAATTCCGTTCCTCTCGTTCTACTTCGAACACATCCGGACCAAGGACGTGAAGGAACAGTTCGGACTCTGAGGTCGCCGGGCGACCGTGGCTAAGTTGGCGATTTGGCCGGCGGGCGTCTCGATACACCCAAGACTCGCTCCGCTCGCTTGGCCACTCGACGATCAGTGGGGCGCGCCAAACCGCTTGGCCCCTCGACGATCGGTCGGGCGCGTCAAGCCGCTTGGCCCCTCGACGATCAAGTCGGGCGCGTCAAGCCGCTTGGCCACTCGACGATCAGTCGGGCGGGTCAAGCCGCTTGGGCACTCGACGATCAGTGGGGCGCGTCAACCGCCTTAGGCACTCAACGATCAGTTGCGCTACTCCCCCAACGCCTTTAACGCCGGAAGCAATTGCGTCAGGGCCTTTGCCCGATGGCTCAGCGCGTCCTTCTCTTGCGGCGAAAGCTCGGCCGAACTGCGTCCGGCGGCAGCATCGTCATCGGGGGCGAATAATGGATCGTAGCCAAAACCGTTGTCACCCTTGGGCTCCGGCAGCAACACACCACGCCATTCGCCGCGCACCACGGTCTCGTCGCCCTCAGGGCTAACCAACGCGCACGCCGACACGAACGCCGTTCCCCGACGCTCGGTGGGCACATCGCTCAACTGCGCGAGCAGCAATCGGTTGTTGGCCGCATCATCACCATGGACTCCCGACCATCGCGCCGACAATACGCCGGGCATTCCATTGAGTGCATCGACGGCGATGCCGGAATCGTCTGCCACACAAGGCAATCCGGTAGCTCGCGCACCCGAGCGGGCCTTGATCAACGCGTTCGCCTCGAAGGTTGCCCCAGTCTCCGGCTCCTCCGGATACTCCGGCACGTCATCGAGTCCGACCACATCAAGACCGGTCAGTCCCGCCGCAGCTACGACGCGGCGCAGCTCGGCCAGCTTTTTGGCATTGCGGCTAGCCAAGAGCACCTTGCTCACGAGGGCAGTTCGCCTGGGTAGTCTGCCGCCAGGACCTCACGCTGCGCCTCGAACAACTTCTCGGTTCCGACCTGCGCCATGTCGAGCAGTTTGTCCAACGTCGCGCGTGGGAAGGTAGCGCCCTCACCGGTGCCCTGCACTTCGACGAGCGTCCCGGCATCGGTGGCGACGACATTCATGTCGACCTCGGCGCGCGAATCTTCTTCATACGGCAGATCGAGTCGCACCCGACCGTCGACGACGCCGACACTCACCGCCGCGATCGCGCACGAAATCGGTTGCGGGTCAGACAATCTGCCCGCAGCGGACAACCACGTCACCGCGTCCGATAGCGCCACGTACGCTCCGCTGATAGCCGCCGTGCGGGTCCCGCCATCGGCCTGCAGAACGTCACAGTCGAGGGCAATAGTGTTCTCACCGATCGCCGCGAGATCGATACACGCACGCAGCGACCGTCCGATCAGCCGACTAATCTCATGGGTGCGCCCGCCGACCTTGCCTTTGACCGACTCACGCGACGACCGCGTGTGCGTCGCGGCCGGCAGCATCGCGTACTCCGCGGTCAGCCAACCGAGCCCGGAACCGCGCCGCCACGGCGGCACTCCTTCGGTGACACTCGCGGTGCACATCACCCGCGTCAACCCGAACTCGACCAACACCGAGCCCGCCGGATGCGAGGTGAATCCCCGGGTAAAGGTGATCGGCCGCAGTTCGTCGTCGGCCCTGCCATCAGCACGTGTCGTCATGTCGACAACCCTATCCGCTCAGGTACGCGAATCCGCAGCGGGCGAGCGAAGCTAACCGCTCCGATGACCGCGAACTCGTTCCACGAACGCCGCCATCGACGTTCGCACTTGTTCGACGCGGCCGTCGACGTCGAAATCCTCGCGATATGCCCTCCCCATCGGCGGCACTTTGCGACGCCGAGCGTAAAGGGAGCAGCCGAAATCGGTGCACAGATAGCGGCCGACCGTGTTGCCGCGTTTGCCGGCATCGCCAGCGCGAAGCGCGGTCATCAATGCCACACCGGTCCCGGTGTGCGTCGTTGAGCACACCGAACACATCTGCGCGCGACTCAACCCGGAGGCACCAGATCGGCTGTAGCGCAACGCGATTCCGACCAAGTCGTCGCCGTCGGGCACCACCAGGTACCCACGACCGGCGGCAGCCGGGTCGGTCCAGCCAATGAAGTCGAGGTCCGCCCACGGAACCGACCGCGAGTATCTACCGCCAAGTCCGCCGATGTCACCCCGTAGCTCAAGCGGGATACCGAGCCGCGCGGCTTCGCCTTTGGAACAGTTGATGAACGATGCCCGCAATTCCGCTTCGGTCGCCGGCAACATCTGAACTACCCGATCAGACGACGGTCGGCGTCACGTCGATGATCTGTCCAGGTGCTACGACCGTGATCGGCCCGGCGTACCGGCTGCGCGCCTCGGCCACGACATCGTCGGTCGATGTCCACGGCGGAATATGAGTAATCGCCAGATGTTTGACGCCGGCTTTGGTCGCGGCCTCGCCCGCTTCCACGCCAGACAGGTGCAGATGGGGCGGGTGCTCATCGGGCGCGTGTGTCCACGATGCCTCGCACAGGAATACGTCTGCGTCGGTAGCCATCTCGACCAACTGATCGCACGGCGCGGTATCTCCGCTGTAGACCAGCGTCTCGCCCTGCGGCCCGGTGATTCGGACCCCGTAAGTCTCCGGCGGGTGGTCCATCTTGGTCGGGACCAGTGTCATCCCACCCAATTCCACCTCGACGCCTTCGATCCATTCGTGCGTGTCGAAGGTGTCGGAGATGTCGTCGATGTCTCCCGCGAACTCCGACGAACCCGCGCCGATTCGCAATGCGGTTCCCGGCGGCCCCCACAATGGGGCGCGCTGGGCCGCTGCATGATTCGGGGCAAATCGGCGCCACACGAGCATCGCCGGCAAATCCATGCAATGGTCGGCATGCAAATGACTCAGCGCGACGGCGACATCGCTCGGATTGACATAGCGCTGCAACTCCCCGAAGACACCAGGACCGCAGTCCAATAACAACGGCTGCTCGTCGGGCACAGTCAACAGATACCCCGAGCACGCGACGGATGGGCCGCCGACGCTTCCCGAGCACCCGAGGACTGTCAACCGCATGTGCCCACCTTGCCATGCCTCCTCAAACGATTGTCGGCAAACCGCCGTGTTGCGGCGTGGCACACAGCGTTCACAGATGCGTGACTTCGCCGACGGCCGGCCCCAAGAAACGAGTCGAGAGGGTCTTGAACAACGCCGGATCACCGGTTGCCTGAAACACGCGCGACGCGGTGCGGTTCGAATGCGGGTGCAGCAGATCGCGTTCGGTGAGAACGCGCAGTACATCTTTCGCGGTCTCCTCGGCGCTCGACACCAATGTCACCTGAT
This sequence comes from Gordonia effusa NBRC 100432, assembly GCF_000241305.1. Lineage (GTDB taxonomy): Bacteria > Actinomycetota > Actinomycetes > Mycobacteriales > Mycobacteriaceae > Gordonia > Gordonia effusa. The sequence continues at coordinate 60,254 of NZ_BAEH01000121.1, forward strand.
CACCCATCGCCAACTGAATGACACCGGACAGTAGCGGGTAGTGCGTACAGCCGAGGACAACCGTGTCGACGTCGGCTTGTTGCAATGGTTCGAGGTACCCCTGCGCCAGCCCAAGGATTTGACGGCCACTAGTGATGCCACGTTCGACGAAGTCGACGAATCGCGGGCACGGGACCGCTGTGATCACGGCGTCTCGGGCCGCGATGAACGAATCTTGGTAGGCACGCGAGGCTATGGTCGCCTCGGTACCGATCACGCCGATGCGACCCGACCTGGTGGCGACGACAGCTCGCCGAACCGCGGGCAGGACAACCTCAATGACTGGGATGGGGGCGTAGCGCTCGCGAGCATCGGACAGGCACGCCGCCGACGCGGTATTGCAGGCGATGACGATCGCTTTCACGCCGCGCGACGCCAGTTCGTCGCCAATGGCAAGGGCGTGCCGACGAATCTCGGGAATCGTCAGCGGGCCATAGGGTCCATTACCTGTATCGCCGATATAGACGATGTCCTCGTCGGGAAGTTGGTCGATGATGGCGCGGGCGACGGTGAGTCCCCCGACGCCAGAATCGAAGATTCCGATCGCGGATGATTGGTCAGCACTTTGCGGCACGACCGGTGACGGTGTGGTAATTGGTCTGGACCTCTCGGATCTCTGAAGTAGTGGTGGCGGTCAATCAGTATGTCGGCGTCGCGGCACTCTTTCGATCACGCGACCCCAGCCACCACGCGGCCAAGACACCACCGATCGCACCGAACAGGTGCCCTTGCCACGAAACCGCTCCGCCGACGGTTGGCAGGACTCCCCACAGCACACTGCCATAGATCACCAGCAGCACCACACCCAGCAGGCACTGCCAAATCTCGCGGTTGAAAATGCCGCGCACAAGCAGGAACGTCAGCCAGCCGAAGATAACACCGGAAGCACCGACGGTGACCGTGTACGGCGGTGAGAACAACCAGACCCCAAGCCCCGACACGACCCAAACGATCGCGGTGACGACCAGGAATCGCCGGGTAAGCAAGAGCATGTAGCCCAGTACGACACCTATCGTCGCGTTGGCAATCAAATGTGACCAGTCATCGTGGAGCAACGGTGCCCAGACGATTCCGTCCAAACCGCCGATCTGCCGCGGGACGATCCCGTTGCTCTCCAGCCGCTCACTGGTGGCGACGTCGATGGCTTCGATGACGAACAATCCAGCGACGATAATCGCCATCACGATCCCCGAACGTAGCCACAGCGGCTTGTCGCGGAGTCCGTTCGCGGTGTTGCTCGGTGTCGACGGGTAGGTCATCGGCGCCCTTCTTGTATTACGCCCAGAGTTGATCGGCGATCGCCTCGGTGGCCTGGTCCAGGCTACCCGTGTACGCACCGGTCGACAGATACTTCCACCCCGCATCGGGCACCACGATGCCGATGTCGGCGCGCTCGCCCGCTTTGATAGCCCGGCGTCCGACGCCACGCGCCGCGTGCAGAATCGCACCTGTCGAGACCCCCGCGAAGATCCCTTCGGTCTCGATGAGTTCGCGGACCCGGGCCAGCGCGTCGCCACCGGTGACGGAGTAGCGCCGAGTCAATACCGACTCGTCGTACAACTCGGGGATGAAGCCCTCATCGATGTTGCGCAGGCCGTATACCTCGTCGCCGTAGCGTGGTTCGGCGGCAACGATTTCGACGTCAGGGTTCTGCTCACGCAAATACCGTCCGACTCCCATCAGCGTTCCGGTGGTGCCGAGGCCCGCGACGAAGTGGGTGATCTCAGGTAGGTCGGCGAATAGCTCGGGGCCGGTGCCCTCGTAATGAGCGAGCGCGTTGGCGGCATTGCCGTACTGGTACAGCATTACCCAGTCATCATGTTGCGCGGCAAGCTCTTTCGCCTTCGCAACCGCGGTATTGGAACCTCCGGCCGCTGGCGACGAGATGATTTCAGCGCCGAACATCGTCAACAACTGTCGACGTTCTTCCGAGGTGTTCTCGGGCATCACGACGATGAGTCGGTACCCGCGCACCTTGGCCGCCATCGCCAACGAGATGCCGGTGTTGCCACTCGTCGGCTCCAGGATCGTGTCACCGGTTTTGAGAGTGCCGTCGCGTTCTGCGGCATCGATCATCTTTAATGCCGGGCGGTCTTTGATCGACCCGGTTGGATTGCGATCCTCGAGTTTCGCCCAGATCCGGACATGCGGACCTTCGTCGGCATCATCCCAGCGCGGCGAGAGTTTCGGCAGGCCCACCAGCGGCGTATGACCAAGCGAGTCGATGAGCGAGTCGTACCGTGTCACCGTCGCCGCGCCTATTCCTCGTCGCGGCGCTCGCCCGATCCGCCCGCCACCGCCGGCAAGATCGTGACGTCGTCACCGTCGTCGACGGTGGTGTCCAGCCCGCCGGAAAATCGTACGTCCTCGTCGTTGACGTAGACGTTGACGAATCGGTGGAGCGCTCCGTCGGCGACGAGCCGATCCTTGATCCCCGCATGACGGCTTTCCAGGTCATCGATGACCGCGGAAAGCGATGCGCCCGACGCCTCCACGCGCTTTTCGCCGTCGGTGTACGGACGGAGGATCGTCGGGATGGAAACCGTGATGGCCATACTTACTCCTGAATAGTTGGGCTGGCGATGACGATAGGTTCTTCGGTGACCTCACCGTCGAGGATGCGGTAGCTGCGGATCTCGGCGTCGTCGGGATCGCGGGTGGAGATCAGCAGGTAGTGAGCGTTGGGCTCGGACGCGTACGAGATGTCGGTGCGGCTGGGATACGCCTCGGTCGCGGTATGCGAGTGATAGATGACAACCGGCTCCTCATCGTTGCGATCCATCTCGCGCCAGACGGCGAGTTGTTCGCCTGAGTCGAAGCGATAGAAGGTTGGCGACCGCTCGGCGTTGATCATTTCGATAAACCGACGCGGCTCGTCGGCTCCTTCGGGACCCGCGATCACACCGCACGCCTCGTCGGGGTGATCGGCACGGGCATGCGCAACCATCGCGTCGACCAAATCCTGGGTGATCGTCAGCACGACTGTGCCAACGTCGCGGCGTCGGGGCGGTATTCCCGCCGATTCTCCGCTGGAACTGTCCCCGTGACGCGAGCAGGCGCTATATCGCCGCCCATCGGTCTGAGGGGGACATTTCCAGCAGCCACCTCACCGAAACGCCGACGGAAGTACCTGCCGCATCGTCGGCACCCCGGCCACCGACGTCGCGTTCACGACGGCGTCGACGATCGCGTCGGCCACCATATCCGCAGCGGCGGCACCCAACGCCGCGACCAGCGCGACGTCGGGATTCATCCCGGGCGGCACCAGTGGTGACGGCTCAACGTCGACGACGCCGGTCGCCACCGCGAACAGGGTGTCACCGTCGAGTGGCGAATGCGCCGGACGGATCGCGCGGGCCAGGCCGTCATGCGCGGCCATCGCGATTCGCTTGGTGGACGCGACGTCGAGTTTCGCGTCGACCGCGACAACGCCGATCGTCGTATTGAGCACGGTTTGTTTGGCGGAGAGCTCGGCGAGGACCGCGATATCCTCTGCCGACGGAGTCTGCAAGCCGAATTGCTCTAACGCGGGTTCACTTGCGCCCCAAGGTAATCCAGTCGACTGATCAAGAACATTGCCGACCGGGTTAGCCACCACGAGCGCGCCAACGGTCACCCCGGCGGCGGGACCTTCGGAAAGTTTTACACCGGCGGTACCCACGCCGCCCTTGAGACAGCCCGCCCGCGCACCGGCACCGCCGCCGACGCTGCCGACCGCGAAATCGGGGGATGCGTCGGCCAGTGCACGAACACCGAAATCGGCGTCGGGACGCTTTGCCCAGTCGCCGACGACAAGGTCGAAGATCACCGCCGCCGGCACGATCGGAACAACGTGACCGTGTAGGTCCATCGGCAGTCCGACGCCATCGGCTTCCAGCGCGCGCATCACGCCGTCGGCGGCGGCCAGGCCGTACGCGCTGCCGCCGGACAGCACGATCGCATGTGCACCGAGGACGGTGTTTGCCGGATCGAGCAGGTCGGTCTCGCGGGTGCCCGGTCCCCCGCCGCGAACATCGACCGCGGTCACCGAACCGGCTGGCAACGTGACCACCGTGGTTCCCGACGCCCAGCCGCTCCCTGGCGATTGGCCACCCACTACCGCATCGTCGTCGATGCGGTGGTGATGGCCCACGGCGATTCCATCGACGTCGGTGATTCGACGGCCGGCCACGCTCATCGCATCAATTCCTCGACCAGCAACATTTGCACCAGAGTCAGCCATCGGTAGACCTCGAGATGCCCGGCCTTCGGGTCGTCGTAGGGCAACTCTTCCGGGGTGTCCTCGGTAATGCCGAGCATCGCACCCAGCGCCAGCCGAACGTCGTTGAGCGCGGTGAGCCATTCGTTGGCTTGCTCTTCGGTGAGCTCGAGGTCACCGCCATCCATCGGCAGCGAATCCAAAAGCGATTGTGCCGCAGCCTTTTTCGCCGACAAGATATGCGGCTCATGCACGCTGCGCAGCGCCGCGTTGACATCCCCGTCGATCGTGTCGGTTGCCAATACCTCGTCCTGATCTGGCCGGTGAAAATCCGGCAGCAGACGGCCCAGTGTGGCATCACCCGGCGCAGTCGAATGCCCCATCGCGATACCGGTGATCCCGGCCAGATCGTCGTGCGGAGCCGATTGCTCGCGCTCGTCGAATAGCTCGACGAGCGAGTTCACGACTGCGGCGATCAGTTGGCTTTCGTTGCTGTCGAGTTGGGAGCGATAGCGGTAGTTGGGATACTTGCCAATCCGTTTCCAGGTACGCACGTGTTCCGATCAGCTATCTCGTTGCATGGTGGCCCAGAGGCCCGCGGTATGCAGTCGGCGGACGTCGGCTTCCATTTTTTCGCGATCGCCACTGGAGACGACCGCCTTGCCCTCGGTATGCACCTGCATCATCAACTCGTGTGCACGGGCTTTGGAGTATCCGAACAATTTCTGGAATATGAACGCGACGTACTGCATCAAGTTGACCGGGTCGTCCCATACGACGGTTACCCACGGCCGATCGAGTGCGGTGTGGTCGGCTACGTCGGGGTCGGTCAGCGTCGATCCGCCAGGCGCGCTGTCGGGAAAGCTAGCGACGATCGCCCCACTCGGGAACCGGGGCGTCACCTCCGGCCCGCTCCGAATAGCTATGAAACCCATAGCGCCTAGGGTAGTTGATGTGATGAGCCAGAACACGTCGTTGCTGACCGACCACTACGAACTGACCATGGTCTCGGCAGCTTTGCGACAACCGATCGCCCACCGTCCGTGTGTGTTCGAAGTTTTCGCCCGACGACTCCCCGACGGACGACGTTATGGCGTTGTCGCCGGCACCGGACGGGTGCTCGACGCGCTCGCCGACTTCCGGTTCGGTCCCGAAGAGATCGCTGTCGTCGAACGATTCCTCGACGCCGACACCGTCAACTGGCTACGCGACTATCGGTTCAGCGGGGACATCGACGGCTATCGGGAAGGTGAACTCTACTTCCCCGGGTCACCGATTCTGACGGTCCGCGGCAGCTTCGTCGACGGAGTGGTGCTCGAGACGGTGATCCTGTCAATTATGAACCACGACAGTGCAATTGCCTCCGCAGCGGCACGCATGGTTAGCGCGGCGAGCAGTCGGCCCATCATCGAGATGGGGTCACGCCGCACCCACGAACGCGCGGCCGTAGCCAGCTCGCGGGCCGCCTATATCGCCGGTTTGGCGGCGACGTCGAATCTGGAGGCCGCACGCAGCTACGGGGTACCGAGCGCGGGGACCGCGGCCCACGCTTTCACTCTCGCGTTCACCGGCCCGGACGGGCCCGATGAGAAGGCGGCCTTCGCCGCGCAGGTCGAGGCCCTGGGCGTATCGACCACCCTGCTGGTCGACACCTACGACATCACCCAGGGCGTCTACAACGCGATCGACGTCGCCGGCACCGAACTGGGCGCGGTCCGTATCGACTCGGGCGACTTGGGCGTGCTCGCACGCAAGGTTCGCGAACAGCTCGACGGCCTGGGTGCCACCAAGACCAAGATCGTCGTCTCTGGCGACCTCGACGAATACGCGATCGCCTCGCTGCGCGCCGAGCCGGTCGACACCTATGGCGTCGGAACGTCGCTGGTTACCGGCAGCGGAGCGCCGACCGCCGGGATGGTCTACAAGCTAGTGGAAGTGAACGGGCGACCCGTCGCGAAACGCGCCAGCCACAAGGAGTCGCGCGGCGGCGCGAAGCAAGCCGTTCGAGTGTCCCGTGCGTCGGGCACCATCACCGAAGAAGTCATCTTCGCCGCTAGCGATACACCGCCGGTCTTCGACAAAACCCAAGGCGAGCGAGTTCGTCCGCTACAAATACCGCTGGTCCGCGGCGGCGAAGTCGTCGACGACCTCCCCGGCCTGACCGACGCCCGCGACCACCTAGCGGCGGCATTGGTGTCCCTGCCTTGGGAGGGCCTTGGGCTGTCTCACGGCGATCCCGCGGTTTCGACGCGGTACGCGCTGTAGCGGGCACCGCGACTAAGACCGACCTAACCCACAGTCCGCCAATAGCCAGCGTCGATGTACTAGGATGAATACCGACGCCGGCGAGAACCGCTTGCCGGGTTGATACCAGGGGGGTCTGATGACCACACAGAAATTCATCCGTACATCGACGATGGCAGCCTTGGCGGCGGTCGCTGTGGCCGGCGCCGGATTCACCGCAACCACCACCGCCAGCGCAGCGCCCAAATCGTGCGTCGGGTACCAGAGCAACCTCAACAGCATCAACAGCGAAATTTATATGCATAACGCGCGATCGGCATCCATCAATCGCGCGGACGGCGCGCAACTCAATTCGTACTGGGGCGAGGCTGCCAGCCTGGAGAGTCGACAGAACTCGGCGGCCGCCGGTCTCCGGCATTGTTATGCACAGTCGGGGAAGAAGTCGAAACACATCGACACCCCCTACATCTACCGATAGTCGGTTGAGGGCTTTCGAACCTCCGATCGAATAGGCTGGATGCCGTGACCAACCGCTCCGCACTGATCGTCGTCGACGTCCAGAACGACTTCTGTGAAGGCGGCTCCCTGGCGGTAACCGGTGGAGCCGCCGTCGCAGCCTCGGTCACCGAATTGGCCCGCGACTACCCCGTCGTCGTCGCGACACGCGACTATCACATCGATCCCGGTGCGCACTTCTCCTCCAGCCCCGACTTCGTTGACACCTGGCCACGACACTGCGTCGTCGGCACCACGGGCGCGGATTTTCATCCCGCATTCGATGCCTCGATCGCGGCTGCTGTTTTCTCCAAAGGCGCCTACACGGCCGCGTACTCCGGGTTCGAAGGAACACTGAGCGATACCCAGCAAGCCCCTACGGCGACGCTCGGAGAATGGTTGCGCGACAACAAGATCGAATCAATTGACGTCGTCGGTATCGCCACCGACCATTGCGTGCGGGCAACCGCGATCGACGGCGCCGACGCCGGGCTGCGCGTACGTGTCCTACTCGAATACACGGCTGCGGTCTCCGCGGCGACCACCGAATCGGCACTCGCACAGTTGCGCGATGCGGGCGTTGAGCTCGTCGGAACGATTCCCGGCAGCGCGGCGAGTGACCAGAATTGAGTAAGACTGCCGCCACCATTCCCTCGGTGACAACGCTGTTAGAGACCGCTGTCGACGCGCTGGGCGGAGCGTCGAGGCCGGGTCAAATTCGGATGGCCAACGCGGTCGCCCATGCCATCGACACCGGAGAGCACCTCGCCGTGCAGGCCGGCACCGGCACCGGTAAATCGCTGGCATACCTCATCCCGGCTATCGCGCACGCGATGGAGAGCGGCAAAACCGTCGTCGTATCGACCGCGACCATCGCACTACAACGTCAGCTCGTCGAACGCGACCTACCCCGGCTGTCGAAGGCGCTCACCAAATCGCTCGGCTCCGAGCCCAAATTCGCGATACTCAAGGGGCGCTCAAACTATTTGTGTCTCAACAAGATTCATGGCGGCGTGGTCGAGGAACCGGATACCGCGCTCTACGATGCCTTCGAGCTGTCCCGCACCGGACGCGAGGTAACGCGGCTACGCGAATGGGTCTCCGAGACCGAAACCGGCGATCGAGACGACCTCACCCCCGGCGTCGTCGACCGCTCCTGGAAGCAGGTCAGCGTCAGCGCACGCGAATGCCTCGGCGCGAGCAATTGCTCGTATGCCGAGGACTGCTTCGCGGAGAAGTCCCGGATGGTGGCCGGACAGGCCGACGTCATCGTCACCAACCACGCGATGCTCGCCATCGATGCGCTCAGCCCGGCGAATATCCTGCCCGAACATGACGTCGTCATCATCGACGAGGCGCACGAATTGACCGACCGCATCACAGCGGTTTCGACAGCCGAGTTGAGCGCCGCGTCGATCACGCTGGCCGCTCGGCGCTGCGCCAAGCTGATCGACGACGAGTTGGTGGACGACATCGTCGGCGCCGCAGAGCAATTCGGTGAACTTCTGGCCGACACCGGCGACGAGTCCGCACCGCGCCGGCTCACCCGGCTACCGCATGGATACGACCTCGCGCTCGCATCGCTGCGTGATCGACTGTGGAAGGGACGCAACGCGATCGGCCCGGTAAAGAAGGCCGGAGCTCTCGACCCCGATGCCGCCGCCGCGCGGTCAGCCGCGACCACATCGCTCGAAGAACTGCATGACACCGCGGTCCGGGTGCTCGGCGCCTTCGATGATCCCAACGAAGCGAACCGCCGCGACGTCGTGTGGGTGGCCCACGACCGCTTCCGCAACGACACCCACGCGGTCCTGCGCGTAGCGCCGCTGTCGGTCGGCGGATTGCTGCGCGCTTCGCTATTCGCCAACTCGACAGTGATTCTCACGTCGGCGACGCTCGTGGTCGGTGGCAGCTTCGACGCCTTGGCCGCGACCTGGGGCCTGCCGGCACACGCTCGCGCCGATGGCGATGCGCCGACGGATCCGGCCGCGCAGGCGGTCGGAGATATCACCGCGGCCGGTCTGGCCGTTCCGAGCGATTCCGAGGACATCCGCTGGCGCGGCCTCGACGCCGGCTCACCATTCGACTACCCCAAGTCGGCGATTCTCTACATTGCCCGCCATCTACCACCACCGGGCCGTGCTGCCATGCCAGAAGCCGCTCGCGACGAGTTGAAGTCACTCATGGCAGCAGCAGGCGGGCGAACCCTGGGGCTCTTTTCATCGATGCGGGCCGCGAAAGAGGCCGCCGCGTTGATGCGCGAGGAAACCGATCACCGCATCCTGTGCCAGGGCGACGACATGACCTCGACGCTGGTTCGCGAATTCACCGATGACGCGCAATCGTGCCTGTTCGGAACGCTATCCCTGTGGCAGGGTGTCGACGTCCCCGGGCCGTCACTGTCGCTGGTGGTCATCGATCGCATCCCTTTTCCGCGTCCCGACGACCCGCTGCTCACTGCTCGCCAACGAGCGGTGGAGGCCCGGGGCGGGAACGGATTCATGGCCGTCGCCGCCAATCACGCGGCGTTGTTGCTGGCACAGGGCGCGGGACGACTGCTCCGCTCGGTGGACGACCGCGGCGTAGTGGCCGTACTCGATTCGCGGCTCGCCAATGCTCGATATGGCGGATACCTCGTGAAGTCGCTGCCGCCCTTCTGGCAAACCACCAATACCGACATCGTCCTCGGTGCACTGCGGCGGCTGGCGAAGTAGGCCACGCCGACGCGAAAGTCAACGTCGCACCCAAACGGCCGATGACGACTACGGTTGAGTGCGACCGCAGAGCAACTGACACCTAAGGGAGGCCACGCGTGACCGGCCGCATGGGCATTGATGACATCGCACCAGCGAACTCAGGTGGCCTACACCCCGTCAAAGCCGTTGTGGGAGAACTTGTTCCGGTAAGTGTCACCGCCTGGCGCGAGGGTCATGACGCCCTCGGGGTCACGTTGCATATCGACGGTCCGGAACAGACTCGCTACGACGTCCCGATGCTTCCCGGACCCGCTCCCGACACATTCAATGCCGCGTTTGTTCCTGACAAGGTCGGATTCTGGGTCTATCGCATCGACGCGTGGAGTGACCCCTATAACACCTGGCGCGATGCCGTCGTCAAGAAGATCGATGCCGGTCAAAGCGCGGCGGATCTGTTCAACGATCTCGCCAACGGCGAGGAAATCATCACTTCGGCCCACGCCCAGATTCTCGACTCCGATTCGGACCAGGACGCCGCACAACTGCTCGCCGACGCGCTGCGCGATCTCCGTTCTTCGCGGCGCCGCGTCGAAAACCGCGTCGCGCTGGCAGTCAGCGACGACGTCGCGACCGTGCTGCGGAAATATCCGGTGCGCGAACTAGTCACCAAGTCGAAGTCGTACCGGGTGTGGGCCGATCGCCATCGAGCACTATTCGGCTCCTGGTACGAATTCTTCCCTCGGTCCACTGGCGGCCGCGACCACGACGGACATCCGCTGCACGGTACCTTTCTGACCGCTGTCGACGACCTTCCGCGCATCGCATCGATGGGATTCGACGTGGTGTACTTACCGCCGATTCACCCGATCGGCGTCGTAAATCGCAAGGGGCCCAACAACTCACTGATCGCGGGGCCCGACGATGTGGGGTCGCCGTGGGCGATCGGATCCGCCGACGGCGGACACGACGCGATCCACCCGGCGCTGGGCAGCGAAGCCGACTTCGCATTCTTCGTCGCACGAGCGCATGAGCTGAATATGGAAGTGGCGCTCGACCTGGCGCTGCAGTGCGCGCCTGACCATCCCTGGGCCACCGAGCACCCGGAGTGGTTTACCACCCAACCCGACGGCACTATCGCCTACGCGGAGAACCCGCCGAAGAAGTATCAGGACATCTATCCGATCAACTTCGACAATGACCGCAACGGCATCTACCGCGCCGTCCTCAAGGTCGTTCTGCACTGGGTTGGTTTGGGCGTCAAGATCTTTCGAGTCGACAATCCGCATACCAAGCCGCCAAATATGTGGGAATGGCTCATCGCCGAGGTCAAGAAGCGGGATCCGTCGGTGTTGTTTCTGTCGGAGTCGTTCACTCGCCCGGCTCGGTTGTACGGCCTTGCCCGCCTAGGTTTTACGCAGTCGTACACGTATTTCACCTGGAAGACCACGAAGTGGGAACTTGAGGAGTTCGGCCGCGAAATCGCCGCGCACGCCGACGAGGCACGGCCCAACCTGTTCGTGAACACCCCCGACATCCTGCATGAGAGCCTGCAATACGGTGGTCCCGGGATGTTCGCATTGCGCGCCGCGCTGGCTGCGACTATGAGTCCATCATGGGGTGTGTATAGCGGATATGAACTCTATGAACATATCGCCGTACGGCCCGGTAGCGAGGAATACCTCGACTCGGAGAAATACGAGCTACGCCCGCGGGACTATAAGGACGCCGCCAGCCGCGGCGAATCGCTCGAACCGTGGATCACCATGCTCAACACCATCCGTCGTCGGCACCCGGCACTACAGCAGTTGCGCAACATCAGCTTTCATCATTTGGACAATCCGTCGCTGATCTCGTATTCGAAGATCGACCCGCAAACCGGTGACCGCGCGGTGGTGGTTGTCAATCTCAATCCCTTTGCGGCAGAGACATCGACGCTGTGGCTGGATATGCCGGCGCTCGGTTATGACTGGCAGGACCGATTCAGCGGCCGCGACGAGGTGAGCGGCGAGGAGTTTCACTGGGGGCAAGCGAATTTCATCAGACTCGAGCCCTGGCGGGCGGTCGCGCATATTGTCGCGCTGCCGCCGGTCGATCCGGCCCGGGCTCGTGAACTGTCCTATCGGTTGAGGTGAGAAGATGACCAGCGAAGACCAGACGAGTGGGCGCGTTGACGCCGCCGCATCCGAATACGATCTGAATCGTCTTGCGGCACAGACTCATCACGACCCGCACGCATTTCTGGGCGCACACGCGACGCCGGGCTACACGATCCTGCGGGTTCTGCGCCCCGACGCCGTCGCGGTGAGCGCCGTCATTGGCGGAGTCGACTACCCGATGACACGGCAAGCACCCGACCTATTCGTGGCCGCCGTTCCGATCGAGGATCTGATCGATTACCGCTATCGGGTTACGTACGCCGATTCAGACGGCGACACAAGAGAATTCGTCGTTGCCGACCCGTACCGGTTCCTGCCGTCGCTCGGCGAGGTGGACACACATCTGATCTCCGAAGGCCGCCACGAACGCTTGTGGGAGGTGCTGGGCGCACGGCTGCACTCCTACACGACGCCGGACGGCGTGGTCGACGGCGTGTCCTTTTCGGTGTGGGCACCGAATGCGCACGGCGTCACCGTAATTGGCGACTTCGACAACTGGGCTGGCCGCGCGTTTCCAATGCGCTCACTCGGCTCGACCGGGGTCTGGGAGATCTTCATCCCCGATCTGCGAGTCGGTGATGCCTACAAATTCCGCATCCACGGTTCCGACGGCGTCATCCGCGATAAGGCGGACCCGATGGCGCGGCGGACGAGCGCGCCGCCCTCGACAACGTCGGTCATCGACGAGTCCGACTATCAGTGGACCGATGATCAGTGGATCGCTAAGCGCGCCAACCTAACCCCAACCGATGAGGCGATAAGCGTCTACGAGGTTCACCTGGGTTCGTGGCGGCTGGGACTGAACTATCGAGAGCTGGCCGTGGAGCTGGCGGACTATGTGACCGAGCTGGGTTTTACGCATGTCGAGTTCCTGCCGGTCGCCGAACATCCCTTCGGCGGGTCGTGGGGCTATCAGGTGACGTCGTACTACGCGCCGACCGCGCGGTTCGGGTCACCCGACGACTTCCGGTATCTCGTTGATCATTTGCACAGCCGGGGTATCTCGGTGCTGATCGACTGGGTACCCGCACACTTCCCCAAAGACGACTGGGCACTGGCGCGCTTCGACGGCACGGCCCTGTACGAGCACAGCGATCCCCAACGCGGCGAGCAACTTGACTGGGGCACCTATATTTTCAACTTCGGCCGGGCCGAGGTTCGCAACTTCCTGGTAGCCAACGCGCTCTATTGGTTCGCCGAATTCCACGTCGATGGCCTCCGCGTCGATGCCGTGGCCGCGATGCTGTACCTGGACTATTCACGCCCCGAAGGCCAGTGGACACCGAATATCCACGGAGGACGGGAGAACCTGGAGGCGGTGCAGTTCCTGCAGGAGATGAATGCGACTGTGCACAAACACTTTCCAGGAGTGTTGACCGCTGCCGAGGAATCGACGTCGTGGCCGGGAGTCACCAGGGACACCGCTTTGGGTGGGCTAGGCTTCACGCTCAAGTGGAATATGGGCTGGATGCACGACACACTCGGCTACCTCGGCCGAGATCAAGTCCATCGGAGCTTCCACCATCACGAGATCACCTTCTCGCTGATGTACGCGTGGAGCGAGAACTTTGTACTGCCGATCTCGCATGACGAGGTGGTTCACGGCAAGGGCACACTCTGGACGCGGATGCCCGGCGATGCTTTCGCGAAGGCCGCGGGTGTGCGAATCTTCTTGGCTTACATGTGGTCTCATCCGGGCAAGCAGCTCCTGTTCATGGGCCAAGAATTCGGCCAGTCCGCCGAATGGGCCGATGACCGGGGGCTCGACTGGGATCAACGAAACGGCTGGGAGGGTGAATTGCATTCGGGGATAGCGTCGTTGGTCACCGACCTCAATCGTGTCTACCGCGACTCCCCCGCGCTGTACAGTCAGGACACCACGCCGCAGGGCTATTCGTGGATCGACGCGAACGATACGGCCAATAACGTGATCAGCTTCCTGCGTTACGGCAGCGACGGCTCGATGATCGCCTGCGTCTTCAACTTTTCCGGATCGGATCGATCGGAATACCAGGTGGGGCTCCCGCACGTCGGCGCATGGACCGAGATACTCAATACCGACGCCGCCGCCTACAGCGGCGCGGGGCGCGGCAACCTCGGCGAGGTAATCGCGACCGACGCCCCGTGGCACGGCCGCCCCGCGTCGGCAACGGTGCTGCTGCCGGCCAACTCAGCGATCTGGCTCGCGCCGGTCAGAGATTAGGTTCCGGCTCGGTCGTCGAGTGCGTGAGGCCACCCCTTCCGATCGTCGAGTGCGTTGGACGAGCTTGCGAGGCCAACGTGTATCGAGACGTCTGACGGCCGAACTGCCAACCCAGCCAAGCCATCTCGCCAACGCGACCGCACCGGTCATCGAGTAGGCCAGGCTATGCCCAGCCGATCCTAGTTCCGCCGAGGCATTATTCGTTTTCCGGCGATATTGAAGAGCGCTCCGTAACCTACTTCGGTATCGGCGTCACGGTGACCGAAGAGACACGCTCTCCCGGGCATTCGAAAAGATCCCCCGCATACTTATTCTTGTGCGCTGCGGCCTCGACTTCGGGCGTGACAAATGGTCGGTCCACCAAGCCCAGGGAAACCGCGTTTCCAGTTCGACCACAAGCGCCGACGATGATCCAATCTTGAGGGCGATCCCCGAAATCGCGCATCACTGGGGTTCCGTTGTTAAAGCTGGCAGATATTTCATAGAGATACATTCCTGGGGCGCCTTTCCGTGGACCGTTTTCTTGCCCCAGAACCTGGTTGGCCTCGTGCAGATTCTTACCAATCAGAGTTTCGACGTCGATGACTGTCCTTGTGTTTGCCCAATTAGAAATAGGCGCGGCCAAACTTGACGGTCCTTGGCTACCAGGGGAATTACAACCCACCAACAGCGCTGATGCTGCGCCGATCAAGACGACTCCCGAAACTACCCTTTTACGCATCTGTATCCCCTCCACGGCAATCATCCTAACCGCCGAATCAACTCGGCCACCGCATCTCGCCACCCCTTCCGATCGTCGAGTGCGTTGGACGAGCTTGCGAGGCCAACGTGTATCGAGACGTCTGACGGCCGAACTGCCAACCCAGCCAAGGCATCTCGTAAAGCACTCGACGATCGGCGCTGACCTACTTCGCGGACTGGACGTACTCCGCAAGATGTTCGCCGGTCAACGTCGAACGGTCGGCCACCAGTTCTGCCGGCGTGCCTTCAAACACCACCTTGCCACCGTCATGGCCAGCGCCGGGCCCCAGATCGATGATCCAGTCCGCGTGGGCCATCACCGCTTGGTGATGCTCGATGACGATGACAGATTTACCCGCATCGACAATGCGATCGAGGAGCTCGAGCAGGTTCTCGACGTCGGCCAGATGCAATCCGGTCGTGGGTTCGTCGAGAACGTAGACGCCGCCCTTGTCCCCCAGATGCGTCGCCAATTTCAGCCGTTGCCGCTCACCGCCCGACAATGTCGTCAGCGGCTGCCCGATGGTGAGGTAGCCCAGCCCGACGTCGACCAGATGGCCAAGGATCTTGTGCGCAGCGGGAATTCGCGATTCTCCTTCGGCGAAGAACTCATGTGCCTGCGCGACTGACATGCCGAGCACCTCGCTGATGTCACGGCCGCCGAAGGTGTAGTCGAGAACAGACGCGTCGAACCGCTTGCCCTCGCATTGCTCGCATACCGTCGACATCCCGGCCATGATGCCCAAGTCGGTGTAGATCACACCGGCGCCCTTACATGCCGGACACGCGCCCTCCGAATTGGCGCTGAACAGAGCAGGTTTCACACCGTTCGCCTTTGCGAAGGCCTTCCTGATCGGTTCGAGCAACCCCGAATACGTGGCCGGATTACTGCGTCGCGAACCTTTGATGGCGCCCTGGTCGATGGAAACCACGTCGTCGGACTTCGCGAATGACCCGTGGATCAGCGAACTCTTTCCCGACCCGGCCACACCGGTAACGACGGTGAGTACTCCGAGCGGTACATCGACGTCGACGTCACGTAGGTTGTTGGTGTTGGCACCGCGTATCTCCAAGGCGCCGTTAGCCGTTCGGACCTCGTCCTTCAACGACGACCGGTCGTCGAGATGTTTGCCGGTCACCGTGTCACTGGCGCGCAGATCATCGACAGTTCCTTCGAAACAGATTGTGCCGCCGTCTGATCCGGCGCCGGGACCGAGGTCGACGATGTGATCGGCGATGAGAATTGTCTCCGGCTTATGCTCCACGACCAGTACGGTGTTGCCCTTGTCGCGGAGCTGGCGCAGCAGGTTGTTCATCCGCGCGATGTCGTGGGGGTGCAGGCCGATAGTCGGTTCGTCGAATACATAGGTGACATCGGTCAGTGAGGATCCCAGGTGCCGAATCAGCTTGGTGCGCTGCGCTTCTCCACCCGACAACGTGCCGGATGGACGTTCGAGCGACAGATAACCCAGGCCGATCTCGACAAAAGAGTTAAGAGTGCGCGACAGGTTCTCCAGCAATGGGCCGACCGACGGTTCGTCGAGTCCGCCTACCCACTCGGCGAGGTCAGAGATCTGCATGGAGCAGGCGTCGGCGATGGATTTGCCCGCGATCTTCGATGACCGCGCCCC
Source organism: Gordonia effusa NBRC 100432 (assembly GCF_000241305.1). GTDB lineage: Bacteria > Actinomycetota > Actinomycetes > Mycobacteriales > Mycobacteriaceae > Gordonia > Gordonia effusa. The sequence goes on from NZ_BAEH01000121.1 coordinate 76,657, forward strand.
TTCGGTCAGCCTGGTTCCGTCACAGTCGGGACACGTGGTGAAGGTGATGGCGCGGTCGACGAACGCCCGAATATGTGGCTGCATCGCCTCGCGATCCTTTGCGAGGAAAGACTTTTGAATCTGCGGGATGAGTCCCAAGTAGGTGAGATTGATGCCCTCGACTTTGATCTTGGTCGATTCTTTGTACAGCAGGTCGTTGAGTTCGCGTTTGGTGTATTTCTTGATGGGCTTGTCGGGATCGAACCAGCCACAGCCCCGGAAGATGCGGCCGTACCAGCCATCCATGGTGTAGCCGGGAATCGTGAGCGCACCCTCGTTCAGGGATTTGGTGTCGTCGTAGAGAGCACTGAGATCAAAGTCGGACACCGAGCCGCGTCCCTCGCATCGCGGACACATACCACCGACCAAATTGAAGCTCCGGCGTTCCTTCACGGTGCGCCCCGACTTTTCGACGGTGACCGCGCCGGCACCGCTAATCGAAGCGACGTTGAACGAAAATGCCTGCGGCGAACCGATATACGGCTTGCCGAGCCTGCTAAATAGGATGCGCAACATGGCGTTGGCATCGGTCGCGGTGCCGACGGTCGACCGCGGGTCGGCACCCATCCGCTCCTGGCTGACGGTGATCGCGGTAGTGAGCCCATCGAGCACATCGACGTCGGGACGCGCCAGCGTCGGCATGAATCCCTGGATGAAGGCGCTGTAGGTTTCGTTGATCATTCGCTGCGACTCAGCGGCGATGGTTCCAAAGACGAGTGAGCTCTTACCTGAACCGGACACGCCGGTGAACACCGTGAGCCGCCGCTTGGGGATCTCGACGCTGACGTCTTTGAGGTTGTTCTCCCGCGCTCCGTATACGCGGATCATGTCGTGGGAATCGGCAATATGAGCGGCGGCACTGGGATTCATGCGTATCAGGTTATAGGGCTGCCGATCATCGACGCTTCTCGATTCCTGATCAATGTGGCCGCATCGCGCCGCGTCAGTACAGCGCCGCCGCCAGCTTTCGGCGCGCCGCGACTACGAATGCCTCTGCGGGATCGAATAATTCGAATAGTTCCAACAACCTCGTGCGCGCCTTGGTTCGGTCGTCACCGTCGCTCAGTTTGATCGCGGTGATGATGCGATCGAACGCATCTTCCGGGCGCTGTTCGAGCAGCAACTTGTCGGCAGCGGCCAGTTGTCCGTCGACGTCGTCGGGAGCAGACTCGAGAACCGAATCGTCATGCGCGTTCGCCCGCGCCATGAACTCGATATTGCGGATGAGGGACGCGACTTCGGCGTTATTCGGCTCAGCTGCCGCGATCTCTCGATAGGCAGCAAGCGCACCGTCGAGGTCACCCGAGTTGAACTTGTCCTCAGCGGCGACCATACGTGGGTCCGCTTCTTCGGGCTCGTCGGCCGGCTCGGGCGGCGCTCCGGCGAAAGTGTGCCCGATCTGCGCGAGGATCGAATCGATCCAAGGCGCGATCTCGCCTTCCGAACGCCCCTCGAACTCAGCGACCGGACGGCCTTGGGCGATGGCGATTATCAGCGGCACGCCCTGCGCTTGGAAGGCTTGCACGATGCGCGGGTTGGCGTCGGCGTCGACTGCCGCCAAGGCCCATCGACCGCCGGACTGCTGTGCCGACGACGCGAGCAACTGAACCATCTTCGCCGTCGCCGCGCTTCGTGGCGACCACAAGACGACGACGACTAGTTGTTGCGTCGAACGGGTCAGCACCTCAGCCTCGAAATTGGCTTCGGTCACTTCGACGACGTAACCGGCGGCGGGGTGCGCATCATCGGCCCTTTGTGGGCCACTGGGAACGTCGTTGGGGCGAGACGCTTGGGCTCGCTGTGCATCGGCGCGTTCCTTGAGGACCGAGAGGTCAACCGCACCTGCCATTGCTACTGCTGCGGCGGCCTGCTGGGCGGCGGCCTGCCGACTCTGGGGTCTGCTCACAGATACCAGTGTGTCACGGGCGTACGAGGCCGGACGAGTCGGCGGTGGCACCTCGTTTGTTCACCTGGCTCGCGAATACCAGCGCGATGACGAGCGCTACCACCACAACTACCAACGCCGACGACAGCGACGTTAGGTGACTCAAGAAACCGACCACGGCTGGACCAGCCAGCATTCCCAGATAACCGCAGCCGACGACGACGGAGATCACCTGTCCGCTCGCCACCGGCGACAGGTTCCCGGCAGCGGTGAAGATCTGCGGGATGCCCCCGGCCAGGCCAGTTCCAAAGATTGTCCAGCCGACCATTGACATCCACTGTGCGTCATCAAAACGTGCCGATGCCACGACGATTGTCATGCCGACGATGCCGATTGTCGCGCCGATCCGAACCACGGCGGCTGGGCCAATCGCGGCCGCGATGGGGTCAATCACGAAGCGCGTCAGTGTCATCGCGGCGCTGAAAGCGAAGAACGCGATGGCGCCATTGGCTTCGGGGACATCGAAGGTTTCCACCACCTGTAGCGCCGACCAGTCATATGCGGTGCCTTCGGCGAGCATCAACGCGAACGCGACGATCGCGAGGATGACCAAACGGAACCGATCGACCTGATGCCACCACTTGCCGCGCTGCGCACCCGGCGTCGAGGCCGCGGCGGCGTCATCGCCCGACAGCTGACCCGCGATCAGGGCGAGTACACCTACCGCGAAAACCGAT
>NZ_BAEH01000120.1 GCF_000241305.1 Gordonia effusa NBRC 100432
CCGACCGTGAACAGGAACTCGAATGCTTTGTTGACCACTAGGTAGGCGAGCACCGCACCGGCTACAAACAGAACTGTCGCGGCGCTCACGAATGTGAACCCGTATCGGCGTTCGTTGCGATGAAGTCCGGGTGTGATGAATTGCCAGAGTTGGTAGAACCAGATGGGGGTAGCGATGACGACGCCCGCGGTCAGTCCGACCTTGAGTCGCAACATGAACTGATCGAACGGACCGGTGGCGAGAAGTTTACAGCTACCGTCGGCGGTGATACTGGCGCGAGCCGAAGCTGGCAACGAACAGTAGGGTTCGCGCAGAATTTCGCCAAGCGATTCAAGCCCAAAAATAGTATGGGAGTACCAGAAGAAGCCGAAAATCGTTGTCAGCAGGATCGCGATCAGCGAGACGACGATTCGGTGCCGTAGCTCGTAGAGATGGTCGACGAGCGACATCGTCCCGTCGGGGTTGATCCTACTGCGACGCCGACGGGGATCGAGAGGTATGCGCACTGGCGGAGAAGCCCGGCGTTAAGCCGACTTCTGCACGTCTTCAGGTTTACTGGTGGGCACTGGCGCCGGAGCCGCAACCTCGGAAGCGGAAAGTTCGCGCGGTGCTTCGGTAACCGGAGCATCGGGCTTGCCGTCGTTGGCCATTTCCTTGACTTCGGATTTAAAGATGCGCAGTGATCGTCCCAGGCCGCGCGCGGCATCCGGCAGTTTCTTCGAGCCAAAGAGGATAACGAAGGCCAGCACGACCAGGATGATGTGCCACGGCTGAATGGCGCCCATGAGTACAACCCTTTCGAATGAGACTGTTGCCTATGCTACCGGACATCGCGGTAGTTCATGTGGTCAGTTGTAACGTGCCCGCGCCGCCGTTGCCTCTCGCGTGACCTGGTCGATTACCTGATCTGACGCTCCGCCCGAACCGGTGATCCGAATCTGACCACCGAATCCCAGAATGAACCTGGTCAGCCACTCATCCGAACCGTAACGCAGCGTCGCGGGTTGTACGCCGTCATCGCGTGCCGGGCCCTGCTGTTCGAGGAGGTAGTACTCAAAGGCCCAGCGCGCGGATGCGTCGACATCGAGTTCGACGCTCGGCAAGTCGGCGTTCTCGGACATGATGGGCGATGGACGTTCTATCGCCGCGTCGGGAGGTGATTGGGCCGGTTCGTCGAGGATGTGCGCCGCATCGATCCGATCGAAGCGGAACAATCTCATTCCAGCGCTGCTCCGGCACCACGCCGACAAATACGTGCTCCCGTCGGTCACCTGGACCGTGACCGGGTCGACCACCCGATCGCTGATTGAATCACGGCTGGCGGTGTAATACCGGATCGAAAGCGCGCGGGCCTCGTGTACCGCTCGACGGATCGTTTCGTAGATCTCCTTGCGCACCGGGTCCGCGTCGTCGGCCGCCACCGCTGGCGCTGACTCGGCCCCCACTGCGGCAGCGATCTTCGCGATCGCGCGTTCGACCGCGTCTGGTGCGGTCGCGTGGGTCTGAGTCAGCGCGCGCAGCGCGGTAAGTAGCACCGTCGCCTCGGTTGAGGTCAATTGAAGTGGGCGGTCGATTCCGGCGCTGAAGTTGACCTGAACATGTCCCTCGGAATAGGAAATGTCGATCAGGTCGTCGGGGTACTGGTACTTGCCCGGCAAGCCACACACGAAGAGCTGATCGAGGTCTTTGACCAGTTTATCCTCGTCAACGTTGAGGTCCTCGGCCGCCTGTTCCAAGGTAATCCCCTGGCGCGCAAGGAAATACGGGATCAGAGTCAGCAGGCGTGTCAGTTGTTCGGATTGGGCCGGCATCTCACGCTCCCGCCGCGATGATCGCGTCGAGCGCACCAATTACCTTGTCACGCAACGATTTCGGTTCGAGAACCACCACATCGCTGCCCGCGGACAAGACCATTCGGACCAGACCTGATTCGGTGCCGATCGGAACTTCGATTTCGTCACCCGCGGCACCGTCGCGCTGGGCCGGCGTGACCGTAGTCGCGATCCGTCGCAAGCCGGCCGCCCGGTCGTCGGCGACCCACAGCCGCGCGGTCGCGCCGCCGTCGGCACCCGATGCCGAATCAACCGTGGCGGCAACGGCGGCAGTCAGATCCAGGCCGGCGGGAATCTCGAATGCGCCTGCCTTACCCACGGTGCGCACATCGGTCACTCGCGACAGCCGAAAGACTCGCTGATCATTCCGGTCGCGGTCGTGGCCGATCACATACCACCGGCCACGGTGGGTCAGCACTCCCCACGGTTCAAGCGTCCGCCTCGATGCCTCGCCCGCGCCCGATGGTCGATGAGAAAACGTCACCGCCCGGCGGCTCGTGCTGGCATCGATCAAGGTTCGGGTCACCGGTTCTGAGCTGACCCGACGCGGCGAGATCTCAATATCCTCCGTAACGCGTACGTCGATGCCCGCGCCTTTGAGTTTGAGTACCGCCGACTGCGTCAGCCGCGCGATATCTGGACTGTCCCACACGACAGCGGCCATCGCGACCGCGGCGGCCTCATCTTCGGCGAGCACGATCTCCGGCAGCTCGTAGCTTTCGCGATCGATTCGATAGCCTTCGACACCTGCTGCTCGCGGCGCCGTCCCGGTCAACAGTGGAACACCCATATCGCGCAGTTCGGCCTTGTCCCGCTCGAACATCCGGTTGAACGCCTCGTCGCTCTGCGGTTCGTCGGCATAGCCGACGACGTTCTCCCGGATGAACTCGGCGGTCACGAACTGTCTGGCTTCGCGCAGGCAGATGACCAGGTTCAGCAGCCGTTCAGTTCTATTTCGTGCCACCGCGATATCTTATGACTCACATCGATGCGATGAGCCGATCGACGCGCTCATCGACGCTGCGGAACGGATCCTTGCACAGCACTGTCCGCTGGGCTTGATCGTTGAGTTTCAAATGCACCCAGTCGACCGTGAAATCGCGGCCGGTCTTCTGTGCGGCCGAAATGAAGTCGCCGCGCAATTTTGCCCGAGTGGTCTGCGGCGGCTCTTCCACCGCGTTCGCGATCGCCTCGTCGGTGGTGGCGCGGGCGACCAAGCCCTTACGCGTCAACACGTCGAACACCCCACGGCCGCGCTTGATGTCGTGATACGCCAGGTCGAGTTGGGCGATCTTCGGGTCGGTCAACTCCATCCCGAATTTGTCTTGGTAGCGCTGAAATAGCTTTCGCTTGATGACCCAGTCGATCTCGGTGTCCACCTTGGAGAAATCGTCGGACTCCACGGCGTCGAGGATGCGTCCCCACAAGTCCACCACGACGGCCATCGACGGGTCGGGATGTCCGCCGGCGATGTGGTCAACGGCGCGGGCGTGATACTCACGCTGAATGTCGAGCGCGCTGGCCGTTTTGCCGCCGGCTAACCGCACCTGTCGGCGGCCGGTCGGATCATGCGAGATTTCCCGGATCGCCCGAATTGGGTTGTCCAGGGCGAAGTCTCGGAAACTCAACCCCGCTTCGATCATCTCCAGGACCAGCGTCGCGGAGCCGACCTTGAGTAGCGTCGTCATTTCCGCCATGTTGGAGTCACCGACGATGACATGCAGGCGACGATATTTCTCGGCGTCGGCGTGGGGTTCGTCGCGGGTGTTGATGATCGGTCGCGATCGTGTCGTCGCCGACGACACGCCTTCCCAAATATGTTCCGCCCGTTGGGATAAGCAGAAATCAGCCGATTTGGGAGTCTGCAGCACCTTGCCGGCGCCGCAGATCAATTGCCTGGTCACCAGGAAGGGCAGCAGAACGTCGGAGATCCGTGAGAACTCGCCGGCACGGACCACCAGGAAGTTCTCGTGGCACCCGTAGGAATTCCCGGCAGAGTCGGTGTTGTTCTTGAACAGATAAATGTCGCCGCCGATACCCTCGTCGGCCAACCGAGCCTCCGCATCGATGAGCAGATCCTCCAAGACCAGCTCTCCCGCGCGATCGTGATTGATCAACTGGACCAGGCTGTCGCATTCGGCGGTGGCATACTCCGGATGCGATCCGACATCGAGGTAGAGTCGAGCGCCGTTGCGCAAGAACACATTCGACGACCGCCCCCACGACACGACGCGGCGGAACAGATACCGCGCCACCTCGTCCGGGCTAAGCCGACGGTGGCCGTGAAAAGTGCATGTCACACCGAATTCGGTCTCGATGCCCATGATTCGACGCTGCACGGAAGACCTCAGTCCTTCTTGTCGGGGTCGGCTTCGGGCGCCGCTTCCGGCTCGGGCGCCGGTACCTGGGCCAGCAGGTCGGCAACTTGCTCGTTGCGTAAACGTCTGAAGGCGCGTCGCGGCCGATTGCGGTCGAGGATCGCGACCTCCACATCGTCGGCGGTGAGGACTCTTGGCTGTTCGCCGACGGCGCCGAGTGCAACCGCGGCAACCGAAACCGCTTGAGCCAGTGGCAGATCGGCGCTGTAATGCTCCGTCAGGGATTTGTTGATCGCCTCGGTCACGCCACCCATCACCAGAAATCGGGTCTCATCGGCAATCGAACCGTCGTAGCTGATCCGATAGAGCTGCGACGGAGTGGTCCGCCCCGGCTTGGCCACTTCGGCGACGCACAACTCCACCTCGTATGGCTTGGCTTGCTCGGTGAATACCGATCCCAACGTATTGGCATAGGCGTTCGCCAGCGAGAGTCCACTCACATCGGCGCGGTCGTAGCTATAGCCGCGCAGATCCGCGAGTTGGATACCGGCCTTACGCAGGCTCTCGAACTCGTTGTATTTGCCTACTGCGGCAAAGCCGATGCGGTCGTAGATCTCACTGATCTTGCGCAGCGTGTTCGACGGATTCTCCGCCACGAACAGCACACCGTCGGCATAGGTCAACGCCACGACGCTGCGTCCGCGGGCAATCCCCTTGCGCGCCAACTCCGAACGATCCCGCATGATCTGCTCGGCACTCGCGTAGTACGGAAATGTCATCGCAGGTCTCCCTCCCCGCGGTGGCTGCCGCGCGGCGCGTGCTGTTCGGTTCGCACCCTGGTGATTTCGGTAGCAGCCGCCGAGATATCCGATTCGGGCACTTCGGTGGCGCCATCGGCGCTCACGGTGACCGCCGTCGGGAAGATCTGGCGCACAATGTCGGGACCGCCGGTGGCCGAATCATCGTCCGCCGCGTCATACAGTGCTTCGATCGCGATCGATAGCGCACCGGCCGCGTCGAGGTCGGCCCGGTAGCGCTTCTTCAGCGACGATTTCGCGAAGACCGAACCAGAACCAATAGCTGCGTAACCGCCGAATTCCTCATGCCGATCCCCCGCGACGTCGAAGGAAAAGATCCGGCCGGGCGCGCCGGCCTCGGCATCGGTGTCGAACCCGACGAGCAGCGGAACAGCGGCAAGCCCTTGCATTGCCGCGGCGAGGTTGCCGCGCACCATCGCGGCGAGCCGGCTGACTTTGCCGTCGAGGGTCAGCGGAACACCTTCGAGCTTCTCGTAGTGCTCAAGCTCGACGGCGAATAGCCGTACCATCTCGATGGCGATGCCCGCCGTACCCGCGATACCCGCCGCCGAGTAGTCGTCGGTGATGTACACCTTGCGCACGTCGCGAGTGGCGATCAGATTGCCCGCAGTGGCCCGGCGGTCACCGGCAAGCACTACGCCACCGGCATACGAGACCGCCACAATCGTTGTGCCATGCGGTATTTCAGTTGTCGCGGCGCCGGCACCGGTGATAGACGCGAGTCGGGCGGCGGGCAGTTGATCGGGTGCGTGTACGCGAAGATATTCGGTGAAAGACGAGATGTCAGGTCCGTCCGAGGGTACGCCGGGACTCACTGGCCGCCCTTCTGGACATAGGCCCGCACGAAGTCTTCGGCGTTCTCCTCCAGCACATCGTCGATCTCGTCGAGCAGATCGTCGGTCTCTTCCGCGAGCTTCTCGCGACGTTCCTGACCCGCACCACCATCGGGGGTGAGATCGTCGTCATCGCTGCCACCACCGCGGTGAGTCTGTTCCTGCGCCATGCCGCCTCCTATCGGTCGGGCCAGCCATGAAATACCTCAGATGACTGGGTAGCACTACCCTACCGGGGTCCGCGCGCAGATGTGTGAGGCTCGCAGCTACCTCGTGCACAAGCCCGATCGAGCCGAGCGGCCCTGGGCCCCTGGCGAAGCCAGCCGTAAAGTCACGGCGAAGCCAGCCGTAAAGTCACGGCGAAGCCAGCCGTAAAGTCACGGCGAAGCCAGCCGTAAAGTCACGGCGAAGCTGGCTCTATTTGACCGTCAGTTGATCGACGAGTTCGGCCGCACTGTTGACCGAATCGAGTAGCTCACCGACATGCGCGCGACTGCCGCGCAATGGTTCCAGCGTCGGAATGCGGACGAGTGAGTCGCCGCCGAGGTCGAAGATCACCGAATCCCAGCTCGCCGCTGCGATGTCGGCGCCGAATCGGCGCAGGCATTCGCCACGGAAATACGCTCGAGTCTGCTCGGGCGGGTTGCTGATGGCGTCGAGGACTTGCGCTTCGGTGACCAGCCTCTTCATGGATCCGCGGGCGACGAGCCGGTTGTAGAGTCCTTTGTCGAGGCGCACGTCGGAGTATTGCAGGTCGATCAGGTGAAGGCGCGGTGCCGACCAGCTCAGCCCTTCACGCTGCCGGAATCCCTCGAGTAGCCGTAGCTTTGCCGGCCAATCGAGCAGGTCGGCGCATTCCATCGGATCGCGTTCGAGTTTGTCGAGTACGTCGGCCCAGGTCGCGAGGACGTGGGCGGCTCGCTCGTCATCGGGGTGTTCCCGATCGTGGAAGCTCTGACAGCGCGCCAGATACTCACGTTGCAGTGCCAGGCCGGTGAGTTCACGACCGTCGGTGAGTGCGACGGTCGCGGTCAACGTCGGGTCATGGCTGATGGTGTGCACGGCGGTGACCGGCCGGGCCAATTCGAGATCGGAGAAGTCGTAGCCAGCCTCGATGAGATCGAGGACGAGCGCGGCGGTACCGACTTTGAGGTAGGTCGAGGTCTCGGACAGATTGGCATCGCCGACGATAACGTGCAGTCGGCGATAGCGGTCAGGATCGGCGTGCGGTTCGTCGCGGGTGTTGATGATGCCGCGTTTGAGCGTCGTCTCCAGCCCGACTTCGACCTCGATATAGTCGGCGCGCTGACTGAGCTGGAAGCCCGACTCGTCGCCGGATTGGCCGATGCCGACTCGTCCCGAACCGACGACGACCTGTCGCGAGGCGAAGAACGGGATGAGTCCGGCGATGATCGCCGGAAACGGCGTCTCCCGGCTCATCAAGTAGTTCTCATGAGTGCCGTAGGAGGCGCCCTTACCGTCAATGTTGTTCTTGTACAACTGCAGAGCCGGCGCCCCCGGCACACTCGCGACGTGGCGCGCCGCCGCCTCCATTACGCGCTCCCCGGCTTTGTCCCAGATCACCGCGTCGAGTGGGTCGGTAACCTCGGGTGCCGAATATTCCGGGTGCGCATGATCGACGTAAAGCCGCGCACCGTTGGTGAGGATCATATTCGCGGCGCCGATCTCGTCGGCGTCAATGATGGGAGCGGGTCCTGAAGATCGGCCGAGGTCAAATCCGCGGGCGTCGCGCAACGGCGATTCGACTTCGTAATCCCACCGGGTCCGCTTAGCCCGCGGGACGCCCGCGGCTGCGGCATATGCGAGTACCGCCTGTGTCGACGTCATTATCGGGTTGGCGGTCGGATCCGAAGGAGCGGATATGCCGTATTCGACCTCGGTGCCGATTATTCGCTGCATGAGGTCGAGGGTAGTGCCCGCCACCACTAACCGCCGCGCCGGGACTCCCCCGCTCCGGTAGCGTCTACCGCTGTGAAAGCCTTCCGCCGGTTCACCGTTCGGGTCCAACTTCCCGCCAACTTGCAACCCCTCACCGAACTCGCCGCCAACTTGAGGTGGTCGTGGCATCGGCCAACACAGGACCTCTTCGCCGAGATTGATCCGGAAGTCTGGGCGGCACACGGCGATCCGCAACGCGTCCTCGACGAGACGACGCCCGAACGTCTCACCGAGCTGAGCGACGACGCCGACTTCTCCACGCGAGTGGCGGCGGCCGCCAACGATCTCGCGGAGTACCGCTCAGCCACTGCTTGGTACGGCGAATTGGCGGCACGCCAACCCGTACCGGCGTCCATCGCGTATTTCTCGATGGAATTCGGTATCACCGAAGTACTCCCGATCTACTCCGGTGGCCTCGGTATTCTCGCCGGCGATCATCTCAAGGCGGCCTCCGACCTCGGCTTGCCGCTTATCGGTATCGGCCTGTTCTATCGGTCCGGCTACTTCCGCCAATCGTTGACCGCCGATGGCTGGCAGATAGAGAACTATCCGATCAACGATCCGCGGGCCCTGCCGTTGACACCACTGTGCGACGGCGACGACCCGGTGTTGATCACTGTCTCGATGCCCGGTGGTCGACGTCTCACCGCTCGGGTCTTGGTAGCCAGAGTGGGTCGAATCAGCTTGCTGCTCTTGGACTCTGACCTGCCTGAGAACGATGCCGAACTACGCGGTGTCACCGATCGCCTCTACGGCGGCGATCAGGACCACCGCATCAAACAGGAAATCCTGCTCGGCGTCGGGGGTGTCCGGGCGGTCCGCGAATACACTCGCATCACCGGCACCCCGGCGCCGGAGGTGTTCCACATGAACGAGGGACACGCGGGTTTCCTTGGGCTAGAACGCATCCGGGAGTTGGTCACCGACGCTCAGCTCAGCTTCACGCAGGCCGAAGCCGCCGTGCGCGCGTCGACGGTGTTCACCACGCACACCCCGGTACCTGCCGGAATCGATCGATTCCCGATGACGATGGTCCGCCATTATTTCGATGCGGACGAGAGCGGGTCATCGCGGCTGCTCCCCGACCTGCCGGTAGATGTGATCTGCGAGCTGGGTGACGAAGCCGCACCGGATATTTTCAACATGGCGCATCTCGGGCTGCGGTTGGGGCAACGCGCCAACGGTGTGTCGAAGTTGCACGGCGAGGTATCGCGGGAGATGTTCGGCGACCTATGGCCTGGGTTCGATACCACCGAGGTGCCTATTGGATCGATTACCAACGGGGTGCACGGCGACACCTGGCGGTCGCCGCACTGGCCGCAAGACGGCACATTATCCGACGCCGAGATTTGGGCGATTCGCAGCGAACTCCGCGATTCGTTAGTGGCCGAGGTCCGCCGGCGGACCTATGCGAGCGGCCGCGCTCGTGGCCACAGCGATGCCGAGTTGGCCTGGACGCGTGAGGTTTTCGATTCCCGCGTGCTGACAATCGGATTCGCCCGACGTGCCGCTACCTACAAGCGGTTGACGCTGATGCTGCGCGACCCCGAGCGGCTGCGCCGCCTACTCACCGATCCGCATCGACCGATTCAACTCGTCGTCGCTGGCAAAGCACATCCCGCTGACGACGGCGGGAAATCTCTGATCCAGCAGATCGTTCGGTTCACCGACGACCCGGCGTTGCGCGGACGAATCGTCTTCCTCCCCGACTACGACATCGGCATGGCGCGTCATATCTACGCTGGATGCGATGTGTGGCTTAACAATCCGGTGCGCCCGATGGAGGCGTGCGGAACGTCGGGGATGAAATCGGCGCTCAACGGCGGGTTGAACCTGTCCATTCTCGATGGCTGGTGGGATGAGATGGCCGACGGCCACAATGGCTGGGCGATCCCGTCCGCGGACGAGATCGGCGACGAGCATCGACGCGACGATATCGAGGCGACGGCACTTTACGAACTCCTCGAGAATACCGTTGTGCCGCTCTACTATTCGTCTGCGTCCGGACAGCTCCGGACTCTCGACGACGATGCGATTCCGGCCGGTTGGGTCGATATGGTGCGTCACACCATCGACGAACTGGCTCCCCAGGTGTTGGCCGAACGGATGGTCCGCGAGTACACCACGGAGTTGTATTCGCCTGCGGCGCAATCTTTCCGCGACGCGTGTGTCAACGACTACGCATTGGCACGTGATCTGGCTGACTACCGCGACCGGCTCGCGCTGGCGTGGCCATCGGTAGCGGTCACCGGCATCGACGAGGATTTGCCGCCGCACTCGTCGGGCGTGGTCGCACCGGGTTCACGGGTTGGGCTGACAGCGCATGTGGCGCTCGGCGGCCTGGACGCCGGCGAAGTTGCCGTACAAGCCGTCGGCGGAACGGTCGACGCCGCCGGCGAGATCGTCGACCCGATCGTTACGACCTTGTCGGCGACCGGCGCGACCGATTCGTCTGGCCGTGCGCTATTCACCGGTGGGCTCGACGTCGCGCGGTCCGGGCGCATCGGCTACACCGTGCGAGTGCTCCCCAATCATCGCGGATTGGCGGTTACCAGCGAGGCTGGTCTGGTGCGGTACCCGTAAGGCGCGGAAGCCGCCACCACAAGCCCTATTTCTTCTTCAGCACCAACCTGCGCCAGGTGAAAACGAACAAGAGCAATGCCATAGCGGCCAGAATTCCGTACGACAGCCCCAGATACATCAATTCGTGGCTCCACAGTTTCTCGATTTCGGCCGACTGGGCATCGGGTGACACCTCGCGTAGATCCACCACCGACGCCGCGCCCGAGTACCCCCATCGGGCTGGGAATATCCAGGAGAGTTGCTCCAAACCTGGCCGCCCGGCAAGCGCGAAAAGGCCGCCACAGAAGACGAACTGCACCATCACGACGATGACGAGCGGGGGCATCGTCTGCTCGGTCGATCGGACCGCAGCCGAAATGGCCAGGCCCACAAGGGTACTGACGCAGCCGAGGAATGCCACGATGAAGAACAGCTCGAGCCAGCCCGGTAGAAAGAAACTCGCCTCGGGAACACCTTTGCGGGCGTAGTTGATCGCCAGCATCACCGCGGTCTGCAGGGATACCGCGACGAAGAAGACAACCACCTTTGCCCACAGATATGCCCCGGGACGCAAGCCAACCGCGCGTTCGCGCTCAAAGATCGGCCGCTCCCCCACCAGATCTCGTACCGAGAGTGCGGTACCCATGAAGGCCGCACCGACGACGAGTACCACCAACATCTGTACGGTCTCGGCCGGCTCGTCGACGTTATTCGACAGATACCCGGACGATCCGGGAATCACCAGCGAGAGAGCACCCAGCACGAGGGGCAGCAACACGAGGAAGATCAGATACCCGACGTCGGCGAAGATCAGCCGCGTCTGCCGACGCGCGACCGTAGAAAGTTGCCGGAAGAATCCGCTCTGCGGCGCGCGTACCACCGGTCCGGTGGACGTCGGTGTCGGCGGCGCGGGCTGTGATGCGAATCGGGAGGTGTAGCGAGCGTGGGCGGCATCGGGCTGGTCCGCGACGTAGCCGAATATCTCGGCCCAGTCAGTGGTTCCCATCGCCGAACCCACCTGGCTCGGCGGACCGCAGAACGCCGTCTTACCGCCCGGCGCCAGCAGCAGTACTTCATCGCACAGCGACAGGTAACTCAGTGAGTGGGTGACCACGACGATCACGCGGCCCGCGTCGGCGAGGCGGCGTAACGTGTTCATCACCTGGCGGTCCAATGCCGGATCGAGCCCCGACGTCGGCTCGTCGAGAATCAGCAGCGATGGACCGGTCAGCAACTCCATCGCGACCGATGCGCGCTTCCGCTGGCCACCCGACAGTTTGTCGACGCGCGTGTCCAGATGCTCGATGAGCTGCAATTCGGTGAGTACACCGGCGACCACCTGCGCCCGATCGGCCTTGTTCATATCCGGCGGCAACCGAAGTTGTGCCGCGTAGCCCAGTGCCTGACGCAGAGTCAGTTTGCGATGCAGCACGTCATCCTGCGGCACCATCCCGATACGGGACCGGAGTGCGTCGTATTCGGCGTGTACGTCGCGACCCTCGAACTGCACGACGCCGGCGGTGGGCCGGGACAGTCCGGCGATAATCTTCGCCGCGGTCGACTTGCCGGCACCGGACGGGCCGATGATCGCGGTCAATGTTCCGGGAGCCGCGGAGACACTCACATTCCGCAACAGTTCCTTGCCGTCGATCGTCAGTCCGACGCCATGCACCTCGAGACCGCCGGCAACCACGGACTTGGCCTGTCCGCGCATGAGATTGCCCGCCGACACCACGAAGTCGCTGTTACCGATGGTGACGACGTCGCCGTCGGTTAGCGGATGGTGGACCACACGCTGACCGTTGACGTACGTGCCGTTGACACTGCGCAGGTCGTCGATGAACATGCCCGCGGTGGTATTCGTGAGTTTGGCGTGATGACGCGAGGCCAACACGTCCGAAACGACGATGTCGTTGTCCGGGGTACGACCGATGGTCTGGGTGCCGGTTAACGTAATCGCTTGTCGCCCAGCCTGTTCCGGTGCGGTCAGAGCATTGGCGACGTTGTGCAGCAGCGATTGGAGATGCGGCGCGGCATCGGCGTCGGGCAGGTTCGGTGGATGAATCGTCGGCTCACCGAAGCCGCTCGCACCGGGCCCGCCCGCTGAGGATCCCTGTCCGGGCACGAACTGCCGTGGCTGTTGCGGGTGTCCCGGTGGTGCATGTGGCGCGGGGGGCTGCCGTCGCTGAGCCGGCGCGAACGGTTGCTGAGGCGCCGGGCTTCCAAAGGGCTTGACGGCTGGCTGTTGTGCGGGTGGCGGTTGGTACGGCGCCTGCTGTTGCGGCGGTTGTTGCGCAGGAGGCATTTGCGAGGGCGCTTGCGGCACAGCCGAACTCGGCGCAGGAGGTACAGCCGAACTCGGCGCTGGAGGTACCAGTGTCACCGCGCCCGGCGGCGGCCCCGGCATCGCTTGGGCCGATGACTGCGCCGCCGGCGACATCTCCACGAGCGGGCCGGTCTGCGGGTCCCCGAGACGTACGTTCTGCGTGCCGCTCCCGGCCAGCACCTCTGTTATCCGCGTCGGACCGACATACGATCCATTCGTTGAACCGAGGTCGCAGACATACCACTGGCCGTTGCGCCACTCGATACTCAGATGCTGCCTCGACACCAAGTGGTGATTGACGACGATGTCGTTCTCCGGTGTTCGCCCTATCGTCAATCGTGCCTTGGCGCCGACCAGGCGCACGGTGCCGTCCACCGTGACGCGAATCGGCGCGATCTCTACGCTGCTCATCACCGACAAACAATAATCGGTGCCGGTTCAAAACGGGCGGATGCGCACCAAATTACAGATACTGCCCGGTGTTCGTCTCGGTATCAATCGCGCGGCTCGCTCCGCTGCTCTTGCCCGTCACCAGTGTCCGGATATAGACGATACGCTCGCCTTTCTTACCTGAGATCCGTGCCCAATCGTCCGGATTGGTGGTGTTCGGCAGATCTTCATTTTCCGCGAACTCATCGAGAATTGAGTCGAACAAATGACTGATACGAAGACCTGGCTGGCCCGACTCCAACTGTGACTTGATCGCGTACTTCTTCGACCGGTCGACGACATTCTGGATCATCGCACCCGAGTTGAAATCCTTGAAATACATGATTTCTTTGTCACCGTTGGCGTAGGTGACCTCGAGGAAGCGGTTGTCGTCGCTCTCGGCGTACATCCGGTCGACCACCCGCTCGATCATCGTCTTGACGCAGAGCGCCCGATCATCGCCGAACTCGGCGAGGTCGTCGGCATGTACCGGCAGTTCGGTGACCAGATACTTGGAGAAGATGTCCATCGCCGCTTCGGCATCAGGCCGCTCGATCTTGATCTTCACGTCGAGGCGACCGGGCCGCAGAATGGCCGGGTCGATCATGTCCTCGCGATTGGAGGCACCGATGACGATGACATTCTCGAGTCCTTCGACGCCGTCGATCTCGCTGAGCAGCTGCGGCACCACGGTCGTCTCCACATCCGACGACACACCGGAACCGCGGGTACGGAAAATCGAATCCATCTCGTCGAAGAACACGATGACCGGCGTACCTTCGGATGCCTTTTCGCGTGCGCGCTGGAAGATCAACCGGATATGCCGTTCAGTTTCACCGACGAACTTGTTCAACAATTCCGGGCCCTTGATGTTCAAGAAATACGACTTGGCTTCCTTGGCATCGTCACCACGAGCCTGAGCGATCTTCTTGGCAAGTGAATTGGCCACCGCTTTGGCGATGAGCGTCTTTCCGCACCCGGGCGGACCGTAGAGCAGCACTCCCTTAGGTGGTCGCAACGAATATTCGCGAAACAGATCCTTGTGCAGGAATGGTAGCTCCACCGCGTCGCGGATCTGTTCAATCTGCCGGCCAAGGCCGCCGATATCCTCGTAGCCGACATCGGGCACTTCCTCAAGCACCAAATCTTCGACCTCGGCCTTAGGAATCCGCTCGAAAGCAAAGCCGGCCTTGTTGTCGATCAACAGCGAATCGCCGGGCCGCAGTTTGCGATTGGTCGACTCACGGTCCGGGTCAGTCGCCGCCAGCAGAGGTTCGGCCAGGCGCACCACCCGCTCTTCGTCGGCATGTCCGACGATGAGTGCGCGGCGCCCGTCATTCAGCACCTCGCGCAGTGTCCCGATCTCACCGACGGTGTCGAAATCGGTTGCCTCCACAACGGTCAACGCCTCATTGAGCCTGAGCGTCTGACCGTGGTGCAACGTCTCGACATCGATATTCGGTGAGACGGTGAGCCGCATCTTGCGACCGGAGGTGAAAACGTCGACGGTGTCGTCGGGGTAGGTCGCGAGTAGGACGCCGTAACCGCTTGGCGGCTGCCCGAGACGGTCAACCTCTTCGCGGAGCACGATGAGCTGCTGACGCGCGTCTTTGAGAGTGTCCAGGAGTTTGGCGTTGCGGACGGTCAGCGCATCGACTCGTTCCTGAAGTTCCTTGGCATCGCCGGACTGTCGGGGCACTCCGGGTCGTGACTCGGGGGTGCGATCTGATTCGGTCATGACTGACTCCTCTCGGCGTCGCATTACGCGCTCGCGCCAACGATCTCGGCAACCGTTGGTAGAACTCCACGCTACCGGCGGGTGACCAATCGCGCCGACAGGCGCACCATGTTGCGTGAAACGATTGCGCTACCGCGCTAGCTCACCCCTTGGTAGGACGGCGGTGCGGACGTAGTGGCGTGGTGTCGTCGGCGAGCCGGCGGGCGGTGATCAAAAATGCGGTGTGACCTTGCATCCGATGTTCCGGACGCACCGCCAACCCGACCGCGCTCCACTCCCGGACCAACGACTCCCAGGCCCGCGGTTCAGTCCAGCATTCCTGCTCGCGCAGCGCCTCGACCATTCTCGAGAGTTGAGTCACGGTCGCGACGTAAGTAATGAGCACGCCACCGGGTTTCAGCGTCTTGGCTACCGTATCCAGCGGTTCCCACGGGGTGACCATGTCTAAGATCAGTCGATCGGCCTGGTCGGCGGGGTCGTGATCGGCCAGATCGCCGACCACCAGGTCCCAGTTTTCTGGCTTGGTGCCGAAGAAGGTCTCGACGTTGCGGGCCGCGTATTCGGCGTGATCGTCGCGGATCTCGTAGGACAGTACTGAACCTGTCCCGACCGCGCGCAGCAGCGAACATGTCAGGGCACCCGACCCAGCGCCGGCTTCGATCACGCGACAGCCCGGATGGATGTCACCCTCGGCCACGATCTGCGCGGCGTCCTTCGGATAAATGACCTGCGCGCCACGCGGCATAGACAACACATAGTCGGTGAGCAGCGGTCGAAGGGCGAGATACTGGGTTCCGCTGGTGGCAGAGACGATGCTTCCTTCCGGCGCGCCGATCAAATCGTCGTGATTGATAGCGCCTCGGTGGGTGTGGAATTGCTTGCCGTCTTCGAGGACCACGGTGAACTTGCGCGCCTTCGAATCGGTCAATTGCACGCGGTCGCCAGCGGCGAACGGGCCGGTCGTCGGCATGGAGTAGCTCATTTCTTCACAAGTCGAATGGATGTGGGTGCGCGGTGTCGGTACCCCCGAATACCCTGCCATATGTGAACATCCATCCGGGACCGGCTACCGCTGCCGAGCCCGCCGAGTCGGCGGTAGCCGATGGCCGCGGTCTGGCCGGGCGTCGGCTCGCGCTGTCACCGTCGCGCGCCGCCGACTTCCGGCAGTGTCCCCTGCTGTATCGATACCGCGCCATCGACCGCTTTCCAGAACAGCCGACGGCCGCGCAAACCCGAGGCCACGTTGTCCATGCGGCGCTGGAGAACCTCTTCGATATGCCCGCGGCGCTGCGTACCCCCGAGTCGGCGCATCTGTTGGTCGAAGGCGCGTGGGCGGCGATGTGCGAGGCCGACCCGGCGCTGCTCGACGTCATTGCCGCCGAAGACATCCCGGCGTTCATCGCACAGACTCAGCGGCTCATCACCACCTACTACACGATGGAGAATCCAACCGCCTTCGACGCGAAAGCCGTTGAGGCACATATCGAAATCGAAGACGACGATGTTCTGCTGCGTGGCTATATCGACCGGATCGACGTAGCGCCGACCGGCGAGATGCGCGTCGTTGACTACAAGACCGGCCGCAGTCCCAGCGAGGCGTACGAGGCCAAGGCCCTGTTCCAGATGAAGTTTTACGCACTCGCGATACTCCGTCGCCATGGCGTGGTGCCCGACCGCCTGCAACTCATGTATCTCTCCGATGGCACCCAACTGCATTACCGTCCCGATCGGGCCGAATTGGAAAGATTCGGGCGCACACTCAAAGCCATCTGGACAGCCATCACCGCCGCGGTAGCAACCGGCGATTTCCGTCCGCATAAGTCTCGTATGTGCAAGTTTTGCGAGCACAAGGCACGCTGCCCGGAATTCGGCGGCACCATTCCGCCCTATCCCGGTCCGCCCGAGGGATTCTCGTCTCCGCCCCGACTCTAGGCTGAGAGATATGGACGCCGCTTATTATCTGCCGTTGCCCGCTCCCAGCGATGATGGATACGAGTACTTCCAACCGACACCATCGACGCTGAGCGTATGGGCGTCGCATCTGCAACATGGCGGCCCGCCGACCGCCCTGCTGGTGCGCTCGCTTTCGGCTTTGGTCGCTGGACGCTCCGGAGGTTTCAGTCGGATCACCACCGACATCCTCGGTGCGGTCGGCCTCGACGTCAATCGTGTTCGCGCACAGGTAATTCGGCCTGGAAGGAAGATCTGTGTCGTGGGCGCCGAGCTCGATGTCCGGCAGCCCGACGGAAGTTTCCGCACCGCCGCGCGGGCTAGCGCGTGGTTCCTCGACGGGCCGGCGACAGCATCGATCGAACATAGCCCCTTGCCATCGCTCACCCCGCTGCCCGCTGATATCCCCACGCAGGTCGGCTTCCCCGACGATCCGGCTGTCGGCGTGAAATGGGGCACGGTCGGCTTTATCGGCGCCACTGAGACCGGCCGGGTGCCCGGCCGCAATGGAGCCAATCCGGCGACCTGGATCCGGCCGATACTCCCCCTCGTAGATGGTGAGCAGACCGCGGATTTGGCATCGGCGTTTATCGTCATCGACGTGGCGAACGGCGTCGGCACGAATCTCGATCCGCGCGAATGGTCGTGGATGAACACCGATACCACAGTTCACCTGACCCGGCCCCCGCGCGGCGAATGGATCGGGTTGGATACCGACCTGGCCGTCGGGCCGTACGGATATGGCGCGACGTACGGAGATCTCTACGACGCCGACGGTTTCTTCGGGCGTTCCGCGCAGACGGTGCTATTGGCGAATCAATAGCGAATCCACCTGCGTGGCAATGGAATTCAGGTCGGTCAACAACAAAACGACGCTCGGTATGTCTGGCTGGCTGAGTGCCGCCGGGACCATACCTCCATCGGCAACACTCGCCATAGGCGATAATCACCCGAATGGCTAAGTCGACGACACCCCGCTCGCCTCGCCGGTCCGCGCAGACGGTCCGCGAAGAACTCATCGCCGCGGCCGTCGCCGAGCTCGACGCTGCCGGCCCGGAAGGAGCGAGCCTACGGTCGATCGCCCGTCGAGTGGGCATCACTCACCAATCGGTCGCCCATCATTTCGCCGATCGCCGCGCGCTATTCACCGCGGTCGCGGTCCGCGGATTCGATGATCTCTACGCCGAGTCCGTCGCTGCCCTCGACGAACTGCCCGACGCGGTGGCCCTCGGCGAATCCGTGGCGACCCTCGGTCAAGTTTTCGTGCGCTTCGCGCGGGCCAACCGCTCCAAGATCGCATTGATGTTCGGATCCCGTCTCGTCGACAATGACGATCCGGATCTGGCCGAAGCGCGTGCCCGGAGCTGGAATCAGCACGCGGGTACCGTGGCAGCCGATGTCGAGAACGGTTGGGGCGGAACGGTACCCGCCGAATCGATCGCCGTCGCGACCTTTGCCATGGCCCACGGCATGGCGACCCTCGATGCAGACCTCCCCGATGTCTTCTCCGCCGACATGCAGTTCGAAGAGTTGATCCATGTGGTCAATGCCGCGATCGTCACTCCGCCGAAGGAGTAGGAGCACCGTCCACTGCGACGCGCTTGGCCGGCATTCGCACGAATGCTGTCGGCCACCAGAACCACCGTCCGGATAGCCGGGCGATAGCGGGCATGACGAGGGTCCGAACGATGAGGGTGTCGATGACGAGCCCGAGCGCCACCGTCGTACCGATCTGCGCGACGTTGTGCGCATAACTGGCGAGCATGGCGAACATCGTTATGCCGAAGGTGAGTCCGGCCTGGGTCACGACACTGCCGGTGCCGACCATCGCACGGATGAGGCCGACTCCGGGTCCCGCGCCATATTCCTCCCGGAATCTGCTGACCAGCAGCATGTTGTAGTCAGCGCCGACTGCGACGAGGAAGGTAAACGCGATCGGGGCGACCGACCAGTGCAGCGGGTTGCCGATAACGTCTTGCCAGAGGAATACCGCCACTCCCATCGCGGATAGATACGACAATCCGACTGTTCCGATGACGGCTATCGCCGCGACGAGGCTGCGCAGCAACACCAGAACGACGCAGAATACGAATGCGAATGCCGCGACGATGATCGCGATGAAGTCTTCATGTGCGAAGGATTCGATATTCAACAGTGTTCCGCCCGGTCCGCCGATGCTCACGGTCGACCCGGCCAGCGAGGTGTTCTTCATTGCCCCCATCGCGGTCGGAATGATGTGGGCGCTGACGTCCATCGCGTCGCGGCTGAATCCCTCGCGCTGCGGTGTCACCACCATGCGGGTCGCTTTGCCATCAGGAGAGAAGAAGTAGGGTATCCCGCTCTGAAACAGTGGGCTCTCTAACGCCTGACTCGGTAAGAAGAACGCGCCGGCCGCGGGATTGCCTGCCGCGTATGCCTTGCTGACCTCGTCGAGGAAGTCGGTGATCTCACCGGTTTGCGGTATGAGTGCGCCGAGTGTTGTTCGTAGCGGGCCGATGAGTTGGCGTATTTGTACGACCGCCGCGCGCAACGTCGGAATCTGATTCGCCGCGTTCGGCAGAGCCGCGCCGAGCGCTCTGGTTCCGGAGCCGAGCCCGCGGATCGACTGTTGAAGGCCGGGCAGATCGTCGAGTACCGACAATCCGGTAAGTGCGGTCTTGCAGGCGGTGACCGATCCGCAGCGCGGTATCGAACTGACGAGTCCGCGTACCGGTGCCATCGCCGTCGACAGCTCTTGGACCTTCTTCAGTGTCGAATCACTGGTGGATTCGAGGGTTGATGTCGCCTCGGCCAGCGACGTCGCTCCCGAGGCGCCCTGTTTGAGGGCGGTGTCGACGCCGTTTATGGCAGTGTCGAGGGCATTGATGGTCGTCGAGACTGAATCGATGTCGTCGATGCGGTCCTGCAGCAAAGTCGTCATCTGGGTGAATCGATTGCCGACGTACCCGGCTTGACTACTGAGCGTGCCCTGATTCAGCGTCTGTCCAAGTGGTCGGGTAGTCCCCTGCACCGCGCTGACACCGTCTATCGCGGCGACCGAGTCCGTGAGTTTTGCCAACGCGATCAAATCCGCCGAGTTGCGCATATCGTGGTCGGACTCGACGATCAGCACGCTGGGCGCCATGATGTTCGGCGGTAAATGTCGGTCGGCCGCGGCGAAACCGATATTCGCCGGCGAATCCGAGGGCTGCGCTTTGCGTTCGTTGAAGCTGGGCGCGTAGAACGCGAGCGGCGCGATCATCACGGCCAATACGGCCAGCGAGCCTGCCAGAACTGGGACTGGCCAGCGAGCCACGGTGGTTCCGATCCTGCGCCAGCGGCGCGGCGACGATGACTCGCGGGGTTCGGCGAACCCCATTCGGGTGATGATCGCGAGCACCGCCGGCCCGAGAGTCAAGGCAGAGGCGAGAGTGATCAAAATGGCGATCGTGCAGGGCAAACCTGATGTGCTGAACATCGCCAGTCGGGTTGCCGCCAAACACGCCATCGCCCCCGCGACGGTGAGTGCGGACGCGACCACGATGTGTTGCACCCCGGCCAGCGCGGCGTAATACGCGTCTTCGCGAGTCAGACCTGCGCGCCGTGATTCTTGATATCGCCCGAGCAAAAATATCCCGTAATTGGTGCCGGCACCGAGTACGACCACTGCCGATAGCGCCGCAGCGAAGATCGACACCTTGATGACGCCGTTGTCGGCGAGGAGGGAGATCGTGGCACGAGCCACCGCCAACGCGAGGCCGACGCCGAGCAGCGGAACCAACGCGGTGATCAGCGATCGGTAGACCAGTAGCAAGACGACCGAGACCAGTAACGCGCTGATTATCACAAGTAGGACGATCGAATCGTTGATCGCGACCATCTCGTCGTTGACTACCGCAGACGGCCCGGTCAGATGCACGGTGACACCGGCGGGGGGCTTCGACGCGGCGATGGTGTCGCGAGCGGACTGGGTCGAGTCCATCGCCAATGCGGTACCCATATTGCCCGCGAGGTTCACCAGTACGTAGGCGACGTTTCCGTCGTGACTTTGCGCCGCCGACGCCAGATCCGGATTCGACCACAGATCCATCGCCGAATGGACGTGCGTGGTGTCGGCGGTCAACGTGCCAAGCAACTCTTTGTAGTACGCGTGCGCCTCGGCCCCCAACGGCTTATCGCCTTCCAACAGCACGTAGACGAAATTGTTACTACCACCACCGCCGAAGTACTTACCCATCTTCACCAGCGCCTGCACCGAGGAGGCCTCGTCCGGCAGGAATGACTGAGCGTGCGAGGTGACCGTCGACTCCAATTGCGGGACAACAAGATTCATCCCCCCCGCGATAAGCAACCACAGCCCGATGACCGGCAACGAGCACGCGTACAGGAACCGAGCCAGGCGAGGACGGCCAGCGCTACGATCGCGCAGGATCCCGATACGCACCGGTCGCCGGATCTCGTCCGCCATCCCCCTCATCAGCCGAACCGACTGTGCCCGTGCGTCTTCCACGAATTTCTTCTTCATCGCCATCGCTTTCCTACGCCACCGGAACCAAACAATTGGCTACCGAACTACCATCGGCGCCGGACCCCACCTGACGGGCACGCTCAAATCCGTTGACCCGCACCAGACATGACACCGAACGCTCGCCTCGCGTCTGTGTCAGTACGCCAGCAGCCGTCGTCAATTCCCGTGACCGGAGAACCATCCGCCAGGGAATTCGCACCGTCTCATCGATGACGCGGCCACCGGGCACGAGATACGACACCCGTGCCGTCGATCCGGATGGGCCGGTGACGGAATACTCGATCGACTTCTCGCTGGGAACACCCACCGCGGGAGCGGCGGGTGCTTGGCCGATGGCGCGATCGGGTATTTCACTGAGGCGCAGTCGACCGACATAGACCGCCGACACAACCATGACCACGATGACCACTCCCGCGATCCACCAGGAGTTCCCCCGACCGGATCGCGAGGTCGAGTTCCGCGAAACCGCACGCCCAGCGTCGCCGCCTTCGCTACCACCAACCATCAAGTCGACTCTTCCCATCGAAGCAACACTTCCCTAAACTGCCAGTGGCAGGTAGGCTATACGTGACATCAGTCATTGACAAGGTCTACGGGAATGGGGTTGCGAAACGCAACTCTTGACCTCACGGCGCTATGTATGTCAACATATCTACCGCGCATACGACAATAGTCATTGTGACACTGGACAATGGCATTGTTGTGCCCGCCGCCGCCCGGCAGCACGCGCATCCCGACCTCGACCGGACAGCACGCTTGGCGTGCGCGTAACAGACAGGCGCAGCGAGTGATTCGATCAGGAACCAGGAACTCGGCGCGGCGGTGCTCGCGATGACATCGGCTCCTCCTATCGGTCCCAGTCGCGTCGAGGAATACGCCCTCAACCATCCGGTCGTATCGATCAACACTTTCGGCAGACAACTGGTGCTGCTGACCCGAACCCTGCGCGCACTCGTTCGAAGTGTCATCCGCCGTGATTTCTCTGCGTCGGAGTTCATCCGGCAATGCGCGTTTATGGCGAGTGCGGTCGCGATACCTACCGTTCTCGTTGCGATCCCGATCGGCGTCATCGTGTCGATTCAGGTCGGCACAATCGCCAATCAGGTTGGCGCCAATGCCTTTACCGGCGCGGCAAACGGGCTCGGCATCGTCCGCCAGGGCGCGCCCCTGGTAACCGCGATGCTGATCGCCGGTGCCGTCGGGTCGGCGGTCTGCGCCGACCTCGGCACTCGTACGGTTCGCGAGGAAATCGACGCACTCAAAGTGCTCGGCCTCTCGCCGGTCGACCGACTGGTTGTCCCCCGATTCATCGCCGCGCTAGTGGTGAGCGGATTGTTATGTGGATTCGTCTGCTTCGTGGGATTTCTGACCGGCTATATCTTCAATGTCTACGTCCAAAACGGTACTGCCGGAAGCTATTTGGCGTCATTCGCGGCCTTCACCTCGGTCAGCGATCTGGTGCTGGCTTTGATCAAGGCAGTGACCTACGGCGCCATTGTCGCGATCGTCGCATGCGATAAGGGGCTCAATACCCGCGGCGGTCCCGCAGGGGTAGCTAACTCAGTGAACTCGGCGGTCGTGAGTTCGGTCATTCTCCTTTTCGGTGTGAACGTGCTGTTTACTCAGCTCGCCCAGGTACTGATTCCGGCTCAGCCGTTATGACGTTGAAAACCAGCCAGCCGTCGTACTCGACGGCGCTCTACCGCCTGCGACTCGGCCTGTCGGCGAGTAGTGCACTCGGCCAGAGCCTGGGCCACCAAGCCACTTTCGTCATCAACGCACTCCGCTGGATGCCTCGTGCGGTGCGGCGGTATCCGGCTGAGACTGCCCGCCTCGTCCGCGACGTAACGTGGGGAAACGGGTCACTGGTGACCGGCGGCGGCACCGTCGGGGTGGTTTTGCTTCTCAGTGCGTTCGCCGGCGTCACCCTGGGTATTGAAGGACTCTCGGCCCTGCGGTTACTCGGGATGAGCCCCCTTACCGGCATCGTTTCCGCATTCGGCTCGACCCGGGAACTGGCGCCGCTGATAGCCGCGATCGCCTTCGCCGCGCAAGCGGGCTGCCGATTCACCGCACAGCTTGGCGCCATGCGTGTCTCGGAAGAAATCGATGCCCTGGAAGTCCAGGCAGTACCGCCTATTCCCTATCTGGTGTCGACGCGACTATTCGCCGCCATAGTGGCCATCATTCCGCTCTATTGCGTCGGTCTGGGATTGTGTTATCTCAGCTCCCGCGCCGTGTATTTATTGCAAGGCGGCGGCGTATCCGTTGGAACTTTCGATCATTACTTCACCATGTTCCTCTCGCCGATGGATGTGGTATTCAGCGTTGTCAAAGCACTGGTATTCGTCGTCATCGCCACACTGCTCCAGTGCTATTACGGCTTCTATGCCAGCGGCGGACCTCAGGGTGTGGGCGTAGCCGCCGGCCGTGCGATCCGCGCATCGATCGTCGTCGTGGTCATCGTCAATACCTTGCTGACCATGGCGATGTGGGGCACCGACCCCGGTGTACGGATATCGGGATAGGGCGGGACAGACATGGTTCACGATCTATCTGGACGCAGCGCGAGCCCGACTGCCCTGTTGGTGCGCGGCTGCATCAGTGTCCTCTTGGTCGCGGTAGTCGCGACGCTGCTCTGGGGCCGCTATACCGGCGACTACACCGCGACTACCGAGGTCGGCGCGACGGTGACCAGTCTCGGCGACGGTCTCGGTCCCGACGCTGACGTCAAGTATCGCGGAATGTTGATCGGGACTGCCGATGCCGCCTCGGCCAAGCTGCAACAGTCGGGCGCAACAACGACCTTGACTCTGAAACTCGACCCGAGCGTCGCTACCCGGATACCCCGCGACGTCGTCGCCCGCGTGGTACCGACAAACCTGTTCGGCGTGACCGCAATCGAATTGCGTGGGGGCTCAACGACTGCGGGAGTGGGGCTTTCGGACGGCGACCAGATCCGCCCCGACACGTCGCCGCAGACCCGTCAGCTCCAAGAGGCGATGTCTGCTCTGCATCGGGTGCTGGCCAGAGTCGACATCGGCGCGCTCAGTCGCGTGCTCGCCACGGTCGATGACGGCGTCTCCGGGCGGTCCGCAAAAACCGCGACCACCATCGAGCGGCTGACGACGATGCTGTCGCAGCTACGCGAAGCGGTGCCGGACCTTCGGTCGGACCTGTCCCAACTCGATCGTTCGACCAAGAGCCTCGCGGTGAGTGCGCCGCGCCTGGTCGATGCCGTCGCCGCGGCACTCCCGACGTTGCGCACGATCAGCGCGAACCGCACTGGCCTAGTCAGTCTGTATACGACTGCCGGTGGTGCCCTCGACGCCACCACCGGGACGTTACGCCCCAATGTGACCGGCGCGATTCGCCTCATCACCAACCTCAACGCCACCGTTGGAGCACTGGAATCGACGGGCTCGTCGATCGGTCCCGCGGTCGACACCATCCGTCGATTCGCCGTTGCGACGTCGGGAATTTTCACCTCACCGGACGGGAAAGTCGTGCTCGACGCCGCCATCAACGCAACGCCGTACACGCCCTACACCGCCGCCGACTGCCCTCGGTATGGCGCGATGGCGGGGCCGAACTGTCCCGCCGGCGTCGCACCGGCCATGAGCAGTGGCCAAGGCGGCAATCTCGGCGGAGTGGGGAGCCGCCGAGAAGCCGACATATTGCAGGCACTTTTCGGCCGACCACTGACACCGATCGAACGTCTGCAGCTCGGCCCGGCGCTGCGCGGCCACACCTTCACGGTCGCGGAGACCGGCCGATGAGGGGCGGCAGTCTTGTCCGCCCACTGCTGGGGTTCGGCGTATTCGTGGTCATCTCACTTCTCGCGACGATGTCGATCTGGTCGACGCTGGCGAAGCCCGTCAACGGCGGCACGATCTCGATGCGCGCCTATTTCGTCGATGCCACCGGGCTACGCGCGGGCGACGATGTACGAATCGCCGGTGTGCGCGTTGGCCGGGTATCACGGCTGGCGGTGGACAACGGACTGGCATTGGTCGAGTTCGACCTCTCGTCCGAACAATCGGTGTATCCCGAAACCACGGCCAGCGTCCGATATCAAGATCTCACCGGCCGCCGGTATCTCGGCCTGTCCCTCCCACGTGCCGGTCAGCCAACTCCAGCCGGTCAAAAGACGTTGTCCCAGAACACAATAGGCGTCGAACACACCATTCCCAGCTTTGACGTCACCAGCTTACTCAACGGTTTCGCGCCGCTATTCGGCGAACTGGACCCGGCGGCGGTCAACGCACTCAGCGCCAATATCGTCGAGGCGCTGCAAGGAAACGACGTGTCGATCTCCACACTCCTCGCCCAGACCACTGCCCTCGCGCGATCCGTCGCCGACGACGATGCCGTTGTCGGTTCGATCGTCACCAATCTCAACGCCGTGGTGGCGACAGTCGATCGACAACTTAAGAACACCGACCGGCTCGTCGACGAAATGCCCAGCTTCCTCGACGCGGTGAATCGGCACCGCAGCGAGATCGGCACCTCGGTGCGTTCGGTATCGACGATGGCCGGCGATCTCAGTGCCACGCTGGCTCAACTGCGTTCCGACATCGCGGGTACCGCCGACAATACCGTCGCGATTACGAGCTTCCTCAATCGCGACGGCGCGAAGCTCTCGCTGGCGATCCCGGGAATCGGGCGGATGGCGAATATCTGGAGCAAATCGACGGGTAATGGCAGCTATTGGAATATCTATTCTTGCAACCTTGATATCAGCCTCTACGGAGTTCTTTTTCCGCCCAATGTGATATCCAGCATTGGCGGCAGCCAACATTCGGAGACATGCCGACGATGACTCGAACCACAAATTTCCGAGCGCGAGTTTCCCAATCGTATCGGCATTTCAAGATCGGCCTGATTGCCACGATCTGCCTTGCGGTGCTGGTAAGCGCCGCGCTGCTGATTCCCCGGGCAGGGATCGGTACCGAAACAATTCGGGCCGAATTCGCCCAAGCCGCCGGAGTTCGTTCCGGCGACGCGGTGCGAGTGGCCGGCGTTCCAGTCGGCTCCGTCGATGGGGTGAAACTGCGAGGCGATCACGTCGACGTCATGCTGCGGATCGATAATCCCGTTCCACTCGGAGCGACCACAACGGCATCGATCCGGCTGGCCACCATTCTGGGTACTCGATACATCTCCCTGGAGCCGCGGGGAACCGGCGAACTCCGCGACAATGTCATCGAACAGAAGCACACGTCGGTGCCCTTCGATCTGGCCGCGTTGATCGATACCGGCACGCCGAAACTCGCCGCGATCGACGAGGACAAGTTGCGGCAGTCGTTAGATACGTTGGACAGCCAATTCGAGCGGACACCCGCACTGCTGCCGCAGGCTCTCGACCAGATCGGGCGGCTGTCCGACGTCGTCAACTCGCGCAATAACCAGGTCACCGAGTTGGTGAAGCGGTCAGCAAATGTCGCGGCACTATTTCAACGCAACACCCACTCACTACAGCAGCTGGTGACGACCGGAACTGATGTCGCGAACACCGTGATACGTCAGCGTCAACTCATCACCTCGGTACTGGCCGACATACGTGCGGTCACCCGGCAAATGACCGGAGTGGTCACCGACAACGCCGACGACATCGGGC
The DNA here is from genome assembly GCF_000241305.1 of Gordonia effusa NBRC 100432. GTDB lineage: Bacteria > Actinomycetota > Actinomycetes > Mycobacteriales > Mycobacteriaceae > Gordonia > Gordonia effusa. The sequence continues at coordinate 26,893 of NZ_BAEH01000120.1, forward strand.
GGCTGCTGAAGCAGCTCGACCGACTCTCGGCCGGACTGAACCGCTCCGATCGCGATATCGGCAACACGCTTGAGGCGATACCGGTGTTCGCACGGCATCTGGGCACGGCGACCGGCAACGGACCTTATATGGATGGCTTCCTGGGCGCCTCCATCGTCAGCGACAATCTCCTCTGCTTGCTCGGACTCGTCGGGGGATGCCGATGACTACCCAGCGGATCCCGCGAATTCCCTTGCGCTGGTTGGTTGTAGCTCTTGTGCTGGTCGCCACCGCGATCGCCGTCGTTGCGATGGTCACTGCCAGGACCGACAATCGGCTCACCATCCACGCGCAGTTCACCGACGCCGCAGGACTGTACGTCGGCAACGAAGTCACCATCCTCGGCGCGCCCGTTGGCCGTATCGACAGCATCTCCCCTGGCTCCGACACGGTGACCGTGACCGTGTCACTGCCGGCTGGCACTGTTCTGCCCGCCGAAGTCTCCGCTGTCGCGCTTGCACCATCGGTGATCGCCGACCGCCATATCGAGCTGACGCCCGCCTACACGTCGGGGCCACAACTGGAAGATGACAGCACCATTCCGATTACCCGAACGCGCACACCGGTTTCCATCGACAGTCTCGTCAACTCGATCGACGACTTGGCCGCCGCGTTCGCGACAGCGCCGGGCGACACCCCCATCAACGACTATCTGACTACCGCTGAACGCAATCTCGCTGGGAACGGCACCCGGATAAGTGCGACGCTGCATGCCTTGTCCAATGCACTGAAAACCGGATCGACCAGTGCCGCCGACCTCAAGTCGCTGATCAGTAGCCTCAACTCACTGTCGGGTGCTGCCGCGAAAAACTCGAGCGCGATCACCACCTTCAGCGATCAACTAGCCGAAGCGTCACAGATCTTGGCCGCAAACGGTCCGGCGATCACCGAATCCCTCGCGGGCATCAACAGCACGGTCAACGAGTTGAGCAAGCTATTGAAGAGCAATCGGAAACCGTTGAGCCACAACGCGACACAGCTCAACAAGACACTGTCGACGCTCAAGTCGCATAGCCGCGACATCACGGAGTTCGTCGATATCGCGCCACTCCTGTTCGACAATTTGGATCGCTCGGTCGATAGGAAAACCCGACGCCTTCGGGTGCACTTCCTCACCGATAAATCGCTAGTGGATACCGATCTGCTCAATACCGTCTGCCAGCGTCTGCAAATGCGTAGTCAGGGCTGCCGGACCGGCAAAGTCTCGGATATGGGCCCCGACTTGGGCTTAGCGACCCTGCTGCTCGGGTTGGGCAACCTATGAGGGGCCGTCGATTCATAGCCGGACTGGCCGCGCTGCTCTGCACCAGCGTCGTAGCAGGTTGCGCGGTGACCGTCGAAGAATTGCCGCTCCCGCGCAAGGGCGTCGCCGGTGACCACATCAGCGTGCGGGCCGAATTCGCCGACGCACTGAACTTGCCGATCAAAGCGCCCGTCAAACTCAATGGGGTCAAAGTCGGCGAAGTCACCGATATTGCCACCGTCAACTACCGCGCGCGGGTGACATTCGAACTCAGCGACACGGTAGACGTTCCAGCCAACAGCACCGCGGAGCTGCGGCAGGCGACTCCCCTGGGCGACGTATTCGTCGCTCTCGCGCGACCGGTGAACAATCCGTCACCACACCGGTTGGTCGACGGCTCGGTCATCGAGATCAACGACACCGCAGCGGCACCCAGCGTCGAGCAGATCATGGCGGCGGCATCGACGGTCATCAACGGCGGCGGCCTGGCCCGGGTCGGCTCGATTCTCAGCGAACTCAACACCATGCTCGACGGCCAACCCTCCGATGTGGCCTCGATGCTGAGCCAGCTGACCGCCGTCACGAGCCGCCTGGCCGCGAACTCCGACGAGATCACCTCGGTGCTGGGTTCGCTCAATGCACTCTCGCGGCGTTCCGCGGTCCGCGCGAATGCCATCAACGACGTAATCGCTTCGGCGACACCGGCATTGACTGTCCTAACCGACACAACCGATCAACTCGTCACGACCCTCGACAGTGCCCGCCGAACCTCCGACCAGATCAGCAAACTGGTCAACGGCTCGCGCACCGAACTGACCCAACTATTGGCCGGGGTGAATCTGCTGACCAAGCGCATCGGTGCACTCGACACTCGACTCGAACCCGCTCTGAGTGCGCTATCCCGGTTCGGCAGTTTGCTCGCGCCCAGTATTCGGGGCGACTACGTCGCCTCCCATATCCGCGTCAGCTCGCTCGCGATTCCGGCCACCTACGATCCGAACAGCCACTGGTGGCAGTTATCCGATCTCGGGCTCATCGGCGCCTCACTGGTCGATACCTTGAATCGGGTCTGGACCCGGTTGCGCGGTCCAAACGCGGCCACCCCGCAGCGGGGTACGCGATGAGCGACTTTCTCCGAACCCATCGAAACGCCGTGTCCACGACGGCGCTACTGGCGTTGCTCTGCCTCGGTATCGCGAATCTGGCTTTCGGGTCCCTCGGACTCAACCCGATGCAGCGGACCTTCCGGGTCACCATCGAATTGCCGCTGACCGGTGGTTTGCACGAGTCCAGCGATGTGACCTACCGGGGAGCGCGCATCGGCACTGTGGACGCGATTCGACTCTCCGCCGACGGCGTCGTCGCCGAAGCAACGATTGATGCGGGCAACCGCCCGCCCGCGTCGGTCCGTGCGCAGGTGGCGAACCTATCCGCGGCGGGTGAGCAGTACCTGAATCTCATCCCCACGGACAGTTCGTCGGACCTACTGCCCGACGGTGCCACCATCGGCGCGGAACGAACGGTCACGCCGCGAAACTTCGCCGACGTTTTGTCGCGGGTATCACAGACGATGGAACAACTCGACCCCGCCAAACTCAACCATGTCCTCGCCGAACTGGACCGTGCGTTCGCCGGCGGTGCTCGCGAAATATCCACCATCATCGACTCGATCGACAGCCTGGTCGGCGCGCTCTACGACGTCCTGCCCGAAACCCGGGCACTCGTCACGTCCGGACGTCAGACCCTGGCGCTCATCTCGTCTATCGAACCGGCGACCACCCGCTTCAGCGACGCCGCCACGGCGCTGTTCAGCCGCCTCGCGCGATCCAACGCCGAATTAAAAAAGCTGTTCGCAATCACCCCGACCGGCCTGTCCGAGACCCGACAAGTCATCGGTGAGAATCGCGATGAACTCGGGGATCTGCTCAAGACCCTCGACATCATCGCGATTCAAGCCCAATTGCGTACCCCGGCGCTGCGGCTCCTCGCCCCCAATCTGGTGCGCGGGCTCGGGGCGTGGGCATTGGTCTCTCACCACGGAGCGTTCAACGTCGCCGCTGATCTTCTGCCGCGGCCGACCTGCGAATACGACAATCCGGCGACCGCACCCGCGACATCGACCAACCCGCTGCCCCTCAAATACATGTACTGCACTTCCCGCAACCCGCTCGTCAGTCAGCGCGGCGCCCAAAACGCACCTCGCCCTCCCGGCGACGACACGGCTGGCCCACCGCCCGGGGCAAACCTACGTGAACGAGTCAGCGGTTAACTCGCCGCGCGAAAGGAATAACGATGTCCGATTCTCGACCTTCCCCATCCGACAAAGCCACCGACACCGACGACCCGGTGAGCGACCTGACCTCCGATGTCACTGACGAAGTCGCCGCGACCGAGTCCCCCGCCGCAGCCTCGACCGCGACAGACGCGGCCACCGCGGATAACGCCGAAGACGAGGAGTCGTCGGAGCGCACCCGCTCGTCGTTGCGGCAACGTCCGGTTGTGTTGGCCGCCGGGGCCGCCATCTTCGTCGTCGCTCTGGGCGCCGCGATGTTTGCCGTAGGTCGATCAACCGCCCCGCAATCGCGTGCCGACACCGCACCGATCATCGAAGCCGCCGGAGCTTACGGCGCGATGGTCGCGAATTACGACGCGAATAATGTCGACAACTATCTCGACGACATGCGTCGGGCCGCTACCGGCAACGCGGAGCGTCAAATAGGTTGCTCAGTCGCCACGATGAAACAAGCGATCACAACGCTGCAACTCTCATCGCGCGGCAAAGTCGTCAGCAGCGGCGTTATCGAGAACTCCGGCGATGCCGCCAAAGTGCTCGTCGTAATCGAGCAGACATCCCGGTGGACTGACGCGGCAGCGCCGGGCGGAAGCGGAACCGAGAATAACGCGGCCAACGTGCTGACCTTGTCGATGCGCAAGGTCGGCGATAGCTGGAAGGTCGCCGACATCGCCTCACCCCTCGCGCCCGGACTCGGCACCAGTGTTCCCGGAACCACCAACTCCGGTTGTTCGGCCTCGTCGGCGAATCCGGTGCCCAGTACCTCCTCGGCACCTCGCTGAGCCTCTGAGACAAGCGAAGTCATCGAAGAAGGGAACGGCAACCGATGCCACCACTTGGTGCTCTAAAGCGTGTGCAGATAGTCATGCTGATCCTCCTCGGTATTGCCGCGACGGTATTCGCGGGCGTGCGGTACGTACACGTGGACCGAATGCTCGGCGCCAATTCCTACACTGTGACCGTTCACCTGCCCGACTCGGGCGGCATCTTCACCAACGCCGAAGTGACCTATCAGGGCGTACCCGCCGGCCGGGTCAAAGCCGTGCGCTTGGTTCCCGACGGCGTCGACGTCGCGCTGACACTTGACGGGGACGAAGGGCGAATTCCAGCGAATGCTGTTGCGGTAGTTGCCAATCGATCAGCTATCGGTGAGCAGTACATGGACCTGCAGCCGACGTCACCCGGCGGGCCGTATCTCGTTGAGGGGTCGCGGATAACCGAGAGTTCGGTGCCTCCGCCACTGGACGAAGTTGTCAACAGTGCGATCGAATTCGCGGAGTCGATACCGGTAGATGATCTGCATACCGTCATCGTCGAATTGGGCAAGGCGTTCAACGGGCAGGGCGAGAACCTGACCCGGCTGGTCACCTCATTGGGCAATCTGTCCAAGGCCGGAGTCGAGAGCCTTCCGGATACCATTGCGCTGCTACGTAATTCGAATATCGCCCTTGCGACGCAGGCCGACCAATCCGACGCCATCGTGGACTGGGCCCGCAATCTCGACCTCATCACGGCCACGCTGGCGTCGGCCGATCCCGATGTGCGCCGCCTACTCACCACGGGTACCGCGACCGCGACGCAGTTGTCGACCTTGTTACAGCAACAGGGCGCCGACATCACCAAAGTCGTCCACGACTTGGGTAGCACCGCGAAGACCATCGAACCTGCTGGTTGGGCGACCAACGCGGCGTTGGCCATGCTGTCGTCGTTGTCGGCGAGCAGCCACGGCCCACCCCGAGGTGACGGTCAGATCCACTTCGGGATTGTTTTGGAGACCAACAACCCGGCGGCATGTACCCAAGGCTATGAGGGCTCTAACGAGATCATCGCCAAAATCAAGCGCGCCAACCCACACTTCGACATCAACAACGACGACTTCCCATTCAATACAGATGCCAGATGTAGTGTGCCGCAAGGTAGTCCGACGAGTGTGCGCGGTGCGAACCGTGCTTCGTTAGCCAATCCCGCCTACCCGCAACCCTGGGACAACAAACCCAAGAAGGATCCTGACCGCCTCAACCTCAATCCGCTGGCAGAGCAGATCGCTGCGCTGATGGGCGTCCACGCCAAGTAGAACGTCACTTACTTCTAGGCCGAACGCGCAGCGCCCGGCCCCGGGCGTAACGAGAGGGTGCCAAGATCGAGAGTCTCGCCACAGTGACTGCACGTCGGTGTGATCGTCGCTTGATGGTCACAAGCGCTGTGCTCCAGCACGACCGGCGGGCCATTGGGCGCGGACCATTTGTCGCCCCACTGCGCCATCGCGCCCAGCACATGCCACAGGTCCATACCCTTTTCGGTCAGCACATATTCATGCCGGACAGGCTTGTCGGCGTACTGCACACGAGTGAGAATTCCATTGGAGACCAGGTCATCGAGCCGGCTGCTGAGGATATTGCGGGCGATCCCTGTCCTGGCTCGGAAGTCCTCGAAGCGAGTGATGCCCATCATCGCGTCACGTATCAGAAGGACGCTCCACCGCTCACCGATGATGTGAGCACACTGCGCGACCGAGCAGTTCATCTCGGTGAATGGGGTCCGTGGCACGTGTGCGAGGGTACGCCTGTGACGCGCCTCATCTGGCCGCAACCTTATGAAACACTTTTCGTCTTCTCCGAATTCTCGTCCCCCTCAGCGCAGCGCAAGGGCATATTGCCCTCGGACCCCACTCACGGGGACGGGATTTTCGCACTCCGGCCGCGAGGGCCAACCACCACTACCGCGAGCTGCCAACCGCGCCGTACCGGTTCTGACTAGAACCGGCAGGACCGGATGTCGGACGCCAAAATCGCTTTCGCGCCCATCTCGGAGAGCTCGTCCATCAGGTTTTGGTGCTGCTTACGCGGCACTAGCGCCCGGACCGCGACCCACCGATCATCGGCCATTGGCGATACCGTCGGAGACTCAATCCCCGGGGTAACGGCGACCGCGCGATCCAGTAGTTCGCGCGGGCAATCGTAGTCGATCATCACGTATTGCTGACCAAAGACGACACCTTGGATACGAGCGACAAATTGTCTTGCGGCCTTGGATAATTGCGTGTCGGCCTGACGAACGAGGACAGCCTCCGAGTCACAGAGGACATCGCCAAATGCCGCGAGATTGTGTTGACGCAGGGTCCGTCCGGATCCCACCACATCGGCGATGGCGTCGGCGACGCCGAGTTGGATGGAGATTTCTACGGCACCATCTAGCCGGATGATCTCGGCGGAGATATTGCGCTCGGTCAAGTCGCGACGAACCAGATTCGGATACGACGTCGCGATCCGCTTGCCGGCAAGATTCTCGACGGTCCACGTCTCGTCGGCGGGCGCGGCGTACCGGAACGTCGAGCCACCGAACCCCATCGACAGCTCTTCGGCTACGGCCGCCTCCGAATCGAGCGCGAGATCGCGTCCGGTGATGCCAAGATCAAGCGTGCCCGCGCCTACGTAGATCGCGATGTCTTTGGGACGCAGAAAGAAGAACTCGACGCCGTTACCGTTGTCCAGCACAGTCAGGTCTTTGGCGTCGGTGCGGCGTCGGTAACCGGCTTCGGACAGTACGGCCACGGCCGCTTCGGACAGCGAGCCTTTGTTGGGAACTGCTACGCGCAGCATATAAGGATCCTTTATCTCGTTACACGGACGACAGGTAGGGGCGATCACTCACAGATGTCGATAGACATCCGCGGTCGTCATTCCGCGTTTGATGAGCATCACCTGTAGCCAGTACAGGAGCTGAGAAATCTCTTCGCCGAGCGCCTCGTCGGACTCATGCTCGGCCGCCAGCCACACTTCGCCCGCCTCTTCGATGATCTTCTTGCCCAACGTATGGATGCCGGAGTCGAGCGCGGCGACGGTGCCGCTGCCCTCGGGGCGGGTGGCCGCCTTCTCGGTCAGCTCGGCGAACAATTCATCGAAGGTCTTCACGAGTCCCCATTTTCGCATGTTAGGTGCGCGCCCGCGCGAACAGGTCATGCCGACGAGATCGGCGCCGAGCGACCGAAAGACGAACACCGTTATCTGCACTCGATTGCGGCATCCGGGTCGGTCGATCTGCGGATAGGTTGTGCGACAGAAGGGCGCAGCACTTGGGCGACTTCGATGTCGCCGTGTAGTGGTAACGAATGACGGCACCTTTGGCTATCCACGCAGCACTATTGCCAGCACTTCTGTCGACGATGGCCCCGAGAATCGTGCGCGCTGGTCGTTCACGATCGGCTAAGCGCGCAGCGCAGCGTTCAGGTCGGCGATGGTCAACCCAACGAGGTCGGCCCGTCGCGTTTGCCGTGCCAACACGGGGATTCGATCGCCAGATGCCTCTTCGCCGACGACCAGCGTCGCGGCCCCAGCGTCGTGACCCGACCGCGCACCGGTCGGTGAATCCTCGATGACGACGCAGTCTCGCGCGTCAACCTTAAGCAACTGTGCTGCCCGTAGATACGGATCTGGTGCTGGCTTCGCATTACGAACTTCGTCGCCGCACACCGTGACAGTGAAGCGGTGTGCGCCAAGGGTTTTCAACGCCACATCGGTGAGTTCGCGAACTGTATTCGTCACCAGCGCCAGCGGTAGCCCGATATCACCCAACATGTCGAGTGCCGCCATCGCTCCCGGTCGCCAGGGCAGGCCGTCGGCGAAAAGTACCTGGACTCGGGCGTTGATCCACGACTCATCCGCGGCGAAATCCCACTGCGTTTCCGGAACGCCGGCGGCGAGTAGCACCTTGCCGATCGCATCTCGCGCGGCATTACCGAGCGTCGCCGCACGCAACTCTTCGGTCATCTCGATGCCGTGACGGCGCGCCAAATCGGCCATCGCGATGTCCCACAGCGGTTCGGTATCGAGGAGTGTGCCGTCCATATCCCAGAGGACGGCGGCCGGCGAAGACTCTTTTGCGATACTCACGACCAGCACGGTAGCGATGGAGAGACCAACCCACAAACCGTGATTCAATACTCCGCATGCGAACTGTTCTGAAGTGGAGCGTCGTCACCTGTATCGCTACGGTGTTCACCCTCGTGTCTTCTGGCTGCCAGGACAGTGAACAGTCCGCCGCGGCGCTGCCAACCTGCCCCGGCTCCGCCACTTCTGAGTACGGTCTGGGCAACGCGATCAATGCCGCGGCACCGAAATTGGCAGCATTGCCAGATCGAGTCGCGACCGGCGAAGGCACCGTGATCTCGGTGGAAGGAGCGGCAGCGCCACTACGAGTCGCCATCACGGTCTGCGGCACTGGACTCGATGACGCAGAGCTCAAAGACGTCGCATCGACGCTCGGTATAGCAGTCGCCGGAACCACCTCGCTGGGTAAACAGGTTGGCGCCCTGACCGTCGAACTTCAGCCGGCCAACAAGGTCATCCGGGCGGCACCATTCGTCGCGAATAACTTCACATCCACAGCCGAACTCACTGACCTGCGTGGGAATTGGGCGATCAACTCGAACTAAATCGACTACTCGACAGGAAATGTCCCCGCGACACGAGCAGGTGCTATATCGCCGCCTGCTCCCGCCACGGGGACATTTGCAGGCGCGCGAAGCCTATTCGTCGGCCTGCGGCACCCGCGAAAACTAGTTGCTCAGCAGCCCGACTGCGCGCATCCTCGAAGCCGACCGAATGGAACGGACGGCGCCACATGAATAGCTCGACGGTGACTTTGATCCCCGCACGACGCGACCTACTGGAAGCGTTGATCAGCGATCCGCGCTCGTTCGAACGACTGGTCGGCTCTCCTATCCCCGCGGGATGGCCGGAGTTTCCCGAATCGGTCGAGCACACGCTGACCTCGTTGCGCTCGGCACCGACGTCGGCGACGTCCGAGTGGACGATGCATCTCTTCACCGAGACCGCGACCGGAGCATTGATCGGATCGGGCGGTTACTACGGCCCACCTGTCGACGGTGTAGTCGAAATCGGCTACGAGATAGCCCCAGAGTTTCGAGGTCGCGGACTGGCAACCCACGCCGCAGCCGCCCTCATCCAGAAAGCCGCCGACGCCGGCGTGACCCAGATCAAAGCACATACGCTCGCCGGTCCAAATCCGTCGACCGGCGTTCTCAATGCTCTCGGATTCGAGTTTGTCGCCGAACAACATGATCCAGACGAGGGCCCGCTGTGGGAATGGTCGCGGGCCCTCGTCTGAATCGACCTCTGTCTAATCAACTAGGTGTTGAAGTACTTGGCTTCGGGATGATGCAGTACAAAGGCATCCGTCGACTGTTCGGGATGCAACTGTAATTCCTCCGACAGCGTCACACCGATCCGCTCGGCCTCGAGCATCTCGACCAACTTGCCCCGGTCCTCCAGGTCCGGGCACGCGCCGTATCCGAACGAGTAACGCGCGCCACGGTATTCGAGATCGAAGAACCCCTGTGGGTTGTCCGGGTCTTCGCTCGCCATAGCGTGACCGGAGAACTGCAGCTCCGAACGGACTCGCTGATGCCAGAACTCCGCCAGCGCCTCGGTCAGCTGAACGCTGATGCCGTGCACCTCGAGGTAGTCACGATATGCGTTCTCCGCGAACAACTTATTCGCGAAATCGGCAATCGGCTGCCCCATCGTGACCAACTGCATCGGCAGCACGTCGACCACGCCCTGAGCGATAGCGTCATCGCGCGACCGCACAAAGTCCGCGATACACAGGAACCGCGACCGTTGCTGACGCGGGAATTCGAAGCTGAAGCGGACGGGCGCATCAGGTTTCGGCTCGGTGAGCACGTGCAGGGTGTCGCCGTCGGAGACCACCGGGAAGTAGCCGTAGACCACAGCGGCATGCGCGAGGATTCCCTCGGTAGACAGCCGGTCAATCCAGTACCGCAATCGGGGGCGGCCCTCGGTTTCGACCAGTTCGTCATAGTCGGGACCCTCGCCGCCACGAGTGCCACGTAATCCCCACTGCCCCAAGAACAATGCTCGCTCGTCGAGCAATTGGCGGTACTCTGCGACCGGAATGCCTCGTACCACCCGGCTACCCCAGAACGGTGGCGTCGGGACTTCGTTGTCGGCCGCGACATCCGAGCGCGCGGGGACCTCGATTGGTTCCTGCTCGGCCCGACGCTTCTCGGCAATTCGTTTGGACCGCGCGTGGCGGGCCTTGCGTTCCTCAGCTTTCGCCTTGGCCGCCAACGCCACTGGGCTATCGGGGTCAGGTCCACCACCACGCTTGACAGCCATGATGTCGTCCATCAGACGCAAACCCTCGAAGGCATCACGTGCGTAATGCACGTCGCCCCCGTAGGTTTCGGCGAGGTCGGTCTCGACATAGGAGCGGGTGAGCGCGGCGCCACCCAGGAGCACCGGATAGTTCTCCGCCAACCCGCGGTGATTGATCTCCTCGAGGTTGTCCTTCATCACCACCGTCGACTTCACGAGCAGGCCGGACATTCCGATGACGTCGACCTTCTTGTCTTCGGCGACTTCCAGAATTGTCGAAATCGGTTGTTTGATACCGATATTCACCACTTCGTAGCCGTTGTTGCTCAAAATGATGTCCACGAGATTCTTGCCGATGTCGTGGACGTCGCCCTTCACCGTGGCAAGCACGATACGTCCCTTGCCGTCTTCGCCGGTCGACTCCATATGCGGTTCCAAATGTGCCACAGCGGTTTTCATCACTTCAGCCGACTGCAACACGAACGGCAACTGCATTTGTCCGGATCCGAATAGCTCGCCGACGGTCTTCATCCCCGACAACAAGGTCTCGTTGATGATCTTTAGTGGCGGTACCTGGGTCATCGCCTCGTCGAGGTCGTCTTCAAGCCCATTGCGTTCGCCGTCGACGATGCGTCGCTCGAGTCGCTCGAATAGTGGCAGCGCGGCCAGTTCAGCGGCGCGGCTTTCCCGTGCCGACGCCGCGGACACGCCTTCGAACAGTTCCATCAATTTCGAAAGCGGGTCGTAACCCTCGCGGCGACGATCATAGATAAGGTCAAGCGCTACATCGCGATGTTCCTCCGGAATCCGCGCCATCGGCAGAATCTTCGACGCGTGCACGATCGCGGTATCCAGGCCCGCCTGCACGCACTCGTGGAGGAAGACCGAGTTAAGTACCTGCCGCGCAGCGGGATTCAGCCCGAACGAGATATTCGAAATACCTAGGGTGAAGTGGATTTCGGGATGAGCGGCCTTGAGGCGTCGGATTGCTTCGATCGTTTCGATACCGTCGCGACGAACCTCTTCCTGTCCCGTGGAGATCGGGAAGGTCAACGCGTCGATGATGATGTCTTCTTCGAGCAGTCCCCAGTTGCCGGTGATATCGGCGATGAGGCGTTCGGCGATCGACACCTTGTGATCGGCGGTCCGTGCCTGCCCTTCTTCGTCGATGGTCAACGCGACGACAGCGGCGCCATGTTCGACCACCAGTTTCATGATGCGCGCGAACCGTGAATCGGGCGCGTCGCCGTCCTCGTAGTTCACCGAGTTCACCGCGCAACGTCCGCCGAGCGCTTCGAGGCCCGCTTGAATGACTTGCGGCTCAGTGGAATCGATCATGATGGGCAGAGTTGATGCGGTGGCGAACCGACTGGCCAGCGCTGTCATGTCCAACGCGCCGTCTCGACCCACGTAGTCGACGTTCAAGTCGAGCATATGTGCGCCGTCGCGGGTTTGGTCTTTCGCGATATCGAGGCAGCTCTGATAATCGCCACTGATCATTGACTCGCGAAAAGCCTTGGAGCCGTTAGAGTTTGTGCGTTCTCCAATGACCAAGAAGCTAGCGTCCTGAGCGAACGGCACCGGCGTATACAACGATGACGTCGAGGATTCGTGTGCCGGCTCACGGGCTGCCTGCTGTGCCTGAGCGACGGCTTCGGCCACGCGACTGATGTGCTCGGGCGTGGTGCCGCAGCAGCCGCCGACCATCGACAATCCGAATTCGCTGACGAATCCGCTCAGCGCGGTCGCCAATTCCGGTGCGGTAAGCGGATATTCGGCCCCATTGGCGCCGAGGACCGGTAGTCCGGCGTTGGGCATCACCGACACCGGGATGCGAGCGTGACGCGACAGGTAGCGCAGGTGCTCACTCATCTCGGCCGGGCCGGTCGCGCAGTTGAGGCCGATGACGTCGATGCCGAGGGGCTCCAATGCCGTTAGCGCGGCACCGATTTCGGAACCGAGCAGCATCGTTCCGGTGGTTTCGACGGTGACATGCACGAAGATTGGAATCGCACGGCCGACGAGGTCCATCGCGCGGCGCGATCCGATCACGGCGGCCTTCACCTGCAGGAGATCCTGGCAGGTTTCGATGAGGATACCGTCGGCGCCGCCCTCGAGCATTCCGGCGGCGCATTCGGTGTAGGCGTCGCGGATGAGTTCGAAGGTGGTGTGGCCCAGGCTCGGTAGTTTGGTGCCGGGCCCAACCGAGCCCAGTACATACCGCGGGTCGCCATGCGGGCCGGGCCCCATTTCGTCGGCGACCCCACGTGCGATGGCGGTGCCTTTGCGGGCCAGTTCTCGGATGCGGTCGGCGATATCGTAGTCACCCAGATTCGACAGATTACAGCCGAAGGTGTTGGTTTCGACGATGTCGGCGCCAGCTTCGTAATACGCGCGGTGAATATCGGCCAGAACGTCTGGACGTGTTTCGTTCAGGATCTCGTTACATCCTTCGAGACCCAAAAAATCGTCCAGCGTCAAATCGGCGGCCTGCAACATCGTCCCCATTGCACCGTCGCCGATCAGCACCCGACGCGACATCGCCTCAAGCAGAGTCGTGTCGTATGCGCCAGCCCCCTGTTGGCCGCCTATGGTAGTTGCGGCATTGCTACGGTCAGACATGGTCTCCAGAGTAGTTCGCGCCCGAAAGCGACATGGTCGTAGGCTAGTTCGGTGAGTAATAAGGACTTCGATATTCGCCTGCGTGCCCCGATCCTGTTAGCCGCCTTTGAAGGCTGGAACGACGCCGCCGACGCCGCGAGTGCGGCCATCGATCACCTCGCCCTGAGTTGGGGGGCAACCCATCTCACCGATATCGAGTCCGAGGATTATTACGACTTTCAGGTGAACCGCCCGACCGTGAATCTCGTCGACGGGGTGACCCGTCGTATCGACTGGCCGGTGACCTCGTTCTCCTATTGCAATCCACCCGGATCCGACCACGATATTGTACTGCTCCGCGGCATCGAGCCGAATATGCGTTGGCGGACCTTCTGCGATGAGATCGTCGCGATCGCATCAGAGCTCAATGCGGTAACTACCGTTGTCGTCGGCGCGCTGCTCGCCGATACGCCGCACACCCGCCCGGTTCCGGTGACGGGCGCCGCTTACAGCAGCGACACAGCGGCCAAATACGGTCTGGCCGAAAGTCGTTACGAAGGGCCGACCGGCATCGCCGGCGTATTGCAGGACGCTTTCGTTCGCGCGGGTATTCCGGCGATCTCGCTCTGGGCCGCGGTTCCGCACTATATGTCGGCTCCGCCCAACCCCAAGGCGACCGCGGCCCTGCTTACCCGCATCGAAGAGGTCATCGACATCGAGGTTCCGCTCGGCTCGCTGCCCGCCGAGGCCGAGGAGTGGGAACAGGCGGTCAACGAGATGACCGAAGACGACGACGAAGTGCGCAACTACGTGCGTGGCCTCGAAGAACGCGGCGATGCGCAGACCAGCGTCGACGACGCGATGTCGGAGATCGACGGCGAATCGCTAGCGGCAGATTTCGAACGTTACCTGAAGCGCCGTCGGCCGAATCCACCGAATTTCGGGCTGTGACCACACGGCCGGCTGAAATCTGCGCTCCGAACCCGCATGAGGGAGATACTTCCCCGCTGACAATAAGCTCGCAGACTTCAGTCTGCGTCTAACCGAATGAAATCTGCGACCTAAGCCTCGCCGAGGGGAACTTCCCCTCACGTACCCTCACCGCGCAGGTTTAAGCCGCGCCAAGTCACCCAATCTGCTCGATTGACACCACCGGCGTCGTAATACGCCAGGTCCGGACGTCGGGGTCGTCGGCGGCGCGGACCCAGAATTGAGCGGACTCACCCACCCGGCAGGACTTGACGCCCAACAGCGGAATGTCTTCGGAATCCCGACGTAGTTTCGACACCGACCAGCTTTCGTCGTCTGAGCTCCCGACGCCCGGTGCGCGCAACAGCGTCATCTCGGTGAAGTCGAGCAGGTAAGTCGACGTGCGGGTCACCACGGTCCATACGCCGGCCATGGTGTCGGGATCGATTTCGGTCACTTGGGCCACGGGAAGACTCTATCCATCGCGAGGTGCGCTATGCCACCGGACTCGCTGCAGGGTCAGCGCTCCTACAGCGCAACCCCGAGCAATGCGTCGACGATCTGGGCGACGCGTGCGCCCGCATCAGTATCCGAACCGATTCCCAACGCGACGTCGGCGGCCCAACCATCAACGGCAGCAAGCGCTTTGGGGGTATCAAGATCGTCGGCCAGATGCTGGCGAACCCGCGCGAGAACGTCGGTCGGGTCCGGTGCGCTCGACGCCGAAACCGCCGCGCGCCAGCGTTGCAGCCGCGTTTGGGCGTCGGCGAGCAGGTCGTCGGACCACATGCGATCGGAGCGGTAGTGATCGGCCAGCAGCGCCAACCGCACGGCGGAGGAGTCGATACCCGCCTCGCGCAGTTTGTGGACGAACACCAGGTTGCCCCGGCTCTTCGACATTTTCTCGCCGTCAAGGCCCATCATCCCGGTGTGGACGTAATGCCGCGCGAACCGTCGTCCCTGGTTGAGTGCTTCGCCATGTGCGGCCGAGAACTCGTGATGCGGGAAGATCAGATCGTTGCCGCCCCCCTGGATGTCGAATTCAATGCCCAGCCGGTTGAGCGCGATCGCCGAACATTCGATATGCCAGCCGGGACGTCCCGGGCCGTGCGGCGACGGCCACGACGGCTCGCCCGGACGGGCAGCGCGCCACAACAGAGCGTCGAGTTTGTTTCGCTTGCCAGCGCGGTCCGGGTCGCCGCCCCGCTCGGCGAAGAACTTTTCCATCGTCGGCTGGTCGTAGCCGGACTCGTATCCGAAGGTCTCGGTCGCGTCGATCCGGTGGTAGACGTCGGGAAACTCGGCGTCGTCGACGACGTAGGCCGCCCCGCTGGCCAGCAGTTTGCCGACCATGTCGATCACCTCGTCAACCGATTCGATCGCGCCGACGTACTCCCGGGGTGGAACCACCCGCAGGGCCTCCATGTCGTCGCGGAATAGTTGAATCTCGCGGGTACCCAAGTCTCGCCAGTCGACGCCGTCACGCTCGGCGCGTTCGAAGAGCGGATCGTCGACATCGGTGACGTTCTGCACATAGTGCACGTCGTGGCCGTTGTCGCGGAACAGTCGATTGATTGTGTCGAAGGTGACGTAGGTGGCGGCGTGGCCCATGTGGGTCGCGTCATAGGGGGTGATGCCGCAGACGTACATCGTCGCCTCGGCTCCCGGTGTGACCGGCTGAACTTGCCGTGCGGCGGTGTCGTAGAGACGGAGGGCCGGTGAGTTACCCGCGGCTTCGGGAATCGCTGGAGAAGACCACGACTGCATGAACTCCACTGTATGGCTTGCGAAGAATCCTCAGAACGGCGGCCACGGGATCGGCCGATGCAATGGAGGTTCGGGCATGGTGCCCGTTTCGACCAAGATCGCACAGCGCAACACCAGCGCCTCAAGTTCGTCAGCGGTCAAGTGCGTAGCCAGGCGCTCGCGCAGTGGATCCGTGGGATCGGTCAACTCCTGTGTGAGGCGTTCGACGTCGCGCAGCAGGTCAGCCGGAATCGACTCGCCGGCCCACCCCCACAGGACGGTACGCAGCTTGTCATCGGTATGCAGACATATGCCGTGGTCGATGCCAAAGGTCTCACCATCGGCGGTGACGAGGATATGACCGCCCTTGCGGTCGGCATTGTTGATGATGACGTCGAGTACCGCGAGCTGGCGCAGCCGGTCATTGATGGCGTGAACCAGCACGACCTCGCGGTCAGCGGCGTCAACGGCGCGCAAGATCGCCTTGACGTCACCCGGCACAGCATCGGCCGGAACCAAGTCGACGACGTCGACTTCTGATTCCTGTTCGGGCAGATCGATCCAGCGCTGCACCATTCCCGGTCCCAGCGGTCCATCGGCTCTGCGCACAGTCTCGGGAATCAGTCCCCACCCCAACGCCCGGGAAATCTCGTACGACGCCACTTCACGGTCAGCGAGCGTGCCGTCCGGAAAGTCCCACAGCGGCGCTTCACCGCGGATCGGTTTGTAGACACACCGCAGCGGATCACCGTCGCCGATCCGCGCCTCACAGACGAGTGTTGCGTTACTTGCATGGACTACCCTGCCCAGGATCTCAATGTCCCCCTCGCGCAGAATCGTTTCGACGTCAGCCACGCGGCGGTGTGTCCGGGTCGTCGGATCCATCCTCCGGATCGATGTCGTCGGGAAGGTCATCCGCGTCGAATAATCCGGTATCTGCCTGCTGCGCAAGGTTATTCAACACTTCAGGATCGATGAACTCGCCGCCCGCGGTGAACTGGACATCCCGCTTGTATCCGTTGGTCCGTACACACAGGTGTCCGGCCGGGTCGAGCGGATCGCCGCATAGCGGGCACGGCGGCCGGCCCGCCGACAACACGCGCAGCGAGCGGGCGGCGAATGCGCGCGCCGCGTCTGTTGTCAAAAAGACTCGTACCGCATCGGGACCTTCGTCGGCGTCGTCGAGGACGATGCTCTCGTCGAATTCGCCTTCGGTCACCGCGAGTAGTTCCACGACGACCGACTGTGCTTCGGCATCCCAGCCCAGACCCATTGTGCCAACGTGGAATTCGGCGTCGATCGGCGTTATCAGCGGCGACAGATCACTGACTTTGCGGGTCCGCGGCGGCACCTCGGCATTGAACCGGCGGGCTATTTCGTCGAGCAGGCTGTCGATCCGATCGGTAAGAATCGCTACCTGCTGCTTCTCCAACGCGACGCTGATCACGCGGGATTCGTGTATCGCCTGCAGGAAGAATGTTCGATCGCCCGGCTCGCCGACGGTGCCCGCGATAAATCGGTCGGGGCTTCGGAATACGTGTATGGCGCGTGACATCAGACCTCCGTTGCTCCTGTCATTATCTCGCTACGACCGGTACTGCCGCCAATCGTCGCCGCATGATGGCCGTCGCGGTCGGTGTCGTGCGCCGAATGCTCCGGCTTGGGCACTGGCACGGCGACCACCGCTGTCGAGTTCACGGTGTGGACCGACGGGCGCGATGGGTGATAGCTGACGACACTCATCGACGCCGGCTCGACGATGATCCGCTGAAAACTGTCGAGGTGCATGCCCATCGCATCGGCTATGACGCTCTTGATCACGTCACCGTGCGAGCAGGCAACCCACACCTGATCGCCGTTGGGACCGCCCAGCTCGCGGTCGAGTCGTCGGATCGCTGCGACCGCACGGGTTTGCACATCGGCCAGCCCTTCCCCACCGGGAAACACCGCTGCCGACGGATGGCGCTGCACCGTCTTCCACAACGGCTGCGCGAGGAGTTCTTTGATCGGCTGATTGGTCCAGTCGCCGTAGTCGACTTCGATCAGGTCGTCGACAACGATTTCGGGCACATCGATCGAGCTCAGCAGTGGTGCGACGGTCTCGGCGCACCGCTGCAGCGGCGAGCGCGCGACGGCGACGATGTGCTCGCGGCACGCTGCCAGTCGGTCGACGACGGCCTCTGCCTGAGCGCGCCCGGTGTCGTCGAGGCCGATTCCGGGGGTGCGCCCAGCCAGTTGAGAGCGCGCATTGGCCACCGAGCGTCCGTGCCGCAGCAGAATGACGGTCATAGCTTTCCAGCCTAGTGGGTGGTGACGGTTGACGTGCTGCGGCCGCAAGCGGCGGACTGGAACCTGCGGCGTGCGGCGACAGCGAAGGGTATTTCCTCGCGCCGACGTCAGGAGGCCGAAACTAGTCGCGCTCTAGGGCTAGGTCGCGCTGATAACACCCGTTCCCAGCAGGATCAGCACTGTCACACCGAGGATTACCCGGTAGCCGCCGAACCAGTTCATCGAGTGATGCGAAACGAATTTCAGCAACCAGGCAATGGAGATGTAGCCCAACACGAACGCCACCAGCGTCGCGACCAGGATCTGCGGTCCGCTCGCACTCATCCCCTCGCCGCTGGGGTGAAACGCGTCCGGCAGGCTGAACAGCCCCGACGCCAGGACCGCGGGGATGGCGATCAGGAAGGAGAAGCGGAAGGCGGCTTCACGTTCCAGGCCCAAGAACAGACCGGCACTGGCGGTCGCACCCGACCGTGACACACCCGGCACCAGCGCGAGGCATTGCGCCAGGCCCATCAGCATCCCGTCACGCAACGTGAGCTGCTCCAAGTTCCGACGCTGGGTCGCGTAGCGCTCGGCCAGCCAGAAGACCCCCGAGAAGACGATCAGGACAGTCGCGGTGATCCAGAGATTGCGACCAGCGGTACGGATCTCGTCTTTGAAGACAAAACCGAGCAGTCCGATCGGGATGGTGGCCAGGATCACGTACCAGCCGATCCGGTAGTCGAGGCCACGGTCGTCGGCGTTGAACAGACCCCGGAACCAGGCGGCGATGATTCGACCGATGTCTTTGGCGAAGTAGATCAGCACCGCAGCTTCGGTACCCAGCTGGGTGACCGCGGTGAACGACGCGCCGGCGTCTTGTCCGAAGAGGACTTCCGATGCGATGCGCAGGTGGCCCGACGACGATATGGGCAGGAATTCGGTCAGTCCCTGCAGCGCTCCGAGGAAGATCGACTGCGCCCAGTTCATGGTGTCACTCACGGCCGCAGATGCTACCTGCAATCACCTTTGGTTTAGCTGTGCCGCAAGATAGAGGGATGGGACTTTCAGCGGTGCGCGTGGGATATGCGACGGTTGTCGCGATAACGACCGTCGGGTTGATTGCCGGATGCGGCAGCAACGACTCCGATACCCCCGACGTCGCGACAGTCACTCCGGCAACCGCGGCCCCCGCACCGGTGACCGGCGTGAAACCCCCTGCTGGACAGGTCATTCCACTCCCGGCGGGTGGACGTGATGTCGCCGTCGACGGCAGTGGCCGCACCCTCGCGGTACTGAGCGCCGACGGTAGGCAGGTCTGGTTGAAGACCGTGAGCGAAATCACAGCGCCGCCACGCGCGGTCGACGCCGGCACGCTCACCCGAATCATCGCCCGACCCGGCGAAGGGTTCGTCGGTGTGGGTCCACGAACGCTCGTCCTCATCGGCGCCGACGGCGCGGTAACCAAACACGCAATCGGCGTCACCGAGCCGCGGTCCGTCGCGTCATTGGAGAGCGGGCATCTGCTCGTCGGCTCTGCCAGTGGCCATGTCGTCGAATTCGACGCGGACGGTAAACAGATCCGAGATATCGACGGGCTGGTCCGTGCCGACGACATCGCAGTACACGGCGACCAGATCGTCGTGCTCGACCGCGCCCAATCGTCGGTGACCCAACTCAAGCTGGCCGAGAACGAGCTGGGGCTGTCGCTTCGCGTGGGAAACGGCGCGACGACCCTGATCAGCGACCATTACGGTCGCTTCATCTCGGCCAATACTCGTGACAACGAGGTGGTCGGGTTCTTCGGCGATCCACTGGTCATGCGATTCCGCGGCGCGGTTTCCGACGGTCCGTACGCGTTAGCCTACGACGACAAGTCAAACCTGTTGTGGGTCAGCGTAACCGGCCGCAACGAGGTGGTCGCCTACGACCTCGGCAGCGGTGAAACCATCGAGAAGAAACGGATTTCCACTGTGGCACAGCCGGATTCAATCGCATTCGACCAGACCACCGGCACTCTGTACGTGGTCTCGGCTACCGGAGGTGGCCTCGCGGTGGTAGGCCGATGAGCGCCCGGGCCACGACCCCCGGCGACGTCGTCGACCGGATCCTCAAGGTAGCCAACGCAATCTGCTATCCGCCACTACTCAAGTTGATGTTTCTGGCATCGCCGGAGACCATTCACGGCGTCGCCGCGCGCGCCATTCGGATCGCCGGAACCGCATGGGGTCTTCGCCAACTCAGCGCCGCACTGCTCTCACGAACCGATCCTGTTCTCGCACAACGCGTTTTCGGTGTCGACTTCCCTGCTCCGCTCGGATTGGCCGCTGGCTTCGACAAGACCGCGGCGTCGGTCAACTCGTGGGGCCAGCTCGGTTTCGGGTACGCCGAGGTCGGCACGATCACCGGTCGTGCGCAGCCGGGTAATCCACAGCCTCGGCTGTTTCGCTTGCCCGCCGATAAGGCGCTGATTAACCGAATGGGCTTCAACAACCCCGGTGCCGACCAGGCGGCGATCAACCTGGCCGCACCGCGACGCGGTCCGGTCCGAGTTCCGATCGGCGCCAACATCGGCAAGACGAAGATCGTTGAACCGGCCGACGCGGCGGACGACTACCGGTACAGCGCTCGCCTGCTCGGCCCGCTGGCCGACTTCGTCGTGGTCAACGTCAGTTCACCCAATACCCCTGGGCTACGCGATCTACAGGCCGTCGATTCGTTGCGGCCAATCCTCGCCGCGGTCCTCGCCGAGACCGACCGGCCGGTGCTGGTGAAAATCGCTCCCGACCTCGCCGACGACGACATCGACGAGGTCGCCGACCTCGCCGTCGAACTGGGGCTCGCCGGCATCGTCGCCACTAACACCACGATTGCGCGCACCGGGCTGGCAACACCACCGGCCGACGTCGAACTTGCCGGTGCGGGCGGGCTATCCGGACCGCCGGTGAAGGCCCGCTCGCTTGAAGTTCTGCGCCGGCTATACGCGCGGGTCGGCGGCGAACTCGTCCTGATCAGCGTCGGCGGAATCGAAACAGCCGACGATGCATGGGAACGCATTCGCGCGGGCGCCTCTCTACTGCAGGGGTATACAGCCTTTATCTACGGCGGCCCACTCTGGGCGCATCAAATCCATGCCGGTCTCGCCAGTCGCGTCAAGGCCGCGGGCTTCAGTTCGATCGCCGACGCGGTCGGGAGTGGCGCGCACTGACTTTCGCGAAGCGATATTGGCAATGGCGATGAGTTCGGGCGGTCTCGACAGTCTCACTTGCACCACGTCTTCTAATGATCGGAGCAAATGATGACCGCCACCTTTACCGCCGATGTATTCATGACACTCGACGGCTACGGCGCAACCCATACCTGGGGCGGCAACTGGGGTAAAGGTCAGGCCGATTTGTGGGACCTCCGCGAACAGCTGTACACGCCAGAGCAATTGATCGTGCTCGGTGCGAATACCTACCAGGTGATGGCCAAGTTCGGACCTGGCCTCGACGTCGCGTGGATTCAGCGGTTCTGCGCGATGGAGAAGGTTGTCTACTCGAATACTCTCGCCGAACCGCTCGCCCTGAATTCAACGCTGAGTCAGCGCGATGCGGTCGAAGGTGTTCGCGAACTGAAGCAGACCTCGGACGTTCCACTGCGTTCACATGGCTCACTCACGCTGAACCGGGCGCTACTCGACGCCGGTTTGGTCGACCGTCTCGAGGTCACCGTCTTCCCGGCGATCACCGCGAAGACCGGGATCTCGCCGGTCTTCGGGGGCGCCACAAGAGATTTCGACCTCGAACTCCTCGAATCACGCACCTTCGACGACGGCATCATCTGGTCGGTGTACCGGCCAACCGTGTACGACCCGACGGCACAGTAGGCGCCGAGCGCACCTACCCCGCCGAGAAAATCGTCCGAATAGTTGGTGACCTAGGGCAATATGCCCCCGGCGGCGAGCTATTCGGACGATTTTCCCGAGTCGGTGAGGGTCGGTCAGACGTCCTCGGACGCCTGCTCAAAGGTCCCGACGATGACCGCACGTGCGATCGCATGCGAGAACAGATTGAAGCCGAGGTACGCAGGTGTCGCAGCCTCGGGTAATCCAAGAGATTCGACGTCGACGGCGTGAACCGCGATAAAATAGCGGTGCGGGCCGTGTCCGGGCGGCGGCGCCGCGCCGACGTAGCGCTTGAGCGCAGCGTCCCCCGCGAGCGTGACCGCGCCGTCGGGCAAGCCCGAACCGTTCTCATCACCCGCCCCCTGGGGCAACGACGTAACCGACACCGGAATGTCGGCAACCGCCCAATGCCAGAACCCCGACGCCGTCGGAGCGTCTGGATCGTACACGGTCACCGCGAAACTCTTTGTCTCCGAGGGGAATCCGGACCACGACAACTGCGGTGAATCATCGTTCCCGCCAGCTCCCATCAGGCCGGAGACTTGAGGAGTCGCCAGCGGCTGGCCATCGGCGAGATTCTCCGACGTGAGAGTAAAACTCGGCAGCTCGGGTAGCGCCGAGTAGGGGTCGAAGTTACTAGATGTCATAGCGGGTCACCTGAACTTTCAGCTGTGAAGGAGGAAATGTTCAAACACCTTGGTACCGAATAGAACTGCGTCCACCGGCACGCGTTCGTCGACGCCGTGGAACAGCGCCGCGAAGTCTAATTCGGGAGGCAACTGCAACGGCGCGAAGCCGAAGCAGCGAATCCCCAGTTTGGCGAAAGCCTTGGCGTCGGTACCGCCGGACAGCATGTAGGGCACCGTCTTGCCGTCCGGATCGTGGGCCAGGATCGCATCATTCATCGCATCGACGAGGTGGCCGTCAAAGGTCGTCTCATACGAGTCGAGGTGGGTAATCCATTCTCGAGTGACGTTGGGCCCCAACAGGGCATCTATCTCAGCCTCGAAGGCTTTCTGTCGACCGGGCAAGATCCGGCAATCAACCACCGCGGTCGCGGTCTGTGGGATCACGTTGGCCTTGTAGCCGGCCGAAAGCATTGTGGGATTGGCCGTATCGCGCAGTGTCGCACCGATAATCCGAGCCAAGTTTCCCAGTTTGAAAAGACTGGTCTCTAGATCCGGGGCGTCGGGCGATAAGTCGAGCCCCGATTCCGTGGACACCACCGCGAGGAATTCGGCCACCGAATCGGAGATCACCATGGGGAAGGTGTGTTGACCGATGCGGGCCACCGCTGCTGCGACTTCGGTGACCGCATTGTCGGCATGCAGGAAGGAGCCGTGACCGGCGGTCGCGTTGGCGGTCAGCCGCATCCACGACAACCCCTTCTCCGCTGTCTCTACAAGATAGAGTCGCCGCTGGCCACCATCGGGCCGGTCAACGGTCAACGAGAACCCGCCGACTTCGCCGACCGCTTCGGTGATGCCGTCGAACAGATCCGGCCGATTGGCCACCAGCCATTGGGAACCCCACTTGCCGCCGGCTTCTTCATCGGCGAGAAACGCGAAAACCAAGTCGCGGGGCGGGACCGTTCCGTCGCGCTTGAATTGACGCGCCAAGGCGAGCGCCATCCCAACCATGTCTTTCATATCGACGGCACCGCGGCCCCAGATATATCCGTCCTTCACCGCACCCGAGAACGGATGCACGCTCCAGTCGGCCGGTTCGGCCGGCACCACGTCGAGGTGAGTATGGATAAGTAATGCGCCCTTGGTCGACTGTGGATCACCGGCAAGGCGGGCAAACACGTTGCCACGGCCAGGTTGGCCAGACTCCACATAGATGGTCGTATAGCCGACTTCTTCGAGTAACTGAGCCACCCATTTCGCGCACTCTTCCTCGCCGCGAGTGGTGTCCAATTCGCCGGTATTCGAGGTGTCGAACCGAATGAGTCGGCTAACCAGGTCCACCACTTCGTCGACTGCCGCTGGGGTGCTCACGTTTCAATTCATACCCCATCGATCGACGGAGCTGCCGGCGGCATTGGCGATGCACCGGCTACAGTCTCCCGACCAGCAGATTTGAGTATTGAACACAACCTCGGTTACTGTTGTCCAGCGCTCGTCCGAGTGGCGGAATGGCAGACGCGCTAGCTTGAGGTGCTAGTGTCCTATTAACGGACGTGGGGGTTCAAGTCCCCCCTCGGACACCGAAGAATCCCCGTGATCGTCAGGTCACGGGGATTTCGCTTTTTTCCCCTTAGACTCCTTCTCATGTCTGCCGCGACCATCTTCTATGACTGCGATACCGGCATCGACGATTCACTGGCTCTGCTGTATCTCCTCGCGCAATCTGAGCTAACCATCGTCGGTGTCGCGTCGACGGGCGGCAACGTGCCGACCGATGTGGTCGCCGCGAATAATCTCGCCTGGCTGGAGTTCACCGGCCGCGACGATATTCCGGTCCATGTTGGTGCGGCGAACCCGTTGTCGGTGCCGTTGCGCACCTGCGAGGACACGCACGGTCCGCTCGGCCTTGGCTATGCCGAATTACCCAGCCCCACAACGATTTCCTCCCACGTCGATGCTGCCGACGCGTGGCTCGCCGCTGCCGACGCTCATCCCGGCGAGTTAATCGGATTAGTCACCGGGCCGCTGACCTCACTCGCCGAGGCGATCCGACGCGACCCATCGCTGCCGACCAAGCTTCGACGAATCGTCATCATGGGCGGCGCATTCCATGTACACGGCAACACGACACCGGTCGGCGAGTGGAATATTGTCGTCGATCCAGAGGCCGCCGCCGAGGTGTTCGCGGCCTTCGGCGACGACGACAGCCCGAATCCGATCATCTGCGCACTCGACATCACCGAGTCGATGGTGTTCACCCCCGACCACCTGGTGCAGCTCGCGGCGGCCGCTGAATCGACTCCGCTCGAACTGCCCGATGTCGACGACGATCGAGGTGTGCGATCGGTCGCGTCAAATCCGTTGGTGCGTCACCTCGTTGACGCGTTACGCTTCTACTTCGAGTTTCATTCGGATATGAACGAGGGTTACCTCGCCCACGCACATGACCCACTCGCCGCGATGGTGGCCATCGATCCGTCTCTCGTGTCCACCACGCCGGCACGCGTTTGCGTCGAATTGACCGGCACACATACCCGCGGCATGACGGTTGCCGACGAACGCGGTATGACCGGCGCCCCGAATGCCGCAATAGTCTCGTCTGCGGATTCAGATGTACTGCTGGACAAGCTGATTGAGACGCTCAGCGGCTTTGCCCGCCGCCTCCCCTAACGTCGGCGTACTGTGTCGGTGTGACGCGACTCGGCTATCAAATACCCAATTTCACCTATCCTGACATCCCGGCGGACCAACTATTCGACACCGTCGTTGCTCAGGCCAAAGAAGCTGACGACTCCGGCTTCGACACCGTCTTTGTGATGGATCACTTCTACCAACTCGCGATGCTCGGTACACCTGATCAAGAGATGATTGAGGCGTATACATTGCTATCGGCGCTCGCGCAGCATACGTCGCGAGTTCGACTGTCCGCGTTGGTAACCGGTAACACTTACCGGGCACCCGCTTTACTCGCGAAGACTGTCACCGCACTCGACCTGGTGTCGGGCGGACGCGCCCAGCTGGGGATCGGTGCCGGCTGGTTCGAATTGGAACACGAGTCCCTCGGATTCGAGTTCGGCACGTTTACCGACCGTTTCGAACGACTCGAAGAATCCTTGCAGATCATCCTGGGGATGTTGCGCGGAGAGCGTCCCAGCCTGAGCGGCAAGTGGTATCAGGTACACGACGCGATCAACGTGCCCGCACCACTGTCGTCCATCCCGGTGATGATCGGCGGCGGTGGCGAGCGAAAGACATTGCGGCTCGTCGCGCAATACGCGAATGAGTCGAATCTGATCTGCGGCGTCGACGAGATCCCGCGCAAATTGGCCGCATTGTCCGAGCATTGCGAACGACTCGACCGCGACCGATCGGAAATCACAGTGAGCCTACAGACTTACGCTTGTATCGCGCCGACGCATGAGGAGGCCGTGGCCGACCTCGACGCGTATATCGACCGCAACCCGGCGGCGGCAGCGCGACGTGATGCGATTGTCGTCGGGTCGCCCGACGAAGTGCGCGAACGATTCGAGGCATTGCTGGCGACCGGCATCGACGGTTTCACGGTAAATCTGATGCCCAACGGGCATATCCCAGGGCGCGTTCAACTGCTCGGCGAGACACTGTCACCGTTGGTGAACTGACCCCGGCCCAAACCTGCGGATGCAACGCCGTCGAAGGGCATACCCCTCGACGACGATCAGCTCGCAGGTTTCAGTCGTCCAAGCCGTCCGCCTCGTGATGATCGAGATTCACCGTACCCTGCCGCCAGTAGCCGTCGACCTTCACGCGCTCCTTGGGAAGCCCCAGATTGCGGCGCAAGTATCGTCTAATCGGCTTGACCGAGTTGGCTTCTCCGGCAACCCAGCTATAAAAGGCCCCGGCGGCGAACTCGTGCTCGCGAATCGCGTCGAAGAGCGGGTTCGCATCGGTCGCACTGGCGCTGCGATGCAGGAAACGAATTGACGCACCCTCTCGAGCGGGCAATTCCGGTTCATCGTCGCCGTCACTTACTTCGACGAATGCGACCACCGGAATACCGGCCGGCAACTCCTCAAGCCAACGTGCGAGCGCCGGTATCGCGGTGTCGTCGGCGCCGAGCAGATACCAGTCGTAGCCGGTCGGATAGATTACCGAGCCACGAGGACCGAGCATGCCGAGTGAATCGCCAGCGCTCGCACCGATCGCCCACGACCCGCCGACACCGTGGTCATGCAGGACGAAATCGATGTCGAGCAAACCACTTTCGCGGTCGAAAGCGCGAATGGTGTAGTCGCGGTAGGTGGGACGCTTTCCCTCCGTCGGCAACCGCATCCCGTCCGCGCCGACTCCCGGCATGATGATCTCGCCGGTTTCCGCGTCGGCGAAAAACAGTTTCACGTGATCGTCGGGCGCCATATGGGTGAACCGAAAATCCTCCGGCGAAGTAATCCGGAAGGTGATCCGACGAAGCTGTGCCGACAAATCAGCTGAGCGAACCACGTCAATCGTCCTCGGGTGCAACGGATACATCGCCAGTTGCGGTTGGGTTGCGTGTGGCGTCACCTCGAGACTCATGAGACGACTCCGTCCGGCACCTTCGCCCGATCGTCGGCAACAGCGCGGACGATCTCACCGGACCGCACCGCCAGGTTCGACAGCAATGTCGAAGTCAGTCCGTGGGTGTGCTCGGTGTTCCCCTGGACGAAGATCTGTCCGGTCACCTCGTCACTGGTTGCCAACCGATACTGCCGGTCGAGTACTGGCCGACCGTGCTGATCTTCTCGGCAATGTTCAGACATCGATCCCAACATCTCCGACGTCGGAACGGTATCGAACCCGGTGGCGAAAATGACGGCGTCACAATCGATTTCGGTCACCGCTCCGGTTAGTCGCTGGACGACGGTCAGATGGGCGCGGTCAGCATCCTCCCGGACGTCGACTACCTCGGACGCGCCGTGCACAAACAATCGGCGCTTACCGCTGACATGCTCGGAGTACTCCCGGCGATACAGGTCCTCGATCAACTCTGGATCGACCGCCGAATAGTTGGTCCCCCGGTGATACGACATCAACCGCTGACGCCATTTTTCGTCGGCACCGAAGTACTCGTCGACCGCGTCCGGGTCGAAGATTCGGTTCGCGTAAGGCGAATCATCGGCGGGGGTGTAGCCGTATTTCGCAAACACGGAATGGATTTCGGCATCGGTGGTGTCGTGTAGGAAAGCTGCCACCTCGGCGGCGCTCTGACCGGCCCCGATTACCGCGAATCTCCCCTGCTTCACAGACGGCAGAGCTCGGTAGCGAATCAACATTTGATGATTGTGGAAGACCCGGGGTCCGCTGACGACACCCGGCGGCAGCTTCTCCCGCAAGCCACCGCCCAGAATCAAACTACGTGCACGCACTCGCTCGCCGCCTGGCACCTTCAGTACGAAAGCCTCACCGTCCCAGTCGATATCGACGATTTCCGCCGAGTAGTCCACTGGTATGGCCACCCGGTCGGCAGCCCATTCGAGGTAGTCATGGAATTCGTCGCGCAGCGGGAAGAAGTCCTGCCGGTTGATGAAATGCGTAAGTCGACCTCGCTGGGCGAGATAGTTCAAGAATGTGTAACTACTGGTCGCATCGCGTTGCGTCACAAGGTCTTTGAGGAAAGATACCTGCATCGTGGTCCCTGGCAGCAACATTCCGGGGTGCCAACCGAACTTGTCCTTCTTTTCGAAGAATCGCGCGGTGATCTGCGCGTTCGGAGCTGACGCCCAGTTGTGCTCTTCGATGGCGATCGCCACCGCCAGATTCGACGGGCCGAATCCGATGCCAGCCACATCGAGCAACGCTTCATTATCTGCGCGCACGCGTTGCGCCTCCATTTCTACGAATTGCGCGAATGATCCAGGCACCGCGGCCGTCGGTCATCCGCGGCATGGGGTCCGCTAACTCCAAATCGGACATAGGTAAGACTAGCCTAAATATGTTGGTTTGATTCAATCGCCTCAACCTGCTCAGTGCGCCGGGTGGTGTATATCAACATCGGCCCGGCCATGATCGACGTCGCGAGAGCCAGTAGCACCACGACCATGTACACCTGAGGACTGAATATCCCCAAGTTCAATCCGACGGTGGCGATGATGATTTCCACCGCTCCCCTGGCGTTGAGACCAGCGCCGAGGGACGCCGCTTCCCAATGCGCTAGGCCGCCGATACGCGCACCCAGATAGGCAGCGGCGAACTTCGCTACGATCGCCACCAGCAGCACGACCGCTCCCCACATCAAGGTCTGCGGGTCGCCCAAATCGGTTACGTCCAAATGCAATCCAGCGCCCGCCAGGAATACCGGGGCCAGGACGGTCGTGGTTACCGACTGCAGCGGTGCTAGGACACCGCCTCCTCGTTTACCGACCAAAATGCCGGCGAGGAAGGCACCCAGCGCGGCCTCAAGATGCATTGCGTCGGTCGCTGCCCCGCCGGCAATGATGAGAACTACTACCGCCGCGCTGGTGTAGCCGCCGTGCGACGAGGCTTCGAGCCGATCTAGTCCGCGCCGGACCCATGGCCGGACGAGCCAGGTGAAGACCAGCACGCCGATCATGGCCGCGATCGTCAATGGAAACTGACCACCGCTAATACCTACGGTCGCCAGCGCCGATACCGCCGCCAGCACCACCCAGGCACCCATATCCGTCACCGCACATGACGCGAGTGTCAATTGCCCGATGTCGCGCTTGAGCAAATCGAGGTCGACGAGTATTCGGGTGATCACCGGAATGGCACTGACCGACAGCGCCACGCCGAGAAGCAATACGAATTCGACATTCGCCGAGTCGAGACCGTGAAACTGTTGCGGGACAAGCAAACCCACTCCGATGCCGGCCAAAAGTGGAATGGCGAACCCGAACGCACTGATCGAGCCCACAGCCGCTGCCCGGCGCTTGAGAAATTCCTCGTCGAGTTCGGTTGCCGCAAGACCGACGAGCAGCAGCACGCCCAACGTGCTGACCGCGGACAACGCGGGCGAGTTCGCCGGGTCAGACCCCAGCAGCCTCTCCGACGCATCGGGCCACACGTATCCAAATACCGAGGGTCCGAGCACCACCCCAGCCAACAGCTCACCCACCAATGCCGGCAGGCCGAACCGTCGAGCGAGCAACCCCAGTCCGACGGCGGCGATCAGGACGACCGCGAGCAGGCTCAGCACGACAGTGGCCCGCCCGAGCCCGAGCGGGCCGCGCTCACACCGATGCCGATACTTGCTCGGGTTCTACCCAATGCAGACCGTCGGCCGACGGCACCAAACCACCTTCGAGGATCGGCGGCTCCAAACGAGCACTTCCGGCCGCGCCGCGCGCTTGCAGCGCATTCATCTCCTCCATCACCTCGCGTACCACCGGCGCACCGAACATATGCCCCATCCGCTGGCCAGAGTCGGTGTCCATTCCGCCGGTACGCTGGGTCGCCTCGGTCAGTTCCGCCGTCGACTCTTCGAACTTCTGCACCAATGCCGCTGGATCGGTCAACGCGTTCTCGCCCGAATAGGCACCCGCCACCAGGGAAACGAATGCCGTGATATCTGCTTGCTGCAAATTGGTTACCTTGCGCGCCTTCCAGAAATACGAATCCTCCGACTGCTCCATGTCGTAGAACGCCGACAAGAATTCGTAGAAAACCGCGTACTCGCGCCGGTAACGCCCCGCGAACTCAGTGAACGCCCGCTCCTCGGTCAACGCGCCGGACAGCACGCTATTGATCGAGCGAGCCGCGAGCACGCCCGAGTAGGTGGCCAGGTGCACACCCGTCGAGAACACCGGATCGATGAAACAGGCGGCGTCTCCTACTAGGACCATGCCATTACCCCAAAATTCGGTGTTGGCATAGGAATAGTCCTTGCGCAGCCGGATCTCGCCGTATGTTCCCTCCGTCACCCGGGTCGCATCGGTCAACATGTCTTTGACGATCTCGCAGCGGTCGATGAAGCCGCGGTAGGTCTCTTCCTGCGCGTTGATAGATTCCGCCTTCTCCTTGGCGATAACCACACCCACGCTGGTCAGTGTGTCCGACAGCGGGATATACCAGATCCAGCCTTCCTCGAAGGCTGCGCACAGGATGTTGCCGCTGTCCGGCGCGGGCAGCCGTTTACCGTTCTCGAAGTAGCCGAAGAGCGCGACATTCTGAAAAAAGTCCGAGTAAACACGTTCTCCGCCAGTATGTTTCGACAGACGCGTGGTATTGCCGGAGGCATCGACGACGAACTTCGCCGAAACGTGATGTTCGACTCGATCGGAGTCCACATAGCGAACCCCGACGACTCGACCGTCGGCATTCTTCTCGACCCCGGCCACGCGCGCGTTCTGCCGAACATCGACACCACTCTCGGCGGCGTTCTCCAACAGGATGTTATCGAATTTCATTCGCTCGACCTGGTACGCGTAAGACCCATCACCGGCGAATTCGGGAGATATCGCGAACAGAAAATTCCACGGCACCGGATTGGTTCCCCAGCGGAAGCTCCCACCGCGTTTACGGACGAAACCTGCTTGCGCGATCTTGTCCTCGACCCCGAGCAGCTTGCACACGCCATGGATCGTCGACGGCAACAACGACTCGCCGATCTGGTAGCGCGGGAAAGTCTCCTTTTCCAACTGCAGGACCCGGTGTCCGCTACGAGCGAGCAGCGTAGAGGTAGTCGAACCGCCCGGGCCGCCACCGACCACAACGACGTCGAATTCTTCTGGTGTAGTGCTCATTTCGCCTTCTCCCCGTCGGTCAACTCACGAACCCACGCACCCACGACCGGATCCGATGCCAACGCGACCAGGTCGGCCTTATGGGCACCGGCCGCGCGCCACTTCTCGATCAATGCCATCAAGCGGACTGAATCGAGGCCGTAGTCCAACACGTTGGTGTCGTCGTCGATTTCGGCGGTCGAGACCTGCAGGATCTCGGCAAGATCGCCAATAATCTGTTCCCTCGTCAGCGCTGCGCTGGTGGTCGACATGGTTGCATCTTTCGTTGAGGCCACTAAATTAAATTTCGCGATATTCGACAACCGTCGCTTTGCGACGAGCGCCACTACGAAGGCTAGCCTACCCTAAACGGGTAACTTTGCCGGGTGCCGTTCTTACCGCATCCTAACCATGGGTAGCCTAAGCTACGTGCCAACTAGATTCTTCCTCCCGGCCATCCACCCGCTGCCAGGGGCGCTCACATGAGCCGCGCTTCGGCGGCTGAGCGCGGTTTGTGGTTCGCACAATCTGTCACGGCGTCGTCGACTCCATTCACTGTCGCCCAACTCATCGAGCTGCATGGCAACGTTGATCACAAACGCCTATTCGCCGCGGTCCGCGGCGCAGTCACGGAGGCGGACGGGCTAGGTCGGATATTCCACCAGGACTCCGACGGCGACGTCTACGTTGCAGACAATCGCCCGATCGAGGTGACGCGTAAGCATCTCGGCGTCGAACCAACGCTCATCACGGCTCACGTCGAGGGCCGGCTACACATTGGCATCGACCCCGGCGTCGGCCCATGCGCGAGCATCGAAATACTCACCGCCGGTGAGCGAACCGCGATTCTCGTTGTGGCACACCATATTGTCATCGATGCTTACGGGCTCGGGCTGTTGGTCCGGCGTGCGGGTCAGCTCTACGCCGACCTCGCCGACGATCGCGTTTTCACGTCAATCACCACTCTCGCAAACGATTTCGACGCGCCCACGCCAGACGCCGCCGATTTCTGGGCACGCACCCTGGCCGAGTTGACCGGCCCGCTCACGCTCGCCGATGCTCCTCGACCGCATCGGATCGCGACCACGACCCATACGGCGCGCACCGTAGTCAGCGGCGCCGGTGGCCTGACCCGCTCCCCCGCCAGGCTCGCTGCGGCAATCGCGGCCTTTTGCTCTCGCCAGGCACAGACCGACGACGTTGTACTCGGCTTTCCGATGATGAATCGGTTCGGCAGTCCAGCGGCCAATATCCCTTGCAGCACAGTCAATGTCGTGCCACTGCGGGTCGAGGTCGGGCTCGGTGATGCACTCGACGTCGTCCTCGAGCGTGTTGCCGGGGCGATGCGTGCATTACGACCCCACTCGCACTATCGCGGCGAAGATATTGTTCGCGACCTCCGTCGCGTAGGTGTCGACGGCGCCGTCGGCCCAACCATCAATATCAAGCCATTCTCGTCGACGGTCGAATTCGACGACCTCCGAGCCGAGATAACTTCGCTGGCGCGCGGGCCAGTCGTAGACCTTTCCATCTATGCACTTGACTTGGCACACAACGGTACTGACGGCGATCTTGAACTTCTGATCGATGCTGACGCCGATCTCTACTCCCTCGACGAGCTCGTCCGCCTCACCGACACTCTCGGCGAGTTCGTGTCGCTCTGTATCGCCGACGCCAGCAGACCTATCGGATCGCTCCCAGTGGGGGTCATCGACACCGCGCGACGTGTACAGGCTATTCGCGACGCCGATCGGTCCACCGACATTCGCCCGGAGACTGTCCCTATTCTCGACGCGATTGACAGCCACCCCGACGATGCCATCGCGGTCATCGCCGACGGCGAAACGCTCACCTACGGGCAACTACGTATTCGGTCCGCGGCGATTGCGGTCGCTGCCGACTTCGCGGGACCGGAAGACATTGTCGCGGTTAAACTTCCACGCGGCACAGAGTTAGTGGCGGCACTCGTCGGCGTTATGCGCACCGGCGCGGCGTTCTTGCCACTCGATCCAGGCTTCCCGGCCGACCGAATCGCTGCCACCCTCATCGACGCCGACCCCATCGCCATCATCGAACCCGGCGCCGACGGGCAAGCCGTTGTCACGCGCCAGAATCAGCGCACCAACCACAACGCACCCCGTGTTCGGCCCGCGCACAACCACTCACCGGTGTACGTCATCTACACCTCAGGATCGACCGGCGCGCCGAAGGGCGTCGTCGTCGGCACCAGGGCGCTACGGAACTTCACCACCGCGATGATTCACCAAATAGGTTATCGCCCAGGACAATCGGTCCTCGCGGTAACCACTATCTCGTTCGACATATCGCTCCTGGAGACAGTAGTTCCGCTCGCCGCCGGCAGCACCGTGATCCTCGCCGCCACCGAGGACGTTCACAGCCCCGAGCGGTTGGCACGACTGATAGCCGACCATGAGGTCACCTACATGCAGGCCACTCCATCGCTATGGTCAGCAATTCTCGACTCCGGCCATGCCCCGGCGCTGGCCGGCTTAACGGTTTTAGTCGGAGGTGAACAACTGCCCGCCGACATCGCTAGTGCCCTCACAGAGTCCGCATCGTCGGTGACGAATATGTACGGCCCAACCGAAACCACAATCTGGTCGACCAGCGCCCCCGTCGTCGCCGAGGAAGCTCCCTCGATTGGGTTGCCTATCGACAACACCGGAATCCGCATCCTCGACGCCGCGCTGATGCCCGTCCAACCGGGCCGCGCGGGCGAACTTTATCTGAGCGGTGCAGGACTTGCCCGTGGCTATCACGGACGCGGTGAGCTCACCGCCACCCGATTCGTCGCAGATCCGTTCAGCACAGTCGGCGCTCGGATGTACCGCACCGGCGACTTGGCCCGCGCACTGCCCGACGGCAGGCTGATCTGTCTCGGACGTACTGATCACCAGGTGAAAGTCCGCGGCTTTCGAATCGAGCTCGGGGACATTGAATCAGCACTGTCGCAGCAGGATTCGGTGGACCGCGCGGTGGTCGTGGCAGATGACGGCCGACTCGTTGGCTACCTGACGCCTAGCAACGGACTCGATCATGCGAAAGCCGACCTCGACCTGGACGCGCTGCGAACCGCACTGGCCTCCCGGTTGCCCGACTATATGGTGCCGTCGACATTGATCGCCCTGGATTCGATCCCGTTGACTCCCAACGGAAAAGTCGATCGCCGGGCTCTGCCCAAACCTGATTTCGCCGCACTCGCCGGGCACACTCGGTCTCCACGCACGGATGCCGAGAAGGCACTCGCGATGGCCTTCGCGGATGTTCTGGGCGTGCCCCGGGTGGGAGCTGACGACAGCTTCTTCCTCCTCGGCGGCGACAGCATCGGCGCCGTGCGACTGGTCGCTGCCGCCGCGCGCGGCGGATGGACGGTGACGCCCCTCGATGTCTTCGACCACCCAACGGTGGCCGGGCTGGCACTGGTCGCCGCCGCGGCAGCCCCGACCGGCGAATCTGCCTGGCACGTCAACACTCAATCAACTACGACCGCCGAGATCGGCATCGACGAACTCGACGACTTGATGGAGGACAACCTACTGTGACCGCGGCGCTCGAAGACGTCTTGCCCCTCACCCCGCTGCAGGAAGCTATCGTCTATCACTCCACCAAGCCGCGCGCGGCGCGGGAAACCGATCCGTACTTGATCCTCGCCGATATCGAACTGACGGCCCACCTCGGGCAGGTGGATGCCGAACAGCTGCGCGCGGCCATCACCTCCGTCGTCAATCGCCATGCGGCCCTTCGCACCTCATACACGCGGCGTCGCAACGGCACACCGGTTGCCCGGGTTCACTCCGGTGCTGACGTAGTTCTGGACAAGGTTGATCGCGTTCCGGCGGGCGGACTTGACGGGTTGCGGGCCGCCGAACGCCTGCGCGGTATCTCATTGACAGCACCGCCACCGGTGCGCTTCCTGCTCGTCAATGAGGCTCCCCGACTCACCCTGCTGATGGTTGCCCACCATATCGCCGTCGATGGCTGGTCGATTCACCGGATCTTCGCCGAGATCGTCGAGGCCTACCGAGGCGCGGCCGCCTCCGCCGTAGCGCCAATCAGTGAGTTCTATCGGTGGCTCGGTTCACGAGACAATGACGTAGCCCCGTGGACGCGCGCGATGGCGGGTTTCGACGCCCCCACGCCGATAGCCGCAGCATTCGATCAGTTGAATTCAACGCTTTCCGCTTCTCCCCTCACCTCGGGACTGCCTGCGGCGCAGGTGATTTCGCACAGTTTCGATATCGACGCCTCGACGCGCCTGCGTGCGCTAGCGACGTCATCCGGCGTCACGACAAATACGCTAGTTCAAGTCGCCTGGGCCCTTGTTCTCGCCGAGGTCAACGACACCGATGACGTGGTATTCGGGGCGGTGGTCTCTGGACGTAATCCAGCGGTACCCGGCATCGACGAGATGGTCGGCATGCTCATCAATACCATCCCGGTCCGGGTGCGGCTCAATCCGTTCGAGAATGTGCGCGACCTGCTACGGCGGGTCCAGCGCGAGCAGTTCGCGCTGATCGGGCATCACCACGTCGCGCTCGGTGATATCCAATCGGCGATCGGAGTAGGTGAACTCTTCGACTCCATCGTCGTTTTCGAGTCCTTTCCCCGAGGCGCGGTCAGGCCGACTATCACGGATGAAAATACTTACCCGGCAACGCTTCTCGTTGAAGACGAAGAGAAGATCCGGGTCCTACTGGAGTACCGAGGTGTGCCGCCGCAGATCCTTCAGCGGTTCGTCGGGTACCTGGATTCGATTGTCGCGCAGCCCGACAGCGCGATCAGCAAGCTGTCAGTCCCCGCTATCGAAGCCGAAATGCCGCGCACACCCGTCCTGCCGTATGTACCGGTCGCGGCGCAGATCGCGACGGTCGCAGCCGATCGCCCCGACCACGACGCACTGATTTTCGGCGAAGAATGTCTTACCTACGGTGAATTAGACCGGCGCGCCGCACAATTCGCCCGCCATCTGGCCGAGCTCGGGATCGCCGAAGAGTCACTGGTCGCAATCGCGTTGCCGCGCGGCGTCGACCTGGTGGCCACGCTGCTCGCCGCCGCACGACTGGGTGCGGCATATCTTCCCATCGATCTGGAGTATCCGCGGCAGCGGATTGCCTTCATGCTCGACGACTCCACGCCAGATGTAATTGTCGATACGGCGACCTGTGAGCGGTGGCGTACCAGCTCCGTCGACGAGGCCGATCTTCCAGATCCCGCGCACCCCGCACCGCATGCGGCGGCCTATGTCGTGTACACCTCCGGCTCAACGGGTACCCCCAAGGCGGTAGTCGGCACGTCGGCCGCTCTGGCGAACCGAATCGCCTGGGCCACAACGCGTTGGACTGCATCGGTGATCGCCGCGAAGAGTTCAATCGCATTCATTGATGGCAGTACCGAGCTGCTCGCAGCGCTGGCTAGCGGCGCTACCGTCGTTCTCGCTCCCGACGACGCCGTACGGGACGTCGGCAAACTGTCTGACTTGGTCATCGCACGCGATGTCGACCAACTCACCGCCGTTCCGTCGCTCGCGACGGTCCTGAGCGAAACCACTTCGCTCGGACTGCGGCGATGGATCGTCTCGGGTGAGCCGCTAGCACAGATCACCGCGGATCGATTGCGCGGCACCGCTGAAGAAGTCGTCAACTCATACGGATCATCCGAAGTCGCCGGCGACGTCACGGCCGGCGTGATCACATCCGATGTACACGTAGGTTCACCGGTACCGGGGACCGGTATCGCGGTCCTGGATCGCCACCTGCGACCCGTCCCGATCGGGATGGCCGGTGAAGTCTATGTGACCGGTGTCCAACTCGGGCGCGGCTATCGCAATCGACCCGGCCTGACCTCGGTCGCGTTCGTCGCTGATGTCGCCGGTTCTGGCAACCGCATGTACCGCACGGGCGATCGCGGCGTGATCGGAGCCGATGGGCTGCTGCGGCTGCTCGGCCGAACCGACGCTCAGGTCAAGATTCGTGGCAACCGCGTCGAACTCGGTGAAGTCGAAGCTGAGATCCTCACGATCGACGTAGTCGATGAAGCCGCGGTCATCGCCAGAGCAGACATCGACGGCACCCTGCGACTCGACGCCTATGTAGCTGGCGACTTCCTTAACGGCACCGGCACGCTGTCCGCTGCACTCGCAACGTCGTTGCCGCAGTATATGATTCCGTCAACCTGGACTGAACTGCCGCGGATTCCCCGCACCCCAGGTGGGAAACTCGACCGCCGCGCATTGCCGGCTCCCCACCGAGTCATACGGACCACACACCGCGCGCCGGTCACCGAGGCCGAACACGTGGTGGTCGCCGCAATCGCAGATGTCCTCAAGATGAATCCGCCCGGACTCGACGACAATTTCGTCGATCTCGGCGGCCATTCACTGTCGGCGACACGCGTTCTCACCCGGCTGCGGGTGGCCACCGGTCAATCGCTCACGGTCGCGCAAATCTTCGACAACCCGGTAATCGCCGATATCGCGGCACTTCTCGATGCCGGTTCGTCGACAGTCGATGAGCCCGTCGCGCTTACTACGCGGCCAGATCCGCTACCGCTCTCGCCCGCACAACGACGCCTCTATTTCCAGAGCGGCGTCGACGACTCGGCGTACACCATTCCCTTCGCAGTGCGGTTGACCCCGGCCAGCGCAGTCGACCTGGCACGCCTACGAAACTCCTTGCGGGACATCGTCGAGCGGCACGAGACTTTGCGGACCCGCATTCGGGACAGTCAGCAAATCATCTCACCGATCGAACAGGTCGCGGTGGAGATCGAAGAGCACACGGTCGCGGATGGCACCGAAGACCTCGACATCGCGATCGCCGAACGCATCGCCCAGCCATATGATCTTGCCGCGGATTATCCGCTGCGCGCCAAGCTGATTCGGGTAGCGAAGACGGATCAGGCCGTGCTGTTACTCACCGTTCACCACATCGCCGCCGACGAATGGTCGGCCGCTCGGCTATTCGACGAACTCGCCGCCGGTTACAACGGCACACCGGTATCCGCGCCGGCGGTGCAGTTCGCCGATTTCACCGTCTGGCAGCTCAACCGGCTCGGCACCGAAGACGACTCGGAATCATTGGCGAGTCGGCAGTTGTCGTTCTGGCGGGAAAACCTCTCCGGCGCACCAGAAGAGACCGCACTGCCCGTGGACCGGCAGCGTACCGCCGACCGTGATCATCGAGGCGCGCAAGTCACGATAGTCCTCACCGCCACCGAACTGGCGGCGCTCGGAGAACGAGCCCGCGTCGAAGGCGCTTCGATGTTCATGCTCACGCACGCGGCGGTCGCCATCGCGTTGTCCGCATCGGGCGCCGGCAACGATATCGTCGTCGGAACACCGACCGCTGGTCGATCGAGCGTCGCCGCCGACGCACTCATCGGGATGTTTGTCAACACGCTCGCACTGCGCACCGATCTGTCGGGCAATCCGACGCTGTCGGAGATGATCGCTCGAGTCCGGCGCACCGACCTGGACGCCTACGCTCATGCCGATATCCCCTTCGACAGCGTTGTGCGCGCACTCGCTCCCGATCGGTCTCTCGCCCGGCATCCCGTTTTCCAGGTCATGGTGCAGTACCGCGATCCAATCGTGG
This sequence comes from Gordonia effusa NBRC 100432, assembly GCF_000241305.1. Lineage (GTDB taxonomy): Bacteria > Actinomycetota > Actinomycetes > Mycobacteriales > Mycobacteriaceae > Gordonia > Gordonia effusa. The sequence goes on from NZ_BAEH01000120.1 coordinate 66,015, forward strand.
CACCAGAATTCGCCGCGTTGACGTCCGATCCGGTATTCCCACCGAGCACGACCTCGAAGTTCGACCTGACCTTCGAGTTCGCGCAGTTGCCCACCAATGGCGGCATCACCCTGCGCGTCGAATACGCGACCGAGCTCTTCGACGAGGTGACCGTCCTCGCGCTCGCCGAACGGGTTCGGCACACCGCCGGACTACTGTGCACCGAACCGGACATGCCGATCGCCGCACTACGACTTGACCCGGGCACCCCCGCCGTGCCGGTGCTCCGGTCCGACAACTCTCCCAAAGCCGCGACCCTCGTCGACGTATTCTGCGCTACCGCAGCCCGTTTCGGGAACCGGCCCGCGGTGAGCGCGGGGCCCCTGACACTGAGCTACACCGATATCGACGAACTCTCCACCCGGCTTGCTCACCGCCTGCGGGCCGACGGCGTGCGTAGCGGCGATCTCGTCGCGATGAGTATCGAGCGCGACGAGAAACTGATTGTCGCGATCATCGGCATCATACGTGCGGGCGCTGCCTATGTGCCCGTCGACCCCGCATCACCCGCCGATCGGATAGCCGGCATCCTGTCCGATGCGAATCCCACTGTCACCGTGGACGATTCATATCTGCGCGCCGCGCTGAGCACCGACGCCCCGACTTCGACGCTGCCCGCGATACGGCCAGATCAACCGGCCTATGTCATCTTCACCTCAGGCTCGACGGGTCGTCCCAAGGGGGTTCTGGTGAATCACCGCAGCGTCGTCGCCCTCTTAACCGGAGCCTTACCGCTCTACGACGTCGACGAGCACGACGTCTGGAGCCTGTTCCACTCGTACGCCTTCGACGTCTCGGTCTTCGAAATCTGGGGCGCTTTGAGCACCGGGGCTCGTATCGCGCTGGTCGACAGGGACATCGCCCGGTCGCCGAGAGATTTCCGTGCACTGATCGCCGCAGAACGGGTGACTGTCCTCTCGCAGACGCCGACCGCATTCTTCGCGCTCGACGCCACCGATGCCGACGTAGCCTCGACGGATGGCGGCCTGGAGACGCTACGCTATGTCATCTTCGCTGGCGAGGCGCTGGACCTGAAGCGACTCAACGGGTTTCACTCTCGGCATCCGCAAGCGCGCACCATCAACATGTATGGAATCACCGAAACCACGGTGCATTCGAGCTTCCTGGACGTCGACGCTGACTTCGCGCGCACCGCACTGGGCAGCGCCGTCGGGCCGATGCTTCCCGGGTTCACCGGCCTACTACTGGATGGTTATCTGCGCCCGGTCCCGGCCGGCGCGACCGGCGAACTCTATCTGTCCGGTCCACAGGTCGCCGCCGGTTACCTGCATCGCCCGGGACTTACCGCAACCCGCTTCGTCGCCGACCCCGCGGGCACCGGAGCGTTGATGTACCGCAGCGGCGATCTCTTCCGGCGCGGTGCCGACGGTGAACTGTTCTATGCCGGGCGATCTGACACTCAGGTCAAGATCCGTGGATTCCGAATCGAACTCGGCGAGATTCGCTCGGCTATCGCGTCTGTCGAAGGCATCGACGATGTCGCGGTAGTCACTCGGACAGGTCCGGGCACCTCACCCCGCGTCGTCGCCTATGTCGTGGGCGACGCGACTGCCCAAACCGTGACCGCACACATTGCCGAGACGCTGCCCGAGTATATGGTGCCGTCCGCGGTAATCACCGTCGATGCCATCCCTCGCACGGTGAACGGAAAGACCGACACCGCAGCACTGCCCGCCCCCGAAACACCAACCACCGACGATTCCGCTCAGGCTCCCCGGACCGAGAACGAACGGTTACTCGCCGAAATCTTCACCGACACACTGGGGTTGGACACTGTCGGTGTCGACGACGACTTCTTTGCCCTCGGCGGCGACTCGATCGTCTCCACCACCCTGGTCAACCGCGCCCGCCGTCGGGGAATCATTCTGACACCACGGGATATCTTCACCCACCGCACGGTCGCCGCACTAGCTCGAGTCGTGGCCGCCACGAGTGACGAAGCAGACGACTCGGCCTCAGCGGAGTCATCCAGTGCGCCAACAGCACTCGGCCTCCTGCCCGCTTCACACCGACTACGTGAACTGGGCGGCACGATCGACCGATTCAATCAGTCGTTGGTCGTGGATACTCCTGCCGACCTGAACGAGGCTGTACTCGTCGCGGCATTGCAAGACCTACTCGATGCACATCCCGCGCTGCGGGCAACGCTCGAGGTTGTCGCCGGCTCGGTGTGGTCGCTGACTTCGGCTCCGGTGGGTACACCTCGTGCGGCCGACCTGCTGCGGGTAGTCGACATTGACGCACACGGCGCGATCGCCGACACAATTCGGGTCGAATCATTCTCCGCGGCAGGGCGATTGGCGCCCCGGTCGGGAATCATGGTCGCCGCGACCCTGCTACGTCCGGCCCCCGGTGAACCCGGTCGGCTCATCCTGGTGATTCATCACCTGGTGGTTGATGGTGTATCGCGACGAATTCTGCTCGACGATCTCGCCGCGTGTTACGAAGAGCGCAGGACAGGCGGACTGACCGCATCTCTTCCGGCAACCACATCGCTGGCGAGCTACACCGCAGCGGTGAACACCCTCGCCGCCGACCCGCGACTGCTCGGCGAGGCGGAACATTGGATTAATATCCTCGCGCCCGGCGGCGAGCTGATGCCGGGACGTCCCGGCACCCCGGGGACGGTCGGCGACCAGCAACATCTTGTCATCGACCTCGACACCGGAACCTCGGGCCGACTGGTGACCGATGTTCCGGCGGCCCTCGACGTGGGTATCACCGCGGTATTTCTCGGCGCACTGCGAATCGCGGCGTCGGCGGTCTGCGGTACCGCCGATCTGCTCATCGACACCGAACGCCATGGCCGCGACACCGATGTCGCGGGCCTATCCGCCGACCTTTCGCATACGGTCGGCTGGTTCACCACCTTCGCGCCGTTACGCCTGGCTGAGGCCGACACCATCGACGCGGCAGTCACTGCGGCCGAACAGGCATGGCGTCAGATGCCCGGTGCGGGTGCGGGATTCGCGATGTTGAGATATATCAACCCGCAACTCTCCGCAGCACTCGCCTCGCTCAGCCGTCCGAGTGTGCTGCTCAACTACCTTGGCCGGTTCTCTGTCGGCGGAGGTGTGCCCTGGCGTCCGTCTGCCGAATCGACCGCTCTGGCCGCTACAGCCGATCCCGATCTGGGCGCGGCCTACCCGCTGGAGATCGACATCGTATGCCGAGACGAGGCATCCGGCCCGGTCATCGCCGCGCGTTTCACCTATCTGCCTGATCAGCTCGACACCGACACTGTCGCCCGCCTCGCCGATTCCTGGCGCACCGCGGTGGAAACCCTTGTCGGGCAATCTAACTCTGGAGTTCGTTCATGACCACGCTCGACGCCGCCCTCGACGCGGACCCGTCATTCCCCGGTGACCTGGCCGCCGAACAGGTGCTACCGGCCCTGGCCGGACAACGCGATATCTACTTCGGTATGCAGGTGGCGCAGGATCCGACGCTGTACAACACCGGCCTCTTCGCCGAGTTTCACGGCTCCATCGACGTAGATCGGCTCGCTGACGCACTCTTCGCAGCATTGACCAAAGCTGAAGCGATGCGTGCGGTCTTCGCCGTCGTGGAAGGCGAAGTCCACCAGCGCATCTTGCCAGCCGAGAACTGGTCACTGGAATTCGTCGATATCCGCGGCAAAGACGCGCACGCCTGGATGAGTGCCGACATGGCGCGGCCGATGGATATTGAGAACGGGCCGCTGAGCCGGTTCGCGGTACTGCGCGCCGACTACAACACCATCTTCCTCTACGTCAAAGTTCATCACCTCGTGTGCGATGGGCTTGGACTGATCCATTTCACCACGGCCATCCGCGACCTCTATGACGCCAAAGACCGGAAGTTCGACTGGAACTTGTCCGCGGTGACCACCGCTGAACTCGACTATCGCAACGGCGACCGATTCGTGCAGGATCGCGATTACTGGTTAACGAAGATGGGTGACCGCCCGGAGCCGGTGCGGCTACTCGACGACGATCTGCCGCCCGGTATCGGCGCGGTAGCAGCTCGATTCGATATCCCAACCGAACAACTCTCCGTCCTGCGCGCGGTCGCCAGCGAAACTGGCGTCCGGCCCGCGGTACTGCTCATCGCCGCCACCGCGGCCTTCGCCCATACCTCCACCGGCGCAACGGATCTGGTGCTCGCCCTGCCGGTCACGGGTCGACTCGATCGGGTCGTACGAACCGCCCCGGCCATGGTGACCAGTGTTCTGCCCCTGCGCATATCCCTGCATCCGCGGGATAACCTCGCCGACGCGGCGCGCAAGGTGGATCGCGCGCTATTCGCCTTGTTGTCGCACAGTCGATTCCGCGGCGAGGATATTGGTCGCGCGTTGGCCGCACAGTCCAACTCCCCGCGACAGCCGTATCGGATGTTCGGCCTCGGGGTGAACGTGATGGCCAATACCACCCGGCAGACCATTGGTGGCGAACCTTTCGTCGCCCACGGTCTGGCGTCCGGCCCCGTCTCCGACGTCGAGATTCAAATTCAGTTGCGCCGCAAAGAGATGCCCGCCGAGGTCGTGATCCGCGCGGTGGAGTCCGCGGTTCCGCGAGCGGCACGTATCGGCGAGTTATTCGCCGAATTCATCGCCCTAGCTTCGCAAGCTCCCACCGCTCGCTTCGAGCAGTTGTCGACCGGTATCGCGCCCGCACCGATTCTCGAAGTGTCCGGGCCGGTTCCACCCACTCCCGCGATTCATCGACTACGCACCGCCGGAATCGATCCCGACGGACTACCGCCGCGCCGGCTGACCGCAACCGCTGTGCCCGGCACCGACGTCGCGGATATCGACTCCGCGCTCGCCCTCCTGGCAACTCGCCGTGCAGCACTACGTACCGTCCTGGCGCGTCCCCTGCCGATCCTGTGGACCTTGACCACCCAGCCAGCGGGTGCGTACCCACCGCCGGTGGCGGACTATGACGCGCAGACCGGCCACGTACAGATCGATCTTCCCGCAGCGCTCATCGATCCAGTCTCGGCCACGCTCTTGGAGACCGATCTGCAGACCGCCCTCGACGACCTCGCGGACCGGCGGCATGTCGACTTCGCCCCCTGCGCGACCCCCTTACCCGATATCGCTACCCGACTCACCGCCAGCGCGGCCGACCCATCGGCGCTGCCGCAGTGGCTGAAAATCATGGCCCCGGGCGCCGGCGCCGCACGTCCAGAGTCCGGAATCGACAATCGAGAAATGCTGACCATCTGTCGGCCCGTGGATATCACCGGAACCCGGCGTCCCCCACAGGCCGATTCGGCAGCGCTCCTGCCCGTCGTCACGCAGGCCCTCGCCCAAGTGTGGGAAGAGGCAACCCCTGACGAACTACTCATCGACCTGGCCGTCGATCTTCGTACCGCAGACGACGCGCAAACCACCGGCCCCCTGCAAGCACTCAATCCAGTCCGAGTCAATCCTCTTGCGCCACAACACACTACCTTGGCGGGGCCACCGCTCGACGCGTTGCGCTACCTGTCACCGCAGGTGGCCGCGGCCCTGGACGCCGCGACCGCGTCCGGCGAAATCGTCGACGCCGACATCCTGATCGGTGAGTACGGTCTGCCGACCGCGCACGCGTTGAGCGTCGATATCCGCCGCGTCGAAGGTCACTGGGTGGTCCAGGCGACCGCCGACCCGACTCGCATTCGCGATGCCCAGGCGATCCTCGATGCGGTGACCGTGGCAGTCACCGAGTTCGCCGCTGACACACTGATTCAGCTAGACAATTCGGAGCTGGCGACACTGGAGTCCCGGTACGGACCGATCGCGGATGTCTGGCCGCTGGCGCCGCTGCAGGAAGGGCTGTTCTACCAGGCTCAGGTCGACGCCGACGACGACATTTATACCGCGCAGTTCTGGCTGGACTTCGGCCATCGGATCGATGCCGATGCGTTGCGGAACGCGGCCGAACAACTGATGGCGGACAACCCCGAACTCCGCGCGGCATTCATCGACCATAAAGGCACCCCGGTCCAGATCATCCGTGCCGACGTGATGCCGAGACTGACCCAGGTCGATCTGTCGGCATTCGACGACGCGAGTTCATCCGATGCGACGCGGGCCCTCGACAAGGTCCTCGCCGACGACCGTGCTGCTGACATACCACTCGATGACGCCCCGTTGTGGCGGATGACGCTCGTCCGGTTGCCTGGTGGACGCGACCGGCTGGTCGTCAATCGCCGATTCATGTTGTGGGACGGCTGGTCTGGTGGCCTATTCGTCTCCCGGTTACTGGCCTATCTCAACGCAACCGCAGTGCCCGCGCGGGAGGCGTCGCTACGCGACTTCCTATCGTGGGTCGCCCACAATGACGACACTGATGCTCGAGCACATTGGGCTCGCCACCTGGACGGCTACGATGAGCCGTCCCTGGTTGCGCCGCGGGCCGCGGGCACTACTCCCCGCCCGCCTCGACGCATCGAGGTAGATCTTGGCGCTGACCTTTCGGAGCGGCTACGAGCAGACGCACGGACCGCCGGAGTCACCTTGAACACGGTGCTCTCGACTGCGCTGACTCTCACTCTGTCCCGAGTGCTCGGCCGAACCGATATCGCCTATGGATCGACCGTGGCCGGGCGACCGACCGAGGTTCCCGGCATCGATACGGTGATCGGTCTATTCCTCAACACGGTTCCGGTCCGGACAATACTGCGACCCGACGAGCCCGTGGTCGAGTTGTTGCGCCGGGTTCAAGACGACCGCGTCAACCTCATGGCCTATGACCATGTGCGGCTGGCGCAGTTACTCGAGGACTCCGGTCAGAACGCGCTGTTCGACGTTTTGTATGTGCTGCAGAACTTCCGTACCGATGAGGAGGAGCGCACTCAGTCCGCGCTGCACGACGTCGTCGGCGAAGGAAGCCTCGACCACACGCATTACCCGTTGGTTCTGGTGGTCAGTCCCGGAGCCGACATCTCCTTCCGTCTCGAATACCGAGACGACTTGATCTCCCCGGATACCGCGACGGGGATCGTGACACGATTCCGTTCGGCCCTGGAATCCATTGGCTCGTCATTGCATTCGCCGGTCGCCGCGGTGGATCTGACGTTACCGACCGATCTCGCAATGCAGGGTCCCGCGCATCAGTTGCCGCACCGCACGGTAGCGGGCCTGTTAGCCGACCAGGCCGCCGCTACACCTCACGCGACAGCGTTGGTTTCGCACGCCGCCACCGACACCGGATCAATGACCTACGCACAGCTTGATGCTGCTGTCGACACTTGCGCACAGATTCTGGCCGAGAACGGTGTCGGCGCGGAAACCGTTGTAGCGCTGGCTATTCCACGAACCATGCACACCGTGGTGGCGCTCTTCGCCATCCTGCGAGCAGGTGCGGCCTACCTTCCATTGGAGTTGGATCACCCCGACGAACGCCTTCGGGCGATCATCGACGACGCCGCACCACTACTGGTACTCACGCACTCGCAGGTGGCCGGGCGCTTCGCGGAGGTAGGTCTGCCCACGCTCCTCATTGATCGACTTCCTGAGGCGTCGGGATCGAATTGGGTTGCGCCGCAGGTTAATCCGGACTCTCCCGCGTATGTCATCTACACCTCTGGATCGACCGGCAAACCCAAGGGGGTCATCACCCCGTATCGCGGTCTGACGAATATGCAACTCAATCACCGGGAGAAAGTGTTCGCTCCGGCGATCGAGTTGGCGGCCGCGGTGGGTACCACCGGGCAACTCCGGATCGCTCATACCGTCTCGTTCGCGTTCGACATGTCCTGGGAAGAGCTGCTGTGGCTCGTCGAGGGACACCTCGTGCACGTATGCGACGAAGATCTGCGACGCGATTCGACGGCGCTGGTGGACTACTGTCGCGAGCATCGGATCGATGTGGTCAACGTGACTCCGACCTACGCGGCACAGTTGATCACCGACGGTCTCCTGACACCCGGCACCGACAACCATGTACCACCGCTGGTCCTACTGGGCGGCGAAGCGGTCAGCGATCCGGTCTGGACGCATCTGCGCGACCACCCCGCCACATTTGGCTATAACCTTTACGGCCCAACCGAATACACCATCAACACCCTCGGAATCGGCACCGACGAGTCGCCGACGTCGTCGGTTGGCACGCCGATCTGGAATACCACCGCGCATCTACTCGACCCGTGGCTTCGACCGGTGCCGACGGGTATCGCCGGGGAGCTGTACATCAGCGGCGCGGGCCTCGCCCGAGGGTACCTCGGGCGTCCCGATCTGACGTCCGAACGCTTCGTCGCAGATCCGTTTCACAGCGGTGGGCGTCTGTACCGGACCGGCGATCTCATGAAGGTTCGTCCGGACGGCAACCTCGACTTCCTCGGGCGCACCGATGATCAGGTGAAGATTCGCGGCTACCGGGTCGAACTGGGTGAAATCGATGCCGCGCTGACCGCTCTGCCGCAAATCGCCGGATCAGCGGTCATCGCGGCGGCCGATCCATCGGCACCCGACATCAAACGCCTAGTGGCATACGTCATTCCAGCGGACTCCGACAATTCGTCGCCCACGGTCGACTTCTCTGTCGTACGCCGAGAACTGAGTTCGGTTCTCCCCGACTACATGGTGCCAACGCTATTCGCAACCGTCGAAGCGTTCCCGATGACGGTCAACGGCAAACTCGACGTCGCCGCGTTGCCCGAGCCACAGCGCACCACCGTGCGTCGTGCCCCGACAACCGACCTCGAACGCACGTTGTGCGATGTCTTCGCACAGGTGCTCGGACTTGACCCGGACTGCGACGGAGAGTCCGCGGTCGGTGTCGACGACGATTTCTTCGAACTTGGCGGGCATTCGATGGCAGCGATGAAACTGGTTGCGGCAGTGCGTACCGCAACTGGTGCCGAGCTCGCGATACGGGATCTGTTCGAGGCGCGCACCCCCGCCGAGATCGCCCTGCGCGCGCGGCTTACCGGCACCGCCACCGATATTCCCGTCGGAGATCGCGCGGACAGCGTTCCGTTGTCACCGGCGCAGGAGCGCCTCTGGGTGCTCTACGAACTCGACCCGGCCGACGTGTCCTATCACTACGGCCATGTGGTGCGACTGCACGAACCGATCGATGTCGACGCGTTGCGGCTGGCGCTGTTCGATGTGGTCACCCGCCACGAGTCGTTGCGCACCGTCATCGACGATTCCGGTGCTGATGTGCGCCAACGCATCCTGGCGCCGATCGAGATTCCCGAGCTTCTTAGCGTCGAACGGCTAACGGCATCGCGCGATGCCGCGGCCGACTCGGCAGCGCTCACCGCGAGTGCCGCCGAAATCCTCACCCGCCCATTCGATCTACGCGTGCGGCCCGCGATCCGGGTCGGTGTCACCGAACTCCGCGACGCGGCCGGTGCGTTCACGTCGGCCATCGTGGCGATCGGTATGCATCACATCGCTACCGATGAGTGGTCCGACCGGCCGCTGCTGACCGATCTCACACTTGCATACGCGGCTCGCGTCGCGGGCAGCGCACCCGAATTCGTACCTCTACCAGTGCAATACGCCGATTACGCGCTGTGGCACCGGGACAAAGTCGCCCAGTTGGGCGATCAGCAATTAGCGTATTGGACCGAGCAATTGGCGGTTCTGCCCGCCGAACTGACATTGCCGCGTGATCGCGCGCGGGTGCCGGGAAGTCCGGGCCCCGCCGCGACCGAAACCGTGGTCATCGGTGCCGATACCCGCGCGAGACTCGCCGATTCGGCGCGATCCGCTGGCGCCAGTATGTTCATGCTGCTGCAAGCGGCCGTAGCAACACTTCTTCATCGAGAGGGTGCCGGCGACGACATCCCACTGGGCTCCCCGATTTCCGGACGCTCGGACCCGGCGCTGGACGACCTCGTCGGATTCTTCGTTGGCACCCAGGTCTTGCGAGCCGACGTCTCCGGGCACCCGACCTTCGGCCAACTGCTCGACCGTATCCGCACCACCGATCTGGCCGCGTTCGACAACGCCGACGTTCCGTTCCAGCGAATCGTCGAAGAACTGGCTCCTGATCGCGTCGCGGGTCGCAACCCACTATTCCAGGTCAGTATCAGCTACCTGCCGCTCGACAACGCGCCCGATCAATTCCTCGGTATTCCAGCGACTTTCGAGCCACTCACCGCAGTCGGCGCGAAATTCGACCTTGCGTTCACGTTCATCGATATCACCGCGACCGGCGAACTGACTGTCGCACTCGAGTACGCCGTCGAGCAGTTCGACTCCAGTACAGTGACCACCCTGCTCGACCACCTAAACCGAATACTTGACGCCGTTGCCACCGATCCAGGGGTCCGCATCCACGCCGTCGAACTCCTCGACGACGCCGCGACCGCCGACCTGCTCGCAGCGGAAAGCGGCCCGCCCGCAATGGATGACCGTCGCTCCCTCACCGAGTTGTTCCGATCGACCGCCCGCGCGCATCCTGCGGCAGTGGCCTTGCGGGACACCTTAGGCGGCGAGTTGTCCTACGCGGCACTGGATCGTCTCGTTGACCGCACTGCCGCTCGACTGCGTGATGTCGGCGTCGGACAAGACCACGTGGTCGCCGTTTTCATGGACCGGTCGATCGCACAATTGGTGGGGCTCCAAGCAGCGCTCCGCGCCGGCGCGGCATATCTGCCGATCGACGCCGACCTCCCAGACGATCGTATCGCTCTCATTCTCGACGATGCCGGACCGACCGCAGTGCTCGTTGACGAGGTCAACCTCATGCGCATAACGGGATTCACGACGGTGCCCCTTGGGGCGGACGACATATTCGCCGACCACGACGGTTCTGCCCCCGTAGTCGTCTCGACCAATCCGAACGACGCGGCCTACGTTATCTACACCTCCGGGTCCACCGGTCGCCCGAAGGGCGTCGTCGTATCGCAGCGAAGCATCGTGAACGTGCTGCGGTGGCGGTTGGCTACCTATCCCGGCGGATTCGGTACGGACGACGTTGTGCTGGCCAAGACGCCCGCGGGATTCGACGGCGCGGTTTGGGAGCTACTGCTCGCATTCGCGGCCGGCGCCTCGGTTGTCGTTGCCGAGCCGGGCGCGCAACGCGACCCGCGACGGCAAGCGCAGATCATCGCCGAATTCGGGGTCACCGCAACCGTATTCGTTCCTTCCGTATTCGATCTGTTCGTTCCGTACTTGAACCAAACGCCTACCCTAAGGTCGATCATCGCCGGTGGTGAGGCGCTGACCGCCGGTCTTGTCACTCGCGCTCTCGTGGCAGCGGAACACCCCGATCGCGTTGTTCCGCTACGCATCACCAACGCCTACGGCCCGACCGAGACGACGGTCGTGGTCACGGACGAGACTCTCGCGCGGGAGGTATCGGGGCCGGTGCCGATCGGCCGCCCGATCGCCGGCACAGATCTGCTGGTCCTCGACAATTCACTCAACCGTGTCGCCGACGGCAGCGTCGGCGAACTCTATGTACGCGGCGTCGCGTTGGCTCGGGGCTACCTCGGCCGACCGGACCTGACCGCGGCGGCGTTTGTGGCTGATCCGACCGGTGAGGCCGGCAAACGTCTCTACCGCACCGGCGACTTGGTGCGGCGACGTGACGGCGTTCTCTACTACGTCGGGCGCGCGGACACCCAGGTGAAGGTCCGGGGCAACCGCGTAGAGCTCAGTGAGATCGAGGCGGTCATCGGGGCGATCGACGGTGTCAGTGCCGCAGCGGTCGCGGTTACCGGTGAACTCCTCGTTGGCTGGGTGGTACCCGACGAACAGCCCGTCGAGCCGTCGACTTTCGCGAGCAGTCTCGCCGAGCGCCTCTCCGCTGCTCTGCCGTCCTATATGGTCCCAGCCCCGCTGGTGATCCTCAACGAATTCCCGCTCAATCACACCGGCAAACTGGATCGGCGGGCACTACCACTGCCGACACAAGCGGAGGGCGCAGCGCCGACAACCAGTACCGAAATCTCGGTCGCCGAGGCTTTCGCGGCGGTCTTGGGCAGCCCGGTAACCGACGTTCACGCGAATTTCTTTGCGCTGGGCGGACATTCACTTTTGGCTATCAAGGCCATCAATGCCATCCGGGAGTCACAACGGGCCGACCTGAGTTTGCGGGTGTTCTTCGATCTGCCCACTGTCGCCCAACTCGCCGCATATCTCGACAGTGTCGGTGATACCGAGGCGCAGTCGGTACCGCTGGTTCGGCGTGAGTCGACCGAGCCAGTTCTATCGTTCGGTCAGGAGCAAATGCTGACCCTGGACGCGCTCGCGGGGCCATCATCGACCTACAACGTCCCACTACTGTGGCGACCCTCGGCGTCCGAACCCATCGATATCGAGGTGCTGCGGGCAGCCATCGGCGATGTCGTTGAACGCCACGAGGTACTGCGCACTCGCTATCCGCGACAACGACCCGAACTGGTTGACCAGCCACTGGTGTCGGTATCGGTCGCCGCCGACGCCGCAGATCTCGCGGTGGCCGCGGGCTATCCGTTCGACCTCGAGACCGAAATCCCGATTCGCGTTACCGCGACATCGGATATCGCCGTGCTTACGATGCACCACGTCGCAACCGACGAGTGGTCGGCGGCGCCGCTGCGGGCTGATCTCGATGCCGCCTACCTGGCACGGTTGGCCGGCACGCGCCCCGACTGGGCCGAATTGCCCTTGCAATACGCCGATTTCGCCGCTTGGCAACGCGAGACCTGCTCTGGCGACCGCGCACAGGCCCAGTTGGATTTCTGGCGCACTACCCTCGCGGGAATCCCCGAAGAGTTGGCACTTCCGTACGACCGTTCGCGTCCCGCGCGACCGTCCGGTCGCGGCGACGGTGTATTCCTGCGTGTGCCAACAGAATTGGCCGACAAGCTGCGAATACTCGCGAACGCGACCGGAACGTCGATGTTCATGGTGATTCAAGCGGCCGTCGCTGTCCTGCTGTCGAGGCTCGGCGGTGGCGGCGATATTCCGCTGGGTACGCCGGTCACCGTGCGTAACGATCCGCGACTCGACAAGCTGGTCGGCTATTTCCTGAACACCGTGGTGCTTCGGACCGATGTCGGGTCGTCGGAGTCGACACGTGACCTCCTCGCCTCGGTCCGCGAGAACAACCTCGCCGCATTCGACAACCGCGATCTTCCGTTCGAGCGGGTCGTCGAAGCGGTGTCACCGGCTCGCTCCACCGCGATGAACCCGCTCTTCCAGACGATGGTCATGTATGTCGAAGGACAACTCGACCTCTCGGGTGACACCGCCCTGCCCGCACCGACGACAGCCAAATTCGACCTATCCTTCGACTTCGTCGAGGATACTTCGGGTTCGCACGCTCAACTGGGCGGCGTCATCGAGTACAGCACCGACCTATTCGACCGCACGACCGTCGAGGCGATGGCCATTCGACTGGAGTCGATTCTGCGCTATATGGTCGACGATCCCGATGCGTCGTTGCGCAAGCTCGACATTCGGATCGCCGCCGAATACCGCGATACATTCCGATCAGGTCCAGCGCCGACAACCTTCGCCGCATTATTCGATGCTGCTGTGGCCGCCGTCCCCACCGCCCGCGCACTATCCGGGTCTGACGGCACCCGCACATTCGGTGAACTCGCCGGGCGAGTGCGAGCGATAGCATCCGAACTCGCCGCGCAGGGCATCGGCGCCGAAGACGTCGTGGTGGTGTCGTTGCCGCGAACCGTTGTCGCATTGGAGACCATCTTCGCGGTTCTCTACTCCGGTGCTGCCTATCTGCCGATCGACCCGTCGACGCCGATCGAACGCGTCGCGGCCATGACGGAGCTGGCTCGACCGGTTCGAGTGATCGACAGCCTCAACGATCCCCTGTTGTCGGCGAATTCGGTTGACGTGCAATCGATTACCCGAGCACGACCACTACTGCCCGAACATCCCGCCTACCTGATTTTCACGTCAGGATCCACCGGAACACCCAAGGGTGTCGTCGTGCCGCACCGCGGATTGGCGAATCTGTTCGCCAGTCACCGGCGCATGCTCTACGACCCCGCTAAGGAACGCACCGGCCGGCAGCACCTCAAGGTCGGTCATGCGTGGTCGTTGGCCTTCGACGCGTCGTGGCAACCCCAGCTGTGGCTACTCGACGGACATGAGTTGGTCATTGTCGACGAGGACACTCAACGGGACGCGGAAGCTCTTGCCACACAGTTGAGTTCAGACGAGTGGGACTTCCTGGAGTTGACACCGTCACATCTCGCACGCCTTGGTGAGGCGCCCGAACGTATGGCTGCCATCGGATTCGGCGGCGAAGCGGTTCCCGACGCACAGTGGCAGCGACTGCGGATGCTCACCGAGTCGGATGCCTATAACCTCTACGGACCGACCGAAGGCACTGTCGACGCGCTGGTCGCGCGTGCTCGCGACACCGAGCACCCGGTAATTGGGCGACCAGTAGACGGTACTCATGCCTACGTGCTGGACACCTCATTACTCCCAGCGCCTGACGGAGTCGACGGCGAGTTGTATCTCTCCGGCGCTGGATTGGCGCGGGGATACCTCGATCGCGGCGATCTCACCGCGGAACGATTTGTCGCCGACCCGTTCAGTGCCGATGGCTCGCGGATGTACCGCACCGGCGACGTGGTCCGATGGACTCGCGAAGGATATTTGGAGTACCGCGGTCGCGGTGACGACCAGGTGAAGATCCGCGGGTTCCGAGTCGAACTCGGCGAAGTCGAAGCGACCCTGACGCGTGTTGACGGCGTATCGCAATCGCTGACCGTCGCGCGCGATGGACGGCTGATCGGTTATGTGGTCACCGAACAAGGCGCACAACTGGATTCGGCTGCGCTGCGCTCGGCGGCCCGCACGGTGCTACCGGACTACATGGTGCCGTCGGCGATTGTGATCCTTGATCGGTTCCCGACTTTGCCGAACGGAAAAATCGACCGCCGAAACCTGCCGCTCCCGACAATCGAGACCCGAATCCGTAAGCCGGAGAATGCGATTGAGAAGCAATTGTGCCAAGCTTTCGCCGACGTACTGGACCTAGCGGTCGATACAGTCGGTCTCGACGACGACTTCACCGAACTCGGCGGTGACTCGATTGTCGCGATGGCCCTAGTCAGCCGGTTGCGCACCGAGGGATTCACCGTCGGGCCACGCGACGTGATGACCTACCGCACGGCGGGTGAGCTCGCCGAATTCCTGCCTACCGCAGCGGCATCGACGGTCACGCTCGAGCACGTCGCGTCCGGACCGGTTCCCGCGCTGCCGATCGTGCGCTGGCTGCAAGAACTCGCCGATGGACGACCGGAAACGATTGCCGGCTTCCATCAGTCCGCACTGCTGACCGTGCCCGCTGACATCGACACGACTCTGATCGATCAGACCCTGCGACTGCTGCTCCAGCGCCATCACATGCTCCGCGCCCGGTTGGTGACTTCGGAGCCATCGTGGCGATTCGACATTCCAACGAGCGAAAGTCTCTCTGCCGGAATGTATCCCACGGTTGTCGTGGAGACCGAACGCGATGTCCACGCGGTTGCGCTACGCGCCCGGGCACGTCTGGATCCCCGCACTGGTGCGATGGTGTCAGCGAGTCTGATCGACTTCGGCGACGAGCCGGGTCGGCTGCTGCTGCAGATTCATCACCTGGTGGTCGATGGCGTGTCCTGGCGGACGGTGGTTCCCGAGTTCATCGCGGTCTACACGCAACTCGCCGATGGCCTGCCTGCCGATTCGGTGTCTCTCGCGGCGGCACCCACCGATTACGGTGCGTTCGTACGCGAACTCGTCGGCGAGGACCGGTCCGATGAATTGCCTCAGTGGCGAGAGACCATCTCGTCGGCGAATGCGCTAGGCCTGTTCAGCGACAAGCTGGATCCGCGCCGCGATGTTCAGGGCACCGCGCGGGTACACCGCGTGATGGTGGATTCGGACGTGGCCCAGCAGGTTCTCGGACCTGTTCCGGCGCAGCTCGGTGTCGCTATCGACGATGTGCTCCTCGGCGCATTCGGCACCGCGGCGGGCACGCCAACGCTGGTCGACCTCGAAGGTCACGGCCGCGTCGAAGAATTGGTTCCGGGTGCGGACCTTTCGGGCACGGTCGGGTGGTTCACCGCGGTGCACCCGGTCGCGGTCGGAGGTCCTGCGGTGCCGGCTGAGCAGGCGCGTCAGGTCGCCGAACGCCGGGCCGAATTCGCCGACGACGGAATTGGCTACGGGCTGCTCCGCTATCTCGATGGCGAGCAATTATCCGGAGCCGCAATCGAATTCAACTATCTTGGGCGATACCGATCATTCGGCTTCGATGACTGGGGCATGGCTCCCGAATCGGCAGATATCGGCCCGGGTGACGCGATGCCCGCCGGATACGGCCTGATCGTCGACATCACCACACTCGACGGTCCCGACGGCACGAGTTTGCGCGCGACGTGGACATATCAGCCACGGATCATCGACGCCGACGCCGTTGTGAAGTTGGCTGACCGCTGGCTCGACGCGCTCACCGAGGTATGCCGATCTCAGGCCCATGCATCTACCACCGATTCGTCAACACAGACAGGAGCGTCATGAGTGCCGCGTCCCAGGTCCTCATCGACCTCACCCCTTTGCGCGTCAGCGCCCCGTTTCGCCGGGTATTCGTCGCCCGACTCATCTCGCTGCTGGCCATTGGCCTCCTGCTGGTGTCGGTCCCGGTGCAGATGTTCGACCTCACGCGATCGTCGGCGCACGTCGGTGCGGCTACCGCCGTGACTGGACTTTGTACCTTCGTCGGAATGTTGCTCGGCGGTATGCTCGCCGACCGGTTCGACCGTAAATTGCTCATCATCATCGGACGAAGCGGTGCGGCACTGTCCTTCGCCGGTCTGGCCGCCAACGCGTTCGGCGCGTTCGGTGGAGAGCCGCTGGTGTGGGTGGTCTATCTACTCGCGGTTGTCGATGGACTGATCGGTGCGTTATCGACGTCGGCGTTGATGGCGGCGGTACCGACGCTCATTCCAGCCGAACATCTGATGGCAGTCGGCGCGATCAACTCGCTAACCGTGCGAATCGGTGCGGCGGTCTCCCCAGGTATTGCCGGCTTTATCATCGCAGGTGCCGGCGTCGAATGGGCATATACAGTCGCGGCACTCGGCGGCGTACTGACAGTGCTCATCCTGTTAGGTTTGCCGTCGATGCCACCGACGGCTCCGACCGGCGGGCCAGCGGCAGTGTCCACCCCCACGCCGGAAGATACTGCGGCACAACCTGAACCGCCGTCATTGCTCGACTTCTTACGGACTCAGCGAGTGGTAACCGGCGTGATGATCGTCGGCGTCGTGACCATGCTCGGCACCGGCTTGATCGCGCTACTACCGTCACTAGTCGCCGAGCGATTCGACGAGAACGCGGCCGCTACGGGCCTGCTCTATGCTGCGGTCGCGGCCGGCGCGATGGTCGCGGCATTGACGAGCGGCTGGATGTCCGGCGTCACGCGACCCGGCCGACTGCTTCTCATCGTGCTGATTCTCGCGGGCGGATTCCAGATTCTCTTCGGCCTGGCGCCGTTCGCTTGGCTGGCCATCGCCGTACTGTTCGTCATTGGCTTCCTCGATGCGGTCGGCGAGGTAATTCGATACGCGCTGATCCAGGAACACACGCCGGGGCCGCTGCTCGGACGGGTGAATGGCATTTGGATGGCCCAGGAGGTAGGCGGAGTCACCGTCGGTGCCCTCGTCGCGGGCCTCCTCGGAACGATCTGGGCGGCGTCGGACGCGATCGTCTACTACGGAGTGATTCTGGCGATACTCGGCGTCATCGCCGCACTGACGTTGCGCGCCTTGGTCGGAGTGCGGCGAGAACCGGCGTTGGCAACGCGCTGAACGTCGCTGGATCTGCGGGTGTCGGTGGTCTCGATACACCCGACTCGGCTAACGCCTCGCCGGCCACTCGACCAGCGGCAAAAGCCGATGGTCGAGTGCCGATCACCGATCGCCGGGGGTACCTCCCACCGATGGTCGAGTGCGCCCGACGAGCGCAGCGAGACGCGCGCGTATCGAGACCCCGCAACGCGAAATACCAACGCGGCCAAGATATCTCGGATCTCGGTGGTCTCGATACACCCGACTCGGCTAACGCCTCGCCGGCCACTCGACCAGCGGTGAAGGCCGATGGTCGAGTGCCG
>NZ_BAEH01000119.1 GCF_000241305.1 Gordonia effusa NBRC 100432
GGTGTCGGTGGCGTGGCTGAATGATTCTTGCCCGAGAATCGCCGTCGTTGTCGGTGGAACCGGTTGGCCGGTTGGCGGGGCGGTGGGCAAGATATGCAATGTGTCCGCACAAACGGGGATGACCTTAGATACCAACAGTTTTCCGCTCATCACGCGTCCGTTGGCGGAGCCTCCGAATAGTCCAATGAGGGGGAGGGTGGCTTTGAGTTCCCGCTCGTCTTCGCCGGTCATTTCGGTGGTGGGCTTGCGGAGGAATCCGCCGTTGCGCAGCAGGTGCGCCGCTGCTGGTGACAGTTGGCCAGCGTAGTCGAGTACTGGGGCGAGTAGGTCTTCTCCCATGCGACGCAGGATGCCTCGCCAGGCGTTACCGGAAATGATCGGCACCAGGACAACCTCACCAGTTGGCGTCAGGATTTTCTCTCGACGAAACAGGGTTAGAGTCGAGCTGTTGAGGCGGGCGTCGTCGCGGTGCACGATTGCAGAGACTGCGGTGATGTCGAAATCCCATACAGCACTGATTAATTCACTGGTCAACGGTCTTGTCCTGGGTTCGGTGGGCATCAGCGATGATGCGGACGCGGAGCAACAGCGCTGGGAGTTGGTCGCGCAGTATCGCCAATACGGGTCCGCCTGGTTCGGCCAATAGGGTGGCGATCTCTAGTCGGCGGGTTTGGTCTGCGAATGTCATTGGCAGTGCTTGGTGTAGCAGAGACCACCAGGTGGGCAGGGAGTCCACCGCGCGGTAGGTGGCTGCACGAATATGACTGGGTAACAGTTCATCCCAGTATCGTTTTCGCCGTTCGGCCAGCCAGGAATCCCAGTCGATGCTGTAGTGCAGCAGCAGTAGCAGCGATTCCGCGGTGCGAGCTGCATCGGTGGTCAGCGGGGGCAGTTCTGGGATCGACGCTCGCCAGCGGTCGGTCTGCGTCGTCATTTCGTGCTCGTTTCGGTGGGCGGAGTACTTAAGGCGATCATCGCATCCCACCAGCTGCCAGGAATGCGGCGCCATTCTTCCAGGGCCGACCAGTCGGCCAGAATCTGTGTCCAGGTAGCGGGTTGGTGAGCGCGAACTACCTCGATCGGCGGGACGGGGTCGTTGAGGGCGCGGGCGCGTACGGCGGGCAGCGTACGCAGTCGTCGCAGTATGGCCAACAGGTGTGCTTCGTGCTCGCCCCAACGGATCTGGGTGTCGTCTGTGCTGACGTGCTGCCATTGCGCAGTCGGGAGAATGTGCCGGCGCCCGCGCACAGGAATGACGACGGCACACTCTGACGTCAGCGGCCCGACCAGCTGCGCACCTAGTTGGTGGCGGGTTTGTACGACGCGGGAGGGCGGAGTGTCAGTGATGGTGTAGACCTCACGGCGCAACTCGTGCGTGATGTAGCACCACGCGCATGCCGCGCACAGTCGATCGCCTCCAAAGAACCAGGTATCGCCGTCGGTGAATCGGTTGGACACCACTCGCGCGGCCGGCAGTGTCTCGGTGTCGGCCGCGCAGCACGCGCATGGTCGAGTGTGAGTGAAAGTGCCTGCGGGGTAAGGCCTTCCAGCTGCAATCCAGGCTGCGTATGCAGGAAACCCGGCGGGGGAACCATGTCGGTTCTCCCCGCCGGGCTGTAAACGCGATAGCGCACGCTTACCTGATATGTGCGAAGTGCCTTTCACTCTATCGATGTGCGCTAACCATCCTTGCATCGAGGGTCGTGCGTGTTAGCAGTGATGAGATATCACTGCGTCGCGGTCGGCCGAGGTGATGGGCAGCTTATAGGCAGCGGCGACAGCAAGGTAGCGGTGGGTGTATTCGCAGACGAATCCTACGTTCGGAGGAAGCCACTCCCCCAGACCTTTTGAGCCTTTCGAGCTATTGAGCGATGCGTCGGTGGCGATCAAATTTTTGGGGTCGTTGGCTACCGTCGCGCGTTGGCGGGCAGTCCATTGATCGGCCCCTAGATTCCAGATCCGTTCGAGCGCTATGACGTGGTCGACTTCGATAGTGCTGCCCGATGCGGTTTTGGCGAGTGGAATTGTTTTGCCGGTGTAGGGGTCGTGCAGTGTTCCGGCGATGACTTTGCATCCGTGACTTCGGGCAGTAGTTACCACGTTGACGAGTTGAGATCGGATCAGATCATTGCGGGTATCGCAGCCATTTTTTGATAGAGGCGCGTCGGTGTCGTCGGTCCAGGCTGGCCCGAACACGCATTTCTTACCTTTCTTGCAGGAGCGCTCATACCCGGGGATCTCGGGTAGACGGTCGATGACGGTCAATCCCCGGAACGTTTGCGTTGAGGTGAGGATCGGGCGCGCTGAGAGCGATGTAGAGCTTTTGGGGGTGCTGATGAGGTGGTTGGCCGTGGGCGCGCCACCATCGGCGTGCAGTGTGGCGCAGGCGGCAGTGAGGAGCCCCAGAACTAGCAGCACCGGAATGAGCAGCGCGGTACGCCGTGTCATGGAACGAGTAGGTAGTCGGCGATGCTGTGGTGCGCGCCAGCGGTGCCAAAGCCCATAGCCTGCACGCCTGAGCCGGTGAACAGTGTCTTGTGCACGGGTTTTCCGCCGCGCGGTCCCGTGACGATCAGGGGCGACCAGTTGTGTCCGGGCACCTGGATACCCCAGTTGGACCACACGCGTGTGGTGCACACAGGTCGGCGTTTCCAGTTGGGGCCATCGCCGGTGAAACGCAGTGGGGTGTAGGTGGCATAAACGACGCCGCGATGGGCGGGATCAGTTTTGAGACTGACTTTGATCCCACCTCGACAGTTGGCATGATTGCCGCCCGCAGTCCAGATGATGTCGCCGTACACGGCCACCCGTGGGGCTTCTGAGGGGCGGGCCATGCTGGTGCCGGCACCGAGGATGCCGCCCATCACGATGGCGAGTAGTGCTCCTACTGCGGCAAGTGCCGGTCGTGTTCTCATCTGAGGTATCTCCTTGGGTTTCAGCATCATTGGTCAGTAGATCTGTTGTTCAAGCAGCGTATCGGGCTTGGCTTCTTAGGTCAGGCGGGTGTCGTTGTTTTGAGAGTGAAGCCTTTCCCTTTGCCGAGTTCACCGATGACGCCATCTTCATCGGGTGGGTTAGATGCGATTCGCATCCACCGGTGTGACAGGAGTGGGTGGAGTTCGGAATCTGGTTTGTCGTAGGCCACTTCGTAGATCTCTTCGATCAGGTCGACTGCCACTGTCACAGTCGAGACGTGGCATTTGATCGTGCCTTGCTGACCGATGTAGCGGCTGTCTATAGGGCTGCCATCGGGGTCGGTGACGGGAATGACGAAGCGGGTGCCAGGGCAGTGGTAGGTGGTGGGTCGCGGGTTGTTCATAATTTCTCCTTTTAAGTGATGCGGGCGAGGCCAGTGCGCTGGTCTCGCGTTATTAATTTCCGCGCATGCCGGCGTCCCTGCTTTTCCAGGCTTCGGCGTGCAGTTCGCACAGCAGCAAGGTGGTGGCACCATTGCTTCGGCGGTGGCGAGCTGGCTTGACTTGGTGGTGTCCAGCGGTTTCGTATTGCAGGGCACCGCATTCATCGCATCGGTGGCGACCACGATCGCTGCCCCACTTAATAGCCGCGCCGGGGTGGAAATGGTAAGTGTCAGTGTCGAATTGCGCTGACAGCGCGGCGTCTCGGGTGATTGTGGTCATCGCAAACTCTCCTTTCGTCGAATATCCGGAAGGGGTTCAGACGCCGCTTAGCGCTGCTGGTGTCAGCGTTTGGGGTTCGGGGCGCTGAGGGTCGTGTGAGGCCAGTTCAATGAGGGCGGCAACCATGTCGCGGGGGTTGGCGTCGATGCCCCGCTTTGGTGCGATCATCCTGCACATGTACAGCGCCGCTGGTGATGACAGGTAGGACAGCGAGACACCACGCACTGAGTCGTAGAGGTGCTTAAGGCGGGGGTCGGCGAGAAGTTCGCGCACTGCCGAATTCCCACTGGGCGTATCGGTTTGGTGAGTGGAGATGATCTGTTCAGCAAGGTCTGTCAGTTCCGAGATCTGCGCAGAACTCAGCGGCGCGATCAGGCCATCGTCGGTGTGCGCGGTGATGATTGCCGTCCCGCACACGCGTGCTTCGGCGAATCCGCCAGCGCGCGTGACCATTTCATTGGCCAGGAGATTTGTTCGAGCCTCAGGATGGATGAGCGGGCGATACGCCGACCACAGAATGAGGTGCGCACCCAGGGGTGTGATGTCGAGTGGTGCGTTGACCAGTGCCCGCAAGGTCTCTTCGGGATTGGTGGTTGAAATATCCACTTCGAGAGCGGTTTTCGTGTCGTCTATGACGATGAACGCCTTCATCGGAACTGTGCCTTTGCTATCGGGGCAACGTAGGAGTCGGCGCGGCGGGGTCTGCGGGCTGCCAGGTCCGCGGCAACACCTGCGGTGCGGTCAGGCTAAATGCCCACCCACTTTGAGCGTGGTCACAGCCGCTGAACTGGGCACCTTCACGCCAACCTTTCGCCTCCCGGACCGGTGGCAGCGTGTAGAGGCCCTTGGTGATTTCGAGGCTGGTTGCACATGCCTGGGGAGTGGGGAATGGGCCGAACTGTTGCACTGCACCCGGTCGCGGCGTGGGGTGGTGGGGAGCAGCAGTGGCGGCGCCAGCGGAGATCAGTGCGGCAGCGGCGATGCCGGTTAGCAGTCCTGTGGTGACAATTCCGGTGGAGAGTGCTCGCTTCATGGTGTTATTCCTTTACGGTTCTTGGGGTTTCAGAGTTGGCGGTAATAGATGTACGGTTCGGCAGCAATGAGGATGCGCTCGTCGTTGGCCGGGTCGTTCAGGTCAATATCGGTGAGATCGGCGGCGAGGCTGACCAGGTCTACTTCGTCGTCTAGTCCGAGGTTGAGAATTTCCGCGAGCGCCGATTCCGGGGTTGCAGGCATGATTCTTAAAATCTCCCTCCGCGATTTGCATGTCTCTGGTTTAGATGTCGGGGCCGTTTTTGTTGCGGTGCAACTGTTTTGAAGTAGGCAGGGCACGATCGGCACGGACGAGCGCGCCCTGCGCTACTCACTTACTTAGAGGCTCAGGCGTACCAGGGGCTGACGGCGTACCACGATCCGTTGATTGGGACGCAGTTGCCGAATACTCCGCCGAAGTTGCGGGCTCCGCTGTTCGTGAGTCGGTTGGCGGTGGGCTGACATGCTTGGGAACTGGGAAAGGGGCCAATTCCGAAGGCGCGGTGCCCATTCTGGGCTGGCAGGTTGATGATCTGGGCCTGGGTGGGAGCGGCCTGGGCGGCGGGAGCAGCGAACAGGCTCATACCTGCGGCGGCGATTCCGCCTGCAAGCATGACGGCTCCTTTGCGGCGGCGGATACTTGTTCGGGACTTACTGGTGGGTCGCGGGGCAGACATATGGTGTTCTCCTATTTTCTGACTCTCGAAAGCCCTGGATGGCTATCGGGAAGGCTGGGTGCCGCCGATGGTGCTGAGATCAATGACGCGCTGGATCGAGTGCCATACGGCGTGTGCGGTGTGGTCTTCGAGGTTTGTGATGATCAGTGATGCCGATGCGCCCGCGATGAGTACCGCAATGATCAGTAGCGCTGTGCTGGTTTTGAAGCGGCCCAACGGAATTGGTAGTGGCGTTCGTGGGCGGTGCGTTGCGGACATGAGCGTGACTTTCGGGGCTACGTGCGTTGTTGGAGGTAGGAGGTGACTGAGCGGGATATCCAGTCGGCGAGCCATGTCAGGGCTGTGCGTCCGTGTTGGTCGACGACTAGGGAGGCGTAGTTGGTGTGAGTGCCGCTGGCGTAGAAGCTGGCAGCGTCGAGGCCCTGTCCGATCAGCTTGGTGAGGTCTTGTGCACCTTGCGATCCGGCAAGTCCGGTCAGGCTCGACACCAACCCTGAGAGGTTCTGGTTTTGCGCCTGATTGACCAGGGTGCTCGTTTGGCCGCTGAGCGCCGAGTTGCTGGTGTTGCCCAGCAGGCTGGGGTCGGTCTTGCTCGCGGTGCCCGAGAACATGCCGGCGGCGACTGTGGCGAGGTCGAGGCCGATGGGTAGTAGCCCGGTGAGTGCTGCGGGGTTTTTTAGGGCATTCCAGGCGATTTCTTGCGCTTGCCCGATGTCATTGGCCAGGCGAATGATGTCGACGTTGCTAAGCACTGAGAGCACCATTGCGGCGATCTGGGTGTAGCCCTGCGGGTCTGGGATCAGGCCGACGACTTGACTGGCTGCCTTGTAGTCAACGGCAGCAGCCAGTTTGACCAGCGGCGAAAACTTGTTGTTGAGGTCGCCGGCGAGGCGGTGCACTTCATCGACGTTCAATGCGGCAATCGCCTGCGGGAGTTTTTGAAGGTCGGCCAGGATTGCGGGGAGGTTGGAGACCATCGCGCCCATGTTGGTGGCGACGTTGAGTACCTGATCGACGATTACTTGCGGTTGTAATACCGAGAGGACCGAACTAGCTGTTGACAGGGTGTCTGTCGGTGTTGAGGTCAGTGGACTGATCTGCGTCTTGAGTGCGTTGGCTGTGGACGTGAGTTGCTGGCCTTGTTGCGAGGTCGTCGACACTTTTTGCCCGGAGAGACCGTTGGCGGTTTGGGCTAGTTGACCAGCCATCGACACGACCTGGTTGAGATCGACTTTTCCCGCAGCTGACAGGACCTGCCCAGCGGCATTTTCTGGTGTGCCGGAGGGAGATTTGGTCAGCTTGTTGGTGAGCGATGGATCGGACGCGGCTGATTGTGCAATGGAGGCGAGTGGGGTCAGGACGCTCAGCAACGAGGTCGCTGTTTGTGCCAGACCGCCGACGTCGACCGTGGACGACTGCGCGTTGCCGGTTAATTTGCTGGCAGTGTCACCTAGCTTCGTCAGATCTTCACCGTTGAGATTTGAGGTCAGCGAGCTGGCCAGGGAGTCGGCGCCCGTGGGAGATCCTGTGGATTCGGTGCCTTGGGTCGGGGTCTGCCCTTGGTTCGGTGTCGTCGCGGTGGGGCCGGTCGTTGTAGTTGGTGCTGCGAGGTCGGTGGTCGGGGCCGTCAGGTTGGGGGTGGTTGTGTCACCGGTCGTGGTCGTTTCGCCCGTGGTGGTCGTTGTCGGGCCGGATTTGCCCAAGATGGTGCCCAGACCAGTCAGGAACGGATCTTTGGAGCTACTGATGCCGCAGTACAGGTCAGCGCTGCCCGCTTTAGCTGTTTTGGGAGCGCAGATGGTCGCTACCCGGCCAGACAGCGAGCCCATTCCCTTTGGTCGGGGACCGACGATGCCAGAGCCGCCGGGATTTGGTCCCACGGTGATCTCACCAGAGGTTCCGCGGCCGGGATCTGCCAGCAGTCCTACCGCCAGGACCTTGTTTGCCCCGATCGGGGCGTTGGAGGTGCCGATGGTCGAGGCTGTGTCTCCACCAATATCGGCACCTTGCGAATAGCCGAGGATTACCACCGCAGTGTCAGGGCAGGAACGACTAATGGCACTCAGTTCGGCATTGAGTCGGCTTGTACCTGCCGATTTGCTTGTCAGATATGGGATCTTCTTGAAAGCGTCTGCCGGGTAGGGCAGGTAGATGGTGCGGATTGATGACCCAAACTTCTTAGCTATCGAGTCAGTGACCGATTTGAGCATGCCGACAGGCACGTTGGGATTTGCCGTCGTGTTGGTCTCCCATGTGCCCGGTACTGCGATCTGCACGACCGGTGTGCAGTCCCCTGCCGCCGAGGAGGTACTCACACTGCTCGATACCGCCACTGCGAGCAGCGCGACTAGGACCACTGACGCCGCAGCGATCCACCGCCGAGCGGTCATAGTCTGACGCGCTCTTGTTAGTGTCGCCCGCGTTCCGATCACCAATACCTCCATGCAATGCGGTTATACAATGCAGTCAGACTACACGACTATACGAACATTCGGAATGCAACGAAAAGACGCGCACCGACCGAAGTTGGTGCGCGCCTAGATGATTACTCGCCTACAGGAAATGTCTAGCGCTGAACTATAGACACCAATGCCGCCTTTAGTTCAGGAAGGCTGACACTTTCAGGTCGCGACACTGCGGGGTAGTGCGGTTCAGGTAGCACCGCCGGCGACGGGTGCGTAGTGAATCCGTCCAGCACCGCACTGTGCAGACTTTCTGCATAACCGAGCGGATCGGGATGGGTCGTCGACCAGTTCGGCGCGGGCATGTCAGGGGCATCGAGCGGATCAAAGCCGAACCGCTGGACTCGCTGATCTCGTTGGAACTCACCAGTTGCCGCGTTAGTACGCACCCACGCCGCGTCTCGACCAGCCAAAAGTGCATATCCACACGTCGCAGCCCCCAACGCTGCGACAAGAAACCAGGCTGGCCCCATCACCACGCCAAGTACAGCCGCAACTGCCGTGACCGCGATCGACGCCGACAGCAGATGCCGCATCAGGTGATGTCTACGAGGACGAACGACCCATTGCTTGGTTCGATGGGCCTCTCGCTCAGCAACTGGAATGGTTGCCAGCGCGGCGCGCCACCCCGATTCCCATTTTTCGGTGACGGTCGCGATAAATGACATCACCGTGTACGCCCGTTGTGTCCACTCAATGAAGTACTGCCCATCGGATGTCTGACGCCACAATGCGAACGCATGCTGATCATGTTTGAGATCTTCAAAGGCGTGGCGGGTGAATTCGGAGCGCTCGTATTGCAACTCCGATCGCACTACCGCGATCTGATGAGCCGCCACGTGATCGTTGGCGGCACGAGCGCGACGCAGTTGGTCTGTCAGTTCATCGAGCGGAACCTGATAGTCGTTGTGATCACGCTGCCAGATCAAAGTTTGACGAGCATCGATCCAATGGGTTTCAGCGATCATCATGTAGTCGCCGTCAGGCACCACCGTCTCAGCAACAGATTTCATCGCGACCGCTGGTTGCCCAGCCAGAGTCAGTTGCTCGGATGCGGCAGTCTCGGTGTGGGTCTTACTGTCAGCGGTCGCCGGCAGGCAGGGAAGGCGGATTGCCGCCGGTAGCGCTCCTGGCGAATAGGTCAAAAGTTGGCCGGAGCAGGCCGGTTCAAGATCGTCGAGGTCGTAGGTCCCTAGGGGCATCACGGTAACGACAATGTCGTCAAGGGTCACTGCGGGAGCGTTGCACGAGGGGCAGTTGCTGGGAAATTGTTGATCGCGCAAAAGTGACCAGTGATCGGCGCACAGTAGGTAGTCGACTACCGCGGTATTGCAGCAGTCGCGGACGGTCACTCCCCACTTAGCGGCGGTCTCGACAGTACTGGCGGGCAGACTGTTCGGGTAGGCGGTGCACCAGTCGCAGTGCAGGTCGGTTTCGCTCATCAGTGCTCACACCTTTCTTTTGGGCAATTTCATTGTTGAATTTGAAGTGTAGTGACACGCCATGCGTTATCGGCCCCTTTGCGTGCAGTGATGGCTACGGCGAGCATCGGCAATTGGCGCATATGCCGACCCGTGACGACTCGTTGGGTTACCAAAGCCATGCGCGAGATCGCTGTGGCTCCATCGGGGTTGTCTCCTTTGGTCGGCACTTGCGCGGAGGCGTCAACGCGACTGTGATCGGCACTCCATTGACGCCACTGGGTACCAGTGATCGGAGCCAACGAGGCGAACCCGACATCGACGCGCGGCGGGGACAGTAGAGGCAGGGTGCGAGTGGCCGCGTCGAGTTGCGAGGCATCTTTTCCCGGTTGGTAGGAGAAGATCGTGACCAACGCCGCACGCATGACCTCGATCGGGTTGCGGGGGTTGACCTTGTCGAATGGGGCGGCGAAGGCACGAAGTGGGGTGGGGCGTGCCG
The DNA here is from genome assembly GCF_000241305.1 of Gordonia effusa NBRC 100432. Classification (GTDB taxonomy): domain Bacteria; phylum Actinomycetota; class Actinomycetes; order Mycobacteriales; family Mycobacteriaceae; genus Gordonia; species Gordonia effusa. The sequence continues at coordinate 9,730 of NZ_BAEH01000119.1, forward strand.
CCGTTGACGAGGTGGTGGGTGCGGCAATGTCGACGTCTCCGCCGGGATCTAGGTCTGACGTGGCGACAGTAGATGTGGTCGTTGTGTCGGCGGGCTGCGCTGCACGCTGAGACATCGCCGCGCGCACGCCCAGTAGCGCTCCGATCACGACCACGATCGCCAATGCGAGCGCTGCTCCGCGAATGGCCAGCCGCAACTGCCGGCGGCGCGGAGTGGGGGTGGGTGTGGTCATGGTGAGGGATCTCGACTTTCAGGTGTATCGGCGGAAGGTAATTGGCTTGTCGAAGCCACTGATATCGGCGATGCTGACTTTCTTGCCGGACTCTGGCGCGTTGACCATTTTGCCGCCGCCCATGTAAATGCCGACATGGTGGGCGCTGCCTTCGCCGCCGAAGAAGACGAGATCTCCGGGTTGGGCTGCGGCCTGGTTGGGGACGGCCATCCCTCCGGTTGATTGCGCTTGGGACACTCTGGCGATCACTTTGCCGGTGGCCACGAAGACTGCGTAGCGGGCCAAGCCCGAGCAGTCCCAGCCTGGGTGGTTGTAATCGCCATACTGATCGCCCACCGGGTCGTGGATGCCGTTTGTGGGGCCGTGCAGGTCGCCGCCGCCCCACGAGTAGCGGATGCCCATCTGCGATGCAGCAGCAGCAACGATATTGGGTCCAACCGGGCCACCCTTGACGAAGCCAGGAATGTTGGCAGGGTCGATCGCTGCCCCTGGCGTCGAGGAGCTGCCGCAATTGCCAGCACCGGGCACCGAGGCGGCGAGATCGGCGATGTTTGGGTCGTTCAGCAGCGCAGCAACAATCTTTGTCGCTGGCGCTATGAACGGTACATAGACCGACGCGCCCGCACTGTTGCGTTGCACCTTGGTGATCGCCTCGGCTGGCGCCAGCGATTGCCAACCAGGCACGGCGACTAACGCGTCAAAGAATTTGTCCGCCGCGGTCCCTGGGTCCATCAATTGCGCAGGTGTTCCCCACCCCTGATCAGGTTGCTGCTGGAAGACGCCGACTGAGTTATGGTCTTGTCCCACACCATCGTTGGGCAAATTCATGGACGCTGGCACGTTCGGGTTGGCTAGGTTGCGTAGGCCCGATTCGTCCTGACCGGTGGCAACACCGGCGATCGCCGCCGACACCGGCAACTTTCGCGCTGTCGCGCGAGCGACGATGGTCGCCGCGATCTGCGTTTGCTTAGGGTTAAGTCCAGCAATGGCCGATCCGACGCTGATATCGGCGACCTGCGTGGTTTGACAACCTGCGCTGTCGCCGCCGCTCATGGCTACCACCAGCAGTGCTGGCACCATAACCAGCACTGCGGCGATCGAGGTCAGCAGAGCGACGATCCCTGCAATCCACTTGCGCCCGTTTCCGTCTCCGTCGCCAGTGCCAGTGCCGGTGTCCGGGGCGCTGGGCGTCGGGCGGGTGGGCGGTGGTGCCAACGTCATGGCGATGGCCTACCGGACCGTGACGGGTTTCGGCCGTGGCGCGGCGCGGGCTGCGGAGGCAGCAACTGCGGCGGCGGTGGGCTGTCGCCTCTCGTTAACCGGCGCCGGGATGACCCACCGTGAATCACCGCCAGCGTTATCTCTGTGGGCAAGTTCGCGGACTCTAGCGACCGATGCGGCGCGACTCTCGTGTGATGGAGCTGCAACCTCAACATGGGAGGCAGAGCGTTCTCGGGTCTTGGCTACCGGTGGCGTGCGTTCAGATGTCCCGACGATCTGTTGGTTTGTGCTGTTGCGAGGAGTCGCCAATGCCCCACGTAACTGCGCCGCGCTTTCTGCCGCTCGCAGAGCTGGGTGTTTGCGGTTGGCTGTGGGGACCGCGCCAGCACTGTTGTTAGGTCCGGTCGGTGTCGGGGTGGGGGTTGAGGGTGATGCTGCACCTGATGCCCCTCCCTCGCCTTTGCGGCGGGTTTGTTTTTCAGAGTCGCCGCCTAGACCCATACCGCCACTTTTGGCCGCAACGACTGCCATATTCGGCATATTGCGAGCGGCAGCTTTTGCTGCCTCCACGCCTAGTCCTGCTACAGCGCTGGTACCACCGCTAGCTGCGGCACCGACAATTTTTCCGGCTTTGACGGCCATCGTTCCGGTCTTTTTGGCGGTACGGTATGCGCCGCGCGCGGCTTGGGCGCGAGCGACGACGTCTTGGGCCGAAGGCGCTTTGCTGGGCCGCACGGTGATGGGCGCGGCCGAGGGGCGAGTCGCCATGATGGAGGCCAGACGATCGGAGAATCGGCGCATGCTTTTCATGCCGCGCCAGAACATGACGATGCCGATCACGATGGCGATGTCGACGACCAGGCAGGTGGCAATGAGTACGTTGCCGGGTTGGTCGAAGATGTTGCTGATGACCATGGTGTAGGCGGCGATGTAGACGATCGCGAAGCACATTTGCAATATCGCCATCGCCGTGTCGGCCAGTGTTCGGAATAGTTGACCGCGCATCATCGGCGCGATACCCAAGATGGTGCCGGGGATCAGTTTCACCGCGTTCCAGATGGCCCAGACTGCGGCCAGCATCACCCGTCCGGCCAGGATGATCGCGAAGAGCAAGATGAGGCCGGCAGCTGGCCCCAGCAAGCTCGTTGCCACGGCCGGTTCGGGGCCACTGTTTTCGGCGTATGCTTTCAGCCCAGATCCGTTGGGGCACTTGGCTACTGCGTTGCGAAGTGCGGAGGTGGGGTCATCGCCGGGGATGATGGCTGAGACAGGGCCGGGGATCGCGTCTTTCACTTTTTGGGTTACGGACTTTTTGGTGGTCTGGTGGTAGGCGCTGTCGTAGGCTTTCGCGCAGGCACCGCCGTCTTTGCGTTCGTCGAGAACTTCGCCGAAGTTGACCAGTTGCGTGGGTTTGCGCAGGAACGTGTCGGTGAGGTTCATCGTCAGTTTGGTGACCTGCGGCGAGTCGGTGCCGCGTGAGCAACTGTCTGATTCGGTGTTCCCTTTGTTCGCGATTCCGGTGGCGACTTCTAGTGCGGTGCAACGACTTTTGTCAATCCAGCCGTGGTCGCCAGCGATAGTAGTGACGGGGTGCGCAAGCAGTCCTACTGCTGCGCCAGCGATAGCCAACGACATCAGCAGCTCGTAGACGGCGGTGGAGTATCGGCCCCGGAAAATCCAGATCGCGATGGCAAATCCTGCGAGGGAAAACATCAGGGGTTTGATATTGATCTCGCCGGTCAATTGCGTGACGGCGTCGCCGATGTCAGAGAACGGTTCAACGAACAGTTTGAGCCAGGAAAAAGATAATGCGACTCGGATGAACCAGATGGAGATCATCATTACGCCGCGATATGCCTCGTATTCCAAGGTCGTTACCCATGCCCAAATCGCCTTGATGGGGTGGGCGGCGCTGCCTTGGTTGATCGACAGGTAGTAGTCGGCCGCGTTGATGCCGTGGGAGTCTTTGATTCCCATCCATCCCAGAACATGACTGACAGCACCGGCAGCTGCTCCGGCGGACTGGTCATCGGCTGAGGCTCTGGCCGATAGGACCATCATCAGCGCCCCGACTAGATGCCAAATCGAGAGGAAGAGGAACGCTCTACGCGCCCACTTGTGAGCCCAGACCCATGTGGCCGCAGCGGCGATCGGGCGGGGCCACCGTAGCCGAGTTCCCCAGGTCATCATCGCTGTTGCCGAGGTCATGGGTGCCCTGCTATCGCCGGCGTCGATGCTGAATGACGACCGGGGGTGGTGGTGTTGGTGGCGTTGCGACGAGCCTCTGCTGCTGGCTCTAGGACCTTGATACGACCAATTTTGCCGGTGGCATCGCGCATGTATCCTTCTCCGCGCCGCTCGGGTTTGACGTACTTGTTGGCACCTTCAATGGGAGCGGTGTGCTTGGTGTATTCCTCGACGAGATCAATGTCGGTGGAGTCCAAGCCGATCCAGTCGAGGGCTTTGCGAGCCAGATGGTCATCAGTGTGTCTGTGCGCAATGCGGGTTTTGAGAAGACCACGCAGTTCAGCTCCACCAAATTCGCAGTCTTGGTCGCCGAGGATCACGCCGGCCTTTTCTTTTCGCCCGCGTTTGACGATGTCAATGATGGTTTCGTATCCGTCTGCGGCGGTGAGCAGGTGCGCTGCCTCGTCGAAGATAAAGCCGGTCATTTTCGATGGGTCGGCGTAACAGATGCCTTGTCCAAGTTTTGCGATGTGGGTGTAGATGACGTGCCCGTACTGCTTCTCAGGAGGCAGCCGCTCATACAAATGGGCGTTGTCAATCTGGTTGGCGGTGGGAAGTGATACGTCTGCGGTGCAGAACACAATGGCCGGCGCATCGAGCGGAAGTGGTTTGAGTCCTTCACCGAAGAGCGCTTTGGCGTATCGGCGGCGAGCATGCTGTTCCAGGCGTTTTCCGATTTCCTGCCCATACTGAAGTTTGCAATCAGCTGATAGCAAATGTCGGAGCAAACCAGCCATACCGTCGTAGTTTTGGTCCCTTCGGTAGTTCACCGAGAGCGCTTCGGACAGGTCCAGTAGGCGCGGGTCGCGCTGGTCGAGTTGCATAAGGGCACGCAAGATCGTTTCGGCTTGATCTGCGCCCTGTTGGCCGGGAAACAACACCAGTGGGTCGACGAGGTATTCAGAGTCGATCATTTCGACCTTCACCGATCCTTCGACCGCGCTGGCCCAAATATCGCCGTACTCGCGGCGAGCAGACTGGTCGATGAGGATGACTTGCCCACCCCGGTCGACGATATGACCGGCGCAGATCTTGCATGTCTTGGATTTGCCCGCGCCCAGTTCACCGGTGATTCCGATGGAGTTGGAGACGTCGCGTTCGGTCAGGCCAGCGATGTCATAGTGCACCGCGGTCGGCACGGGAGTGGTGATGTGCAACGCGAGCAGAGGACCGACTGTGTCACCAAGTGCTGCGCCCACAATGGGCACGTAGGCTCCGAACTTGCCTGAGGTGGTGATTTGGGTGAACTCGCGCACGATCGGCTTGGGTTCGGCACCTGGGACCATCGACCACCACAGGTCTTCTTGATAGCCCAATGGGGAGGCGATGCGGAAGTCGCGGGCCTCGAATTCTGTAGCGAGAGCTTCGGCCGATTCCACTGCGGTTTGCGCATCTGGCCCCGACGTCGCGAAGATCGCCGTCCAGGCAACTTCGATTTCATTCTTGTCAGATTCGAGCAGGGTGCTGTACTCCGACAAGGCTTCTGCGGCGACGTCGAGGATGGACTGTCCGGTCGACAGTTCCCCTTCGCGCTGGTTGTACTGTTCGTTCAGATTGCGGAGTGAGCGTTGATTTTTACGCAGCACTTCTGTGCCAGCACGTGTCACGATCTGCAAGGCAAAGTCGACGTCGACTGGTACTCCGTTGACTGCGGCCTGGTCGGCGATGGTGAAAAATTCACTGCCTGGAAATCTGGTTCCGCCGGCTGGAGTGTCTGCTACTACGGAAAGAACTTGGTAGGACGCTGGCGGTTCGCCTCGCTCCCACGGCGTATCAACTTTGACCAGGGTGGAAAAACTAGGCAGTGCACTGCGACCACTGGGCCGGTCGGCTTGGGCACCATCATCGATGCGGGCAGCTGCAAGAGCTCCACCCGATTTCGCTGTGTCGAGCGGGTAGGCGACGTCGTCGACAATCATTTCAGCAGGTGGCAGGTCGGGGTCCATGACCAGTCCCCGGCGCAGCATGTGGTTCCACAACCAGACCGCTTGAGCTGGTGTGGTCGGGACCGGCTCAAACATCGCGGGCAAATGGTTGGCGATACGGCGGGCCTGATCGGCGCGACGTAGAAGTTCCTCATCGGGTATTTGACTGTGCGGAAGGCCCAGCATTTCTGAGGCCGACAGATGTAGTGCGCGGCCAGCAGTGATCAACTTTTCTTTGAAACTTCCACTGTTCAGGGGAACGGACAGCCAGTAGACACGGCGACCAGGGCGGAAAGCTCCGACCGTGTCTAGTGTGGCGGCGCATTCGGTGACCCAGTCGGGGTGCAGATCTAGGTCGATGTCTGCGGTCATGCGCTGCACGATCGTTTCGGGTGTCTCATCGGCGGTCAAGCCCAGTAAAAGCCCCTGACCAGGCAAGGCCCGGGCCAGCATGGTGTGTGCGCGGCGCACGGTCTCCTTGTCGCGCAAGGAGTGATACCGGTAGTTCAGTCCAGTGAGTAGGAAGTCGGCCCATACGGTGCCCTGCCGGGTGAACCGAAGGTTGTTGGTCAAAGCGATCGTGGGTTGGCGCATCAGGCGACCTTCCTCAGTGACGTTGCGCGCGGTGGCGCGGGTGGTGGTGGGCTGGTCACGATGTATCCACTGGCGTAGATGACGCGTGGTTTGGCGCGCAGTCGGCGGTTTCGGGAGCGCCCGTCGATGGAGGCAGTCGGTGCAGCACTCGCGGCTTTTCCCAGACCTGCGAGCAGGGAAAACGGGCTTCGACCGCCTGGGCGGAGTCGACCAAGAGCGACGACGGTGCCACCAACGGTGAACGCCACGACGAACACTGATCCGACAAGTCCTAAACCTGTCCACCAGTCGCGAATCAGGTACAGCACACCGCCAACCGAACCGGCCCCAATGAGTTGAGGCAGGGTGTACGGACCACCGATGATCCGCTTACCATCTGGCGTTTTGCCGATGAGTTGGGGGAATTTGCGGCTGGCGGTGAAATTGCGGATGACCTCGACGTCGTCTTCGAGTTCGTCAGCCGGGGCTGTTTTGCGTGCCATGGGGGCGCTCAGGCAGCCAAGCGGACGGTCGTGACGGTGATGCGACGACCGGCGACATCTGGGATAGCTAGCACGTCACCGGGGTTGTATCGAGCGCCAGAAGACACCTGTGTCGCACCTGTCGGGTTGACCACGTACCCAGGTGAGACTGGTGCACTACTGTTCACCGTTTTGTCCCACTTTGACGAAAATGTCGAAAGGTTGGTGATTCCGTAGATCATGAGGCCAGCCAGGAGCAACGCCATGACCAGTCTCACGACGGTGAAACTCTCGATGAGGTGTTTGATGACGAAGTACATCCCGAGCGCCGAACCAGCTGAGGTCAGCAATGTGACCGATTGTTGGATCAGATGGTTTCCGGTGCCGAAAAGTGAGTCGTCGGCCAAAATTAGTTGCAGATTGCTCATCGGTTTCTCCTTTGTGTCTTTGAATTCTTCGAGGGGGTTCTGACCTGTGCGCAGCGGGGATCAGTTCGCGGGTCCGAGGTCAGTGCCACCTGGCTGGGTGAGGTTCGGTGCCTTCGGAACGGTCGTCTCGGGTGTGGGAGATGGAGCTTTGGTGCTCGGCAGCAATGGGGGTGTGTCGGCGGGCGGTTCTGTTGTTTCTGGCTCCGCTGGCGTTGCTGAAGGTGCGGCGGACTCACCGGTGGTTGCGATGGGATCTTGAGTCGACGTAGTCGCGGTGGTGGGATCTGCGGCGGCGGGATCTGCGGTGTCGGCGTTCGACGCATCACCTGTAGTGATGTTCGCGGCGGGCGCGGGGTCAACAGAGGTGACTTCCCACCGTCCGGCGCGGGCCGTCATTGTCAGGGCGTAGGTCATCGGCAACCCATCGGTGACATCAGTTGATGCGCCAGCGGGGTGGGCGGTCACTGTGATCAGTAGCCGGATTCGTTGTCCATCGACCGGGACTGCTGAGGCGTCAGGGATGACGGGTTGGTCGGCACGGGCCAGGGCTAAGTCGATCTTGGTGAACGGGGCCGGGGTGATGGCGGCAAGGTGAGCACCTGGACTGGTAAATCGTGTGACGTCACCTGAGCCGGTCAGCATCGCGGTAAGGAAGCCTGATGCTGCCTGCACGATGGGCGCGCTGGTCGCGGCGTCATTGTCGTAGTCGAGACCGACTTTCACATTGGTTGACGGCGACGGGGCTGGGGAGGGCAAACTCAAAGCGCGCACGTTGCCACCAATGACGGCGACAGGTACGAGGTAGTAGCGGCGGACTGCGGCACCAGATGAGGCCAACGGTGAGACTGATGCCGACACTTTGACCGAGTAGACCGTGCTACCCGTTTGCGGCGGGGAGACCACTGACCTGATGTCGGAAACGCTGTACAAGGTGGTGTCAGGCAACGTCACATCAGAGCCCACATCGACGTAGTGCGACAGTATTTCCTCGCTGCCGCGGTGCGCAGTCAGCCAAGTCGAAACCAGTTCGCTAGCCAGGTCGGCCGCGGCACCGGAAGCTTGGGTGTTCATTTGAGCGGGAGCGATCACGGGCTTGGGCGGGATGCTTGTGTTGCTACCTCCGCCGAGCACCAGTGCTAGGGGTCCGCTGATAAGGCAAACAGCGACAACGGCGAAGACTGTCCGGGTGATCCAGATTTGACTTGCGGGCCCCTTAGCCCGTTCAAGAAATTCGGTGGTGTCAATCGTGTCGGGGTTGGGATCGGAGGGGTCGGCGGAGGCACTCTCACTGCGCTGCCGGCGGTTGAGTGGGGTGTTGAGTTTCGCCCAGATTCGGGTTAAGGGGGATTCGTCGGGGTGATCGACCTTTGCGCCGTCATCGTCGCGGTTATCAGATGCGACGTCGCGGCCTGTGGGGGCAGGACTCGGCGCTGCGAACAACTTGCCCAACCGTTCGTCGGTTGTCGTCACAAGCACTCCTCGAATTTAGCGTGAATGATCGTATAACCGTGGAGCTTAACTTATCTCTCGCGGCGTTGCACCCCCCACGCCGAGCCGATGGCCGCGCGGCGTGACACCGCTGTCACGCCCGAGGGCAGCGGAGTGGCGGGCAGTCGCGTTTAATCCAGCATTTTGCGGGGTCGGCAGGTTCCCAGCGGGCATTCAGATCAACCGGTGGCCGCCTGTGACAATCGTGATTCACGTTGGGCGTCTGAGCTTTTGCGCTGATTCGGTGGTGATTCACGCCGATTTTGGGGACTCCCCCACAGGGTGCAGCGCGGCCCCCCTAAAGGGGGGCCGCGCTGACCGGGGAGTTATTGCGCGTCGAGGTTGCGGTCGGTCAGACATGTCCAGCCGGGTGGATACCGAGGCGAATCGACACTCGCACGACACGTCTAACCACCATCCTCGTCAGAGTTCAACGACACGATGAGTGTTTGTATAGTTGCGTCTCTTAGCGCGGTCGCTTAGCATCGTCTGCATCGACTCGATCTGGAGGTCACTAGACCATGTGCGCCAATCACCAATCCTCTGATCCCGTGGAACGATTCATGGAGCAGACCCTCGCCGACACGTTCGGACCCTCACGCACTCCCGCTAGCGGTGATCAACCCAAAAAGGATCACGCTTTCGTGCCCCTCACCGCTGTGCCGGTGGGTATCGCTGTTGTCGGGGAGTACGCGCCGCAGATCGATGCACATCTGGACGCGATTGGTGGGGCGGAGGTGGCAAGTCAGATCGCCTCGATCGTTGATGCATGCGCCTCGTGGCAACCGTGGGCGGTTGCTGCCGCCGCTGGGTTTGTCGTTGTCGATGGATTGCGTCTGAGCGCATGGCGGCATCGACGGGCCATCCGCAATCAGCTGTACTCAACGACTTACCTCACGGCTCGGTCTGTCTGGGTGCCATGGCCTCCGGGACTGGCCGCTCCACGCAAGGCCGTCGTCAAGGTGCCACACGGGTCAGTGATCAACGAAGCTCGCACAAAAGCACTCGTCGAAGCGTTAAATCAGTCGGCCAACAGATTTCGGGCATGGCAGTGGTGGCACAAGGCCCGACCTGAGTGGCTACACACCGGTCCGTGGCAGATGAATGTCGATTGGCAGGCCGGCAGTAGTCGAGTCGTGATCACCCGGCATAACCCGGAAGCGGCGATTGCCGGGTTGAGTACAGAACATAAGCGTTTGGCTGTGATGCTCGCCGGGAAGTTCCCGCTACCTGAGGCGCGGGTGACCAAGGTGCTCCGCGATGACGACGGCCGTGAGACTGGCTACGTCATTAGCCATACACCGTCGCTAGCGGCGGCGGTTCCTGCGTTCCAGCAGAACCTGCGCGGAGCCCTGACGGGGTTCCTTGGCGAGCATGAATCGGGTCGCATGTGGACAGTGGCAGTGCGCTCTGAGTCTGACACTATCGAAATCAAACTGGCGGCTCCGTTAGACGACTATGTCCCTCATATACCGCGTGAGGGGGGATATGCGGACTTGGCGCGCAAGCAGCGCAATCTGATCCCGTTCGCAACCGGCGCAGGCGGCGTCGTTGGCGTCTGGAATGTCGACTCATCATCATCGGGGCCACACTTTTTGATCGCGGGCCGGACCGGTGGCGGCAAGACGTCACTGATTCGTACGGTCATCACCGAGGCGATCCCTCGCGGGTTTTCGTGGTTGTTGATCGATCCGAAGATGATCGAACTCGATGGCATGGCCGACTATCCCGGTGTCGCGGCCGTGGTGTACAACCTGCGCGAGATCGTTGAGATGATCTGCGCGGTCCACGCCGAAATGATGGCGCGTCGCGAGTTCGCACATCAGACGCGGGTTCCAGTTTCGGCGCTGCCTCTATTTGGAGTCGTGCTCGACGAGTTCTTTGTGATGTCCGGTTTTATTCGCCGAGCCGTCAAGTACGGCGGCGAGGCCGAAGAGCAGAAGGACCTCAAGGAGTACATCAAGGATGCCGACCCGCTCGGCAAACTCGCTGAAATCTTGGCTCTGATCCGAAGCTTCGGCGGACGCATCGTGCTCGGCGTCCAGCGGCCAGACGCGAAGAACTTCGGCGAGGACGCCGGTTCTGTCCGCGACAACTTCGGCACCCGCGCCTCGCTCTCGAATCAGTCGATGGACGGATCGATGATGCTGTGGGACGACGCACACGCCGGACGAGACCTCGACACCTCAGTACCTGGGCGGGCAACTGTATCTGGCCCTGCTGGCAAACCGATGACCGCGCAAGTGCACTGGACACCCGACGTCGACGAGCACCCCACCAAATGGGAGCAACTCAAAGAGTCCGAACGCACATTGGTGACAGACCTGCGGGCAGCTGCTGAGGACGGCGCACAGATCCAAGACCTACTACCTGAGATCCGCGATCACCTGACCAAGATCGGCGGACTGGTCACACCTGCTACCGGTGGTCCGGTACTGGCGTGCTTCTCGCACGAGTTGCGCAAACTACTTCAACACTATGGCTCGGCACCCGCAGCGCCACCAGAGGCGGTTGGCGATCTTGACCCTGCTACTGCCGGCGATGAAGGCGTACGCGGCGCTGCATTGGTGGTGGGCGATCTGGTGCACATCGAGGATAGGGGCCGAGGCGTCGTCGCCAAGGTCACCGCAGTGAAAGTCACGTCCACCTATTCCGATGGATCACCAATGACCGCCGATGTCGAGATGGTCGACACCGACAATCCTCGCCGCAGCTTTGAGGCGCGTTATGAACCGAACGAACGCGTGTTAACCGCCGAACCGGTTTTCGTCTAACCACCACCAAAAAAGAAGAGAGGTCCCTCCATGGGCATCCTGCGATCCATCCTGACTCCCGACGCCGATGAGGTAGCCGTGCTCAAATCGGCGCTTGATGCTAGGGCCACTGGTGAACCAGTCCTACGTGAACTTCGCAAAGCTCTGTCCGACCCGGTTCCCCGGTGGGCGTCGAAACTCTCGACCAAGACTGAGATTGATGCGGAGTTCATCTCCGAACTTCGCATCGCCTTGGAGCGGCGCGTCACGCTGCTCGAAAGCTACCCGGTCGGCAAGCGGCGCGATGCTGCTCTCGAACGTCACCGCGCTGCCCTCGATCTCGTTGAGCGACTGCGCAACTCATTAGTCGAGAATGCCGGCGGCGTTGCTGAGGCACCGCATATTCGGCACTCCGAACCTGCCTTAACCACCTTCTGATTGCCGAGTCCGGCGAAAGGCCACGTGCGATGAGTACTCCGACCGCTGAACACACCGTGACGATCACCATCACCTCAACGACAACTGCGCAATCCAGTGACGGTGTCACATTCGAGTCACTGACAACCGGCGATCTGCAACACGATGTGCTCGACTATGCCCGCCACTTGGCTGCGACAGCTGGCCATGACCTGGCAGTTGCCCTTGTCAATGAAGGCAACTCCGACACGTTGTGGGTTACCCCCGAGGGAGTAATTGAGCTGGCATCAAGCCCTGAGCCGGACCAGGAGTACGAGAGTGACCAGCCACCTCAGTCATCGACATACGCGGCCCCAGTTCCGTACGACGCGGGTGAGAATGATGCCTCTGACGAACTGGTAGCTCCCTATGCCGATGACGCGGCAAGTGAGATCCCCGAGACAAGGTTCAGCCCCTCGCAGGCGTCCATCGACATCGACGACCCCGATGAGGAACAGCCGCCACCAGAAGTTGCCCACCCCGATGCTGTCCCGCATTACGCGCCCGCACCACCGTCCGTCGACGAGGCTGTTCCTGAGGTGCCGCGGCGCGAGCATGAACCGCGGCCGCGCACCGCCTTGGCCAATGACACTGGTCCAGCCGAACAACGTCGACATCCATCGTCTAACGACAGTCGGTGGCGCACCGCTGAGGTGACACCAGTACCGGAGTACAACGATGACTACTACTTCGACGACGTCGATAACGATGACGTTTCTCCGGTGCCAACACGCAGTCGGAGTGTGCCGCCGCAACGCAAGCGTGGGGCAGGACCCCATGTGCCACTGCTGGTTTCACGCCGCAGTCGCCTTATGTCGACACTCTCTGATCACAAGCGCACTATTGCCGTAGCGGTATTGACTGCCGTTGCGGTAGGCAGTGTCACAGCCGGTGCTATCAGCATGCTCAGTGACGGGGCTAGTGATCATTCAGCGCACACTGATCCAGTCGCCACGCTCAGCGCTCCCACTATTCCCCAAGCAGATCCCACCTCCGATGCGGCGGAGTGTCCATCAAAGACTTCGGGAGCTACCACAACTGGGCGGCTGCCGGGCAATCAGGCTAGCGGCGTCGGCGTGATTCAAGCGTTCGATTTCGCCTACTACCAGTGGCGCAACGCCGAAGCGGCGCACGCACTGGTACTGCCCAAGACGAAGATTGTCGGCGCCAGTGATATGCAGCAGGCGATCGACTTTCTGGCCCCGGACGTCCGCTATTGCCTCACGATGACCGCTAAGGGTCGCGACCTCTTTGAGGTGGCGCTGCGAGAGATCTCGCCGACCGGACAGCCTCGACTGTTCCGACAGAACATTCAGACCCAGAACGTCAACGGGCGGTACTTCATTTCCTCGATCACCAAACCGCCAGCAACGCCGGTCAAACCTCGATGACCACTTCCCTGCCCCCGATCTCTTTCACTAAGGACCGCAACATGACTCACCGCACAGACGACACCGAAGCCGCCCTTGCACCCCCGGCTAAGGGGACGGCCCCTTCGGTCAATGACTGGCCGGCATATAGCGAAGCATCGATCACCCGCGGCTTGATCCGAGTCGGGGTCCCCCGCGAGCAGGCGTCACCAGCCAACACGTAATACCTCCGTTAACCCTTTACATACCAACACTTTTCGCCAAATTTGAGAGGACGCGCCACCATGTCAATGCTTGCCCCCACTCGTAGATCGCACCACAGCGGTGTAGCCATGATTCTTGTCGCCAGCGCCGCCGTCACGAGTCTTTTGACCGCCGGTCCTGCGCTGGCCGACCCCGACCAGGGACAAGGGCAAGGCGGTGTCATTCCACAGAATCAGGATTCTCCTGATCAAGGGGGTGTGACTACGACGCCTTCCCCAGCACCAGCTGCACCAGCGCCCGCTCCTGCGCCAGCTCCCTACAATCCGGGACCGGGGTCGGTTCCTGGGCCACCACAGGAAGCGCCCTACCAGGACCCCTCGACCGCACCCACGTACCAGAAGAATTATGACCCTTCGGGCAGTTTCCATGCTCCAACCCCAACAGCGCCGGTAAAGCCAATCGCGTGGGACCCCAAGACAATTCGGATCGGCCATTGGGTTACCTACATTCCGACGTGGATGCGGAAGTCTGACGCGGTGTCGATCAATGAGTGGGCAGCCTATGGTGAGGCGAAGATCGCCCAGGGGTTGATCAGCATCGGCGTTCCGCGCGATGAGGCTAGTCGGCGAGCAGCAGCGACCATTATCGGTGTCGCACTGGGTGGCGCGACGGGTGCCGTTGCCGCGGGCGTGCCAGCCGCAGTCGTCGGCGGTCTCATCGGCGCACCGGTCGGCGGAATCGCTGGTGGCATCACTGGCGGAATCATCGGTAGCACCATGCCACCATTCGGTGCATTCACCGGGCCAGGTGTGGGCATCGGAATCGCTGCCGGCATACCACTCGGCGCGGCAGCTGGCGCGGCCCTGTTGGGTGTGCCCGCCGCAGTAGCTGGCGCTGTCGCTGGCGGCGCTATCGGCGGGCTTCTCGCCTACACCTTGGGAGCGGGTGATCCCGGCGCACACATCAAACAGCCGCCACTTCCAGGTCAGCAGGGCAAGAACCAGCAGCCCCCTAGTGAGTTGCCACACGATCACGGCCCCACCGTCTTTCAGGTGAATGTGCCTGCCAACAAAGCCCGCGCACTGGGGTTGCCCCCGGTGCACTACTCGGTAAACGTGAACGGCGACGCACACGCCTCGATCCAACTTGGCAAGCAAACGTTGCAGGCAACCATTCCCGGCGACGTCGCACGGGCACCGTACCGGGCACTGGGCGCCGCTGGGCCTCAGGTTGAGCGCACAGTTCAGCACGCCACCCGGCAAGCCACTGACACAATCCAGAAGGCTCTACCTGGTGTGAACGTCACCTGGGGGACGCCACCGGCAGGCGCTCATCATGTCGGCAAGCACCGCAAGTAGACGACACACACGATGATGCGACGATTCGCTCGACTCGCGGTGGCCGTGGCAGCCCTTGCATCTGCCCCGGTCACCGCGTTCGGACTGGCGACAGGCGCCGCTCATGCTGGGCCGGTAGCGGCGACCTCCGCAGCTAGCGCGGTGCGTTTAGCTGCCATCGAGTACGGCTGCTCCATCGGGTTCGGCGGGCATGACGCGTCGGGGGCACCTGTGGTGGTCACCGCTGGGCATTGCGCCGCGGGCGTGCCGTTGGGAACTGCGGCGTGGTTCGATCTTCTGCCCGCCCCCAGCGGGCGGTTGGTGGCGCAGAAGTCGATTCCCGGCGGAATCGATTACGCCGCAATCCGTCTCGATCACGGAAGCATCGTTCCACTCACGCAGGTGACACCACCCCCGACCCCGGGTTCGCGAGTATGCAAGGTGGGGCGCGTGTCCGGAAAGACTTGCGGCACTGTCACTTTAGTGACTGAGGCCGCTATTCACGTGCAGGGTATGCGCGTAGTGTTCGGCGATTCCGGCGGTGGACTATACGACACTGCCGGCCACGTTGTGGGAATCACCTCGGGTGCTCTCACTAGCGCACTTCCCCGGAACACCCTCGCAGCTGCCTTGATGTTCGGCGGCTCGATGCTCGGACTGACCAGCCCGGTCCCCGCTATCTTCTCCCGCGCAGACCAGATCACTCGCGCGCTGCATCATGCAATCGGATTCGCCCCCTAGTCGCGATTCAACAATTCTCCGGAAATGGTTACACCACAACATGATTGAGAGTCACAGCATGAACGAACTTCCAATGGACGTCGTTGACGCATCCCTGATCGAACCGCACAGCACGAATGAGCATCTTCAAAATCCCTCTGCACCCTGACGATGCACCCCAAACTGCGATTTCAAACGTGATTGAGAGGGACTTCCCCTATGAGTACACAGATTTTGACGAATCTCGCCGTAATGATTGCTATAGCCGGTGGATTCGTCATCGCGTTTATGCCGCTACTTCCGGCGCACTTTCTGATCGTCGCCGGTGAGGTTCTTCTTCTTCTGGGTCTCATCGTTGCGATCGGTGGAGGGGTCGCAGATTTGGCCTTGCGGTCTGCCGCACCACTGATTGGCGGCGGGCTGCTCTACGTCGGGCTTCGGCGGGACTTCGTCAGTGTTCGCGATGGCGCTCGGACTGAGCCAACACCGAATCGGACGCCTGTCACCACGCGGGCATTGGTGGGTGCCGGTCCCGCTTTTGGGGCTGGTGCTGCTGGAATGTGCGCTTCGATTGCCGTGGGCCTACTTCTCGACAATCCTTCTGTTCCGGTGTTCGCTGCGTGGCTCGTCGCGTGCATGATCGCAACTGTCCTTTTGACATTGCTTGAGCGTTGGACAATCCTGCGAGCCCTCTCGGTATCCCATGCCCGCGAGTAGACGACGTCATTCCCGCATCGATCAGCCCAACTAGCATCCGAAAGGACCGCCATGAAACAAGTTGCAGTCGGTTTTCACGCTCAGATCGAGACTCACGATCTGAACCACTTTCGTACCCTCGTCGCCGCACATCTGCACGATCAGTTTGTCGGTCACGCGGCTAGTGGCGAATGGAGAATGTGGTGGATGCCAAGACGTCTCATAGAAATTGATGACGATGGCGCCACTGAGAGCGTAGACGGTGTTGATCTGGTTCTGGGGCTACCTTCGACCGGGCTTACTGATGACGCACTCATAGATCTTGTAGAGATTCTTTCGGTTCACGGGTTGTCTCCGCTTGACGACGATGACCTGGAACGGGCCGTAGACACGATGGAAGCTGCCGCTGCTGCTGACCACTTCACCGCCGACTATCCCGCGGGAGGTCCTTACGACAAATGAGCGAAGAGCACACTGCGACATAACAACCAGCGCAAGGAGTTTCATCATGGGTGACATTGGCCATCCTCAGCGAAGAGTTGAGATTATCCCGACAACCGAACCAGTCATCGCACCACCGGCCGAGCCAGACCGCAGATCGGCGCCGCTGCCCGTTGAGCCGACACCACGGATCGATCCTACGAAGGAGCCGGTGTGACTGATATCGAGGTTGGCAGATTCGGATTGCGCACGTTCAGGATTGATCGGGACGGTCATCTACTTCCCATCGGGGCAGGTGACCGATTCGATTGGAAGGATGGCGTGTGTTTCGCCGAGTGCAAGGTCGGAGGATTCCACCGGCCGCCGGCTGAAGGGTGCTCGTGCGGCATATATTCGTTCGACAGTCTCGCGGACCTACGTAGTCAGTACCGCAGCTCCGCCCAGGTAGTGGCCGTGATTGCCCCTGAGGGGCACGCACGGGTGGGCGGGAACGGCACTGTTAGTGAACGTGCCCGTGTCGTTGCGTTATGGACTGTCGACGAGCAATTGACGCACAAAGTACTTGCAGCGACGTGCGGAAAGATCCTGCCGTACAACGACATTGAGCAGATGATCTCCGACTACGGTCTGCGGTTTACTTCACGGCCTGTCGATGTACCGCCCGCTCGCAGCGCCGCGAAGGGTTTGGTGCCGGAGTTGCTGAGGTCA
This sequence comes from Gordonia effusa NBRC 100432, assembly GCF_000241305.1. Classification (GTDB taxonomy): domain Bacteria; phylum Actinomycetota; class Actinomycetes; order Mycobacteriales; family Mycobacteriaceae; genus Gordonia; species Gordonia effusa. The sequence continues at coordinate 27,011 of NZ_BAEH01000119.1, forward strand.
GCGGCTGGCATTGGCTGGGCAAGCATCGTTCGGCCGATCATTCTGACTGTCTGCCTTGCGCTAGGGATCACATTGTTCGTGGACGTCTACACCGGGCCGCAGGCGCGAGTGATGACTGAACCTACGGCCAGCTTTACGGCTTTGTGCAGTGCGGTTGACCGGTTTCTTCTCGCGGTGCACGATGCGGCAACACCAGCTGTGGTGACACTTCTCTTGTGTGCCTTGGTCATTGAGTTTGCTCGTGCCGGTTGGCGCAGCAGTCGGGCCGGGGCTACTGCTGCGATCGGTCGCCTTTTCCGGCATGCGATGACCGCACTGCTACGGACCGCGATCACGCCATTAATCGTGGTCGCCACCTACGGAGTGTGGCATGGTCGGCCACCGACGTTCGAGCTTGTGGCCTGGGTGATTGTTTTGGTTGTTGCGTCCTCGTGGTCAAGCGGTGGAGCGTTGTATCACGTGCTTGCCGGGGTTGGTGGGCAGCGGCGGACTCGGTCAGTTCTTCCCGGTCCCACGTTCGATGAATTGTTTGAGAATGTACCGCGGCACCTTCGTGGAGGTTCTACCGGAAATGAGTAGTTTGGCTTGTCATGGATGATCCTTACGAGAGTGCTGAGTATCGGCTCAGTTCGTCGTTTAGCTCTTCGTACGCGTTGGGACGCAGTGTTGCTGATGCACGGGCGGCAGTGAGTCGGACGGCGCGGTTGTCGATCGACGCGCGGTTTGTCGTGAAGATTCAGGCGGTTGGCGCATGCGCGCACGCGGGGTTGGACGCGCGGAGCACTGCACGAGCGTTGAAGTTGAGCAGGTGGACTGTGCGACACCTCTGGTCGGTTGCGGGCACGCCGGGGATCAGGTTCGGTGTCCGGTCCGCCTCGGTCGAGCAGGTGGAGCGCGAGGTGCGAAGTGCGTGGTTGTAGACCTCTACCCATACGGTGGCTTGCCACCTAGAGCGCTAAGCAATACCATGGTGGCTAGCCACCATGAGGAA
>NZ_BAEH01000118.1 GCF_000241305.1 Gordonia effusa NBRC 100432
GTCCGGTAGCTCATGTGGCCGCTGAATTCCCGGCCCTCTGCGAAGCGGAGACGGCGGTGTTCACCGAATTGCTCGGTACGCATGTCCAGCGCCTAGCGACCATCGCCAACGGTGATTGCGCCTGCACCACGAATGTGCCACTGTCCCGCGCGGATTGAGCACGAAAGCAATAGTTCGCCCACTCGTCGCGACAGCCCCCGCGTCGAAACCGAAAAGAAAGGCATTGCCATGACGGTGACCGACCCCACGGTGCCAACTACGGCACCCAATGCAGAGCCATTGACCCAGGAAGAGACCATCGCGTCACTGGGCAATTACGGCTACGGCTGGGCCGACTCCGACGAGGCCGGTGCCAGCGCGCAACGCGGTCTGTCCAACGCGGTCGTCGAAGACATTTCGGCGAAGAAGAGCGAGCCCGAATGGATGCTGGACCAGCGTCTCAAGGCATTGAAGATTTTCGATCGTAAGCCGATGCCGAGCTGGGGCGGCGATCTCGACGGCATCGACTTCGACAACATCAAGTATTTCGTGCGTTCGACCGAGAAGCAGGCGACGTCCTGGGAAGAACTGCCCGAGGACATCAAGAACACCTATGACCGTCTCGGCATCCCCGAGGCGGAAAAGCAGCGCCTCGTCGCCGGCGTCGCCGCGCAGTACGAGTCTGAGGTTGTCTACCACCAGATCCGCGAAGACCTCGAAGAGCAGGGTGTCATCTTCCTCGACACCGATTCGGGGTTGCGTGAGCATCCCGAGCTGTTCCAGGAGTACTTCGGCACGGTGATTCCGGCTGGCGACAACAAGTTTTCCGCGCTCAATACGGCGGTGTGGTCGGGTGGCTCGTTCATCTACGTGCCGCCGGGTGTGCACGTGGACATTCCGCTGCAGGCGTACTTCCGCATCAACACCGAGAACATGGGGCAGTTCGAGCGGACGTTGATCATCGTCGACGAAGGTGCCTATGTGCACTATGTCGAAGGCTGTACCGCACCGATCTACAAGACCGACTCGCTGCACTCGGCCGTCGTCGAAATCATCGTCAAGAAGGGCGGCCGCTGCCGCTACACGACCATTCAGAACTGGTCGAACAACGTCTACAACCTGGTCACCAAGCGCGCGAAGGCCGAAGCCGGCGCGACAATGGAGTGGGTCGACGGCAATATCGGCTCCAAGGTCACCATGAAGTACCCGGCGGTGTGGCTGACCGGCGAGCACGCCAGGGGTGAGGTGCTCTCGGTGGCATTCGCAGGTGAGGGTCAGCATCAGGACACCGGTTCGAAGATGGTTCACCTCGCGCCCAACACGTCGAGCAACATCATCTCCAAGTCGGTGGCCCGCGGCGGTGGCCGTGCGTCCTACCGCGGTCTGATCAAGATCAACCATGGTGCGCACGGCAGCCGTTCGACGGTGAAATGCGATGCGCTGCTGGTGGATCAGATCAGTCGTAGTGACACGTACCCGTATGTCGATATCCGCGAGGACGACGTGACGATGGGCCACGAGGCCACCGTGTCGAAGGTCTCCGACGATCAACTTTTCTACTTGATGAGTCGCGGACTGACCGAGGATGAGGCGATGGCGATGGTGGTGCGCGGCTTTGTCGAGCCCATCGCGAAGGAGCTTCCGATGGAGTACGCGCTCGAGTTGAACCGCCTGATCGAATTGCAGATGGAAGGGTCCGTCGGCTAAATGAGTGCCGCAGAGAATATTGCCGAAGCCGTCGAGTCGAGCGGGCCGAATGAAACCAACCACCCCGGCGTCGTGACGAATAAGGGGGAGATGTTCACCTCCTTCGACGTCAACGCGTTCGAGGTACCCAGTCCCCGCGAAGAGGCCTGGCGATTCACCCCGTTCCGTCGTCTGCGCGGACTTCACGACGGCTCGGCGGTTCGCACCGCCGACGCCGCCGTCAGCGTCGAGGGTGTTTCCGACGGTGTGACCGTCGAGACCGTCGAGCGCTCCGATGAGCGTCTCGGCGAAGGTGGCGCGCCCTTCGATCGCGTTGCCGCACAATCGTATTCGTCGTTCACGTCCGCGACTGTCGTGACCGTCGGACGTGAGATTGAGGTCGCCGATCCCATCACCGTCACCATCGACGGTCCCGGCGTCGACGAGGTGGCGTTCGGTCATCTGCAGATCCGGCTGGAGGCGTTCGCGCGGGCGGTCGTGGTTATCGACCAGAAGGGCAGCGGAACCTACGGCGAGAATATTGAATTCATCGTCGGCGACTCGGCTCACCTGACCGTGGTCAACGTCCACGACTGGGCCGACGACACGGTGCACGTCGCGGCCCACCATGTACTACTCAAACGTGACGCGGTAATACGGCATTTCGCCGTCAGCCTCGGCGGCGACTTGGTCCGTCTTGCGCCGGTCGTGCACTATGACGGCCCCGGCGGCGACGCCGAATTGCTCGGCCTGTACTTCGCCGACGCCGGTCAGCATCTCGAGCAGCGCCTGCTGGTCGACCACAGTCAGCCGAACTGCCGCTCCCATGTGACGTATAAGGGTGCGCTGCAAGGTGATCCGAGTAACCGTGCGCGTGAAGCACACACGGTGTGGATCGGCGATGTGCTTATCCGTCCGGAGGCGGAGGGCACTGACACGTTCGAGCTCAACCGCAACCTCGTGCTCACCGACGGTGCACGTGCCGACTCTGTTCCGAACCTGGAAATCGAGACCGGCGAGATCGTGGGCGCCGGACACGCGAGCGCGACTGGACGATTCGACGACGAGCAGTTGTTCTACCTGCAGGCGCGCGGTATTCCGGAAGATCAGGCCCGACGCCTGGTAGTTCGCGGGTTCTTCGGCGAGATCATCGCCAAGATCGGGGTACCCGACCTGCGCGAGCGCTTGTCCGCCGCCGTCGAAGCCGAACTGGAGTCGGCCGGCGCCTGAAGCGTCGAGCCCACCCGCCGACCCCACCCGCCGATCGAGTAGGCCCAGGCGCTAGCCGAGGCCGTATCGAGATCCCAGAACCTAACAGCCCAAGGAAGAACCACCTATGACCACTCTGGAAATCCGCGACCTACACGTCAACGTCGCGCAGACCGACGCCGACGCCGAGCCGATCAACATCCTCAAGGGCGTAAATCTCACCGTGAAATCCGGTGAGACACACGCGATTATGGGGCCTAATGGGTCGGGTAAGTCGACTCTGTCCTACGCCATCGCCGGTCACCCCAAATACGAAGTCACTAGCGGAACGATCACCCTCGACGGCGAAGATGTCCTGGAGATGTCGGTCGACGAACGAGCCCGCGCCGGACTGTTTCTCGCCATGCAGTACCCGGTAGAGGTTCCCGGCGTGTCGATGAGTAACTTCCTGCGGACCGCCGCTACCGCGATCCGCGGCGAGGCGCCAAAGCTGCGACATTGGGTTAAGGAAACCAAGGAAGCGATGAACGAGTTGGAGATTGATCCCTCGTTCTCCGAACGCAGCGTCAACGAAGGTTTCTCCGGCGGCGAGAAGAAGCGTCACGAGATTCTGCAGCTCGACCTGCTCAAGCCTAAGATCGCGATTCTCGACGAGACCGACTCCGGCCTCGACGTTGACGCCTTGCGGGTCGTCTCCGAAGGCGTTAACCGCTACAAAGACCGGGAGAACGGTGGCGTTCTGCTGATCACCCACTACACGCGGATCTTGCGCTACATCAAGCCCGATTTCGTGCATGTTTTCGTCAACGGCCAGATCGTCGAATCGGGTGGTCCCGAATTGGCCGACGAACTCGAAGAGAACGGCTACGTGCGCTTCGCCGGCGCCGCAGTCGCGAAGTAAGTTACCCACCGCTGGGAGGCACGCATGAGCATCGCCACCGACACCACGCGAGCGCTCGACGTCGCGCGATTGCGGCAGGATTTCCCGATCCTGTCGCGCACCGTGCGCGACGACAAGCCGTTGGTGTATCTCGATTCCGGCGCGACGTCGCAGCGACCGGTTCAGGTCCTCGATGCCGAGCGGGACTTCCTCGTCACCCATAACGCCGCGGTGCATCGCGGCGCGCACCAACTCGCGGAAGAAGCAACCGACGCGTACGAGCATGCGCGCGAATCGATTGCGTCTTTCGTCGGTGCGACGGCCGACGAGTTGGCGTTCACCAAGAACGCGACCGAGTCGCTGAACCTGGTGACCTACACCCTGGGCGACGAGCGCAGTGCGTCGATCTTCGGCGGCAAAGCACTCGGTGCCGGCGACACGGTAGTTATCACCGAGCTGGAACATCACGCGAATCTGGTTCCGTGGCAAGAACTTTGCCGTCGGACCGGTGCGACTCTCAAGTGGTACGGGGTGACCGACGACGGTCGTATCGATCTCGATTCGCTCGAGCTGGACGACACCGTGAAAATCGTGTCGTTCACGCATCAGTCGAATGTCACCGGGGCGGTCGCCGATGTCGCCGAACTCGTGCGGCGTGCCCGTTCGGTCGGAGCGTTGGTAGTACTCGACGCGTGCCAGTCCGTGCCGCATATGGCGGTGGATTTCCGTGCACTCGACGTCGACTTCGCGGCGTTCTCCGGGCATAAGATGTTCGGGCCGTCCGGTGTCGGTGTGCTCTACGGCAAAGCCGCTCTGCTGGAACAACTTCCGCCGTTCATTACTGGCGGCTCGATGATCGAAACCGTCACGATGGAAGTCTCCACCTACGCCGCACCGCCGCAGCGTTTCGAAGCCGGGGTGCCGATGACGTCACAGGTCGTCGGATTGGGTGCGGCAGTCGACTACTTGACGAGCTATGGCATGGAGGCCATCGCCGCACACGAGCATTCATTGACTGAGCATGCGTTGGCGGCGCTGAGCGAGATCGATGGTCTACGAATCGTTGGACCGGCGACTGCCGAAAACCGTGGTGGCGCAGTATCTTTCCTCGTCGACGGCATCCACGCTCACGACCTTGGACAGATTCTCGACGACGAAGGCGTCGCCATCCGCGTGGGGCACCACTGCGCCTGGCCGTTGCATCGACGGTTCGGTGTGGCGGCGACGGCGCGCGCGTCCTTCGCGGCGTATAACACGGTCGACGAAGTTGACGCGCTTGCAGCGGCAATCGTTAAGGCGCAGAACTTCTTTGGGACGGTGTGACCGATGCGGATGGAACAGATGTATCAGGAAGTGATCCTCGATCACTACAAACACCCGCACGGTCGAGGCCTACGTGACCCCTTCGCCACGGAGGTCCACCATGTCAACCCGACCTGTGGCGACGAGGTAACTCTGCGAGTTGCCCTCTCGGACAATAACTCCACCGTTGCCGATGTCTCCTATGACGGACAGGGCTGCTCTATTTCGCAGGCGTCGACGTCGGTGCTGTTCGACCAGATCGTCGGGCTTCCGATTGACGAGGCGCTGGCCACCATCGACTCGTTCAACGCGATGATGACCTCGCGGGGAACCGATGAAGGTGATGACGAAATCATCGGTGACGGCGTAGCCTTCGCCGGTGTGAGCAAGTATCCCGCGCGAGTGAAATGCGCGCTGCTGGGATGGATGGCATTCAAGGATGCACTGAGTCAAGCAGTACATCTCGACCGCGACGTGAATGAGGAATCGGCATGAGCGAAGAGACTTTGAGCGAACATACGGTCGGCGAGCAGACCGCGGATGAGAAGACGGTCGCGGCGGTCGGCGAGACACCCCCACCGACGTCGCCACCCGCCCCGGTCGCGACATCGTTGCCACTCGTTGATGACGTCGAAGAGGCCATGCGTGACGTCGTTGACCCGGAATTGGGTATCAACGTTGTCGACCTGGGCCTCGTCTACGGTATCGACGTGACCGACGATGCCGTCGCGAAGATCGACATGACCCTGACTTCGGCTGCGTGCCCGCTGACCGACGTCATCGAGGACCAGACGCGTTCGGTCTTGGTCGCCAGCGGGCTGTGTACCGACATGGAGATCAACTGGGTCTGGCTGCCGCCGTGGGGGCCGGACAAGATCACCGACGACGGTCGCGAACAACTTCGTGCGCTGGGCTTTACCGTCTGACGAAACAAATCAGGTTCAGCATGTGTTGGACCGAGCATGGCAACTATTGAACTGACCGGTGAAGCCTTCGATCAGACCGTCGCGGACAACGACATTGTTCTCGTTGATTTCTGGGCCGAATGGTGCGGTCCCTGCAAGCAGTTCGGTCCCGTTTTCGAGCGCGTCTCGGAGAAGTATCCCGATCTGGTTTTCGGCAAGGTCGACACCGAGGCGCAGCAGCAACTCGCGGCGGCGGCGAATATTCGGTCCATCCCCACCCTGATGGTGTTCAAGAAGGGCTATCTCGTGTTCAACGAGGCCGGCGCTTTACCTCCGCAGGCGCTCGAATCGCTGGTGAGCCAGGTCGTCGATCTCGATGTCGAGAAGGCAGTCGCCGAACAGCAGTCGGCCGACGAGGTCTAGTCGTTCTCGTCCGCCGATGTATGTAGGTGGGCGCGCTCGCCCTCGCGGTCGAATATCGTGAGCACTTCCGTCGTCGCTTCGTGGGCGGAGAGGCAGTGCGGAATCATTGTGGAGAATTCGGCGGCATCGCCGCTTTCCACGAAGATGGTTCGTTCACCAAGGCGCAGCCGGAGAGTCCCGGACAGCACGGTAAACCAGTCGTGGCCGGGGTGGACGCGCATACGGTCGGACTCTGGCGGCGTTGGTTCGATCCGCATCTTGGCGACGGTTACTCCGTTGACCGCGCGGTCGCGCGAGAGGATCCAGGTGGTTCGCCCGGGCCATTGCTGAGGCTCGGGACGGATGACGACATCGGTGTCGTCGATCGGCTCAACGAGTTGATCGATCGAGGTGCCAAGCGCCCGCGCGATGGGAACAAGTTGATCCAACGCGATGCGGCGGTGGCCGGTTTCCAGCCGCGAGAGAGTCGAGGGACTGAGAAAGCAACGCGCCGCGAGAGTGTCGAGCGACCAACCGCGTGCCACTCGAAGGCTTCTGATGCGCTGTCTGACTACGACGTCGAGGTCGACGACTGGCGATTCTTGCTTCATACGCAAGAGTGTATGCGCTTGGGGCACGGTGGCGCTAGAGTAATGAACATGACTTCCAATAATTTGAGTACTGATCACGTCGACGTCGTCGTCATTGGCGGCGGATCGGCCGGGCTCGGTGCAGCTATCGCACTCGGGCGATCATTGCGGTCGGTCGTCGTGGTCGACGCGGGGCAGCCGCGTAACGCGCCATCGGATCATGCCCACAATGTTCTTGGGCGCGAGGGGATTTCGCCGCGCGAGCTGATCACTGCGGGACGCGCGGAGGCCCAGTCGTACGGGGTTCGCTTTCTTGACGACGAAGTTACCGCCGCGAGTCGAGCTGCGGATAGGTTCCTGATCGTCACGGCGTCGGGAACAGAGATCTCGGCTCGTCGGGTGATCCTGGCGACCGGGCTCGTCGACGTTCTGCCTGACGTCGATGGCGTGGCGCAGTGTTGGGGAAAGACGGTGCTCCACTGTCCGTACTGCCATGGCTATGAGGTGCGTGGGCAACGGATCGGCATTCTCGCGACGGGTCCGATGGCGACGCATCAGGCGCTGTTGTTCAATCAGTTGAGCGAGAACGTGACTGTCTTCGCGCATACCGCCACTCCTGACGACGAGTCATTGAAAAAGCTTGCCGCTCTGGGTATTACGGTTGTTGACGGTGAGGTTGCCCGACTGGATCGAGAAGGTACCCAGGTGAGTGCGGTTGTGCTGGCGGATGGCACGACATATCCGCTCGATGCCGTCGTCGTCGGGCCGAAATTCGAAGCGAGAGCGGAGGTCTACGAGTGGTTGGGTGGCGAGGTCACCGAGCATCCGATGGGGCATTTCGTTGAGACCGAGCCGATGGGTAAGACGGCTATCGACGGCGTATGGGCCGCGGGCAATATCGCCGACCTAAGCGCGATGGTGTCGGTGTCGTCGGGGGCGGGAGTTATGGCCGGCGCAGCGGTGAACGCTGACTTGGTCGTCGAGGATATCCCCTGAAAACCGCACGAGGTCGGGTGGCCGAGGGCGCAGTGTCCTCGGGGCAGTGGGGTTGTGCGGTTTTCAGGAGTGAATCCGGACGCCCGCCGTACGAAGACGGTTGACGGTTTCCGGGGACAGTAGCGCGCGCGGAAAGACGAACAGCACCCGCGCGTCGGCCCGTACGAGGACCACGGTGTTCAAGATGTAGAGGTGCTTGATCGAGTGGTATTGCATGCGAGTAATTGAGACCTCGTGTGTCGCGATATCCATCGAGGTCGCGTCGAATGACGCGGCGAAAGTGTAGCTCGCGCTAGTGCAGTCACCAGCGAGTAGGGCGGAGAAGGTCGGCACGATGGTGCGCGGCGCGATCAGGAACCACAACCCGGCGTAGATCGGCAGAAAACAGACCGCGACGACGAGGGCGGCAATTGGGTCATCGTGCGCCGTGATGGACCACACGATGACGGCGAACGAAATCGGTATGAGGAGATATTGCGGAGTCCGAATATGGCGCCGCGCGGCTTCTTTGGCCATTGCCTCTACGTCGGCGAGGGAGGCATAGGCAACCGCCTGCGGCGCCGTTAGCGCCGGGAACGGCTGGCGGCTGATCGGTGCGACGTCCCCCATATTGAAAGTCATATTGGTGATACTACAGTCGGTCCGTCCGGAAACCGCACGTAACTAGGCCTCCGAGGGCACAATGCCCCGGAGCGGTGGTGTGGTGCGGTTTTCAGGGACAGGACGCTCTCATTGTCAGCTGTGTTCGGCGATCAAGGTTTCCGCACGACGACGCAATTCGTCATTCGCGCCGACATAGGTCAGCAGTGTTCGTAGCGCGTCCACGCCTTCGACGATGCGTCGGACAAATAAGTAGCCCAGCCCACGATAGAAATCGATCCACGGATCGCGACCGTATTCGGTCGCCGCGCGCTCACCGATCGACACCATCAGCCGACCATTCTCAGGTTCAGCGGAGAGCATCCAGAGCAGATCGCGAGCCACTTGAATGCCGACCGCCGAGTCGAGTTCTATACGGCTATGCCAGAGATAGTCCAGCAGCCACAGTGAATCGTCGCGGCGACCGACTTGTCGAAGCACTGTGCTCAACGCGTAGACGCCCTCAAGTCGCTGCGCATACGCGATGTACTGCCTGATCCAGTAGTCGGCTTCCGCGTAATTGCCCTGTGCCGCATAGCTATCGGCCAACAAACGGATGGCAGGCATAAAATCCGGCGAACTGCGCAGCATGTCTGTGATGATCTCGACCGCGTCGTCATAGAGCTGGTAGGAGAAGGCGCGTTCGGCCGATTGGATCGTCGCGTAGATTGCGTCAACGTGGTCGGGCCACGTTCCGTATACCTCCCGTGGACCATGGAGGTCGAAACGCAGTTCGCCGAAATCGGCGCGGATAGTTGCGATGCCGTGCTCGCCGCGTGGCGGAAGATGATGTGCGACAAGAGCATTGAGTTCGAATACATCCAGATGCACCTCGCGTGGAGGTGGTGTGGGTGCGGTGCCGGGGGCCGTCGTAACTGTGCTCAGCCCATTGATGCGCGCCCGTAGATCCAGAAACGGCTGAGCAAGCCGGTCATCGGGTGAAAGTTCGGTAAGTGCCGCAGCGACGATACGACGCGCATCTTCGGTATGGGATTCGAGAAGATGCCCAAAAGCCATGTAGTACAAGAAGACTGGGTCTGTCCCATGGCTCAGGATGCAAAGATCCGCGGCGTCGCGCAGACCTACCGCGTCGAAAGTTCGCGCAACCGAAGCCAGGTAGCTCTCGCAGATAAGCTTGTCATCCTCTGGGGATGTGCCCGCGCGGTGGTCCCAAGCGTAGGAATGCAACTCGAGTGCGTCCGCTGTTTGGCCGGCCCGTCCGAATAGTGATCCCAGCGCGACGATGCTGTGTAGGTCACCGTCGAGAGCAATCGCCTGTCGATACCAGTATCGCGCGTTGCGAGTATCGCCAGCGATATCGTGTAGCACACCGAGGGTCCGTGCGATATCCACATTTCCCGGCGCGGTCTCGCCGACCTTGTTCAGGGTGGCGATGGCATCGGCTAGCCGACCCTCATCGGCGAGACGCCGAGCATTCTCGACAGCGCTGGTCGCCTCCGGAGTCCGGCCATCATCGCGGATAGCCCCATCGCCGAATATGTCGTACCGCAAGCTCCCGAACGGCGTCGTGCGCAACGTCGTTCGTGCGGTGCGCTCCGGCTCGGAATGCGCCAGCAGATCATGGAGTTCGGTTGGATCTTTCGACACCCCGACGACGCTATCAGCAGGTCAGCCGCCGTGGGGTGCCGAACGCAGGTCATCGGGGTGTTCACGTCATTCGCGCAAATGCACGTGCGAGAGTGCCGCCGACGAATCGTCGGACAAGACGCACGCGCGCTCGCCACGGCAATGCGACGAATATTCGCAACATCGCGCCGACAACTCCGGCGACGTCGGCCCGCGACGAAAGGTATGCGTGCTGCGCGGCGACCGGTAGCGCGAAGAACGTGTCGAAGAAATGGGTCAATTCCGCGGGCGTCATATCCAGCAACGCGATCAATCCGATGGCGCGTAACTGGTAGACGGTCCGCGCCGCCATCGGCCATAGCGCGGTGTGTGCGTCTCGTCCTTCGGACAATGCCGCGACGACCGTGTCGACCGCCGAAAGTGTCGCCGCAACCGAGTAGCCGGTTGCGGGATGCATCAAGCCGCCTGCCGCACCGAATCGCAGTGCATCGTCGCCTCGACGTCGCCACGGTGGATCCACAGCGGGAAGTAACGCGAAGTCGACCAGTTCAACATCGGGGTCCGCTCCGCTGATATCTGGCGTTCTCGCCTCGGTGCGGGCCGCAGACAACGCGGCGAGCCGGATGGTGTCAACGGGCGGAGTACCGGCAAGGCACGTCTCTTCGACCAGTTCGACGGACGGGCCGACGGCGACTCGATAGCTGAAGGTCCCCTCATCTGCTGCCGTGGGGCGACGCCAATCCATCACGACCATTTCCGGGACGTCGGTGTGCTGTCGTACGCCGACCGCGGTCTGCCGGGGTGTACCAGGGCGTGCCCTGGCATTACCCCGAGCGTCGATAACCGTTGTGGCAGTCAGGCTTTCGCCTGTGTCGAGCGTCACTGTTCGCGAGCCGACGTATGTGGCGCTCGCGGCGATTACCTCACCGCCGCCACTCAGCTTTTCCTGCAACGCGGCGGTGTCGAGGATGGTGTAACCGCGTTTGATAACCCGTAGGCCAGGCGTGTAGACGACCGCCGAGGCGGCAGCGGCCGCTACGCAGCCGGGATCGAGCCAGGTTGGCAATTCGTCGGTCCAGGCACCGTAGGTGGCTCGCCACGGTCGCTCTGGGGCGGGGTCGACGAGTATTACCCGTAGGCCGGCCCGCGCGGCGCGGAAGGTCAGCGCCCGACCAGCGGGGCCTGCTCCGACGACGAGGAGATCGCGGTCAACAGGCATGTCGGTTAGCCTACCTGCCAGCACGAATCGGCTATTTACGCTGTTCGCCGGTAGGATTAATCGTCGTGATTACCGCGACTGACCTCGAAGTGCGCGCGGGCGCCCGCACCTTGCTGTCGGCGCCCGGTTCTGCGCTGCGCATCGCAGCGGGAGATCGGATCGGGCTGGTCGGGCGCAACGGCGCCGGAAAAACGACTACACTGCGCATCCTGGCGGGGGAGACCGAGCCTTACGCAGGAACTATCGTGCGTCACGGCGAACTCGGCTATCTCCCGCAGGACCCCAAGGAGGGTGACCTTTCGGTTCTGGCCAAAGATCGGGTTTTGTCCGCCCGCGGCCTCGATTCCATTCTGCGCAATATGGAGAAGCAGCAAGCGTTGATGGCCGAGACGGCCGACGACAAGCTTCGCGACAAGGCAATTCGCAAATACGGTCAGCTCGAGGAACGGTTCTCTTCCCTCGGGGGGTACGTCGCGGAATCGGACGCGGCGCGTATTTGCAACAGCCTCGGCCTGCCCGATCGCGTACTGGCGCAACCGCTCTCGACGTTGTCGGGTGGTCAACGACGTCGAATTGAATTGGCGCGCATACTCTTTGCCGCTTCCGACGGCAGTGGTAAGTCCGACACGACGCTCCTTCTTGATGAGCCGACCAACCACCTCGACGCCGATTCCATCAGCTGGCTGCGCAGTTTCCTGCTCAACCACGAGGGCGGACTCGTGGTGATCAGCCACGACGTTGAACTGCTCGCCGACGTCGTTAACCGCGTGTGGTTCCTCGATGCGGTGCGCGGCGAAGCTGACATTTACAACATGGGGTGGAAACGCTATCTCGACGCCCGCGCGACCGACGAACAGCGTCGTAAACGCGAACGCGCCAATGCTGAGAAGAAGGCGAGCGCGCTGCGGGTACAGGCCGCCAAGCTCGGTGCCAAGGCGACCAAAGCGACTGCGGCACAACAGATGCTTAAGCGCGCCGACCGTATGCTCAACGAATTGGACGACGATATCGTCGCCGATCGCACTGCGCGGATACGGTTCCCGGAGCCTGCGACATGCGGCAAGACTCCGTTGATGGCGTCCAATCTCACCAAGATGTACGGCTCGCTGGAAATCTTCGCGGGCGTCGATCTGGCGATCGACAAGGGCAGCCGCGTCGTCATCCTTGGGCTCAATGGCGCCGGAAAGACTACGCTGTTGAAACTCCTTGCGGGCGTGGAGAAACCGGATACCGGCACGTTAGAACCCGGTTATGGGCTTAAGATTGGGTACTTCGCGCAGGAACACGACACCCTCGATGACATGGCCAGCGTGTGGGAGAACATCCGCCATGCGGCACCCGACGCGGGGGAGCAGGACCTGCGAAGTCTGTTGGGCGCGTTCATGTTTTCCGGTCCGCAGCTCGAGCAGCCGGCCGGCACGCTGTCCGGCGGCGAGAAGACCCGACTTACGTTGGCGGGCCTGGTGTCATCGGCTGCGAACGTACTTCTGCTCGATGAGCCAACCAACAACCTCGACCCGGTTTCGCGAGAACAGGTGCTCGACGCGTTGCGCTCATATACTGGCGCCGTGGTGTTGGTTACCCACGACCCGGGCGCAGCGGCTGCGCTGGAACCCGAACGGGTAATTCTGTTGCCCGACGGCACTGAAGATCATTGGTCGGATGAGTATCAGGAATTGATCGAGCTGGCCTAGAGGGGCGCTCCAGGCGTTGGCCGGTCGAGATATCTTGGCCGCGTTGGTATTTCGCGTTGCGGGGTCTCGATACGCGCGCGTCTCGCTGCGCTCGTCGGGCGCACTCGACCATCGGTGGGAGGTACCCCCGGCGATCGGTGATCGGCACTCGACCATCGGCCTTCACCGCTGGTCGAGTGGCCGGCGAGGCGTTAGCCGAGTCGGGTGTATCGAGACCACCGAGATCCGAGATATCTTGGCCGCGTTGGTA
>NZ_BAEH01000117.1 GCF_000241305.1 Gordonia effusa NBRC 100432
AGACCGGGTGAGACGAACAATATTGCCCGGCAACAGAGTTCGGCGTGCGAGGTCTCGATACACCCGACTCGGCTAACGCCTCGCCGGGCACTCGACCAACGGTAGATGGGCACAGCTAACGCCTCGGCGGGCGCTCGACCAGCGGAGGTCGTGACATTGCTATCGGCGGTGGGCACTCGATCAGCGGTAAGAACCGACTATCTCGGCAAGATGCCGTCCAGCACGACCGACAGATATTGATCCGCTATCTGCTCGACCGACATCGCGCCGCCCGGACGGTACCAACGCACCGCTACCCACACGGTGTCGCGCATAAAGCGGTAGACCAGCTCGATATTGAGATCCGCGCGGAATTCGCCGTCGGCAACGCCGCGCTCGAGAACTGAATGCCACAACCGACGAAACTCGCGGTTGCGTTCATCGATATATGCGAAACGTTCCTGTCCGGCAAGGCGTTTCGCTTCATCTTGGTAGATAGCGACAGCGTGGTGATCGACGTCGATCGCCTCGAATGAGGCAATCACCAACTGCCGCAAGGTTTCCGCCGCCGATGCCCCAGCCGCGGCAATCTCTTGATAACGCGCGAACAGCGAATCGAGGAAGCGCCTCAGCAATTCGTCGACGATTGCTTCTTTGGAATCAAAGTGGTGATACAGACTGCCAGACAGGATTCCCGCGGAGTCAGCGATATCGCGTACGGTTGTCGAGCGAAGCCCCTGTTCGGCGAACATCTTGCCGGCCATCACCAGGAGTTCGTCGCGACGGCTCGATCCAGCCGAAATCTTGCTTACCATGCCGGAAGTCTACCAAGCACTTGCTTGGTAGACTGTCCGGCATCGCTGGTAAGTGGCTCAGCGCTTGGCGTTGCGCTTGAACGACTTCGCGTTCCAGCGGCGCCACACCTTCATCTGCACCTCGGTCATCTTCTTGTCCCGCGAGGTGTATGGCGGCGCCATCAACTCGGCGAAGCTCAGCGGCATCGACGACACGGTGACCGCGCGGGCGTGACTGAATGTCTCGAACCCGAACTCGCCGTGGTAATTACCCATACCGCTGCGCCCGACGCCGCCGAATGGCAGATGGCCGCTGACGAGATGGAGTGCGAAATCGTTGCCGCTGATCGAACCGCTGCGGGTACGGTCCGCCACGCGAGCCAAGTTCTCGTTGTCATCGCCGACCCAGTACAGCGTCAGCGGATGCGGGTGCGCGTTGATCTGGTCGATCGCTTCGGAGATGTCGCGGTACGGGTACACCGTGAGCACCGGACCGAAGACCTCGTCTTCCTCGATCTTCATACCGGCCTTGACGTCGGTGAGCAGCGTCGGCGGGATCTTGCGGGCGTCGGCGTCGGGAAGCGACTCGCCCGCCGGGATGGCCTGTCGCTTAGTCGCGCCGAGTTCGACAGCGTCGTCGATCAGCCCGACGATGCGGGTGTAGTTCTTCTCGTTGACCGTCGAGGTGTACTCGGGGTTGCGGGCGATCGTCGGGAAGTTCTTGCGCCAGCGCTCGATGACCTTGTCCGAGAATTCGCCGACCTTGGACTCAGGCACGAATACGTAGTCGGGGCACAGGCAGACCTGGCCGCCGTTGACCATGCGGGCATCGGCGAGGAACTTGGCTGCTTTCGCGATGTCGGTCTCAGGGTCGACGATGGCTGGATTCTTGCCGCCAAGTTCGAGCGTGACCGGCACCAGGTTCTTCGCGGCCTCCTGCGCGACGGACGCGCCGACCTCCGGCGAACCGGTGAAGAACATGTGGTCGACCTTGAGCTTCGCGAAATCCGAGCCACCACCATGCTTGCTGGTGACGACGGCGAGCTCTTCGATCGAGAAGTAGTCGGGAGCGTGTTTCGCGATGACCGCGGTGGTCTTCGCGGTGACCGACGACGGACGCATGAGCACACGGTTACCCGCGGCGAAAGCGGAGCCGGCCGGAACGATGGTCAGCTGGAGCGGGAAGTTCCACGGCCCCATAATTCCGACGACACCGAGCGGGTCGTGGCGTAGCCGCTGCTTGAAACCAAGCAGTCCCTGGAATTTGGCGACATTGGTCTCCTTCATCCACTTCTCGACCGAACGACGCTGGTGGGTGAGGTCGATCATGCAGCCGGCGACATCGGCGGCGATCGACAGATCGGCCGGCCGGGTCCCGAAGTCGGCGTTGAGCGCCTCGGTGATCTCGTCGGTGTTGTCGAGCAGCAGGGCCTGCAGCCGGTTGATGCGATCGATCCGCGTGCGGACGTCGGGAATTCCATCGCGCAGGAACGCGGCCTGCTGGATTTCCAGCAGTTCGTTCAGCGTGCGCTCTTCTGAGGACACCCGCCCGGTTGTTGCGGTGCCGACTTCGGCTGGTTTGGTCATGGACGTGCCCCTTGCTCGACGTTTTGGAACAGTTTTCTACAGATGTCTCATCATACTATGCGCTGGATCACTTTGATGTGGTGACGTCCGTTGTCAGTTTAGGACGTGGGCGTCGGCTTAACCAGGTCGCGAGTTCAGGACGACGCGCGGTTGTGGTTGCGGCCGAAGATCATCTCACCGAGTCTCGATACACCGGCGAGCTCGCAGGCTCGCACGACGGCACTCGACCACCCAGGAAGTCGAGTCCGGCAGCCCAGGGTGGTTGCGGCCAAAAGTCATCTCACCGAGTCTCGATACACCGGCGAGCTCGCAGGCTCGCACGACGGCACTCGACCACCCAGGAAGTCGAGTCCGGCAGCCCAGGGTGGTTGCGGCCGAAGGTCATCTCACCGAGTCTCGATACACCGCCGAGCT
>NZ_BAEH01000116.1 GCF_000241305.1 Gordonia effusa NBRC 100432
CTTTTCAGACATATGCGTCCCGTCCATCCGATGAGATTAACGCTCGGCGGAGGTTTGTTGTCGCAGTTGGCCGACAACCGCGCCTAGGCTTGGCAGCTATGGCCGTCTCGACAACTCACATGCTGTTGCTCGGTGCGGTCGGATTGTTCGAGCCGGTGAACGGTTACCAGATCCGTCGGGAGTTGATGTCGTGGCGAGTCGACGAGTGGGCCAATATCAAGCCGGGGTCGATTTATCACGGCCTGAGCGCGTTGACCGATAAGGGAATGTTGTTGCGGCACATGCTTTCTGATCGTGGCCGCGACGTCGCGGTATACGAATTGACGCCGACTGGCCGTGAACGACTCGACGAGTTGCTTATGTCGGCGCTGGCCACCGTCGACATGTTCGATCGGCGTCATTTCAACGCGGCGTTTGGCATGCTGCCGTTACTCGGACGGGAGCGCGGCGAGAAAATGCTTGTGCAACGTCGGGAAGCGCTGGCGGCGACCATTGCGTCGTTTCCGGATTTTAGTGATCCAGCCGCGTATCCATATGCGCCACCACACGCGTTGCGCGGTCAGCAGTTGTGGCAGATCGCGGCGGTCGCCGAATTGGAGTGGTTGGAGTCGGTGATCGCGGATTTTCGCGATGGCACGCTCGAGTTGTTCCACATCGACGACGCAGTTAATTGGGCACCGCCCGCCGACGATCCCGGGCACCAAATGTCCCGGGACAGAGAACGGTATCGGCGCCTGCTCGACCGATGAATTCGGTGCGTCGGGTTGGTCTGTCCTTGTGTCCGGCTGGAGGGCCGGACCTGCGGCGTCGGATGGGTGAAATGAGTTGACACTTGTCTGCGAACCGGGCAAACTCGACCCGCAAACTATTCAAATTTGAATACTGAGTGAAGTGACAACTCCGGACGGAATCTGACCGGAATCTGCGGCATGGTGGGTCGCGGACCAAGGGAGACAGGCAAATTCAATGGACATGATTCACGCACGAGGTCTCGTGCAGACGTTCTATACCGGCAGAGGTAAGCAAAAGCGGGAGGTACGCGCGGTCGATGGCGTCGACCTTCACGTCGCCGAAGGCGAGGTTGTAGGTTTTCTCGGGCCGAACGGTGCGGGAAAAACCACGACGCTGCGCATGCTGACGACGTTGCTACGACCGACGGCCGGCACGGCGACGGTCAATGGTTACGACGTCGTGCAGGACTCGGTTCAGGTACGCCGCAGTATCGGGTACGTGTCGCAGGCCGGCGGTACATTTAGTCAGGCTCAGGCCGGCGACGAGGTCGTCGACCACGGAATGCTCTATGGCATGTCGCGCCGCGACGCTGTGAAGCGCGGACACGAACTATTCGGGCAATTGCAGCTCGACGGGCTGTGGGAGCGGATGCCGAAGAATATGTCGGGCGGACAGAAACGCCGTCTCGACATCGTCATGGGATTGATCCACGACCCGACGCTGGTCTTCCTCGATGAGCCGACCACCGGTCTCGACCCGCAGGCGCGGGCCAATCTGTGGGATCACATCGCCAAATTGCGCACCGAACGTGGTGCCACGGTGTTTCTCACTACGCATTACCTGGACGAGGCCGATGCGCTGAGCGACCGGATCATCATCATCGACAACGGAACGATCGTCGCCGCCGACACCGCCGAAAATCTCAAGGCGCAGGTCTCCGGAGATCTGGTCAGCCTCGAAGTGGCGGCCGGCGAACATGTCGAAGTCGCGTCGAAGCGGCTGGGGGTGATTGCCAGCGACGTCGAGACCGACGCGCGCCATGTGCGTGGCAGGGTTCGCCGGGCCGGCCGGGAAGTTCCCGGACTGCTGCGAGCACTCGAATCCGACGGTGTCGCACTGGATTCCATCGAAATCGTCAAGCCGACCCTCGACGACGTTTTCCTGACCCTCACCGGGCGGTCGTTACGCGACGCCGAAGCCGAGCAATCCAGCGAATCGGAGACTGCTCCGAGTTTGACGAAAGAAGGTGTCTCGCAATGACATTCGTACGCGAATCGACCATCGTGTTTCGCCGGCAGATCCGGATGAATCTGCGTAATCCCGCGTGGGTGCTGATCGGGATCATGCAACCGGTGCTGTATTTGGTGCTATTCGGTCCGCTGCTCAAACCACTCGTGGCGCAATTCCCCGGCGGCGCCGACAACGCCTATACCTTCCTGGTGCCGGGTTTGTTGGTGCAGCTGGGCATCTTTGGTGCCTTCTTCGCGGGATTCGGCTTGATTGGGGAGTGGCGTGAAGGCGTCATCGAGGCCGAGCGGGTGACCCCGGCGAGCCGGACCGCGCTATTGATGGGTCGCCTGATGCGCGACGAACTTCAGCTGCTGGTCCAGGCGGTCATCTTGGTGTTGCTCGGTCTGCTGATGGGGATGCGCGGCTCATTCGTCGGGATAGTGGTTGGCATCGTGATCACCTTGCTGATTGGCGGGGCCTGCGCCGCGGCGTCGAACGCGCTCGCACTCACTACGAAGAGTGAAGATGTCATGGCGCCACTGATCAATATGGTGATGATGCCCGTGTTGCTGTTGTCGGGGATTTTGCTGCCGATGACTCTCGGGCCAGATTGGCTCAAGCGGGTCAGTGACTTCATGCCGTTCCGCTGGGTTGTCGACGCGGCACGTTCGGCCTTCGGCGGCGACGTGTGGACCGCCACCGTGGCGTGGGGTCTGCTGGCGTCGGTGGTCTTGGCCGCGCTCGGAACCTGGTGGGGGACAAATGTCTTCCGCAAGGAGAACGCGTAGGCGCATCTCTGCTGGAACTGTCCCCGTGGCGGGAGCAGGCGGCGATATAGCGCCTGCGGGCGCCACGGGGACAGTTCCAGGCGTGCCTAGTCGAAGCTGCTATCCGCGGGTGCGGGCGGAAGCGTCACCACGGCGCCGGCGTAGCTCAACCCAGCACCGAAACCGAGTAGCAGTGCGGTTTGGCCGCCGGTGGCCTTGCCGGTCACCAGCATCTCTTCCATCGCCAGCGGAATCGAGGCGGCGGAGGTGTTGCCGGTGTTCTCAATGTCGTTCGCGACCGGAATGTCGTCGGCGAGACCGAGATTCTTCGCCATCAGCTCATTGATCCGCGCGTTGGCCTGATGCGGGATGAAGACTTCGATCTCCGACTTGTCGATTCCGGAACGCTCGATCACATCACCAAGCGCCTTGGGTAATGTTATTGCCGCCCAACGGAATACGCGTGGTCCCTCCATATTCACGACCATTCGGCCGACGGGATCGGTTGCGGCGTCGCGGCTTTGGTATTCCTCGGCCCGATCCATGTATTCGGGAATGTCGTAATTCTGCGAGATAGCTTCGGAATTCTCACCGTCGGAACCCCAGACGGTGGGCGAAATGCCGTTGACCTCACTCGGCCCGACGATTACCGCACCGGCGCCGTCGCCGAAGATGAAAGCGGTATTGCGATCGGTCGGATCCATGACGACCGACATGGTTTCCACGCCGATCAGCAGCACATACTCCGCACTGCCGGATCGGACCGTGTCGGCCGCGATGCCCAGCCCGTAGCCAAATCCGCCGCAGCCAGCGGCGATGTCGTAAGCGGGGATTCCGTTGATGCCCAGGTCGTAGGCGACAACCGGGGCTCCGTGCGGGATCTTCGTCTTCCAGCTTCCCGTCGCGAGGATCAGCGCACCGATCTGTTCTCTGGCGATTCCCGAGTTGGCGATCGCACGCTCGGCCGCCGCGACGGCCATCGTCCGGG
Source organism: Gordonia effusa NBRC 100432 (assembly GCF_000241305.1). GTDB lineage: Bacteria > Actinomycetota > Actinomycetes > Mycobacteriales > Mycobacteriaceae > Gordonia > Gordonia effusa. Next base: position 3,718 of record NZ_BAEH01000116.1, read on the forward strand.
CGGATTCGTCACCGCTGATCCATCTGCGATTGCGGATTCCGCTGCGTTCGAAGATCCACTCGTCGGTCGAGTCGAGGACTTCGCAGACTTCGTCGTTAGAAACCAGCCGACGGGGCCGGTAGGCACCGATACCCAACATGGCGACGTTTGTGCGTCCAACGGCGGCGGCTAGTGGCATTGCGGTAAATCCCTCGGTTGTATGGAGAAGGTGTCCTCGATGGTGTGGCTACCAAGCGTGCACGGTGTTTTGCGCATCGGTGAGACTTTGTGTGACAAGTAGTTCGGCAGCGTCGACGCCATTC
>NZ_BAEH01000115.1 GCF_000241305.1 Gordonia effusa NBRC 100432
GCGATCAGCAGTTCGACCTCGGCTTTTGCCGCTGGCGGGAAGGGTTTCAACACAAAGTCGGCTGGATCTTGTCGGCCGGGAGGGCGGCCGATACCCAACCGGATCCGCTGATAGTCGCGGGTGCCCAGGACGGTTGATATCGAGCGAAGACCGTTATGGCCGCCTTCGCCGCCACCCTGTTTGAGCCGCACGAGGCCAAAGTCGATGTCGAGTTCGTCATGCACGACGATCACGTCAACGGGCGCGATGGAATAGAACTTGGCCAGCGGGCCGATCTGGTTGCCGGCCTCGTTCATATAGGTACGGTTGCGGGCGACTAGAACCGATTGCCCGGCGATGGTCACCGTGGCGACGTCGGCGCCAGATTTCTTGTGCACCTTGTATTTCTGGGCCGCCGAGCGGACCAGGGCGTCGGCGACCATCGCGCCGACGTTATGCCTGGTCCGCTCGTAGCGTGAACCTGGATTGCCAAGTCCGACAATCAGTTTCATAAGTTGCGAGTCGACTACTCTGCGGCGTCGCCCTCGGCCTCGGCTTCGTCAGCTTCGGCTTCTTCGGTGTCGCCTTCGTCAGCGGCCTGGGCCTCGTTGACAGCGACGATCAGGGTCTCCGGATCGGCGATCAGCGAGACGCCCTCGGGCAGGGTCAGTTCAGCGGCGTGGATCGAGGTGCCGGCCGCGGCGCCCTCAACCGACACGGTGACCTGCTCGGGGATCGACAGTGCGTCGGCCTCGATCTCGATGTAGCTGGCATCCTGGGTGACCAGCGTGCCGCTCAGAGGTTCGCCCTCGACGACGACCGGGATCTCGACGGTGATCTTCTCGCCGCGCTTAACGATCAGCAGGTCGGCGTGCTGGATGAAGTTGCGGATTGGGTGAACGTCGATCTGCTTGGTGAGCGCAAGCTGGCTGCGACCCTCGATCGAGAGCTCGATGACGACGTTGGTGCCGCTGTTACGCAGGATCGCCGCGAAGTCGTGGTTGGGGAGGTAGAGGTGCTCGGGTTCGGTGCCGTGGCCGTAGAGGACGGCGGGGACATTGCCGGCGCGACGTGCGCGGCGGGCAGCACCCTTACCGGTTTCGGTGCGGGTGGTGACGGCGAGCTGGGGGGTTGCCATGATGTGTTCTCCTCGTGTGACTGGTGGTCGGTCCACAGCGAGGGAGGCAGATCAGTAGGCGTTCACGCGCGACGTGCGTGTCGAATTCTGAGCCGCGCCGATAACGGTGACCTGGTGGTTCACCCTCGCCGAGACAACGCAGGCCAGAATAGTCGATGAGCCGGTGTGCGGGCAATTCGCGCTCTCCTGGTGACGAGGAGCTAGCGTGAAGTCTATGACTTCAATCGCACCCCTCGAACTTGTCACCAAACATTTTCTGGATCGGCTCGCCGGCCTCGACGTCAATGACGCCTTGGGCGCCGTTGACGACGGCATCGTTTACACCAATGTCGGGTTCCCGACCGTTCGGGGAAAGAAGCGGTTCAGCGCGGTTATGCGCAACCTGAACACGAGTTGGCTGCATTTCGACTATCGGATGCTCAACTCGGCAGCCGACGATGATGTCGTTCTGACCGAGCGGATCGACGAACTCACGATCGGCCGATTGCGCCTGCAATTCTGGGTCTGCGGTCGGTTCGAGGTTCGGGAGGGACGAATTGTGGTGTGGCGGGACTACTTCGACATTTTCGATTGCACTAAGGCGCTGGTGCGCGGCGTCGTCGCGCTCGCGGTGCCAAAGGTGTTGCCGCCGCTACATCCCTGACAGTTCCAGCGAGCTATAGGACTTCGTCGACGGTGTCGATGGGACGAGCCAGCCGGGCACCCTTCGTGGTTACCACGAACGGGCGTTCTACGAGGACCGGGTTGGCCACCATTGCGTCGATGATCTCGTCCTCCGACGCCTCGGAGAGATTCAATTCCTTGTAGAGCGGTTCGCGCTTGCGCGCTGCTTGCGCCGCGGTCAGTCCGGCGTCGGCGAATAGCCGCACGAGTTGGTCGCGGGTCCAACCCTCGTCGAGGTATTTGACGACCGTCGGCTCGATGCCGGCGTCGCGCAGGTGATCAAGAGTCTTACGCGACGTTGAGCAGCGGGGATTGTGATAAATGGTTGCGTCCACGATCGGAGAGTTTACGTGCCGGGCGCGGTAGGGTCGGGGGATGGCGAGGTGGGTGGCGTTTCTCGGGGCGGTAATCGTTGTCTTCGTCGGCGCGAGTGGCGTGGGCGCCGGAACCGCGTGCGCGTGCAGTTGTGTCGGGAGGTCGGCGGCAGAGGTGGTGAGCGGTGCCGGCGCGATCGTAGTGGGTACGCCAGTCGAGGAAACCGAGACTGACGACAACGAGACGTACTACACCATCAACGTCGCGTACAGCTATAAGCAAGCGGTCGGTAATCGAATCACAATCGCGACCGCACCGGAGAGTGCCTCATGTGGTCTGCCGATGAAGTTGGGGAGTGAGCGGATCATCGTCGTGGACAACGACGATGATCGAGGGACCGACGAGCACCCTTTTTGGGAGGCCAGTTTGTGCGACAACATCAGTCGGGAACCGATTCTCGCGTTGGCCGGCAAACGTTTCGAGCCGCTGCCGCAGACACAGGTACATGAGCTGCCAGGTATCCCCGAATCGAAAGGTAAAACCATCGCGTTGGCCAGCGTCGGGGCGCTGGCCCTGGTGACGCTGGCGATCATTGGCACAGTGCTCATTCGCTCTCGCCGGAGAACATAAAACAAAAGCGGCCCGCACCAAAGGTGCGGGCCGCTCGCGTAGCGATGAGTTAGGCGTTGCCGTCGAAAAGGCTTGTGACCGAACCGTTTTCGAATACCTCGCGGATGGTCTGCGCGAGCAGTGGGGCGATGGACAGGACCGTCAGGTTCGAGAAGCGCTTCTCGGTCGGAATCGGCAGGGTGTCGGTCGCGATGACTTCCTTCGCGCCGCTGTTGGCGAGCCGTTCGGCAGCCGGGTCGGAGAACACGCCGTGTGTGGTGGCGATGATGACCTCGCCAGCGCCGGCATCTTTGAGGACTTTCACCGCGCCGGCGATGGTGCCGCCGGTGTCGATCATGTCGTCGATGAGGACACAGGTGAGACCTTCGACTTCACCGACCACGCGGTTGGACTTGACCTGGTTGGGAACCAGCGGATCGCGGGTCTTGTGGATGAATGCCAGCGGAGCGCCGTTGAGGGCGTCGGCCCATTTCTCGGCGACGCGGACGCGGCCGGAGTCGGGGGAGACCACGCAGATGTTGTCGGTGCCGTAGTGCTCACGGACATAGTCGGCGAGCTGGCCCTGCGCGTGCATGTGGTCGACCGGTCCGTCGAAGAAGCCCTGGATCTGGTCGGTGTGCAAGTCGACGGTGATGATGCGGTCGGCACCCGCGGTCTTGAGGAGGTCGGCGACGAGGCGAGCCGAGATGGGCTCGCGGCCACGGTGCTTCTTGTCCTGGCGGGCATAGGGGTAGAACGGCAGGATCGCCGTGATGCGCTTGGCGGAACCGCGTTTGAGCGCATCGATCATGATGAGCTGTTCCATCAGCCACTTGTTGAGCGGCGCTGGATGGCTCTGCAGAACGAACGCGTCCGAGCCGCGAACCGACTCCTCGAACCGGACGAAGATCTCGCCGTTGGCGAAGTCACGCGCTGTCTGCGGGGTGACCTTGACGCCCAGTTGGTCGGCGACGGCGTCGGCCAACTCGGGATGTGCGCGGCCAGAGAACAGCATCAGGTTCTTCTGGTTGTCGGTGGTCCAGGTCATCTTTCCTCAATCTGGTGTCGAGCGGGCTGAGATTTTCGAGCGGTTAATTCTGTTCTTGCTGAGCGGCTTTGGCCGCTGCCGCGGCTGCCGTGTCGGGCCGCTTGCGCGTCACCCAATCTTCGATATTGCGTTGTGGTCCGCCCGAGACTGCCAGGGCGCCCGGTGGGACATCCTGCCGCACGACGGTCCCGGCGCCGGTGTAGGCACCGTCGCCGATGGTTACCGGCGCGACGAACATATTGTCCGAGCCGGTCCGGCAATGCGAGCCGATCACGGTTTGATGCTTGTGCACGCCGTCGTAGTTGACGAACACGCTCGACGCCCCGACGTTGCTGTGCTCGCCGATGATCGCGTCCCCGACGTAGGTCAGGTGCGGAATCTTGGTCGAAGCCCCGATCTGCGCGTTCTTCGTCTCGACGAACGTGCCGATCTTACCGCCTGCGCCCAGGTCGGTCCCCGGGCGGAGGTAGGCGAACGGACCGACGGTCGCGCCATCGCCGATGATCGCGGAACTGCCGTGGGTACGGATGACCGACGCGCCTTCACCAATCGTGACGTCGGTGAGTGTGGTGTCGGGGCCGACTGTCGCGTCCGTCGCGATGGCTGTGCGGCCATAGAGTTGGGTGCCGGGTTCGATGCGGACGTCCTCGGCAATCGTGACGTCGACGTCGATCCAGGTTGACGTCGGATCGACGATGGTGACTCCGGCGAGTTGGTGACGTCGGATGATGCGCCGGTTGAGTTCGGCGCCGAGGTCGGCGAGTTGAGCGCGATCGTTGCACCCGGCGACAACGGCCGGGTCGGCGACGCTGAAGGCCCGCACCGGACGGTTGGCTTTGCGCGCGATCTCCACGACGTCGGTGAGATAGAACTCGCCCTGCACGTTGTCGGTGGAGATCTGGGTGAGCGCATCGCGCAGCAGCGCGGCGTCGAAGGCGTAAATACCGGCGTTGACCTCGGTAATCGCACGTTGCAGTTCGGTGGCGTCCTTATGCTCGACGATCGCTTGCACGTCTGCGGTGTCGTCGTCGCGGACGATGCGGCCATAGCCGGTCGGGTCGTCGGCGGTGAAACTGGTGAGCGTGACGGCGGCGGTCGGAGCGGTGGTGTGGGCGGCGAGCAGTGCGGTCAGCGTTGGGCCGTCGAGTAGAGGGGCGTCGGCGACCGTGACGAGGACCGTGCCGTCGAAGTCGTCGGGGAGTGCGGTGAGGCCGACGCGTGCCGCGTCGCCCGTGCCGCGAGGAAGGTCCTGATCGGCGATGAGAATGTCGCGGCCGAGTTCGGTCGCGATGTCGCCGATGGCCGCGGTAACTCGTTCACGTTCGTGACTGACCACTGCGACCAGATGTGCGGGCGAGATGCCGTTCGCGCCGTGCAGAGAATGGCCGACGAGCGAGCGACCAGCGATTTCGTGCAGGATTTTGGGTGTCTTCGATTTCATTCGGGTACCCGCGCCGGCGGCAAGCACGATCACGGCGGTTGCCGATGGTGTGGAGCGGTCGTCGTGGTTGCCCTGCCCCGTCGTCATCAATGACCTCCGCGGAAAGTTGTGGTTGCGCTGGGTGGCGTGCGGCCTTGTGGGCACATGCGCCGGTGGCGATCCTACGCAGGTCGTCGGGCACAACCCAACTTGCGAGTAACCCGACCTGCCGATACCGAGTGATCTGAGCGAGTGCTAAGAACGACTGGGGACTTAATCACTCATCGTGACCGAACTCGAAACGAGGATTTGAACGAGATGACCGCACAGAAAGTTGCCATCGTCACCGGCGCCGCGCGAGGAATCGGCGCAGCCGTGGCCAAGCGTCTCTCCGCCGACGGTTTGGCTGTCGCCGTGTTGGACCTGAGCGCCGAATCATGCGCAGACACCGTCGCCGCGATTACCGGCGCGGGCGGCAAGGCGATCGCCGTCGGAGCCGACGTGTCTGACGAAGCGTCCGTCGCCGCAGCGGTGGAGAAGGTCGCCGCTGAACTCGGTGGGCCGACCGTCCTGATCAACAACGCGGGGATCATCCGCGACAACATGCTGTTCAAGATGAGCGTCGACGACTGGGACGCGGTCATGGGTGTGCATCTGCGCGGTGCGTTCTTGATGAGCAAGGCGTGTCAGAAGCATATGGTCGATGCCGGCTGGGGTCGTATCGTCAACCTCTCGTCGACGTCGGCGTTGGGTAACCGCGGCCAGGCCAATTACTCGGCAGCCAAGGCCGGCATGCAGGGATTCACCAAGACACTCGCGATCGAGCTGGGCAAGTTCGGTGTGACCGCGAATGCGATCGCTCCCGGCTTCATCGAGACCGAGATGACCGCCGCGACGGCGGCTCGGATGGGCGTGGAGTTCGAGGAGTTCAAGAAGTTCAGCGCCGCGCAGATTCCGGTGAATCGTGTTGGGGCGCCGGAAGATATCGCGCACACCGCGTCGTTCTTCGCGAGCGAGGGGGCCGGATTCGTGTCGGGTCAGGTGGTCTATGTGGCCGGTGGCCCGAAGGACTAGTCGAGGGTTTGATTCCAGAAAGGCCCGGCCACGCGTCATCGCATGGCCGGGCCTTTCTATTTTCTGTCACGGCACCAATTGCCTCCCGATGATGATGTCGGTAATTGGTTGCAAGCGTGAAATATCGGCGACGGTCAGGCGCGCTTCGACGACGGAATGATGTTTGGCCCGCGCCGTAGGTCTGTCAGGTTTATCGGGCTTGGGTGGCCGGGTGATGTTGAGGTACGCGTGATGCGCGGAGTTGACGCGATACGGCTGATCAGGCTTGCCGTTGGGGCGCCAGCCGACGCGTCCGTTCGCCGTGATTGTGGTGGTCCACCGTCCGGGCTGGTTTCCGACGCTGCGGTTGTGTTTCCCGCAGGCGGCGCCGAGGTGGTCGATATCGGTAGGGCCGCCGTCGGCCCAGTCGGGCATGTGGTGGGCCTCGGTACGAGCGAAGGGGACGTCGCAACCGGGAGCGGTGCAGCCACGGTCGCGGGCGAAGAGTGCCAGGCGTTGGGCTTTGTTGGCGAAGCGTTTGCCACGGGCAAGGTAGAGGATTTCGGCGGTGTGATCCTTGAATACGGCCAGGTGCGTCGAGGCATCGGCGGCGAGATTGAGCAGATCGCCGATCGGGAGGTGGGTGCCGGTGCTGGTGAACCCGAAGCCGGCGTGAGTCGCGAGCTCACTCAGGGTGGTGGTGATGACGATTTCCGCTGGCAGTCGGTCGGGCTGGCCTAGCCCCCTGTTGCCAATGACAAAGTCGCACAGGGCGACGAGTGCGTCGTGGTTGCGCTGGGACTGCGAGCGGAGGTCGCGATCGCGTGCGTCATCGAGTTGGGCGGCGTCGACGGTGTCGCCCGATCCCGACGGCGAGTTCGGATCGTCAGGGTTATTCATGCCGGGCGCGGCCCAGCGAGTCAAGATCGCGTCGAGTTTGGCACGCAGTTCGGGCGTCAGAGTGCCGCGCAGCGACGACATCAACTGTGTGTCCTGTTGCGCGAGAGTGAGCCCGCGTCGGCGTCGACGGTCGGCATCGTCGGTGGCCTGACCATCGGGGTCGAGGTGTGCGACGATGCGGTCACCGGCGCGGGCTGTGTCATGCGGGGTCAGCTCGCGTGCCACTTCGGCCAGGGTTTCCTCGGCGCGAGCCACGACGTCGGGTGTGATGGCGCTGGGAATTTTGGTCATCACCGTGGCGATTACCGCGACGTGGTCGGCGGTGAGTGCGCCGTCGGTGACCGCGGCTGCGGTAGAGGGCAGCTTTGGCGCGAGTTGTTCACCCTGCGCGCTGGTCAATGAGGCCAACGATCGGAGCTGCGTCATCCGCCGTCGTGTTTCGGCGGTGCCTAGCCGCAATCCTTGACACAAGAATGGGTACAGGTTGTAGAAGCCGTCGGCACGAAAGGCGTCGCGGTCGGATACTTCCAACGCGGTTCGTGCCGATACGACGATGCTCTTGTTGCGGGCTCGCTCAACGATTTTGACTACTTCGACGCTTGCTTCGTCGGTCATTTCTGTCAGACATACGGTGGACAATTGATCCGTGACCGCTTCGAGGAGTCGGGCCAGGCCTATCGGTGATTCGGGGAGATTCGATGCCCCTACCGCCCGTTCCGACGTCGACTCCATCACCCCTCCTTCGATCGAAGATATATTCGATTATACACGATAATGACTGATCTGCAAGCAAATTCGAACGCTGATTCCGCTCTGCGACGGTGGGTCGGAAGTTGGTATGCGTTCGATGGTCAGCGTGTGGCACAATCATCTGCGCAGTAATCCGCCATGGTGTAATCGGCAACACTCCTGATTTTGGTTCAGGCATTCTAGGTTCGAGTCCTGGTGGCGGAGCAGTGGTGGGGCTTGCGGGGCTACGTGATCCCAACTCATCAATGCCGATGCCCTGCCGGAAACGCCCGACGACAAAGCAACACAACCGTTCCCGCCGCCATCGTGAGACCAAACGCGGCCCACGCCAACGCTGACGCACCGACTTCGTGGCGAGGATGGCGCCGCCGGCGATACTGCCGCCCGCAACGGCCGCGTTGAAGACTGTGACGAACACCGATTGTGCGGCGTCGGTGTGCTCACCGGCCCGGTCGGCCAACGATGTCTGCAATAGGGCGGGCGCACCGCCGAAACTGAATCCCCACACGGCGACCGCGACTGCGATTAACGCGGTCCCTGCGCCTCCTCGCTCCGAACCTCCCCGCGAGCTAAGCGTTCCATCAGCCTCGGGTGTCACACTCGTCGAGTGACTGCTACGAACGCTCTAGCCGCATCCGGTGGGCGCGTGGCGGTCGCCACTCTGGTGTCGCGGGTGACGGGCTTTGTGCGTACAGCGCTGCTCGCGGCGGTTCTCGGCGTCACCGCCGTAGCCGACGCCTACAACGGCGCCAACGTCTTTCCGAATATGGTCTACTCGCTACTCCTTGGCGGCGTGCTTTCCAGCGTCGTAGTCCCGGTTCTAGCCAGGTCCAGACTGCGTAGGCGGGCGGTCGACGACGAGTTCGTGCAGCGATTCCTCACCGCGTCCGTAGTCGTATCCGCCGTTGTGACCGCGGCTGTCGTTGGCGCCGCTCCCTGGCTGGCCAGATTCTTCGTTGAGTCTGGCGCACAACAGGATTTGACGCGGCTGTGGGCGTATTGCTTTCTGCCGCAGGTGTTCTTCTACGCGGTAGCGGCGTTGGTCACCGCCGTTCTCAACGTTCGGGGACGTTTTGGCGCACCGTCCTGGGCGCCAGTGGTCAACAATATGATTGTCATCGTCACTCTTGGCATGTTTGTCACTCTTCCCGGGCCAGCCGCAATCTCGCCAACGAATATCTCGCTGGCGCAGGTCATTGTGCTCGGAGCGGGAACCACCCTGGGTATCATCGGGCAGGCCGCGTGGTGCGTAATTATCCTGCGGCGCACCGGGTTTCGATGGCGTTGGCGCGTTCGTCTACTGCCGTACACCATGCGTCCGATTCGTGTCGGCGTGGGTTTGATGGGCTGGCTAATGGTGTACGTGGTCGCCTCCCAAGTGGGTGTCGCTATGGTCACTCACGCCGCCTTCGACCACGGGAGCGTTTCTACTTACACCTACGCCGACCTCTTGATCCAGCTTCCCTACGGCGTTGTCGCAGTGTCCATCCTGACCGTCCTCACGCCGCGAATGGCGTATGCGATCTCGGCGGCTGATCTGGGCCGCGTTCGCGCCGAACTTCGCCTCGGAGGGCGTTATCTGGTAGCTCTCTTGATTCCGGCGGCTGGCGCTTTCGCGGTGTTCGCGCCTGTCGCGTCAGTGTTGATTTTCGGTGGCCGAGTAGATGTGCACGACGCCGACCTAATTGGACAAGCGGTGGCTGCGAGCGTATTTGGGCTACCCGCGCTCGCGCTGGTAATGCTTCAGATGCGCGCGTGCTATTGCGCGGACGACACGCGAAGCCCCGCGCTGATCAACATTCTGATGGTGGCGATCAAGGTCGCGGTGATCTACATCGGCACCACGGTAACTCCGGCGATACCGACGGTAGTTGTTCTGTGCGTTAGTGGTTCGGTGTCGTACGTGGTGGGAGCGGCCGTCGGTCACGTCGTTTTACGGCGACGGTACGGCCTACTGGGATATCGAAGTGTCGTCGGAACCGCTTGGCGCGCAATGCTAGTCACTGCGATAGCCGCGAGCGTAGCGGTTGGAGCTATGGCAGCGGTCAGTCAATCATCCATCGGTACAACAGGATTCGCCGGTCGAACTGCTCTATTCGTCGTAGGCTCTGCGGTGGGCGTATTGGTGTTCGGCTGCTCGCTACGAATTATTCGCGTTCCAGAGATCTCGCGAGCACTTTGTCTGTGTCGGTCTGTCCTCAGGCGATAGCGCACGGTTCTCGACGTCGCCAGAGTCGACAGCCCGACGTCACACGGCTTGGCGTGTGACGTCGACGACGCGATGCATCCACATCTTCATGGTGTCGATCAAGATGTTCGCCGAGTCATCCTCGCCGACGGTGCCCATCACTCGCATCACCGCGAGGCCGGTGCCGGTCGCGGTGATGGCGCGCGCCGCTCGGTCGAGGGTTGCGATATTCGCTCGCGCCGCTTCGGGCGGCAAGTGGTCTTCTACTAACACGCGAACCGAGGCCAGCGTGTTGTTAACCAGTTCGACAGTTTTCATGCGTTGGTCGGGGTCGCGGAGGACAGTCAGCCCGTACTCGGCCGCCAGCAGTAGCAACGGAGTGTCCCGTGACAGCTGGCGCCACCAGAGGGATACGGCCTCGAATCGCGCATCAACGTCGTCGTCGGCAGCGGCGAGCGCGACCAGGGCATGGGTAATCTCGTCGGAGGTGCGGCGGCGGAGGACTTCGAGGCAAAGCTCTTCTTTACTCGAGTAGTTGCTATAGACAGCGCCGATCGTGCGTCCGGCCTCGTTCGCGATCGCGGCGATCGAGGTGGCGTGGTAGCCGTTGAGGAGCAACAGAGACTCCGCCGCGTCGACCAGAGTCTCGCGCGTGATGGCCTGACTCTCGGCGCGAGTCAACACTTTTCGACGTGCCATCGAACCCTCCTCCGAGCCTTAGTCTGGCGATGCCTCAACAGGCGCATGACGTTAGTACGTGGATGCTACCGTGTGTCGGTTTGGTCCTCGCGGTGAGTGTGACGTGGTGAATACCGCTCCGATCGGGTCTCTGCGTCGGCCAGTGTGACCTTGCTTGGTCCTCAGTTGACGTTTCATGCGCGGGGGCATCGTAGGACGGCCTAACATCTATCCAGGTGTAACTTGCATCACTCTATCGCAACTCATATGATGCTGCTACGCGGATAGTGGCGCTCTGTGAATTGGAAGCTCGATGACTCGAGTGCGGATCTCGGGGCTCGAGGAGGTGTGAAAGGCAAGTGGGTGTTCCTGCTGGATACGCCCCGCGCGGCTTTGCGTGGGTAGTCCGCGGATGGCGCGGTACGGAGCGATCATTTGCCTACCTCGGGCACTTTCTCTCATTTGTCTATCTCAGTTTCCGTTACGCCCCGCAGGCCATCTGGCGATTTCGGGGCCAGACGATACGCACGGTCACCGATCTGACATGGGGACGTGGTGCGGTCATCGTCGGCGGCGGAACGGCACTGGTAATGGCGGTCCTCGGCTTGGCGGCGGGCGCCACCGTCGCGATCGTCGCGCACGGGACCCTGAACATGCTCGGGCTGGGATCAGTGGCCGGCTCTGTCTCATCATTCGCCATCACCCGTGAATTCGCGCCGCTTCTGGCGGCACTTGGATTCGCGGTGCAGGCCGGCTGCCGGATGACGGCGGAGATCGGCTCGATGCGTATCAGCGAGGAGATCGACGCGCTCGAAGTCGTTGGCGTGCACTCGATTTCGTTCGTGGTCTCCACTCGTGTCGTCGCCGGCATTTTGACGACTATCCCGACCTTCCTGATCGCGATTATCGCCAGCTACCTCAGTAGTTCAATAGTGGTTCGGGTTCGGGGTGAATCGGCTGGCGCATACCAACACTATTTCCAGCAGTTCGTCAACTTCCCCGACCTTGTTTTCGCGACGCTGAAAGTGGTCATCTTCGTTGTGGCGGTGATCATCATTCATTGCTACAAGGGCTTTTTCGCCCACGGTGGCCCCGAGGGAGTCGGCGTCGCATCCGGCCGTGCGATTCGCGCCAGTCTCGTGGCGGTGGTTGGCCTGGACCTGATCCTCACTGTTGCGTTCTGGGGCATCAATTCACCGTTTGTCTTCCGGGGGTGATCGAATGACCGACTTTCGAACCCCGGGTATGTCCGCGTCCCCTCGCACCTTTGCGATTCGAGCGGTAGTCGCCGTGGTCGCGGCTGTTGTCGTCATCGTCTCGGCGATATTCATCTCAGCGGCGCTTCCCGACGACGCTATGCGTATTTCGATGCATACCGATGTCCTCGCCGGTGGTATCGATACCGGGACCAGCGTGGTTCTCCATGGCGACGAGATCGGATCGGTGTCGTCGGTACGTGCGGATGGCAATAGTTTTGTCGTCGGACTGACACTCTTACCCAGCTATCGTGACCGACCGGACGTCCTTACGACCGCGCTACAAGTCGCGTATGCGCCCAAAAATCTGTTTGGAATCAGCGCCGTAATACTCACCGCGCAACCCGGCGGTGATCCGTTATCAAACAATTCTGATTTTTACCCCGACACACCGGTCGACTCCACCCTGACGACACTGTTGCGCAGCCTGAGCGACCTGAATACGAAGGCGTTGACTCCCTATGTCGGCGACATTCTCGCGACCGCCAATAAGGCGACGTTGGGTTTACTACCCGTCATGGGTACGGTCAGTCGACTGGCGACCGATATCGCCGACACCCAGAAATTATCGACAGCTGCCACATTGCCGCGGCTAGCGAACGTGCTGCGCGAATTGAACACCACCGTCACCGGACTAATTCCCGGCCTCAAGAAGTTGATGGATTGGCGAGGTCCACAGCGCCCCGGCTATGTCGACAACGCGAATAACGCATTCGGTCTGGCGGGTGCGGTGACCCTGCCACAGATCGACGATCTTCTGGGCGAGAATTTCGGTCAGGTCATGCCGTTGGTGCCTGCCCTCCGACAGATTGTCACGAGAATTCAGCAGACCTTTCCCGACTCACATCGCAACGGGTTGGAGATTGCGATGCTCATCGAACGGATACGCGGGGCATTGCCGGCCGGGCCCGGGGGCACGCCGGTGCTGAACGTCGACGTCGTGCTCAAAGGAATCCCGGGGATCAGCGCGGCGCTCCAGTCACTTACGGCCGGGGGACGCTGATGAATACACTGTTGCGCTCGAGTATCTATCTGTTGATATTCGCGCTCGTCGCCGTGGGCGGGGGAGCCTTCATCGCCAATGCGATTAACCGGCCAACCGACGGTGATTCGGTCACCTATCGTGCCGAATTCAGCAATGTGTCCGGGTTGCGGGTGGGCAATGATGTTCGGTCGCTCGGCGTTCGCGTCGGGAAGGTGACGGCAGTTGACCCAATTCGCCGTGATGGCACAAGCCTGGCGGCGGTTACTTTCTCCGTCACCACTGATCAGCACCTATATGGCGACTCTAAAATCGCGATCCGCTACCTGAACCTCACTGGTATTCGTTATCTCGACCTGCAACAGAAGGCGTCCACCGGACGACCGCTCGCGGCTGGCTCGACGTTCGGCGTCGCATCGACGATTCCGTCCTTCGACATCACCGAGATATTCCACGGCCTCGCACCGATCTTCGCTGTCATGAGTCCAGACGACATCAATCACTTTTCGCAGAGCATGCTCGCGCTAGTCGAAGGTGACGGGTCTGGTTTCGGGCGGGTGCTCAATTCGTTGAACAAGGTACTCAGTGTCGTCGATGATCGATCCGCCGTCGTCAATGTTTTGGTCAACAATCTGCAGAGGTTGTCGACATCTCTGACCGGCCGCTCGGGCGTGGTGACACCCATCGTCGGCTATCTGTCCGATTTGGCGACGGTACTGGCCGAACGCTTACCCGAACTACGACATATCGCCGATTTTTCCGGTGCGACGCTTATTAGTGTCGACCGATTCCTCGGTTCACTCGGATTCCGCGACAATCGCACGCCGGATCTCGACGCGATAATCGGGCAGATCATGCCGTTCGCGAGGACGGCTGTCGGAATCCTCGCGCTGACACCGGGGATACTCTCCGCGCTCAACGGAATTCTTCCCACGGCGGGTACTCAACCGAGTTCGTTTACCTGTTCCCGAGGTCGTGCGACCATCCCGCCGAAGGTCGCGATCTTCGTTCGTGAAACGCAGGTGACATTGTGCAAGCGTTAGCTCGACGAATGCTCGCGATGCCGCGGACAGTCTTGACCAGACTGGTCGATCCGCCAGCTCAGACCGCTGCCCAGCGCAAGCGAGTCGACGCGAGGTGGGGCATCTCAGCGGTGATAGTGCTCGCCGTTCTCGGCTTACTCACCGCGGGTCTCTATTTCCTGACACCGGGAAAGGGTGAGGTCAAGGCCAACTTCGCCGAAGCGGGCCAGATTCGGACCGGCGATAACGTACGCGTTGCCGGAATCCCCGTCGGCGCGGTTTCGGGTGTGAAACTGGCCGGCGATCATGTCGAAGTCACCATGTCCGTTGATCGCGGGACGTTCATCGGCAGTGAATCGTCGGCGGATGTCAAGATGCTGACGGTCGTGGGTGGCAACTATATCGACATAACCTCCGTTGGCGACCAAGAGCTCGGGGACAGGTCGATCCCGGTAACGCGGACATCGGTGCCCTACTCCCTAACCGAGGTTTTCCAGTTGGCGCAGCCGAAAATCAGCAAAATCGACGCGTCACCGCTGCGCGAGACGCTGGTTCAACTCAATGACGGGTTCGCGTCTAATCCGGGTGCGCTGCGTAAGAATCTGACCCAGGTGTCGTCGATGCTGACGAACCTGAACAAGAAGCAGGACGAGTTTGGCGCCATGCTGAACTTGGCGGCGGACTATTCCAAGACTGTCAATGCCAACGGCGATGTTCTAACCGCCACAGCACGCAATCTCAGCCTCTTCATCAGCGAATATGACAACTTCGGTCGTCGCTTGAATGCAGCCGTCTTTGGCCTGGACGGGATTCTGGCAAAAGTGCAGGGTCTGTTTCTCTCGTACCGAGATGGCATCGATCCACTCGTTCGTCAGATCGATTCGATCGGGCGGGAGTTCGGGCCGTTGCTCACGCGATTCACGCCGATGATCAATCAGGGACGAGATCTGATTAAGAAGCTCGAAGGCATGGTGGCTCCGGACGGCTCGATCAAGATCGATCAGGGAAATCTAGTGTTGGCTTCGGACTTCTGTGTACCGATGGCCGGGGCGGGGTGCTGACGTGTTACGTCGAATCGCAGGTTCGCCATGGCTGGTTTCGGTTGGCTCGGTCATGGTGGTCCTAGTGCTCGGTGCCGCATATTTTTTCATTCCCAAAGCGGTCACGTCGCGAACCACCTATTGCGCCCAAATGAATGATGCCGTCGGAATCTTCGAGGGAAATACCGTGACCCGTCGCGGGGTCGGCATCGGCACGGTGACCGACGTCGAGACCGGCAATGGATCCGCGCGGATAACCTTCAGCGTCGACAGCGATCAAGTTCTCCCCGCCAACGTTCGGGCGGCGTCGGTGTCACCGTCCATCATCGCTGTCCGGCAACTCGCATTACTCGGCGACTATACGAATGGCGCTCGGCTGATGCCCGGACAATGCATCGGTATCGACTCGACGAGTACGCCCGTATCGATCAGCAAATCTCTGGAGAGTCTCGCGGTGGTGGGGAAACAGCTCACCGTCGATGCCGGACCAGAGCAATTCGCCGCGGTGATGTCGAGCGTCCGCAACATCAGCGGTGGTCTGGCGGGGACTGGACCGGTCCTCAATGCGGTCATCAAGAAACTTGCGATCGCGCCTCATACGCCGATCGCCGGTGGTCTGGCCGATATGGCCACCGTGATCGACAACGTCAGCGCGATGACCACCGGCTTGGCGACAAATTGGGGAATGCTCAAAGACCTATTTACGACGATTTCGCCGCTGATCGGCAGTACGATAGTGCCATTGATCGACGGTGCGACCGGTATCGCGGACTCAGTCCCGGACATCTTGCTGGTACTGCGGAAATTGGTAGACAAGTACTCACATTTCGCGTGGCCGGTGCTCGACGCGGTGGTGCCGATAGCGCGCGTGGTGGGCGCGGGAATGCGTAACTTTGGCGACCTACTCGGCATAGTTCCGGTGTTGATCCGCGCATTCGACATATCCTTCGATCAGAGATCGCTCGGCCTGCGTATTCGATACACGCCGCCCAAGACGCGTATCCCCGCGAAGAATCCGGCGTTGACCTGCCAGAATATCAATCGAATCTTCCCCGGACAGTGCCATATTTCCGGCCCGGACGGTATGGAAGTCGACGCCGTTCGGATGGCCTTGCTGCTGACCGGAGCGGCCCGATGAATCGACGTATTGTGTTGCATACCTGGATGATTCGCCGGTTGATCACTGTCGGACTCGCCACGCTGACACTGTTGGTCGCATCAGGTTGTTCAAGCGCGTTCAGCCCAGAACGGCTGCCGACGCCGCAGTCGGTCCATGACGGGTGGCCGCTGACTATCGAGTTCACCACCGTGGTGAATCTGCCGGTGTCGTCGAAGGTGACTATTAATGGAATTCGTGCCGGCGTCGTCGATTCGATTCGATCAGAGGGTTCTGTCGCGGTTGTCCGACTATCGGTCAACGACGGTTATGTTGTCGGAAAAGACGCGCAGGTCGAGTTACGCCAAGACACTTTGCTGGGCGATACCTACGTATCGATTTCAAATCCGGCCAACGCGTGGTCGAACCGGCTGGCGCCTGGACAGAAGCTGACCAAGGATCACGTCAAACCGCCGGTTCAGGTCGAGGATCTCATGGTCAGCCTGGCGAATTTCCTGGGCAGCGGAAGCTTGCCGCAGTTGGGCAACACGTTCAGAAAGGTCAATGCGCAATTCCCGGACAGGCCCGCTGAGGTCACGCGAGTAATGGGGCCATTGGTGGAAACGCTGAACGCGTATGCGAACAACACGACCGCCCTCACTTCGATGCTGAACTCCGTCGCGGGGCTAACTACTCAGTTGAACGAGCAGCGTCCCATGCTGGAGACCTTTATGAGTCCGGCCGGCGTGATGCAGGTCCGTGGAGCGATGCTCGGAATCAAGGTCATCGAATTATTCTCGATGCTTGATCGGGGCCTGACACCGCTGGTCCCCGCCGTGCCACTGATCGACGGCCTGTCCGGCGTTGTAAACACGGTAATCAAACCGCTGCTGATACCGGGCTGGCCCAATTATCATGGCCAGCCAGCTAATGCGACGGCGTTGTTCAACTTGTTGAACGACAAATTGATCCCATTCTTCAAGAACACGCCGCGCCTGAATATTCGCCAGTTGGCAATCGATAACGGTGTCAGCAACGCCGAACTCGCGGGCCAGATGGTCAAGGCATTCCGCACCATCGGGATGGTGCCCTGATGATGTCGGTGAAGAAGGAACTGTCGATCAACGTCGTGACCTTCGCGGTCGTGATCCTGGTGTGCGGCATCTACCTGGCGAGCCAGGTTTACCGGTGGAATCCGGTCCAGGAGTATTCGACCGTATCGATGGAAGTCCGCAACACCGACCTTGTGCTGCGCGGAACGGGTGTTTTCGTCGACGGCGTCCGTACCGGGGAGGTCAGTGATGTACGCGTCACCCCCACCGGAGCGACACTTACGTTGCGATATCCGCGTGACCAGCGGATAGCGCGGGATACCAATGTCGAAATAAGTATGCAGTCCGCACTAGGCGAGCCATATATCAATTTCGAGTCGGCAGCGTCGGCTGGGCCGTATTTGCGCGATGGCGATCGGATCGCAGCCGAGCGGATTGAGCAGCCGGAGTCGATACCTGCGATCTTCGATCTCATCACCAATCTGACCTCGGTGATCGCCGCGGATCCGATGGCCTCGCTACTGCATACGGCCTGGGAGGCGCTGGAAGGTACCGACCAGGCGTGGGATGACATTAGCCACGGAAGTCAGTTGATCGCCCGAATGCTGCTTTCGCACTCGCCGCAGTTGCGCACGATGTTCGTCAATACCCAACGCTATTCCGGTGATTTGGGGTGGCTGGTTAGCGCGCTTCCAGAATTCGGCAGCGGTCTGGGCGTAGCCCTGGACCACTACACCATCGCTTTGCGGAAGGTCGAGCGCCTGATTGTCGTCACCGATCTGCACACGACGCTGCAGCAGACGCTCAATCCCTTCCTCATCCGGCTGAACGGTTATCTGGCGAAGATCCTGCCGCCGACGATGGATGCGATCGGGCCGTTGATGCCGATCGCCACCGCGCTG
Source organism: Gordonia effusa NBRC 100432 (assembly GCF_000241305.1). Lineage (GTDB taxonomy): Bacteria > Actinomycetota > Actinomycetes > Mycobacteriales > Mycobacteriaceae > Gordonia > Gordonia effusa. The sequence continues at coordinate 18,092 of NZ_BAEH01000115.1, forward strand.
AATCAAACACTGCCGCAGATCAATGTGAGTGAACTGTTGTCGAACGCACTGCAGCTGTTCGGCTCTGGCAAGGCAGCACGCTTGGTAGTGACGGTGCCGCCGCGGTGACGACTACGAGCGATAACGACTACAAGCGACGATTACGCAAGGCGACGACGATTACACAAGGAGACGATTCGATGTCTGACAAGACTCCTGAACAGACCGACCACACCGCGCAGGACCCTACAGCGGTGGACACACCAGAGGACATCTCTGTCGAGACCGACCCGGTTCTCGGCGCCGACGAGCAATCGGCGGGTGTCACCAAATCAGCCGCCGTCGGATCGAAAAGGAGTTCCGGCGCTGCGCGAAAGGCACCTAACCGCCCATCGCCCCGTCCGGTCGTGTCAAAGGCACCGCGTCAGGTCTCCCTGTCGATTCGGTCCATCGTCGTGACCGCGGTAATCGTGTTGCTGGTAGCAGCACTCGGACTTTTCGTTTATCGCGATCTGTCTGCCCGGGATGACCTGAACGATCTGCGCGCCAGCGTCGCCGACCGTGAGCACGCGGAGGATGTGGCGGGCCAGTACGCGGTGAACGCCGCGACATTGGATTATCGCGACCTCACCCCATGGATCGCCAATATGAAAAAGGGCGTCAGCCCGGACCTACAGAAGCAGTACGACCTCATCGGTCAGACGATGGAGCAGGTACTGACACCCCTTCGTATGCAGACATCGGCAAACCTCATCGTGGCGAAGACGGTCAACGTCGCCAAGGACGTTTTCCGGGTTCAGGCGGTCGTTGACGTGAATACCAAAACCATTCAGACGCCCAACGGCGGCAACACGACGGCGACGTACACGTTGACCCTGGATCGGTCGAAGGACTGGATGATTACCTCGGTCGGTGATCCGACGTCGGCGATTCCGCAGGCTCTCGGCGGCGCGACCCCGACACCGTCGGCGACCCCGACCCAACCACCGACCACGCCGACGACTCCCACCACACCTCCTCCATCCGCGCCGGCGGGAGGCTAACCAATGGCTACCGCAGCCCTCACGCGTAGTCCGTCGACCACGGCTGTATTGCGGGATAACCTGCGCGACAACGCTTTAGGTCCGGTCGAAACACTGGGGAGGACATTTCGACTAGGTGCTACCTCGGTCGCGATGTTAATCGTCGATACCTTCCGGTGGCGGGTAAAGATGCGCGAAGCGGTCCTACAGGCCTGGTACATGATTAGCGTGACGGCCATTCCAGCGTTCCTGATGGCCATTCCGTTCGGTGTCATCGTTACCGTTCAGATCGGCAATATCATCAATCAGCTGGGCGCTCAGTCGTTGCTTGGTGCCGGGTCCGGGTTCGCGGTTATCCAGCAGGCTGCGCCGCTCGCTTCGGGTATGTTGCTCGGCGGCGCTGGCGCTTCGGCGATCGCGGCCGACCTCGGTGCCCGCAGCGTCCGCGAAGAGATCGATGCGTTACGCGTTATGGGTATCGACCCAGTCCAACGACTCGTGGTGCCACGCATCATCGCCGCCGTAGTGGTCGCACCTCTGCTGGCACTCTTTATCGTGCTGGTTGGCGTGATCTCCGCGTTCTATCTATCAGTCACGCTGCAAGGTGTCGGCCCGGGAAGTTATTGGCAGTCGTTCGGCGCGTTCGCTTCAATCCGTGACTTGGCGATGGCGATGATCAAGGCAATCATCTTCGGATTCATGATCGCGGTTATCGGATGCCAACGCGGGCTGGAAGCACGCGGCGGACCACGCGGGGTCGCCGACGGTGTGAACGCGACGGTAGTCATATCCACGGTTGCGATCATCGTCGTCAATATGGTGCTGACTCTCGTTTACACCATCTATTTTCCGTTGCAGCTTGGATGACCGTACACATCACATCGTAGGTAAGAAGAATGGAGAGAATATGGCACACGCACTGAGGACACTGGTCAAGTTCGCTGGCCGATCCACCGACGTCGCGTTTCGGCTGGGAGGTCTGGGCATCGCGGGAACTGGAGTCGCGCATTTTACGAGCCCGGGGCTCTTTCGTGGGGTGACGGCAGTGGCATTTCCGGAGGACCCGGAACGCTCGGTCAAGATAAACGGCGCCACCGAGGCCGCGATTGGTTCGGCCATCGCGTTTCGGCCGACGCGAATGGCCGGATGCGTCGCTCTCGGGGTGTACGGAACCTACTTGGCCGGCAATACGTGGTCCGCCTTGAAACCGGCGGCCAGTGCCGACTCGGGTTCCCGGAGCGTCGAGGAGCTCTGAGGACCACTTCGCCTCTGGGGCTAGTCGACCTTTTCGGTCATCGCTGATCGAGACGCTCGCCAGCGGGCGATATCGCGGCCAATTTCAGTAGTTGGTGCTTCGTCGAATAGCCATTCTCGGGCGATTCGATGCCAATTGTTCGTGACTCGAAGTTGGCCGAGTACGCCAAAGGTCAGAAAATCTGTGCGGCGCGAAAACATATGTTCGGGCGGCAGATTCTGACGCCGAAGATTCGCGTGTTCGCGGGAGCGAGGGTCTAGCGCGAGTAGTACCGTCCCGGTGGCCACAGCTGGATCGATGGCAATCTCGTCATCGACGAGGTGCCACTCCGCAGCATCCCAAACATAGGCGAGGCATTCGTCGGCGGTGACCGGTGCCGACTCGGCAAACACGCCAGCGGCCACCATCATCCCGCGTAGTCCATCAGCGTCGTTTTCGGCTGCCGCGCACAGCATTCGACGTTCCTCTTCGACACCGGCCGGGGACATCCGGTGATAGAGGCCGAAGTCGAGGAAGCAAATCTTGCCGTTGTCCCCGAGTAAGATATTTCCGGGGTGCGGGTCGCCGCAGAATTCGTGACGCTCGAACAGGGAACCGACGTAGAAACGATAGATCAGTTCGCCATAGTGGTTGCGCTCGTCCGGCGGCAGCCGACGTATCGATTCGAAGGATTCTCCGTCGAACAGCTCAGTCACCAGGACGTGATCGGTACACATTTCCTCGACGACGTCGGGTATGACGATGTACGGATGATCGACGAATTCACGTGCTACTGCCTGTTGAGTTTTACTCTCACCGATGTAGTCGAGTTCCCGTTCCAAATTGGAGGTGAACTCTTCAACTAGTGCGCCATTTTGCAACGTCGGCCATTGAGCTGTGAACAGTTTGCCGAATAGGACCAGATTTCGCATGTCGGAGCGCACCGCGCGATCGACACCGGGGTATTTGACCTTTACCGCGACATTTCGTCCGTCGTGTAGGCGAGCTCGATACACCTGACCGATCGACGCCGCGCCGATCGGAGTCGCATCGAATTCGGCGAATGCGGAGTTCAACGGCCCGAGGTCGGCCTCGATTACCTGACGCATGTCGTCGAAACCGACTTGCGGCGCGTTATCGAACAGAGCGGCCAATTTCGCTTGAAAGTCGGCCCGATGAGACTCGGGTATTAGGTCCAGATCGATCAGTGCGAACATCTGGCCGGCCTTCATCGCGGCACCCTTGAGGTTGCCCAGGACGGTCACGAGTTGTTCCGCCGCGCGCAGCGTCGAGCGTTCGGCGAGTACCGCACGCGCATCGTCGGATCGACCAATCATCGATAGGCGCGTACCGGCACCGAGGGCCGCTTGCCGAGCGGCGAGCTTGCCGAGCTTGGCGCCGCGGCGCACTCGTCCGCTAGCCATTCGAGAGCCGCTGGACCGGGGAGTCGTCGAATCCTTCGCCATGCCGCGCTTCCTCTCGAGCCAATGAGGTCCTACGACACGCCGCTGACCTTCGGTGTCCGTGATGTATCAACATCCGACTGTTCGGCGTCGACGTGAACCAACGTTGTGTAACTGTAGTCGTCCAGCGGGAAATGCTTATTGCCCCACCACATTTCGATATGCGTGCTCGGCCGGATGGCGGCGGGGTCGCCCTGATAGTTGACGTAGTAGGTGTTGGATCCCTCGCATGCGTCCGAGAGCCACATCGTCTTCTGTGCACGTGCCCGATACTTGCGGTAGTAGGCGTCGTGCGGTTCCTGCCGAATCTCGACGCGGGTCGCGCCACGTCGCCGCGATTCGGCGATTGCGCGAGCGGCATGGCGGCTGGTGCACTCGATCATCGCGATATACGAACCGGCCGCGAATCCGTAGGGCCCGGTAATCAGGAACGAGTTGGGGAATTTCGGAACTGACACGCCTTGGTATGCCTGGAATCGGTTCTCATCCCAGAACTGGTTGAGGTCGAGGCCGCCAACTCCCTGCAGCGGGAATGGGGGAGTCGCGCCTTTGGCCATGACCTTGAATCCGGTCGCGCACACCAGGACGTCGATCTCGTGATCTCGACCATCGGCGGTGCGGACGCCGGTCTCGGTTATTTCGGTGATAGCGGAGGTAACCAGGTCGACGTGCGGAAGCGTGAAAGTCTTCAAATATCGGTTGGACACCGAGGGCCGTTTACAGCCGGGTGCATAGTCAGGTGTCAGTTGCGCGGCCAGATCCGGCTCGCCGCGCAGCCACGCCCGATATCCGAGTGCGCCGCCTTTGGCGAGCCCGGAAACCAGAAATGGCACACGGTCGTGGAATAGGCCGATGCCGGTAATGCCGAAGTCGATCCCGACGGTGACGGCCGCGCGAATTGATCGCCGAATGACCGGGACCCGCAGGAGTGTGCCGGCCACGGCACCCGGAATACGCGCGTCGGGCTTCGGGGCGACCCAGATCGGCGTGCGCTGGAACACCGTGAGATGTGCGGCGACGTCGGATAGTTCCGGGATCAACTGCAATGCCGTTGCGCCGGTACCGATTACCGCGATGCGCTTGCTGGAGTAGTCGAAGTCGTGGTCCCACCGAGAGGTGTGTACCACCTTGCCCGCATATTTCTCTATACCGGCGATGTCAGGCATCTGAGGCTGTTCGAGGGCGCCGACCGCGCCGATCGCATAGCGACAGGTGAGTGTGCTGCCGTCGGCAAGCTGTACATGCCACAAGTGATTGTCTTCGTCCCAGTTTCCGGCTACCGCGCCGACGCCGAGGCGAATACGGTCACGGAGCCCAAAGGTGTCGACCACCTGCTCGGCGTACCGCTGCACCTCGGCACCGGGCGCGAAGACTCGGCTCCACTTCTTGGGTGGAGCGTAGGAGAAGCTGTAGTAGATCGACGGAATATCAACGGCCACACCGGGATAGGTGTTCGCCCACCATGTCCCACCGATCCCCTCGTTCTTGTCGATGATGATGTAGTCGGAGATGCCCGCGCGGTCGAGTTCTATCGCGGCGCCGATGCCGCCGAATCCCGCGCCGATGATAAGTACCTCGTGATCGGGGACGATCATTTGATGGACTCCTGACGTTCGGCGAGACGGTTGATAAGCGGTGTGGCGGCGCGTAACAGGCCCTCCATCAGCCCGAACCCGCCGAGCGACGTCGCGGCGCGGACGGCTCCGGGGGAGACTCGGGAGGCATAGTAGGCGAGCCATGCTTCGGGGTTCACCGGCACGACCGCCCAGTTCTTGTCGACGGCTTTGACGATGCGCCGCGCGACTTTATCCGGGCCGCTGATACCCAATTGTGTCTGCGCCGCACCGGCACCGGCGTTCCACGACGCGAGTTCGTCGTCGGACAGGCCATTGCGTCGGCCATTGCGCAGCAGGTTCGTTCGGATGATTCCCGGGCAGATCGTCGTGACGCCGATCCCGTGTTGTCTGAGTTCGATGCGCAATGACTGGCTGGCCATGAATACCGCGGACTTCGCGACGCCGTATGCCGCGTCGAGTTCGGACGGCAGGAACGCCGCGGCGGACGAAACATTGACTATGTGGCCGTTGACGCGGCCGTCGATCATCTGCTGGCCAAAGACCTTGGAGCCGTAGACGATACTCATCAGGCAGATATCAATCATTCGCTGCCAGCCAGCGGGGTCGGTCTCGACGAAGCCGCCGAGGTCCATGACGCCGGCATTGTTGACCAGTATGTCCGCGTGGCCGAACTCCGCGGCGATATGTTTGCCGAAGATATTCCACTCGTCCTCGCTGCGGACATCGAGCCGGTAGGGCAGCACTTGGCCACCATCAAGTGCGATCTCGGTTGCGGTGGCCGCCGCGGCAGGCTCATCGATATCGGCGATGATTACCCGGTTTCCTTGTCGGGCAAAGGCTTTGGCGGTTTCCTTGCCGATGCCAGCGGCTCCTCCGGTGACGATTACAGTCTTCATCGCGTTCCCCCAAAAATCTTTCCGCCGAACACCTTGCCGGTGAGTTCGACCCCTCGATCTATCCACGGCATCCGGATCGCTGAACTGATCCCGCGCACCGCGCCCGGCGAAGCGCGATAGAGGAACCAGGACAACCACGCTTCGGTCCCGACCGGTACCGTGCCGAGATTCCAGCGAATAGCTCGATCGATCGCGCCCGCGACTCGATTGGGGGAGCGGCCGAAATACTTATGTCCCGCACCAAGTTTGGTCGCCCACGCTTCGTTCTCGTCGTCGCCCGCGCGATGGCCGTTGGCGGCGAGTTCGGTGCGGATGAGGCCCGGGCAGATGGCGCTGACGCCGATTCCCCGCTTGCCGAATTCGGACCGTAAGGATTGGGTGCCGAGCCAGATGCCGGCTTTGGCTGTCACATATGACGGTGCGATCGCGTTGGGCATGAAGGCGCCACAGGACGCGATATTCACGATATGTCCGTGGTTCTCGGCCTGGGCCATTCGTTCGACGAAGGCGCGCGAACCGAATATCGGTCCGAGCATGTTGACGGCGATCATCTTGCGCCAGTCGTCGCCAGTCTGCTCCAAGAAACCGCCGCCGATCAGGATGCCGGCGTTGTTTACCACGACGTCGGGGACACCGTATTCGGTGCAAACCCAATCCGCGAACTGCTCCCACTGGTCGGGGTCGGCGACGTTGAGGCGGCGAAATACTGCGATGCCCCCGGTGTCGACGATCCGAGCGACAGTCGCGCGCCCGGTGTCCTCGTTGATATCGCTGACAATGACTCGATTGCCTTTTCGTGCGAACCGTTCGGCGCTTGCGCGCCCAATTCCACTGCCCGCCCCGGTGATGACGACTGTCCGCATCCGTTCCCCTCTCGTCGCTGTCGCGCAATGGTGCTGGACCGCCGCGCGCCGCCTTCTTGGATAGTAGGCATATCTGAATAACGAGTCAATCTATTCGCGTTAGTCGCGTTGGGTCGGAGCCTGTCGTTTCAGCCGCGCCGGGGTGACTGCTCCCTCGGCGTCGATGTCGGCGCAAGTTTCAGCCCGGCTCGAAACTGCGGTCTGAGGTGTGCTGAGGGGAATGCCCCCTCGGGCTCGATGTCGGGCGCAGGTTTCAGCCCGACGCTCGACTAGACCCGCGCCAGCCCTAGATTCTCGCGAAGCGTGGTCCCCGGGTATTCCGTCCGGTACACACCCAACTCTTGGAGCAGAGGCACCACGTCATCGACGAATCGGTCCAAACCGCCCGGGGTGATATGCGGTACGAGGATGAAACCGTCTGCGACGTCGGCCTGAACAAAGTCGTTGATCGCGCCGGCGACTGTCGCGGGTGAACCGATGAAGGACTGGCGTCCGGTCACCTCGACGATCAGTTCGCGCGTGGTGAGTTTGCGCGCCGACGCGAGTTCGCGCCATTCTCGAGCGACGTCGCGCGGGTCGCGGTGGATTCGTACGCTGGCTCGGCCCTTCGCGACGGTGTTCTCTCCGGGGATCGGATCTACTTGCGGTAGGGGGCCGTCGGGATCGTGGTCGGATAGGTCCCGGTTCCACAATTGCTCGAGGAATTTGATCGCAGTTTGCCCGCTGACCTGCTGGAGCCGGACGTCGCGCGCGATCTCGGCAGCATCGGCATCGGTGTCGCCCAACACGAATGTGGCTGCGGGCAGTACCAGGAGATCGTCTCGACGTCGCCCGTAGGCCGGTAGACGCCGCTTAACGTCGGCATAGAATGCGCGGCCATCGGCATATTTGGCGTGCCGGGAGAAGATCGCATCTGCCGTGGCGGCGGCGAACTCTCGACCTTCGTCTGAATCGCCGGCCTGAAAAATCACCGGACGCCCTTGCGGTGATCGGGGCACATTGAACTGACCACGAATATCGAATTGCGAGTCGCGGTGTTCGAAAGATCCGACGTCGGGCCGCGCTAAATACTGTCCTACCGCGACGTCGGCAAGGACATCGCCATCACGCCACGAATCCCACAATGTGGTTGCGGCATCGAGGAATTGCTTGGCTCGCGCGTACCGCTGATCCTGTGGGAGGTACCCTCCGCGGCGAAAGTTCTCCCCGGTGAACTCATCCCACGACGTCACGACATTCCAGGCCGACCGTCCGTCGGACAGGTGGTCCAGTGACGCGAATTGCCTTGCCACTTCATAGGGTTCGTTAAAAGTCGAGTTGATGGTGCCGGTCAATCCGAGGTGTGTGGTTACCGCCGCGAGCGCCGAGAGCACGGTGAACGTGTCGGGTCGGCCGACGACGTCGAGATCGTAGATCAGCCCGTTCTGTTCCCTTAGCCGCAGTCCTTCGGCGAGGAAGAAGAAGTCGAATAGACCTCGTTCTGCCGTCTGGGCAAGGCGCACAAAGGAACTGAACTCGATATGACTACCGGCGGCGGGGTCACTCCACACCGTCGTATTGTTCACACCTGGGAAGTGGGCGGCTAAGTGAACTTGTTTGGTCATGCCAGCGTCAACTTCTGTCGAGCCGTGAAACGATTCTCCGGGCGTAACAATCCGAGCCGATCGCGGAGCGTCGAGTCATCGTACGATGTGCGAAATAGATTGTGGCGCTGCAGTTCTGGGACGAGTTGTGCCCCGATCCGAGGTAGGTCGAAAGCGTGGGTTGCCGGATGCAGGCGCACGCCACTTATCCCCGGGACCGCCGTCCACTCCGCGATCACTTCTGCGAGGTCATCAGCGGAGCCGGCGAAAAGTGGCAGCGCACTGGAATACTCAGCACCGTCGAGTTCGTCCAGTTGATGCTTTCGATGTATGGCATGGCTTGTCGACTCACCAAGCACAGCCGTGAGATCGACGAAGACATGCACCCGATCCTCTTCGGGGCGTCCGGCGGCATCGTGGAAATGCCGGATCGAGGCGATTGCCGTTGTGGCATCGGTAATTTCGTCGGGCGCGATGAATGCCACGTCCCCGACTTCACCGGCAAGTCGCAGCGATGCCTGGTCGTAGGCCGCGATGGCCACTAGCGGTTGTCCTTGCGGCGGTCGGGGAGTGATGGAGGGACCGCGAATGGAGAAGTATTCGCCGGCGAAGTCGACATAGTGCAGCTTGTCCCGGTCGATGAACCGGCCAGTCGCCGTATCGCGTATCTCGGCACCGTCTTCCCACGAATCCCAGAGCAGCCGAAGAACATTCGCGTAGTCGGCAGCTTCGTCGGCAGCCGTATCCGGGGTAAGTGTTGTCACATCCCGTCTGCCGAATAGCGCCGCTTCCCCGACATCGGGTGACGTCGACAGCCCGATGCCCGCACGGCCGCCGCTCACATAGTCAAGTGTGGCAACAGCTTTCGACAGGTGGAATGGCTCGGTGTGTGGGACGTTCGCTGTCGGAATGAGTCCGACATTTTTGGTCAACGGCGCGACTCGGGCGGCGATCAGTAGTGCGTCGAGTCGTCCGCCGAGCCGGTCGGTGCGTATCGGCGTCGACGACGAATCTTGCAGCAGAAAGGAGTCGCCGAGAGTGACGAAGTCGAGAAATCCTGCCTCGGCTTGGCCGACGACGTCAGCCCAGTACCGGGCGGTCAAGAGTTCATTCGCACGAGCGTCGTCGACGCGCCATGCCGCCGGATGCGCTCCCGCGCCATCGAGAGCGATTGCCAAGTGGACCTGGTCGGGTCGATCAGACATAGCTTCCTCCGCGCAGCAGCGACAAACTCGGTGACTGTTCTTTTGAACAATGCCGCCGTCGTCGCCAATCCGCTTCGGGCACTTCCGATCACGCTGACCGCAATCCTGGCGTCCGGTGGATCGTTGGCGCTAACTAGCAGGCGGTTATGTCTTGACGTCGGCGCGGCCGTGAGGAGGTTCGATGTCCGAAGATTGGCCAGCACTGGTCTGGCTGGCACATAGGGCACGCAGCTTGGCAGAGGCGGTCGTGGGGCATCTGGATTTGTCTCCGCAGATGCTCGCAGTTGCCGCGGGGGCGCACCCGGAGGCACCTCGGCATTACGATACGGCGATCGACGCTGGCCCGCGCGCCAGCGGCATCTAACAGAACCGGACAGCTAAGCCAGCGGTCCCGGGCCATTCGGGACATAAAACGGTTCGCCGGGCAGGGGCCGCGCTCCGATGGATTCGTCGATGGAGTCGGGTCCGAAGTGCTTGCGGTGCCAGTCATCGGACGCCTCGTCGAACTCAGCCACGGCGGTGACGAGGAACTCGCCAAGGTAATCGAAGAACCAACTTACGAATATCCCGTCACGTTCGCGATCGTAGCCGCGAGCCATGGCGGCGGCGACCAGCTCGTACCCGCTATTGGGATCGCAGTTGCCAAACGCTTCGACAAAATCGAGTCCGTCGGCTTCATTCCCATACCAGAATGCCCGTCTATATTCGATGGTGCCCGGCGTAAGTGAATCCAGCCAGGCATCCGACTCCACCTCCGACATTCGAAATGCGGGATCAATTGTCGGCGTCGTCCGCCAGCGGAATGTCGGGTCGTTCTGCGTTAACAACCCCCACTCGCCTTTGCGCCAATCAGCCACATCGCTGTCGTATCGAGCGCGCGCGAGCGTCCAGCCATCCAGTGGTTGGCCGAAGTAGACCGGCGCTACAAGGCATTGTTCGCACATGGCTACAGCTGCGAGTGAAACTTACTGACCAGTGTCCGCGACGTGATCCGCCATCCGTCGACGGTGCGCACCCACTCGTCGTCGTAGTAGATGCCGAGCAGAAACGCCGATTTGTCCGGCGTTTGCATGGGATTGAGGCAGAGGGTGCGCGACGTCGCGGTTCCTCCGTTGAGGTGGATCTCGACGTTACCGAGGAAGTGGCAATACGCGCTAAAAGCGGGCAGAACCTCGCCCAGCCAGACGATGCACTCATCGAGTGACCCGGTGATACCGCCGGTAGCTGAGTAGTCGATCGTGGCATCAGCGGTGAATACCGCGCGAAGGTCGTCGAATTGTCCGCTGTCGACCGCCGTCGAGTACGCGGTAAGGGTGTCCTGGATTTCTAGCCGGTCCGAGATATCCCGCAAAGAAAGTGTCACGTGTTGAGTCTGACATTGATGCGGCGACCCGTGGGAAAGCGGATCGGTCCTCTCACAGCAGATTCACAAGGCGATTGGCTCTATATGTCAGTTTAGGTGCATATACTCGCGGCTACTTACGTGGTCACAACCAGGAAATGAGCGATTGATGAGTGACGATAAGCCGAGCCAGCCTACGACGCCCGACGAGGGCGCAGATGTGTCGCCGGTAGATACGCCCGATCAGACCCCGACGAGGCCGATCACCGAGCCGGCAGTCGCCACCGAGCCTGCCGCCACAGCCACCACCGAGCCTGCCGCCACCACTGCGTCCAGCAGTATCGCGAAGACCTGGTCGACCACTCCCGCGCTGCGTGTCCTGGTCTACGTCGTCGGAATACTGTTCATCTTCGGCCTGGGGTTCGGCGCTGGCATCGCGACGGTCGGCAGCCTTGATCGGCATGACGGCCATCACCGTCACCACCATTTCAACCGCGGTGGCGACGACTTCGGCCCCGGTTTCGGCCGCAATCAGCAGGGACCGGGCGGATTCTCCGGCGGCCCGGGCAATTGGCAGCGCGGAGTCCCCGGTCAACGGCAAATGCCCGGTGGTCAACAGCAGGCCCCCGGCCAGCAGCAGGCTCCCGGACAACCGCAGACGACGGAGACAACTCTTCCGCCTACGCCCGCGGCCCCTACGTCGTAGCGGCCTCCCAACGCGCACGTATCCGGCGGATAAACTCGCCGCATGGCAGTTACTCGGCCGACAGATAAATCGGATAAAGCACGTAGTGCGCCGCGCTCGCGGATGACGGGTCCGCAGCGTCGTGCCCAGCTCATCGAAGTTGCCCGCGGACTGTTCGCCGAACGTGGATATGAGGGCACGTCGATAGAGGAAGTCGCGCAGCGCGCAGGCGTCTCGAAACCCATTGTGTACGAACACTTCGGCGGCAAAGAGGGCCTTTATGCCGTGATCGTCGACCGCGAGATGGAGACCTTGCTGTCGATGGTCACATCGTCGTTATCGGACAATCGATCTCGTTACCGGGTCCAGCAGGTCGCGTTGGCGCTGCTGACTTATATGGAGGAGCGCACCGACGGCTTCCGCATCTTGGTGCGTGGCGACCGGACGTCGAATAGCGAAACCGCCACATTCTCCAGCCTTCTCAACGACGCGATCAGCCAGGTGGAACATATCCTGGCTGGCGACTTCGAACGTCGTGGATTCGATCCGAACCTCGCGCCGCTCTACGCGCAGGCACTTGTCGGGATGGTCTCGGTAACCGCGCAATGGTGGCTCGATGTCCGCGAACCTCCCAAAGAAGTCGTCGCGGCGCATCTGGTCAACCTGTGCTGGAATGGCTTGACTCGACTAGAGCCCGAGCCGGTTCTCGTGAGTGCCGACTATCAGGAGACGATGCCGTCGACGGTGCATCCTCAACTGCGCCAACAGGTTTCGGGCGATGCCGCTCCGGACGACGATCTTTCCGACGATGCCCATTAGACGGTTTCGCTAGTTCAACACCAGGCTGCGCTTCGCCAGTCCCATCCAGAATCCGTCGATCACCTGATCTGGCTTCTGCTCGGGATCGCCACTGGCGCCCAGTGTTACGAACAGCGGTGCGAAATGTTCGATCGTCGGATGCGCGTAGGGCATTCCGGGCGCGCGGTGACGGAAATCGATCAGTGCTTCCACGTCGCCCGCCGCGAAACGTTCCTGCGCCCACGCGTCGAATTCCATCGACCAGGTTGGCGGCGTGGCGTCGGGGCGGGGGTCGGTCAGAAACTGCAGGCCGTGAGTGGTGAACCCGGAGCCGATAATCAGCACGCCCTCCGCGCGCAGCGGGGCGAGTCGTGCGCCCAGATCGAGGAGCCGCTGCGGATCCAGCGTTGGCAACGAGATCTGCAGGACGGGGATGTCGGCGTCGGGGTACATCACCGTCAGTGGCACGTAGGCGCCGTGATCGAGACGTCGGGTCTGATCACGGGCAACGGGCTCGCCGTCGGGCATTAATGCTTCGACGCGTGCGGCCAGATCGGTCGCGCCGGGGGACCAGTACGTCGTTCGGTAATACCGCTCCGGGAAGCCCCAAAAGTCATACGTCAGTTCGACGGTCGGATCAGTCGAGCCGATGGTGAGGGGCGCCTCCTCCCAGTGAGCGGAGACGACCAGGATCGCGGTCGGTCGAGTTAGATCATCCGACAGCGCTCGTAGCTGTGACACCCAGAGTTCACTGTCGACGAGTGGCGGCGCTCCATGTGAGAGAAAGAGAGCGGGAGGAGACTTGGTTGTCATGGATACCAAATGTAGCACGGGCTCTTAACGTCGCAGGTGATCAGCCGATTTCGCGTTGCATATAGACGACGTCGATCCAGCGATCGAATTTCCTGCCGACCTTCGTCAGTCGTCCCACCTCGTCGAAGCCGAATCGGCGGTGCAGCGCGATGGATCCGTCGCCGCCCTCTGCCGCGATGACTGCCACGATTTGCGTCACATTGTCCGGATCGGCCTGCTCGACGACGGCGCTCAGTAATGCACTGCCGAGCCCACGTCCGCCAAATCCCTGGCGCACGTAGATCGTGTCTTCGGTGGTCTTGGCGTATGCGGCTTTGGACCGGAATTCTCCCAGATAGGCGAACCCGACGACGCCAGCATCGGCGCTGTCGGCGACCAGGAATGGGCGCCCAGCATCGGCAATCGCTTCCAGTTTCGCCTGCCAATCGTCGAGTGTCGGGCTCTCGTAGTCGAAGGTCGCGACGGTGTTTTCAACGTAATGTCGATAGATTTCGCTGACGGCTGCCAAATCGTCGGCGATCGCCGGGCGGATCGCGACTGAGGCGGAAATCGATGCGGTCATGGAGGTGACAGTAGAACACCGCCTCCGCTGGCGGCATCGATGGGTTCACGGCGAATAATTGGTTGTCGCACTCGGAGCATAGAATTCTCCAAGTGGTCCCACCGCTTGATTCCCCGCCGCTCGATTCAACCCCGCTCGATTCCCGGCCGTCGCACCCGGCCTTATCCGGCCTGTCCCGTATCGCGTGTGCCGATCCCGCGTTCGCGCCGATCGCCGCTCGCCGCGAGTCCAGCCTCTTGACGATCACCGCTCCCGACGCGGCCCGACCGTTCGTTGTCGCGGCGATCGACGGTATCGACGACGCCCCGCTGTTGGTGGTCTCGGCCAACGGGCGAGAAGCCGACGACCTCGCCGCCGAACTCGCGGAGATGCTCGACGATCCGGCGGCGGTTGCTCAGTTCCCCTCCTGGGAGACACTTCCGCACGAGCGGTTGTCGCCGAGCGCCGACACCGTCGGGCAGCGGTTGCAGGTGCTGCATCGCCTCACCGACCCGGCGGCAAGCGGCCTGCGCGTCATCGTGACCACGGTCCGGTCGTTGGTGCAGCCGATGGCACCGGGTCTCGGGGCACTGCGTACGGTCACCCTCGCCGAAGGTGCCGAGGTCGACTTCGACGACCTCATCGTAGATTTGGTGGCGATGGCGTACGAGCGGGTCGACATGGTGGGCCGGCGCGGCGAATTCGCGGTCCGCGGCGGCATCCTCGACGTATTTCCGACGACTGCGGAATTCCCTGTGCGCGTGGAGTTTTGGGGTGACGAGATCACCGATTTGCGCGCGTTCTCGGTGGCCGATCAGCGCACTCAGGAAGAAATCGACGTCGACGCGGTGCAGATTTTCCCGTGTCGCGAACTCATCCTCGACGAATCTGTTCGCGCCCGGTCCGGCAATCTCGCTGAAGAGCATGCCGACGATCCAGCACTCGCGGAGATGTTCACCAAAATCTCCGAGGGCATTCCGGTGGAAGGGATGGAGGCGCTGATCCCCGCGTTGGTCGACGGCCGGATGGAGTTGCTGACCGAGGTAGTTCCCAGCGGCACCCGGGTTCTCTTGCTCGATCCGGAGAAGATTCGTACCCGCGCCGCGGATCTGTCCAAGACCGGTGCGGAATTTCTCGAAGCGGCGTGGTCGGCGGCCGCATTGGGCGCGCAGGCGCCGCTGTCGTCGGGCAGCGGCGTCGGAATTGACTTGCAGGCCAGCGCATATCGCGCGATGGGTGAGGTTGAGGCCGCGACTTTGCAGGCGGGCCGCGCCTGGTGGACGATCAGTCCGCTGTCGGCCGGCGATGCCGACGAACTGGCCGTCGATCTGATCTCGGGCCCCGCGCCGCGCGGTGACGAAGCGGAGATCGCCTCGACTTTCACCATGTTGCGGGCACATGCGGCGGCAGGGGGCCGCGCGGCAATTGTGGTGGCGGGCAAGGGAACTGCGCAGCGGTACCACGAACGCCTCGCCGAAGCCGGTGTCCCGTCGGTGGTGGCGGACGCCGGAGCCGAACCGGCGCCGGGAACGGTGTCGGTGTATCACGGCACGTTGCGGCACGGTCTGGTGTTGCCGAATGGTCACGGCGCCGGGAGCGGAGCGAGCGGGCCGAATCCGACCGGCGGGCCGAATCCGACCGGCGCCGGGAGCGGAGCGAGCGGGCCGAATCCGACCAGCGCCGGTCTCGTAATCGTTTCTGAGGCCGATATCACCGGTACCCGGACGGTCGGCGCCAAAGAGGGCCGCAAGCTTCCGGCCAAGCGCCGCAATCAAGTTGACCCGCTGGCGCTGACCGCGGGCGACATGGTCGTGCACGATCAGCACGGAATCGGCAAGTTCGTGGAGATGATCGAGCGCACTATCTCCGGCGCGCGTCGTGAATACCTCGTCATCGAGTACGCCGCGAGTAAACGCGGCCAGCCCGGTGACCGTCTGTACGTGCCGATGGACGCGCTCGATCAGCTGAGCCGGTATGTCGGCGGCGAGCAGCCGTCGTTGTCGAAACTCGGTGGATCTGATTGGCAGAATACAAAACGCAAGGCGCGCAAGGCTGTTCGTGAGATCGCCGGAGAACTGGTGCAGCTATACGCGGCGCGGCACGCCGCGCCTGGTTTCGCGTTCAGCGCCGATACGCCGTGGCAGCGCGAAATGGAGGATGCCTTCGACTTCACCGAAACTGCCGACCAGCTGACGGTAATCTCCGAGGTGAAATCCGATATGGAGAGGCCCGTCCCGATGGACCGGGTTATCGTCGGCGATGTCGGTTACGGCAAAACCGAGATCGCCGTACGCGCGGCCTTCAAAGCGGTGCAGGACGGTAAGCAGGTCACCGTGTTGGTGCCGACAACCATTCTGGCGCAACAACATTTGCAAACTTTTACCGAGCGCATGGCTGGCTTTCCGGTGCGAATCAAGGGTCTGTCGCGTTTCACCGACGCGGCCGAGTCCCGCGCCACCATCGAGGCGATGCGCACCGGCGAGGTCGACGTTGTGATCGGCACGCATCGGCTCTTACAAACCGGGGTGTCGTGGAAGGACCTCGGTCTGGTCATCGTCGACGAAGAGCAGCGGTTCGGCGTCGAACATAAGGAGCACATCAAGTCGTTGCGCACGCATGTCGACGTGTTGACCATGTCGGCGACGCCGATCCCGCGCACGCTGGAGATGTCGATGGCCGGTATCCGGGAGATGTCAACCATCCTCACGCCGCCGGAGGAGCGGCATCCGGTGCTCACCTATGTGGGCGGGTATAGCGGCAAGCAGGTCGCCGCGGCTATTCGACGCGAACTGCTGCGCGATGGTCAGGTCTTCTTCGTGCACAATCGGGTGTCGAGTATCGACAAGGCGGCGCGGGAGATCTCCGCGATGGTTCCCGAGGCGCGCGTTGTCGTCGGACACGGGCAAATGGGGGAGGACCAGCTCGAACGCACCGTCAACGGCTTCTGGAATCGTGAATACGACGTCCTGGTCTGCACGACCATCATCGAGACCGGACTCGATATCTCCAACGCCAACACGCTCATCGTCGATCGCGCCGAGAACTTTGGCCTATCGCAGCTCCATCAGTTGCGCGGTCGGGTCGGCCGAAGCCGCGAACGTGGTTACGCGTACCTGCTCTACAGCCCGGAGAAACCGCTGACCGAGACCGCCTACGACCGCCTCGCCACCATCGCGCAGAACAACGAACTGGGTGCCGGTATGGCTGTTGCGTTGAAGGATCTGGAATTGCGTGGCGCCGGCAATGTGCTCGGTGCCGAACAGTCCGGCCATGTCGCCGGGGTTGGCTTCGATCTGTATGTGCGGCTGGTCGGTGAGGCAGTCGAAGCGTATCGGGCGGCCGCCGACGGCAAACCGGTTGAGTCGACCGAAACTGTCGAGGTCCGGATTGATCTGCCGGTCGATGCGCATATTCCGGTCGAGTACGTCGACTCCGATCGACTGCGATTGGAGGGGTATCGCAAGCTTGCCGCCGCGACTACTGACAACGACATCGCCGCGGTGCTCACCGAACTTACCGACCGCTATGGCGAGCCTCCGGTAGAAACGCGGCGCCTCGCCGCGATCGCCGGGTTGCGACTGCGTTGCCGCGAACGCGGAATCACCGAGGTAGGTGGTGCCGGTACACAGATCAAGATTTCGCCGCTGCCACTACTCGACTCCGAGCAGGTTCGTCTCAAGCGGCTGTACTCGTCCGCCGGGTATCGCGCGACGACTTCAGTGGTCACCCTGCCGATTCCGCGGACCGGCGGCGTGGGGTCTGCCCGGTTGCGCGACGAGGAATTGATCGACTATCTCATTACATTTCTTCTGCAGATCAAGCCGATTGACGCCGTCTAGGGTGTTTGGCCACGCCGAGGCGGTGGGCGGACCGCACAACGTCGACCTCAGGATGAGACTATTGTTTGAGATCGAAAAGTACTTGCTCCTCGCATAAAGACTAGAAGTCGGAGGTAGTCGTCGACATGACGGTGATCTTGCTTGATCCGTTACGTCCCGAGGTTCTGCCGCTGGCCGCGATGAAGTTCGTCGTCGGGCCGGTCTTGGTGACCGAGGATGTCCATCCGACGACGCTGTGGGCGTTACAGAATGCGGCGGCCGCTCCGGTCAACGATGACGGCGATCCGTTGACCGTGCTGATGAGTACCGACCGCTCGCATCCGCTGGTTCGTGCGCGCATCGATCGCGGTGAGGTAGTAATCGCGGTTCAGCGTCATTCCGGTGACGCGCTGGTTGAAGCGGTTGCGCTGATGGACACGCTGCGCCGTAACGGTCCGTGGGAATCGCAGCAGACGCACGATTCGTTGCGACGGTATCTCCTCGAGGAAGTGTACGAACTTCTCGATGCGATCGACGTCGGCACGCAGGACGATTTGCGTGAGGAGTTGGGTGATCTGCTGTTGCAGGTGCTTTTCCACGCCCGGATCGCGGCGGACGATCGGGTGGCGCCCTTCGACATCGACGATGTCGCAAGGTCTTTCGTGGCTAAAGTGTCACACCGCACCCCGGGCATCCTGTCTGGCGAGCACAGTGACCTGGAAACCCAAATCCGCGAATGGGAAGAGCGCAAAGCCGCGGAGAAGGCGCGGGGGTCGATTCTCGACGGCATCGCCACCACGGCGCCGGCGTTGGCGCTGGCGCAAAAGGTACTCGAACGGTTGGCGGCGGCGGGTTTCCCCAAACCTGAGGTCGATCCCGAATTGCTTTCGGTAACAGTCGATGTGGGCGGTCGGAGCACCGAAGACCTCACTCGTCAGCGCGTCCTGGATCTGATGGATCGGGTGTACGCGGCGGAGTCGTCGGCGCAGGCCGCTGGCGTCGCGCTGACCAATCCCACGCAGTGGCTCGAGCATCTCGGTGTGGCAGATGACTATGTGGCACAGGATGATTCGGCGCAGGAAGGCGCGGAACAAGAAGGCGCGGCACCGAACGTATCGTCTGAACCGGATGCCGCGCAGGAGCCTACCGAGCGGACCAACTCTGGCCCCGCCGATCCCCTCCCCGAGGACGCTCGCGAATCCACATCGACCGACGAGGTCGCGACAGCAGACGACGAGACGTCGACCGACGACTTCGTTCCGGTTCCCGACGACGGCGGCCTGCGCGACGATGATGAAAGTGCCACGGCCCAACCGGATCTCGACGACGACGTCAGCCTCGATGACTACTACGGTTCGGAGTCTATCGACGAGGTAGCGGCTGACAGCAACGATGCGGGGGACACGCAGACGCCCGAGCCGGGCGCGCCGAACGTCGTACCCAGGTCACCTCGCGAGGACTGAATACTCCCGGACAGGACGGTCGAGACCCGGGCACACTACGCCGCGGCCAGTCCTTCGGTGAACAGGAAGACCGCAAACCCAATGAGAATTACTCCGGATATCCGATCGATCCACATGCGGACCACTGGAGTGATCTTGTCCGCGAGCACTCCCGCTATAACAGAAATCGCGCCGAACCATGTTGCCGAAGCGCACAACGTTCCTAGCGCGAACCAGAGCGCGGCATCTCCGGGCTGAGAGGCGATGGCCAATCCGATCACACCCACGGTGTCCAATATGGCATGTGGATTGATCAATGACGCGCCGACAACTGCAATGACCGTACTCTTCAAGGGGCGGCTGCCGCCACGACCTTCAGGCAAATGAGGAGACTCGCCCATGCCGGCAGGAACCTTTGCCCTGATCGCCCGAACTCCGAGGTATAGCAAAAATGCTGCTCCCGCGAATAGGAGTGCGACGCGAACGGCCGGCATGGAGGCGAGCAATCGAGATGCTCCGACAGCGCCGAGGATAATCAATATCGAGTCGCATATCGCAGCGGTTGCGGCAACCACCAAACTCTTAGGAAGGCCTAGACGTATCGATTCCGTCAGCACCAATATGTTCTGAGAGCCGATAGGAATTATCAGGGCGTAGCCGAGAAGAAGCCCTGAGATTAGAGCATTCAACATGATTTACTTTTCTACCTTCAACGCTTACTATCCGGCTCTCACCATGCGGTGGTAGTCATATACCCATGCTTAGCGCCGCGTAGTAAATGCGATGCTAACGGATGGCGTCGCCTTTCTGTAGGTCCGCCAACTAATAGCTTGAGACTCGTCGCCGGGACATCGACGCGGGCTTGTTACCCCTCGAACAGGTGCTGGCCCCACCACTCGCCGTCGCGCAAACCCGGGGGGACGGCGAAGACGGCCGCGCCATTGGGGATGAGATATTCGGTCAACGCGTCCTGGGTGGACAGCGTGTTCTGCATCGGGACGAACTGCTTCCCGACATCGCGGCAGAACGCCAGAAAGAACAACCCGGCGTCGAGGTGGCCGAAACCGTCTGAGCCGTCGGTGAAGTTGTAGCCGCGACGCAGCAGTCGGACACCGTTGTTTTGATTGGGATGGGCGAGTCGCACGTGTGCGGTCAGTGGAATGAGTGGTGACCCCTTGGAGGTGATGTTGAAATCCGGTGTGTCGAACTCGTTTTCCTGCCCGATCGGTGCGCCGTTGCCTTTCATTCGGCCGATAATCTGTTCCTGCTCAAGAAGATTCGCGCGATCCCACGGCTCGATGTCCATCCGAATGCGACGCGCTACCAGATAGGTGCCGCCAGTCATCCACTGCGCGGCGGCCGGGTTGTCCTTGTCTCCCACCCACACCCAGTTGTTGAGGAGATCGGTGTCTTCGGCGCGGACGTTATTGGTTCCGTCCTTGAACCCGAACATATTTCGCGGAGTGTCTTGAGTTTTCGTGGTTGACGAAGTGCGTCCGAAACCGAGCTGAGACCAGCGCACGGCGACTACACCGAAGCCCATCCGAGCTAGGTTGCGAATCGCGTGTACCGCGACCTGTGGGTCGTCGGCACAGGCTTGCACACAGATGTCGCCGTAGCTCTTAGCGGGATCGAGACGTTCGGCGGGGAATGCCGGGAGCTGACTGAGTGCCGGCGGCCGACGGTCGCCGATGCCGAATCGGTCACGCGCGGTGGGGAATGCCGGTGTCGGACCGAATAGGCCGGGCCCGAAACCGATCGTCAGGGTGAGGTTTGACGCTGAAAGGCCAAGTGCCTCACCGGTGTCGGCTGGTGGAGTGTAGTCACCCAGGCCGATTGCCCCGTTCGGAGTGGTCTCCTGGCCGGTGGTCATCCGTTCTGCGGCGATGGTCCATCGCTTAAGCAAGGCGACCAGCGCCGCCTTGTCGTCGGTGATCACGTCGAACGAGCAGAAATGCAGCCGGTCCTGGGCCGCGGTGACGATGCCGGCCTGCTTCTCACCGCGAAAAGGCACCACCCCACTCGGCGCCGACGTATCGGCCGCCGTGGCGCGGCCGATCGCCGCGCCGCCGGCGGCCGCGGCGACGACGCCTACCCCGGTCGCGCCCAGGAGTGTGCGCCTGGACAGTCGCGAATCCGTTTGGGTCGACGCGTCGGGGGTCGGGTCGTCGGTCATGGCCATACCTTCTTCGTAATTCTTGCGGCCCGCGAATCAGCCCAGCACGACGCCGGGTACCTGCGACAGAACGGCCGAGAGGGCGTCGATCTGATTCGAGAGAGCTTTGCGTTGTTCGGCGGTCACCTTGTCGTAGGAGACGTAACCGTCGCCCTCGCGGTACTTGTCGATGCTGTTCTCGACCGTGGTGAATGCCGCGGTGATTTGGTTCATCAGCGTCTTGTTCTTGGCTTCGATGATCGGTTGCAGTTCACCGATTAGCTGTTGTGAGCCTTCGACATTGGCTGCGAAATCCCACAGGTCGGTATGCGAGTAACGGTCTTCTTCACCGTCCACTTTGGTCGCCGCGACCTCGTCGATTAGTGCTTTGGGACCCTGCACGAACGACTGTGTCTCGAAGACGAAGTCTTTCTTGTCGACCTCGGTCTTGAGTGAGTTGACGTCGGCGAGCAACTGATCGGCGACCTTGGCGATCGCGGCCGGAGTGTCGGCTGTCTTCGCGTTCGCGGCATCGGCCGGGGCGATCTGTCCCTGGGCGTCGCCGATCTCAGCGGCCTGTGGTGGCCACAGGAAACGTTCGATGCGGTGGAAGCCGGTGAATGGCTCTTTACCGTCGGCGGTGTCATCCCAGCGCATATCGACTTTGGGGTCGAGGTCCTGGAACGATTCGGCGACCGGCTCGATGCGCTCATACGAGGTGCGGACCTGACCGTATTGGCTTCGCGCGGCGTCGAGGTTGTTGCTCTTCACGTTGTTGACGAACGTGGCGACCTGCGAGCTCAGAGCGGCGGTCTGACCACGGACATAATCCAGGTACCGTGCCTTGGCGGCGTTGACGTCGGCGGGAGCTTCGGATTTTTCCTTCTTCTCGCCGGTCACCTTGATCTCTTTACGCAGGCCGAGACCCACCATGCCTGGTTTGCACGCCACGGCGTATGTGCCGGGCTCGGTGATCTCGACCTTCAGGTTCCCCGACAAGCCGGGCCCGATGTTTTCTACCTCACCGAGTACGCGGCTGTTGTTGCCATAGACGTAGAACTCGGTGACTTTGGAACCCGAGTTGGTGATCTTGAAGCTGACATCGCCGGTCTGGGCGTCGGAGGTCGATAGATCGCAGGCGTCGTTGGTCGAGGTCACCGCGATGGCATCGGTGGAGTCGGTCTTCGACGTACAGCCGGCCAGCGCGAGTGGAGCTCCGATCGCGATCGCTCCTAGCGCGACCGTCGTCTTAAGTGCGTGCTTCACGGTGTTGGGTTTTCCTTTCCGTATCCAGCATCGACGGTCGGCGTCGGAGCTGGTGATGAATTCGGTTGTGCGGGAGTCGATTCGCGCTTACTGACAGGCGGCGCCGGAGCGGGTTTGGTGCGCAGCAGAAACAGTGTCAGCACGACGATCAGGTAGGTCGCCCAGGCGGCGAGTTGGAGCCAGGTCGGATTGGGGCGGAGATTGAAGATGCCCCCGAACAACGTTCCGTACCAGGAGGAAAGGTCATACCAACTCGACCAGTCGAACGCTGCGTTGTTGATACCGGGTAGCCAACCATAGGTCTGCAGCGCTCGGACTCCGTATCCGAGGATGCCGGCCGCGACGAAAATTAAGAAGATTCCGGTGTACCGGAAGAATTTCGCGAAATTGATGCGTACCGCGCCGAAATAGAGAGCGATGGTCAGCGCGACTGCGATGAGAACGCCAAAGAGCAACCCGAGCAGCGGCCACAACCCACCGGAGACACTCTCGGCGTAACCGACCATCAACAACGCAGTCTCAAAACCCTCGCGCCCGACGGCGAGGAAGGACAGCGCCAGCACGGCTGGAGTTCCGGCGACGAGCGCCTTGGACATGCCTTCTTTGAGATCGGCGGAGATATGCGACGACGCCTTACCCATCCAGAGCACCATGAAGGTCACGATGACTACGGCGACGAGGGAGGCGATCCCGGCGATGAGTTCTGCGGTAAGTCCGTCAATGGTCGACGTGCCGTAGTGAATGATCGCGAACGTGGCGACCACCATCGCGACCGCCAGACTAACGCCGAGCCAGACCCATTTGAGCGCGTCGCGGCGTCCAGATTTGACGAGGAATGCGACCAGGATCATGACGACGATCCCCGTTTCGAGTCCTTCGCGGACTCCGATCAACGTACTGCCAAACATCTGCGCGAATACCGTTGGGCTTGTTGCCGCGGCCAACGTTTCCATCATCACCTTTCGATCAAGCAGCTCCAGCGTTGCAAGAGAGCTGCTTCGGCAAGGCTAACCAAGCGAGATTACAACGCGACTGGGCGAATCGTTGAATGCTGGGTAGATTGTCCGTTTCGGCGGGAACCGAACAACATTCTTGGAAGTTGCACACGGTAGATTGTGAATCCGGTCTGAATGTTTGCGAGGAAATAACTAGTGGTGCGGTACGGAAAAAAGTCGACTCGTCGTCGGGCTGGTCTGCTGTCGGCAATGGCGTTGACCGCCGCGGTAGCGACCGGGTGCCTCGACATACCGTCGGTCAACCGCCCCGACATTCCCCAGGGGATTCCGCCCGGCGCTGGTAAGGCGGTTCCCTACATAAACATCAACGCACCTGGCCGGACAGCATCAAAGTTGCGCGCGTGGGCAGAAACGTTGAGCGAATTGCGTATCCCCATGATCGCGCTCGAAGCGTATGGCAACGCTGCCGAGATTCAGCGCCAGCAACATCCCGAGTGCGGTATCGGGTGGACAACCATCGCGGGGATCGCCGGCACTGAGAGCAAACATGGCCAACATCGCGGCAGCAGTATCGCCGCGAACGGCGATACCTCGCCGAAGATCCGTGGTCCCGAACTCGACGGCACCAATGGCAATATGCGCATTGTCGATCACGAGGATCCGGGGACCGACGAGAATCCGAATTACGTGCGCGCGATGGGGCCCTTCCAATTCCTGCCCGAGACGTGGGCGCGGTACGGCGTCGACGCTAATGGCGATGGCAAAGCCGACCCGGACAACCTCGACGACGCGGCATTGTCGGCCGCCCGGTACCTATGTGTTTCGGCCGGCGGCGATATGACCGAGGCGCAGGGCTGGGAAAAGGCGGTTCTCACCTACAACAACTCGCGGAGTTACCTGCTCGAAGTGCGTGATCGGGCCAATGCCTACTCGATCGGCGTCAACTACTAGCCGACCAGTAGGCTCAGAGACGTAATTCTCACCGACTGATGTAGGCGGCGCGCCCTGGAGTCGCCGACTAGACCAAATGATTGGGGCTGTGGCCGTGGCAATTATCGAACAGGTTGGCGCACGCGAGATTCTCGACTCCCGAGGTAACCCGACCGTCGAGGTCGAGGTCGTACTCGACGACGGCACGTTCAGTCGGGCGGCCGTACCGTCGGGCGCATCGACCGGCGAGCATGAAGCCGTCGAACTCCGCGACGGCGATTCCCGCTACCTCGGCAAGGGCGTGACCAAAGCTGTCGAGGCTGTCCTCGACGAGATCGCCCCCGCAATCATCAGCATTGACGCCGACGACCAGCGAGTCGTCGACCAGGTTCTTCTCGACCTCGACGGCACCCCGGCCAAGTCGCGCCTAGGCGCCAACGCGCTGCTCGGTGTGTCGCTCGCGGTGGCCAAGGGCGCTGCCGAGTCGGCCGGCCTGCCGTTGTTCCGCTACATCGGTGGACCCAACGCCCACATCCTCCCGGTACCGATGATGAACATCATCAACGGCGGTGCCCACGCGGATTCGGGTGTCGACGTGCAGGAGTTCATGATCGCCCCGATCGGTGCGTCGACCTTCAAGGAGTCGCTGCGCTGGGGTGCCGAGGTGTACCACTCGCTCAAGTCGGTGCTCAAAGCCAAGGGCCTGTCGACCGGACTCGGCGACGAAGGCGGCTTCGCGCCCAACGTCGCCGGCACCAGCGAAGCTCTGAAGATCATCGAAGAAGCCATCGGTAAGGCCGGCTTCACGATGGGTGCGGATATCGCTCTCGCCCTCGACGTCGCGGCGACCGAGTTCTACACCGAGGGAACGGGATACGCCTTTGAAGGCGAGACCCGCAGTTCGGCCGATATGATCCCGTTCTACGAGAAGCTCGTCGCCGACTTCCCCCTCGTGTCGATCGAAGACCCACTGTCAGAAGATGATTGGGACGGGTGGGTCGCGTTGACCGAAGCCATCGGCGACAAGGTACAACTCGTCGGCGACGACTTGTTCGTCACCAACCCCGAGCGTCTTGAGCGCGGCATCAGCGAAGGTGCCGCAAATGCGTTGCTAGTCAAGGTCAATCAAATCGGTACGCTGACCGAGACTCTCGACGCCGTATCGCTCGCGCATAACAACGGCTACAAGTCGATGATGAGCCATCGCTCGGGCGAAACCGAGGACACCACCATCGCCGATCTGGCCGTTGCCTGTAGCAGCGGTCAGATCAAGTCCGGCGCGCCCGCTCGAAGCGAGCGAGTCGCCAAGTACAACCAGTTGCTCCGGATCGAAGAGGGTCTCGGCGACGCGGCACGCTATGCCGGCGACCTCGCCTTCCCACGCTTCGCCGTGGGTTCGTGATTAGCTAGAACCTATGGCTGAACGTCCGGGCGAGCGTGGCGACGGCTCCCGTCGGAGTCGCCGCGGGCGGGTCGATCGCATCCGATCGACCCGCCCGGGTGGACCCCGTCGGGTGACGAGCGGCAGCGGAGCGAATCCGGTAGTCGATGACGACGATGTGGTCGATTCCATCGACCACGCTGCTGATGAGGTCGATTCAGCCGCTGATGCGCTGCCGGACGAGGTCAACCCCGACGTCGAGGACGAAGCTGTTCCGGTTGTCCGGGTTCGGTCCGCCCGCGGTGCCCGCACCAACGTGTCCCGTCCGGGACTCGCGCAGAGTGCGCTGCATCGGATGCGTGGGGTCAATCCCCGACACGCGGTGATTATGGCGGTCGTATTGGCTTTCGTGGTGCTGACCCTTGCGATGCCGATGCGTACCTACTTCTCGCAGCAGGCGGAATTCGACCAGTTGCGCGACTCGAACGCTCAGTTGCACCGGGAAGTCGCCGACTATCAGCAAAAAGTCAACGAGCAGGGCGATCCCGCGTACACCGAGGCCAAGGCGCGGGCGCGCCTGCAATACGCCCGGCCGGGTGAGACCGTGCTCGTATTGACCTTCCCCGGGCAGGAGCAACGCAAGGCCGAAGAAGAGCGAGCCGCGGCGAAAGCACGTAATCCTTGGTACGGGAACCTATGGGATTCGGTTGCCACACCGGCAGCTGCCAAGTAAGTCCCCGAAAATCGATCAACGGGTAGTGGATTTGTGAGTGTTTCCGACGAAGACCGCAAAGCGGTAGCGGCACAACTGGGTAGAGAGCCGCGCGGTGTCATCGAGGTCAGCTATTACACCCCTGACGGGCGTCCGGCGGTCGTCAAAACCACCCCGCGGTTGCCCGACGGTACGCCGTTTCCGACGCTGTACTA
This sequence comes from Gordonia effusa NBRC 100432, assembly GCF_000241305.1. Taxonomy (GTDB): domain Bacteria; phylum Actinomycetota; class Actinomycetes; order Mycobacteriales; family Mycobacteriaceae; genus Gordonia; species Gordonia effusa. The sequence goes on from NZ_BAEH01000115.1 coordinate 44,968, forward strand.
CCTGACCGACCCACGGTTGACCGCTGAAGCCAGTCGGCTCGAGTCGGCCGGTGTCATGCGAGAGATGACCGAACGCCTCGCGTCCGATCCTGAACTGGCACAAGGCTATCGGCGGGCGCATGAAAGTTTCCTCGCTGAGCGGGACGCCATTGAATCCCTCGGTACCGACTTTTCCGGTGGCGGAATGCCGGATCGGGTGAAATGCTTGCACGTGCTGATCGCCCACTCGCTCGCGAAGGGCCCCGGAGTTAATCCGCTCGGAGATGAAGCGGTCTCGTTGGCCGCGGCAAATGGCTTGCGCGGCACCGCGATTCCCGCAGATTGGCCGGAGTTGCCCACTGCTGAGGCGGCAGGCGAGTGACCCGCGTGGCCGCGGTCGACTGTGGCACCAACTCGATCCGGCTGTTAGTCGCCGAACCCGCCACCGATTCGGGTCTGGTTGATATCCATCGCGAAATGCGGGTGGTGCGGCTGGGGCAGGGCGTCGATGCGACCGGACTGTTCGCCGACGAAGCTATCGAGCGTACACGAAGTGCGCTGGCTGACTACGTCGAGACGATGAAATCGCTTGGCGTACAACGTGTGCGGATGGTGGCGACGTCGGCGACGCGCGACGCTGGTAATCGCGACGATTTTTTCACGATGACCGCCGAACTGCTTGGGCAGGTAGTGTCCGGCACCGTTGCCGAGGTTATCACCGGGGACGAGGAAGCTCGCCTGTCGTTCCTCGGTGCCGTCGGCGAGCTAGATCCGGCCGACGGACCATTTCTCGTAACTGATTTGGGTGGCGGCTCAACCGAATTGGTGCTCGGACACGGAGCCGGGGCGCGATCGGCCGCCGTCGTCGATGCCGCCTATTCGGCGAATATTGGCTGTGTCCGACTGACCGAACGGTGTTTGCATTCCGATCCGCCGACTGAGAGTGAGATCTCCGCTGGCCGCGAGTTCATCGCCGAGCGGCTGGCGCCGGCATTGGCCGCGGTCGCGGTCGACCGGACTGCCACCTGGGTCGGGGTGGCCGGGACGATGACCACGCTGGCCGCGCTGGGACTCGGGATGGATACCTATGACGCACAGCGAATCCATCTGTCGCGCATAGGATTCGACCGTCTACGGGAGGTTTGCCACTCGTTGATCGAGATGACCAGAGTCGACCGTGCCGCGCTGGGACCCATGCACTCCGGCCGGGTCGATGTGATCGGTGGCGGGTCACTGGTGACGTTGGAGTTGGCGACGATCCTCGCCGAGCGCGCCGGCATCGATAGCCTGGTCGTCTCTGAACACGACATCCTCGATGGAATAGCACTGGGCCTGCTGGGCTAGCGTTTGATCCCCCCAAATATGGAGAAGCCCCCGTCACGACGGGGGCTTCTGACAGATTCGGTAGCGGAAAGGTCAGGCCGCGTTCGCCGACGTCGTGTCGCGTGCCCAAATGTTGTTGCATGCTTCGCAGACCGTATCGGGGATGACGCCGACGCGTTGCAAGAATCCGAAGATCGTGCAGCCGAGGCAGAAGCCGAGTACCGATTCCAATAGGGCGGCGATGATGAGAAACACGATCGCGATCTGCGCGGCCAGTCCGTAGCCCAGAAGACTCAGCACCAACGCGACCGTCGAAAGGGCAAAGCCGATGGTTTGGGCGAACCGCTTCGGCGGTCCGGGTACCAGCTTCTCCTTCTTCCAGATCTTCGGCACGATCACATGCACGGCGAGTCGGCCGAACGGGGAGTATTTCGGACCGCCGGCCACGCGGAGGGCGAAGCCGATGGCCAGGAGGGCGTACAGCCACCACTGATTGACCGCGACCGTGACGACTGCCAGCACAACGACCAGACCAGCCGTTGAACGTGCCGCGTAGTCGTTGACCGGGTTGGGAAAGGCGAACGCCTCAGGTACTGACACTTGTGACCTCCATGCGAGCACTTTGTTCTCCGAGGCTAGAGCAAGTGCTACCTAGGGCCAATATTTGCGCTCAGCGCGGGTGGAAAGTGGGTAGCTACTTCTCGTCCGTGTCGACTTCGGCGTCGATAATGTCGAAGTCTTGCTCTGCCTGCGCCGCTGGCAATGCCTGTTGATCGGCATCGTCGACAGCGGTCGAGTCCGTGTCGTCGAGGTCGCCGACCGACCGCCGGTCGCCGTCGGCCTTCGCCCGACGTGCCGCGTCGCGCATCTCGAATCCGTCGGTAACCAACTCGCCGATCTCGCGCGCGACGTCGGCGACCGCGCTGGTAATGATTGTGGCGATCCGGCCAACCCGATGCGCGGTGGTCTCGATGACCTCCTGGGCGACGTCTTTATTGCGTTCGAGTTTGCGTTCCAATTCGTCGCCCATGACCTACCCTCTCGACGGTCTCGTATGGCCGACCTTACCCGCCGAGGGCTTGCCTCGGCGGGTTGGTCGGTGCGTAACGCTAGCCTCAGCCGGCGACCTTGGCTGGTGTGCGCTCGATATTGACGACGATATTGTTGTCATCGCGTGTCCACGAGTTCGGCAACGAGAGCTTGGCGATCTTTTTCCAGGTCGAGCCAAGCTGACCGCGCAGGCTACCGGTGTTGTACGGCAGTCCGTAGCGCTCGCAGATCTCGCGGACCTCCGCCGACATCTCCGGGTAGCGGTTCGCGGGGATGTCGGGGAACAGGTGATGCTCGATCTGATGCGACAGATTTCCACTCATGATGTGGAACAGTTCGCTGCCCTCGATATTCGCCGAACCGAGCATCTGACGCAGGTACCACTGGCCCTTGGTCTCATCGGCGCACTCTTCGGCGGTGAAAGTCTGTGCGCCACTGGGGAAGTGGCCACAGAAAATAATTGAGTACGTCCACAGGTTACGCACGAAGTTCGCGGTCACGTTACCAGCCAGCGTCGAGAGGAACAGTGGGCCCGACAGTGCCGGGAACACCACGTAATCCTTGAGCACCTGCCTGCTGGCCTTGCGCCACATGCCTTTGACGAGGCCCTTGACATCGGACCATTTACGTTCGCCGGCGACGATGCGCTCGACCTCGAGATCGTGGAGCATGACGCCCCATTCGAAGAACACCATCAGCGCGGTCGCGTAGAAGAGGTTGCCCAGGTAGTAGGGGTTCCACTTCTGGTCGCGATCCATTCGCAGGATGCCGTAGCCGATGTCGCGATCCTCACCGAGCACGTTGGTGAACGTGTGGTGCATGTAATTGTGGCTGTGCTTCCATTGGTCGGCCGGGCACACGGTGTCCCACTCGAATTCGCGGGAGTTGTAGGTGTCCTCACGCATCCAGTCGTACTGGCCGTGCATTACGTTGTGGCCGATCTCCATATTGTCGAGGATCTTGGAGACACTCAACGCGCCGACTGCTGCGAGCCAGGCCGGCGGGAAGAAGCCCAGATACATCAACGCGCGCCCGGCCACTTCGAATCCGCGCTGCGCCTTGATGATTGAGTAGATGTACTCGCGATCGGAGTCGCCGAGGTCGGCGACCACACGAGCGCGCAGGGCGTCGAGGTCACGTCCGAGCTGTTCGACCTGCTCGTAGCTGAGATTGATCTCGACGGTGTCTGACTTACTGGAACTCTTCGCCTGGGCGGCGCGGTAAAAGTCGCTGATCTGGATAGCCATTGTTCTTACACCTCGATTTCTACGTCGCCGACCGGCTGATTGATGCACAGCTGGATATGTTTGTCGGCTTCGGTGTCGGTTTCGCCGGTCAGCACGTTGCGGGTGCAGCCGGATTTCTTGATTGCGGTGCAGGAGAAGCAGATCCCCATGCGGCATCCGCTCTCCGGAGACAAGCCGGCGGACTCGGCCTGCTCGAGGATGGTGCGGCCGTCATTGGCCGCGCCGGTCGATGACAGGGTGAACGTCAATTCGCCGGTGACCGGTTCATTGGGGTCGATGGTCGGGGTGGTCAAGGTGAACGCCTCGAAATGCAAGCGGTCGGAAATATCGCGCTGGGCGCAGTAGCCCTTGACGTCGTCCATCAGCGGTGCGGGACCGCAGAGGAAGATCTGCGCGTCACCGTCGGTGTCTAGCCCGGCGATGCCATCGAGATGGGCCGGGGAGAAGAATTCACCGCCCGGCACGTCGGTGTAACGCATACGAACGTCGAGGTTTTCGTACGCGGCCGCGAAAGTTTCGAGTTCAACGCCGTAGGGCACGTCGTCGGGGGTGCGGGCGTAGTGCACGAACGTAATGGTTCCGGTGTACCCGTTCGCGATGAGTGTACGCATCATTGAGAGTACGGGTGTAACGCCGCTGCCGCCACTGATGAAGACCGCGTGCGGGCCGAGGTCGTCGGGCAATGTGAAGTCGCCGTCCGCCGCTGACAAGCCGAGTACGTCACCGATGGCGGTGTGCTCGCGCAGATGCCGCGACACGAAGCCGTCGGGATGGGCGGTCACGGTCAGCTCGATCGGTCCGGCTCCGCCGTCGGCGGCGTTGGCCGGCGAGAAGCAGCGGCTCTGTCGAACGCCGTCGATTACGGTGCTGAGCTGGATAAACTGACCTGCTTTGTGGCCGCCCCACTGGCGCGTCGGCTGCAAGGTGAGGGTGACGGTGCGATCGGTGCGACGCTCGATACCGACGACCTTCGCGCGCATGTCGCGCCAGGTCATCATCGGGTCGACAAGCTCGAGGTACCGGTCGACGGGGTGCGGGGCGAGGGCTGCCTCGATAATTCCGGCGAGGAATCCAGAACGCGGTGCGGAGGGAAGTCTCAGACTCATGGGCTGGGTATCCGTTCCTGGGTGGGCTGGAAATTTGAGTGTACATATGTACACAAACAAGTGTGACACATCAGCGGCGGTGCGCGTCAAGCGAATGTTCGTGTGACGGTCGGCACGCTCTAAGCTGGACAACTGTGAGCCGATCGGAGAACGCGCGTACTACGCGCCGCGCGCGGACGAGCGCTCCGACTGGCGCAACCGAGTCGGAGAGTCGTGCGGAGAAGAAGGAACGCACGCGCCAGGCCCTCCTCGATACGACGATGGCGCTGGTGGACGAGCGGAGTTTCGGCGGGTTGAGTCTGCGTGAAGTCGCCCGGGGAGCAGGCATTGTGCCGACCGCGTTTTATCGACACTTCGCGTCGATGGAAGACCTGGGCGTGACCCTGGTCGAGGATTCGATGCGAGTGCTGCGGCGGACCTTACGTGCGGGCCGTCGCGACCTCGCGGCACGCCAGGCAATGCCGACCGCGAAGAATTCGCTGGCCATTTTGCTCGAGCATGTTCGTAACAACGAATCCCAATTCCGGTTCCTGATCCGTGAGCGACACGGCGGCGTCGTTGAGGTTCGGCGAGCAATCGACATGGAATTGCGGTTATTCGCAAAGGAACTCGCGATTGACCTGTCGCGGCTGCCGGATCTCGCGGCGTGGTCGCCGGAAGATCTGGAACTGGCAGCCGAACTCATCGTCACGATCATGATGACCGCGGTGGCCGATCTCCTCGACGGAGACTATCGCGGCGCCGCGGCGGAGCGGGAGATCGTGAATCGCACCGAGCGGCAATTGGTGATGGTCTTCCTGGGGATGGCGCAGTGGCGCAGTAGTTGAACCGCGTCGTTGGTTGTGCGCCGTCGTGCGAGCGTGCGAGGTCTCGATACACCTGCGGAAGGGCTGACTTGGGGCTGGTTGGGTCGCGGGACACCGGTGGCGCGGGTCCAACCCTCTTGTTGGTCGAGTGCCGGCGTGCGAGCTTGCGAGCCCGGCGGTGTATCGAGACCGGGCGAGCTTGCGTCGAAAGGTATTGTGCGGCAACGTTTGTGGTCTCGATACACCCGCCTCGGCTAGCGCCTCGCCGGGCACTCGACCAGCGGTATGTTTCGCCGGTGCGCTAAGCCGGTGACCGGCCCAGGTCGTCGAGGTAAGCACGGCGCGGTGTGAATTATCGTCCCCGTGGGTGTGGTCGGAGGGCAATATGCCCTCCGATGCCCTTGAGGGGGATGGAAATTACGATTTGCCCCATATGCAGGCAGACCCGCTCGTTGGTTAAATGGGCACCACTCGTTGGCCGGTGTATCGAGACCACACAACCCGACGTCTCGGCCGCCATTACGCGGGCCCACCGGTTTGTCAGTCGAACAGCAGGGGATTCCCGCAAGCTCGCCCCGCACACGCATAGACTTCGTCCATGTCGGAAAGTCGTGTCGGCACCCAGTTTGGCCCCTATCGTCTCGACGAACTCCTCGGTCGTGGCGGGATGGGGGAGGTTTATCGCGCCTACGATACGGAGAAGGGCCGCGTAGTAGCCCTTAAACTACTCAATCCGTCGCTTGCCAATGATCAGGTCTACCAGGAACGATTCCGCCGCGAATCGCGTATGGTCGCTCGACTAGGCGAACCGCATATCATCCCCATCCACGACTTCGGCGATCTCGAGGGTGTTCTCTACCTCGACATGCGACTGGTTTCCGGGCGCGATTTGCGCAAGGTCCTTACCGACGCCGGAAAACTGACGCCGGAACGTGCCGTCGCGATCGTCGGGCAGATTGCCCAGGCTCTCGACGCCGCACATGCCGACGGACTGGTCCACCGCGACGTGAAGCCGGAAAATATCCTCGTCACCGAAAGCGACTTCGCGTATCTCGTGGATTTTGGTATCGCACAATCGGATTCGTCGACCCACCTAACTCAGGCCGGGTCGACAATCGGTTCCTTCGCATATATGGCGCCCGAGCAGTTCGACAATGAGACGGCGTCGTCGGCGAGCGATATCTACGCCTTGGCCGCGGTTTTCTTCGAATGCCTCACCGGCCAGGTGCCGCACCCGGCGGCTACGGTGTCGAAAGCCATTAAGGCGGCCGTGCTCGACCCGACGCCGACGCTACGATCGCTCGATTCGCATTTGCCGGCGGCGCTAGAGCCGGTAATCGCTCGAGCGCTCGCGAAAGCGCCGGAGCAGCGCTACCCCTCGGCCGCGGAATTCGCGACCGAAGCCCACGCCGCGATCGACATCGATTCCGCCGAGGCCTCCACGTCGGAACACACCATCTCATTGCTCAAACCCGACCACTCGCCCGTTCCATCGGCCGGTGCCACCACCGAGGTCATCGAATCTGCTGCACCCGGTGCCTACGACGAGACGCAGTATCGTGTGCCCGCGTATTCGCCGACGGTCATTCGGCCGTCCGGTCCGGTCCAGTTGGGGCCGGGGAATGTCTCGGCCCCGCAACCCGGATCCGTTTCCCAGCCGCACGCCGGGTATCTATCCCAACCGCAGCCGGCCTATGTCCCGCAGCCAGTCAGCGTTCCTAGTGCATACGTCACAGGCCCGCCCTACCCGCCGCCGCCGCAGCAGCGCTCGTTGATTCCAATCCTGGCCGGAATCGCAGTGGTCTTACTGATTCTGCTGGGCGCTGCCATTTTCATCGTGGCGACCTCTCAGGGAGATAGCACCCCGGTCAGCGATGACTCGATCGTGACGCAGACGGTGACGTCCACCCAAGATGCTCCTTCGGCGACGGTGCCGGCGCCGGAGTCCACCCAATGTGACACGACGGTTGGCGTCGGAACCAGCGTGACCAGTTGCGCGTTCGCGTTTGCGGTTCGCGACGAATATTTGCGGACCGGAGCGAAGGGGCAGTCCCGGCAAGTCATTGCCTATAGTCCGAAGACTTTCCAGAGTTACGTGATGAATTGCAACCCGGAAGGCGACGTCGTGGCGTGTCGCGGTGGAAATAATGCAGTCGTGGTCATCTATTGAAAGCTCGCAGACGAATGAGGGGACAATACCCGGTGGCCAGTAGATGGGCAGGGACGGTTGCGATTGCCGCTGTAGCCGTGGTGCTGAGTGCATGCGGTCCGGCAGCCACTGAGACCCGCACGACGGTAACCAAAACCGTTGTGGCACCGGCCAGTTCGACGTCGACATCGAGTATGTCCGCACGTTCGGTCGCCGGCGCCGCTGAACTGCGCAGGGGCTGGAAGGCGTTGTCGCGCAGCCTATCTCAACCGGTCTCGGTCTCAATTGTTGGAGTCGGCGCTTCGTCGTGGCAGCGGATCAATCTGGGAACGCTAGGCACTCAGGTCGCATGGTCGACGATCAAGGTGCCGCTCGCAATCGCCGCCGAACGGAAGGATGGTCCGATGACCGCTACCTCAGCGGCGATCACTCAGTCCGACAACGCTTCTGCCGAGGCATTGTGGGCGTCGCTGGGAGGTGGTTCCCGCGCGTCGGAAGCGGTGATGGCGGTACTTCGGCAGGCGGGGTCGAACGCTCAAGTGCCGAGCAGGCGCCTTCTCGCGGGTTTCACCGTCTTCGGTCAGACGCCGTGGCCGACATCCGATGCCGCGATCTTCGCAGCGAATCTGCCATGCCTACCCGACGCCAACCGCGTGCTCGGCTATATGGGGAATGTCGCGGGCAATCAACAGTGGGGTGCGCAGATCATGGCCGCCCCGACGTCGACGGCGGTCAAAGGTGGCTGGGGGCCCAGTCCGGCGTCGGGATATGTGGTGCGGCAGATCGCAATCCTTACGTTCGGCGGAGGCGTAAAAACGGCGATCGCAATGACAACGGCAGCATCCGGCGGTTCGCTGGAAAGCGGTATCTCGACCCTCAATCAGGTTGCGCGGTGGCTGAATACGAAGGTCGAACAGCTTCCGGGCGGCACATGCAGCAGGTAGGTACCCACGACATGCCGATCGTCCCGATGCGAGCGAGTGCGCGGGAAGTTTTCTTTCATCAAGTGGGTGGGCAATGCGAGGGCTAGTCGCCGCAGTTGCGGCGATTTTGGCGCTCAGCGGTTGCGCTTCGCCCGCTGACCCGCAGAATTCGACGACGGCCGTGCCCGGCACAGCGAGTGTCACCGAGAGTCGAGCGCCGCTCACGTCGTCGGCAGTCGCGTCCCCGGCGGCTATCTGTGCTGCTCCGGTCGTCGCACTCGATCCCGGACACAATCCGGTGCGCATCGAGTCTTTCGATCCGAAAACCGGTGTGGCGCAGATTGATTATCCAAATGGTGCCGAAGACGCGGATGCGTACTCGGTCGCGAGCCAGGTCGCGACGATCCTGCGGGCCCGCGGCTATCGGGTTGTTCTGCTGAAGCGGTCGCTGAGCGAGAGTGTGAGCTATCGCCAGCGGGTGGACCGTGCCGAGAAAGCGCGAGCCGCGATCGGAATCAGCATCCACACCAGCCCCGGTGTCAATGCGGTGTTCCCGCAACGGATTGGGCTATACCGCGAAGGGACTGGTGCCGGTGGCACCACCCGGCGCGTAACTTTCCGCACCACAGGCACCGCTGCGTCCAGTCAGCGCTTCGCCGTGATCATCGCCGGGGCCCGAAGTCGCGCAGAAGGCCACCGGGTCCCCGTGCAGGACAACGACTTCGGCGGGCGATCGCCGCTATGGTCCGGCAATATTCCGATCATCTCGCTGCTCGCGCAGAACACGCCGTGGGTTTACAACGAATTCAGCCCCGGGGAGGCTGGCGGCTCGGTCGCGGTGGCGGCCACTGCATTGCGCACTTACGCCCGGGGTATCGCCGAGGGAATCTCAGCAGCGCTGCCCCGTCATTGCTAGCTCGCGCACCAGGGGGAATGCGAGTATTGACCGAATTTTGTGGCGTGTATGCAGCGGATCGATAACGTCCCGCTCACGTGACCGTTGCGGTTGGTGTCCGGACTGGCCGACTTGGTCGAGCGAACATAGGCTCCTGTTACTTGTGTGACTAAAGGGGCAGTTGTGGCTAAGAATATTCGGACGGCGATGATCGTAGTGCTCGCCGTGATCAGCATCATCGGTGCCGGCGGCGCCGTCGCATCGGCGCGGCCACTGCTGCCGTCGTTGGAGCAGGTCTTTCCGGCTCTCAAACTACCGCCAACATCGCAGCAGAAGCTCACGTCGAGCTTCGCCGCCCTGCGTAAGTCGATGGCGAAGCGTAAGTCGACGGCCGGTCCGATCGGGGTGGCTCTAGTTCCGATCGGCGGCGATAACGGATTGTCCTTCGGTCCGCTCAAGGTCGGACGAGCTTGGTCGACCTTCAAGGTGCCGGTGTCGCTCGCATCGCAACGCCGCAATGGTGTTGCGGTCGCGGGTGCGGAGGCAAAGGCGATCATGCTCTCGGACAACGACGCAGCAGCGGACCTGTGGGGTTCGCTCGGCGGCAGTCGGCAAGCGGTCGACGCCGTGACCGGGATCTTGCGGGAAGGCCACGACGCGGTGACCCGAGTATCGTCCGAACTCGACCTCCCCAAGTCGTATCCGGGCTACACCCAATGGGCATTGATCGACCAGGCCCGATTTGGTGCGCACCTGCCCTGCATGGCCGGTGCCGAACACATCGTTCGGTTAATGAGTTCTGTTGCGGCCAACCAGCAGTGGGGCGTCGCCAAGGTCGGACGTTCGCAGGGTGCCACCACTGCGGTCAAGGGCGGCTGGGGGCCGGTCAGCGATACGCGACAGGGCTACATCGTGCGTCAGATCGCTCTCATCAACACCACAGCGGGGCAAGTCGCCGTATCAATGGCGGCAATTCCGCGCAGCGGATCGTTCGACGACGGAAAGCAGATGCTCAATAAGATTGGTGGCTGGTTGTCGAAGAATATGGCGTCGCTGCCGTTCGGTCAGTGCCCGCCGGTCTAGACGCGGCCGGAAGTCGCACCAGCGCAACCGCTATCGCAGTAGTAAGCGGGACCGATAGCGCGATGGCGATTCCTCCGACGAAGGCGCGCACCAACTCGATGGCTACCTGATCGGTTGTGAGTAGGGAGCCGAATGGTTGCGACGCGACGGAGAACAGCAGTAGCAACGGCAATGCGCTACCGGCATAGGCGAATACGAGCGTGTATACCGTGCTGGCGATATGGTCGCGGCCGATCCGCATCGCCGCCCGGAAGGTAGCTAAGCGCGAATGTTCGCCTGCGGCAGCAAGTTCGAAGGCTGCGGACGCCTGCGTAATGGTCACGTCGTTGAGTACGCCGAGGGTGCCGATGATGAAGCCGGCCAGAAGCAGCCCCGACACTGAGATGGACCCTTGGTAGAGCTGAAGATTCATCGCTTGATCACCGGAGAGGCCGGTGATCTTCGTGGTCTTGATGGCCAGCCAACTGAGTATCCCGGCAAGCCCCAACGAGAACAACGTACCCAATAGTGCCGAACTGGTGCGCATGCTAATCCCGTGCGCTAAATAGAGCACCACGAACAGGATCAGCGCCGACGACACCACCGCGACACCAACCGGCGAGCTGCCCGCGAGAATGGCTGGCAAGGTGAAGATGCCAAGGACCGCGAATGCGAAGGCGAGTCCGATTACTGAGCGGAGCCCGCGCCACGCCGCGACGAGAACGATCGCGAGCACGAAGAGTATGGCCCACACCAGGATTGAGGGGCCGCGCGCGAAGTCGTAGAAACCGTATCGAGCTGTCCCGTCGTAACCGGGGCTTATGCTGAGCCGAATCGAATCATCGACGTGCAATGTCGGCTGGCCGGCCTGCGGTTCGTCCGCGGTGGCCGGGTTGGGTTTCGGAGTGTCCGGGCCGCTACCCGACTGCGCTTTGTTCGTCGGAATCTGAATCAGCACCAGCTTGCCGGCGTCGTCGCCGGTATCGAGGCGAACTGTTGAGTCGATGCACGGACCACTCGCGACCGGCGTGACCGGAATGGAGACGTCGTCGATGGCGACCCCGACGAGCTGATTTTGGCATGCGGCGCGGGTCTGCGACACGACCGTTGCGTTGACCGTGCGAATCGGACCGCCGTCAGCCGAACGGAATTGCATCGGGATCGGGTGATCCGCCGAAGACGGCCACAGCGCCACTATCCCGGCGACGACCGCTACCGCGATGAGTCCGAGCAGGATCATCACAGTCAGGCGGGCCGCCCCGGATAGTGGCGCGGGGCCCGATCCCAGGCCGTGGCTGTGTGAATGAGCGGGCGGATCGGTAACAGGTGCGGTTCTTGCTGAATCCACCGGCGATCGTTCTGCGCCTGATCGCTCGGCAGGCGGGTCGGCGTGCGCGCGGTGTCGGCCAAAACCTGGTTGAGTCACGCCCGCCAGCCTAACCGCGCGTCGCCGCCCGATCTGGGACCTAAAGCGGCAGCAGGATGTTCCTCGCCGAAGGGTCGGTACGCAGGAAGTTCTGTACCGCCGGATCCTTGAACGCCGCAACGAGTTTGCGAATATTGTCGGTGTTCTGCCATTTGGTGCCAATTGTCAGTTGGCCGGCAAACTCATCGGGTGCGGGCGGCGCGAAGATTTGCTTGGCGATGTCGATATTCGCGGCGAGGTAATACTCGGTGTAGCCGACCGCGGCATCGAGGTCGGGGAGTGCGCGCGACTGAGCGGCGAAGTCGAGAAGCCGGAATTTCAGATCGCGCGGATTGCCGGCAATATCGTCCTGCGTGGCTTTCCACTTGTCCACGCCGGGCTTAAGGGTGATGAGTCCCGCTCGTTCGAGTAGAGATAGCCCCTGTGCCTCATTGGCCGGATCCGAATAGAGCGAAACCGTTGCGCCAGTAGGAAGTTGGTTGATATCTCGGTACTTTTCCGACCAGATGCCAAAGCCCCAGCGGAACACGGGGGTGGCAGCGACCTCCTGGAAATCAGGGTTCGCGGCGAGCACCTGCGACAGCCACAGTTTGTGCTGATACACGGTGCCGGCCACCTCGCCGTCGCTCACCGCACGGTTGAGGGTCGTCGAATCGGCAAGTCCTTTGAACGCGACCTTGATTCCGTGGCGAGGAGCTACTTCCTTGGCGATGTAGTTGACGAGGGCCTGTTCGGCCGCGTTTCCTTCGGCAGTCACGATGGTGAGGGTGGCGCCGGCGATCTCGTTGGAAGACTTGGTATCCGAACCTGATACCCGCCATCCGATGAGCGCAGCGACGAGTATGGCGACCACCGCGAGCCCGGCAACGATGGGCCATCGGCGCTTAGTCCTCAGCTCAATGTCGTTGCCGCCCGGTGGCGTCGAATCGCTGGTGTCTTGGTCGTCTGCGGTAGTTGTGGACATAAGGAAGCTCCTTGATAGTTGGGAAGAGTGTGGAGTGCGGTGACTTTCGTCAGCGCCGGGCGAAGGCCGACGAGCGCTGGGGCGTGAGACGGCGTACCAATGCGTCGCCCGCCACTTGAATAATGGCAACGGTGATCACCAATGCGACGATCGTCGCGATCATCACGCCGTGGTCGAAACGCTGGTAGCCATAGGTGACGGCGATGTAGCCGAGTCCGCCGGCGCCGATAGTCCCGGCTATCGTCGAGTACTCGATCATCGCGATGGTGTTGATGGTAAGTCCGCCAACGATATTCGGCAGTGCCTCGGGAATCTGGGCGGCGGTGATGATCTGATAGGGCGACCCACCGGACGCCTTCGCGACGTCAATCACTTCGGTCGGCACCGACCTCAGCGAGTTCTCAACGATACGGGTGAAGAACGCGATGCCGGCGATCGACATTGGCACCACCGCCGCTGCTATCCCGATATTCGTTCCGGTCAACAACCGGGTGAACGGGATGATGGCGGTCATCAGGACTAGAAACGGCAGGGAGCGTCCAATACTGATCACCCAGGACAGTGGCGTATGCAGGGCTCGATTCTCGAAGAGTCCGCCCGGGGCCAGGTTATGAACGAGTGCGCCCAGCGGCAGCCCGACAACGAGTACCAGTGCCATCACGATGCCGACCATGATGACGGTGTCGAAGAACGCGGGAATCAGTAGATCGGGTATCTCGTCGACAGGAACCGAGATAGCCAGGATCGTCGGGGCGGTCGCTGCACTCATGCGGACACCCGCGCCAGTGTGTCGTGCGGGAGGTCAGTCCGCGCCGACAACGACTGTGCTTCCAACCCAAGCGATTTCGCGGATCGGAGAAAGTCGGTCTCGTTGATGGCTGCTATGCCAATCGTGACCTCACCGACGGCGATGCCATTCACCGACTGCACATTTGCGCCCAAAATTGATATGGGAGTGGATAATTCGACCGATAGGCGGTTGATCCAGTCCGCCGGTACCGCTGGTGAAGCATAGGTCACCGTGATCGGGACGGTGTTATGAGCTGCGGCCGTGGCCCGTCCGGGTGATCGGAGTTGGGCGCCCAGTGTTGACCGAGCGTCGAGTGCGATATCCACAACGTCGCCCTGCTCGACGAGAGTGCCGTGCTCGAGTCGCCCGACCCGATCGGCAACCGTCACAACGGTCTCCATTTCGTGGGTGATGAGCACGACCGCCAGGTCGAGTTCGGTGCGCAATTCGGCCAGGAGTGACAGGTAACTATCGGTCGCTAACTGATCGAGTCCCGACGTCGCCTCGTCGCTCAGCAGCACAGACGGTTTGAGGGCGAGTGCTCGCGCGATGCCGACGCGTTGGCGTTGCCCGCCAGAAAGCTGATGGGGGTAGAGGTTGGCCTTGTCGGCGAGTCCTACGCGCTCAAGTAGCTCGGCAACCCGAGATTTCGTGGCTGCGGCGGTAGCGCCGAGATATTCAAGCGGCAGTGCGACATTCGCCGCGGCGGTTCGTCGCGATAGCAGACTTGAGGATTGAAATACGGTGCCGATGCGACGTCGTGCTTGACGAAGGCCGTCTGAGGTGAGTTGAGTCAGACTGTCTCCGTTGACAATTACCTCGCCGAACGTTGGTCGCTCCAGCAAATTGATGCAGCGGGCCAGAGTGGACTTACCCGCACCCGACGGCCCGACGACGGCGAAAATCTCGCCCGATTCGACGCTGAACGACACGTCATCGAGCACCGTGGACGAGGTGTCTTTAGTGCCGAATATCTTCGTGAGGTTCCGAACCGTGATCGTCATGAGCGCGCACCACTGTCGATCAGCTTGTGCCGGACGGAGTCGTCGATCGTCGAGCCAACGCCGCCGACCCGAAAACTCGCGCCGCGATGAGACTCCGGAAGGAGATCGCCCCGCCCAAAGAGTTTGTGCCGCAACGTTCCCGGCGTGTACCCGGTAGGGTAGGCGTCACGCTCCTGCAAAGCGGGTACGACGTAACGAACGATGTCTTCGAATGAGCCGGGAGTGACGGCGTAGGCGATGTTGAACCCGTCGACGTCGGTGTCGCTGACCCAGTCCTGCAGGGTGGTGGCGATATCCTCCCCGGAACCGATGAACACTGGGCCCATCCCGCCGATGCCGCCCCACTGAGCGATATCGGTTACGCGCCATGGCTTTCCGGACTCATCCGCCTGCGCGAAGGCTGCGACCGCGGATTGAATCGCGTTCGATTCGACGGCACCGATCGGATCGTCGAGATCGTAGGCGGCAAGATCAATTCCCATCCAGCCGGACATAAATACCAGTGCACCCTGCTCGCTTGCATAGCGCCGGTACTCGGCTGCCTTGGCGAGTGCGGCCTCGGTCGTCTCATCGGTGATGATGGTGATCAAGGTGTAGATCTTGGCGTCATAGGGATCTCGGCCCACGGCGACAAGCTCTTCTCTGGTTCGCGAAACAACCTCGCGCAGAATAGTTTTGGTTGGTGCGGCGACGAAGATCGCCTCGGCGTTCTCGGCAGCGAATCGCCGCCCGCGCGGCGAAGCGCCAGCCTGGTAGATGACCGGAGACCCTTGGGGCGAGGGCTCAGACAGATGGATGCCGGGTACCTGGAAGTGTTCTCCGGCGTGTCCGATGTGATGAACCTTGGCGGGGTCGGCGAAGATCCCCGCCGCACGGTCCCGGCGTACGGCGTCGCGTTCCCAGGAACCCTCCCATAGCTTGTAGAGCACGGTGAGGTATTCGTCGGCGTGGTCGTATCGGCTGTCGTGGGCGAGATGGGAATCGTCGCCCATATTGCGCGCCGCAGCCGGCAGATAGCCGGTGACTACATTCCAGCCGATGCGTCCTCGGGTGAGGTGATCGAGGGTCGACAGGCGGCGGGCAAACGGGTACGGGTGCTCGAATCCGGTTCCGGTGGTTATCCCGAAACCGAGGTTCTCGGTAGCGTGGGCCATTGCTGAAACCAGAAGAAGTGGATCATTGACCGGAATCTGCGCGCCTTCGCGAATGGCCGCCTCGTCGTTGCCGGCATATACGTCGTAGGTACCGAGAACATCGGCGATGAACAGGCCGTCGAAATGGCCCGATTCAAGTAGTTTGGCCAGATTTACCCAGTAGTCGAGAGTGTTGTAATCCCACGAACGGTCTTCTGGGTGACGCCACAATCCGGGGGATTGATGGGCCACACAGTTCATGTCAAATGCGTTGAATCGGATATATCGAGACATCCGATCATCATCGATTCAGTCGGCTTGGGAGGCCAGCATTGCGCCCATGCTGGGCGAAATCGCTTGGGGCTGAATGGCATACCGACCGAAAGCAGTGGGAGCACAAGTATAATGTGATGTGATCTCGGTTACAAATTGTAAATTGTAGTGCCTTCGAATTAGATTCGATGTATTTATTGACTAAGGCTAATGACTATTGTTTGAGTGGGTTGGATCGTAAGAAGTCGGACATACACTCAGTGCGATTGAATTGTTGACCGATATCTTTCCGAGATCTTCCACCTGGTGGTTTTCTGAATGTGTCGCTGAATAACCACTTTCGGTTACCGCCTGTTTCCCTTTTGTTTCAAATTACTCCAGTATCGTTCGCCCCGATGTCGTCGCAGACGGCAACGAGACAAACAGCCCTGGAGGGAATTCATGAGCACGATCAAATCGCCCGTTCGACGCGGCGCGTTCGCGGGCGTTCTGGCGGGCGTGGCCGCCGCTGGCATCGCCGTAACAGGTGTTGCCCCGGCGCATGCCGACGCATTCGTCCGCCTGCCGAGCGGTTCACAGTCCGGCGATGGACTACAGCTGATCCGCAACGGGGAGTCGGCTCGCATCTCGCCGTCGCTGGCCGCTAACGGAATGGGCCGCACCGCATGGGTGACCGGCAACGTCGTCTTGAAGGCGCCAAACTTGAAGTCGTCGGACCCGGGACCGTCCGGAGGGTCGGCTGGCGAGGCGGGTATCCCCGGCACCAATGGAACCTCGAATGATGGTGCGGCAGCGACTCTTTCGGTCGGGTACATCGTTGGTTGCCAGGTGCAGATCGGCAACTTGAGCGCGGGTATCAGCGGCTCGATCAATCCGACCAGTGGTACACCGTCCGCATCGGGCACCATCAGCCTCCCGATTCAGCCTGGACAGGTCGTGTTCGCGCAGCTCGATTCCAAGGACATTAAGAAGAAGGGCACCTACTACTTCAGCTGGAAGAACACGCAGCTGCAGATTCAGAACTGCGCGGGTTACGCCCAGGCCCGCTCCTTTGTGACCGTTGAGACCTCCGGTGAAAACCACCAGAAGGTCAACCTGTACGGCAAGCCCTTCTCCATCGGCTGACCGCCCCAGACAAGAATTTGAGACAAGGAATCTCCATGAAGAAGATTAGTTCTGTTGCTCTGGCTGTAGCCGGGCTGTCGGCCGCGGCAGTGGCGATCAGCACGCCCGCCGTCGCCGGCGCCGATGTCAAGGTTGTGCTGCCCTCCCAAACCGCGACACAAACGCTTGGTGACGGCACCAAGGTGACCCTGACGCGCAGCAATGAGCGAGCCAACATCAATCCGTCGCTCGGCGGGACCCCGCTGCACCGCAACGCCTGGGTGTCGGCTACTTACAATGTCAAGACCTCGAAGAAGGTCAGCTCGATCAAGCTTCAGGTCGGCTATGTCGTTGGCTGCCAGGTCAGCGTCGGGTCGCTGTCGGGCTCGGGCGGAGCCAAGGGCAACGACACCGGCCCGACCGAGTTGTCCGCTGGTTCGACAATCTCGCTCGGTCCCGGCCAAGCGGTCAACTACTACGTCTTCGACTACGAAAAGGCCGACGACTTCGGTAACCAGAAGCACGACACCAAGATCAGCTACAAGAAGACCGATCACGGCCGCTTGAGCTACACCAACCAGACCATGCAGGTCAACGGTTGCGGTGGCTACGCGCAGGCGCGATCGATCGCCAACGTGTTCGTCGACACCGACAACGCTCGGCAAATCCTGACCTTCTACGGTCGTCCCTTCAGTCTCGGCTGACCCCTCTCCCCAGCCGACCGCACGCGGTGTGTCTCCATACCTGGAGGCGCACCGCGTTTGCGTTGTGCGACCATGGGTAGGTGACTGAGCGCGACGATTCCGCCGGTGGCGATTCGATGCTTACCGTCGTCATCGCCTTCGCAGTGAATATCCTTGTGGCCGTTGCGAAGACAGTCGCGGCTGCGGTTACCGGGTCAGCGTCGATGGTTGCCGAAGCAGCACACTCATGGGCCGACGCGGGCAACGAGATATTTCTCTTGATCGCTGAGCGCCGGGGTGGCCGTGGGCGCGACAGGCGCCATCCGTTCGGTTACGGCCGCGAGACCTACATCTGGTCGATGTTCGCCGCGTTTGGGCTATTCACCGTTGGCGCGGTGGTGTCGGTGATGCACGGAATCTCGGCGCTGAGCGAACCCGAAGCCGAGTCGGAGTATCTGGTCGGTTACGTCGTGCTCGGCATCGCCTTTGTACTGGAGGGTATTTCGTTCCTCCAATCAGCTCGGCAGGCGCGTTTGGACGCGGCCCGATGGTCATTACATCCGCTGCGCTATGTGTTGAATACGTCGAAGGCGACGTTGCGCGCGGTCTTTGCCGAGGACGCCGCGGCGCTGATCGGTCTGCTGATCGCGGCACTGGGGATGGTGCTGCACCAGATCACCGGGTCGGCGGTGTGGGATGCGCTGGGATCGATCGGCGTTGGCGTGCTACTTGGCGTCATCGCAATCGTCTTGATTAAGCGTAACGGGGAGTTTCTGCTCGGGCAGGTGGCGCGACCGCAGACACGGTCGCTCATGCTCGAACATCTGTTGGCGCACAACGATGTTCAGCGAGTCACCTACCTGCACGCCGAATTCGTCGGACCGGCGCAGTACTACCTGGTCGCTGCGGTAGACCTCGTTGGTGATGCACCCGAACACGATGTGGCGCGCAGACTGCGGCGTCTTGAGGAAGAGGTGGAGAATCACGATGCCATTGTCGAGGCGGTGCTGACATTATCCACCGATGACGAGGTCAGTCTGACGCGCTGACTTTGCCATGCACAGTATGGGCGAAAGTTGGGTAGGGTCGGTGGGCGTGGACTTGAGAATCTTCACCGAGCCCCAGCAGGGCGCTACCTACGACGATCTTCTCCGCGTGGCCAAGGCCACCGAGGAGTTTGGTTTCGATGGGTTCTTCCGGTCGGATCACTATCTGGCGATGAACGTCGACGGCGCTCCCGGCCCGACGGACGCATGGCTGACCCTGGCCGCGTTGGGCCGCGAGACATCTCGAATCCGGCTGGGCACGCTTGTTACCTCGGCGACCTTCCGATTCCCCGGCGCACTGGCCATCGCCGTCGCACAGGCCGACCAGATGAGCGGCGGCCGAATCGAATTGGGTATCGGCGCTGGTTGGTTCGATGCCGAGCACAAGGCGTATGGAATTCCGTTCCCACCGCTCGGCGAGCGATTCGACCGTCTGGAGGAAAGCCTCGCCGTCATCACCGGCCTGTGGGACACGCCTAGAGGCCAAACTTTCGACTATGCCGGCACCCACTACCAATTGGCTGACTCACCGGCATTGCCCAAGCCCACACAGGCTCCGCGGCCGCCGATTATCGTCGGTGGCATGGGGCGCAAGCGAACTCCCGCGTTGGCGGCTGCCTACGCCGACGAGTTCAATGTCGCCTTCGTCCCCGTCGACGATGCCGAGGCGCAGATCGAGCGAGTTCGTCAGGCGTGCACGGCCGCCGGCCGAAACGCCGATGAGCTCGTGTTGTCGGCCGCTCTGGTGCTCTGTGCTGGCCGCACCGATGCGGAATTGGCTTCTCGTGCCGAGAGTATCGGCCGCGACGTCGAGGAGTTGCGCGCCAATGGCGCAGCGGGCACACCTGCGGAAGTGGTGGCCAAGATCGAACAGTATCGTGCGCTGGGCATCAGCCGAATCTATTTGCAGACATTGGATCTCAGTGATCTCGACCATCTTGAGTTAGTGGCGTCGGAGGTCGCGCCGCAGTTGTGAGGTCATCGAGAATCCCTGTGGTACAGCATGATCGGCGGTGTCTGGGGTCTCGATACACCCGGCTCGGCTAGCGCCTCGCCGGGCACTCGACCATCGGGGTGGCGACCCCCCCACCGCTGGTCGAGGTCCACCACAGCTGGTCGAGTGCCGGGGAGCAGTAGCGACGAGGTCCACCACTGCTGGTCGAGTGCCGAGGAGCGCTAGCGACGAGGTGTATCGAGACCCGGTGAGACGTGAAACCTACTGTCCCACAACAACTACACGTCGAAACCGGCGTGCATCTCCCAGAATAGAATCTCGCTGTCATCGACGGCCTTGACTTCGATCGATCCGGCGTCGCGGAATCGTGCCGCGTCGCCTTCGGTCAATGCCGCTCCGTCAACACGGACTTCCCCGCGCGCGACGTAGAGATGCCCGAAGGGCGCGGGCGGCAGGCTAGTCGATCTGCCCGCCGGGAGTGCCGCGATATGCAGTGCCGCAAAGCGATTGGCGATACGCACCGCCGACGTCGAACGATCGCGGACCATCCCCGATGCCGCGACGAACAATTCGCCACTGCCAAGTTCGGCAGTGAAATCACGCTCTTCGTAGCTGGGCTCCAGATCGTCGGTGTCGGGGGCCACCCACATCTGGATCACGCGCAGCGCTACGTTGTCCGCGCGTGAGGATCCGTTGCGCTCGGAATGTGTGATGCCGCGCCCCGCGGTCATGCGCTGGATTACTCCACGCGTGATTTCTCCCTCGGTGCCCTGTGAATCGCTGTGCACCACAGAGCCATTGAGCACCCAGGTCAGTAATTCAGCGTTGTGATGCTGGTGGCGGTCGAGACCTTCACCGGCGAGCATCGTGTCGTCGTTATGCACCATCAACACGCCGTGAGCGTTCTCGTACAAGTTGAAGTTGCCCGTCGCGGGAAAGGATTGGCGTGAATCAAGCCATTCGTTGTTCCACTGGTGTCGATCGGCAGATCTAATGATGGTGGTAGTCATGACTCTTCCAATGCGGATGCGATACGACGTAGGGCTGTGGCTAATGCTTGACCGTCGTCGACGTCGAGTACGTCGACGAAAAGGCGTTTGACTGAACGCAGATGGACCTTGCCAGCGTCGGCGAGCGCCCGCAGCCCAGACGGCGACAACACGGCATAGCTGCCTCGCCGATCGGTTGGGACGGCCTCGCGTGTCACCCAGCCCTTCTTTCCCAACGAATCGATCTGATAAGACAGTCGCGACGATGAGAACACCATCGACCGCGACAGCTCATTCATACGCAGTCGGTGCGCGGGCGCCTTGGCCAGCAAGAGCATGACGTGATAGTCGGCCAAGCTCATTCCCGATGTTGTACGCAGCTCGTCGTCGAGAAGGGTTTGCAGATGGACGCTCGTTTCGATGAACGGTTGCCATGCGGCCCAGCGCGGGTCGACAATTTCGTCGATGGGCAGCGTCGCGCGCGCCGACGTCGTGCTGGTATTCATCAGCGGCTCGACGTATGCGGCATCAGCGCATCCGGTGGGATAACGCCGAGGCGTCCGGCATTGAAATCTTCGATCGCCTCGATGAGTTGCTGTTTGGTGTTCATGACGAACGGTCCATATTGCACTATCGGTTCGCGAATAGGTTTGCCGCCCAACAGGAGAACTTCTAAAGCCGGGCTATTGGCGTCCTGAGTCACGTCGGCGGAGACGGTCAGCGCGTCGCCCTTGCCGAAGACGACGAGGTTGCCCTGGCTGATCGGCCGACCTTCGGCGCCGACGCTGCCGTGGCCGGATAGCACGTATGCCAGTGCGTTGAAGTCAGCTCGCCACGGCATCGACAATCGACCGCCGGCCGCAATAGTCGCGTGCGCGAACGTAATTGGGGTATGGGTGGCACCTGGGCCGCCGTGACCGTCGATTTCGCCGGCGATGATGCGCACTAACGCGCCGCCGTCGGCGGATGCGACTAATGTCGACTGTTGCGCTTCGAGATTCTGGTATTTGGGCGCGATGAATTTGTCCGACGCGGGCAGGTTGACCCACAGCTGAATACCGTGGAAGGTACCACCGGATTCGACTAGTTCGGCCGGCGGAGTTTCGATGTGCAGGATTCCGGCGCCGGCCGTCATCCATTGTGTGGCACCGTTTTCGATGATGCCGCCACCACCGGTGGAGTCTTGATGCTGGAAGCGTCCGTCGATCATGTAGGTGACGGTTTCGAAGCCGCGGTGCGGGTGCCACGACGTTCCTTTGGGTTCGCCGGGCTCGTATTCCACCTCACCCATCTGGTCCATATGAACGAATGGATCGAGATCGGCTGCGCTTGCGCCCGCGAAGGCGCGTACTACGGGGAAGCCTTCTCCTTCGAAGCCGCGGGGACCTCGGGTTACTGACTTCACCGGACGCTCGACGGCATCGAGTGCGGTGGTGGCGATCCGCGGCAGAGTGAGAGTGTCGGCGGTGATGGCGGGCATGATAACTCCTTCACACTAAGTTGCTCAGATTTGAGCAACTCTTGCCTGTGACAACCCCGCCTATCTACGAATTATTCCGATCCCCGGCAGTCGGTGGAGCGATAATCGACGGCATGGCAGAAACAGGCGCACGACCACCCGACCGTCAGCGACTGCGCAAACTCGCGCAAGCTGCCATGAACGCCGACATGACCGTCGAGCAGGTGCAGACCATCCTGGTCGACATGGGCGAAGTCCTCGGCGGCATGGACTCGACGATGGGTGCGCTCGACACGACTCTGGGGACCTTCGACGAGTCGTTGACTCGGTTGTCGACGACGATGGATCGCGTCGACGGGATGGCGGAACGTCTCGATGCCATCCTCGGGCGGATGGAGGGGATTGTTGAGCGCGCCGAAAAGTTGGTGGTGATTGTCGAGGTCGCGCTTTCGCCGATCGGCGTGCTCGAATCAGCCGGGCGGCAACTCGCGTCGCGACTCGGTATCGCCAGCCGGCATTAGGTAACCAGCGATCCCAATCGCGTGAGCGCCCGGTCAGCGTAACCGTTCCACAGTTTGCCGAATACCGGCAGGATCAGGCCGGACACAACGTTTTTCGCGTGGATCTCCCACTGCCACGTGACGGTGGTGCCCGCATTCGACGGCTCGAATCGCCACTCACCGTCGATCGACGCGGCCAACGGCGCGATCGCCCCGGTCACGTCACTGAGCTGATAGCGGAACCGTGTCGGTTCACTCACTTCGATGAGCCGTTCGGTCATCTGCCCGCCACCGGACAGCTTTATGGTGCGAGTCTGTCCCGCGTGCTGCCAGTCTCCGGTCTGGTCGACGACTTCCCTGATCGGCGGGATGGGCCCGAACCACGTGGAGAATAACGCGGGCAACGGCAAGACCAGGGTCGGCGTGAATACCTCAGCGGGAGTGCGGGTCAGAATCGTCGAGCGCGTGAGCAGAATAGAGCGCGGCATAGGTTTGAGACTAGGCCAGATCAGCCGACGGCGCCGCTGGGTTGACGCCGGCTGCCGGGCTCCTGTTTCGGCATTCTGTTGGGCGGCACCGGATATGGGGCGCCCTTGTTGATATAGCCAGCGGCGACGTTGGGTCCGCATTGTGCGATCGCGGCGTCGACCTTGGGCTTCGTGTCGTGCAGATGTGGACGACGGGCGTTAGGTTTCCTGGCGAAGTCGAAAGCCGTACTCATGTCGCCGGTTACCGATCTGCGCCACTTCGTCAGATTAGGAACTTCCACGCCGAACCGCTTCTCGATCAGTCGCAACTGTGACGTGTGGTCAAAGATCGTCGAATCGACCAGCCCACCTCGGCTGTACGGCGAAATCACAAGTCCCGGAACGCGATAGCCGAGTCCGATTGGACCGCGGATTCCCTCCGAAGACGACACCTTGCCGATATTGGGCACGGTGACGTATTCGCCCGGGGTGCCTTTCGGAGCGGTGGGCGGGGTGACGTGATCGAAGAAGCCGCCGTTCTCGTCGTAACTCACGATAAGTGCGGTCTTCTCCCACACCGCGGGATTAGAGGTCAGGATGTCGAGAATTTGGACCAGCCCGACCGCGCCGAGTGCCGCGGGCAGTGCCGGGTGCTCACATTCGATGAGCGACGGAATCACCCACGACACCTTGGGTAACCGGTTGTTTTTGACGTCGCTTCGGAAATCATTCGGGTACGTTGGGTCGATTCCGCGGCGGTGGAGTTCGGAGTTGGGGTTCTGGGCTTGTTTGAAGCAACCCATCATGCCGTCGAGCAGTACCGACGACAATGGTCCGACGTCGCGGTTGTTGTAAATCTTCCAGCTCACCCCGGCGTCGCGCAGATTCTCCGGCATGGTGCGCCACGAATAGACGAATTTCGGTATGAGCGTTGGTGTTTCGAGGAGCGGACCGCCGTGCGAACCGTCGGGGTCGATGCTGGCGCTCATCCAATACAGCCGGTTGGGATCGGTCGGCCCGAGGACCGAGCAATGGTAGTTGTCGCAGATGGTGAACGCGTCGGCAAGGTCGTAGTGGATGGGGATATCTTTCCGCGTGTAGTACCCCATTAACGCAGGTGCGTTGCCCGGTCCGACCGAGTCGATTGACATCGGTAGCCAACCGTCGTTCTTCCCGCCATTCCACGCTTTGTGCATACCGCCCCAGGAATGGTCAGGGTCGTTGATGCACTCACCGTCGAGCGAGGGGCCGCGGGTGGTGTCGAGGCGGAACGGGACCGTGTGGCCAGTCTTAGTAGGGCCGATCCGCGGCGCCCAGCCCTTCTGTTTCCAGGCCGCGGAATTGTCGTCGAAGCCGCGTACGCCCGACAACGTGCCGAAGTAATGGTCGAAGGACCGGTTCTCCTGCATCAAGAAGACGAAATGTTCGATGTCACTGAGGGATCCGGTCCCGGCAGGATCTGCGGCGTACGCGCGCGAGATGATCGGGTCGGCCCAGGAGGCTAGGTAGGCGGTCCCACCGACGGCAGCGACCTTGGCAAAGAATTCACGCCGGGAAAGGCCGGCGAAGGGGCTAGATGGCACATCTGTTGATACCACGGTCTCGTCCGCGGCGCCCCCGGAAACCGCACCAGACGAAGCTGCCGGGGGCGCAATGCCCCCGGCAGGTCCAGACGGTGCGGTTTTCGCGGATGGAGGTTACGTGATGGTGATGCCGCCGTCGACGGCGATGGTCTGGCCGGTGACATATCCGCTTGCCGCACTGGCCAACCAGATAGCCGTCGCGGCGAGTTCTGCTGGATCGCCGGTTCGGCCGGCCAGCATCCGGGGAGCCTGGCTGTCCAAGTAGCCGTCGTTATAGTTGTCGGTCATTTCCGATTTGAAGAAGCCGGGCGCAATCGCGTTGACACGGATGCCTTTTCGGCCGGTCCACTGCTGAGCGAGGTCGCGAGTAAGACCGATGATGCCTGCCTTGCTGGCCGCGTAGGCCGCCTGTGGCAATCCAGCGGTGGTGATGCCCAGAATGGAGGAGATATTGATGATCGAACTACCCGGTTGCATCACGCGTCCGGCGGCCTGGGCGATCCAATAGGAGCCGTTCAGATTGAGGTCGATGACACTGCGGAACTGGTCGGGGGTTTCGCGCGTCGCCGGGACAGCGGTGCCCACGCCGGCATTGTTAATGACGACATCGACGCGGCCGAACCGTTCCATCGCGGCGTCGATGACGGCTTGGCATTGGGCAGGATCGGTGACGTCGGTGACCACCGACAGCGAAGCACGCCCGGTCGGTTCGATGGCCGCCGCGGTCTCGGCGAGCCGATCCTCACGTCGGGCCGCGAGCACCACATCTGCGCCCGCTTCGGCGAATCCGGTGGCGAAAGCTACGCCCAGCCCCGATGACGCGCCGGTGACGACGACGACTTTGTCCTCGACTGAGAACAGATCCAGTACTGACATGTATATCTCCTTGATCTTCGAAATGTCTTGTCGCTTATAGCCACGCGGGATCGGTGTCTAGGGTAGTGCGATCCAGGCTGGTGAGAAGTTCGAACTGCGGCCCGGTCTTCGGCAACTCGAAGCGAAAGAAATAGCGTGCCGCCGCTCGTTTTCCGTCGTAGAAGTCGCCGGCGTTCGAGCCGACGGCCAATAATTGTTCCAACCAGATCCAACTCACTACGACATGGCCGGCGGCCTCCAGATACACCGCCGAATTAGCCAGTGCCACTGCGGGATCGAGGCCCTTCCACAGGGTTGCGGTGGTTTCGGTCAGTCGCTGCAGGGCGTCCGCCAGGCTGGTGGCATAGTCGGCTGCCTCGCCACCCGCGTCCCTGGCACGGGAAATGGTGGCATCGATTGTCTCGGCGAGAACGGCCAGCCCCGCGCCGCCGCCCTGTACGACCTTGCGTCCCAACAGGTCTAGTCCCTGAATGCCGTTGGTGCCTTCGTGAATCGGATTGAGTCGGTTGTCGCGATAGTACTGCTCGACGTCGAATTCAGTGGTGTACCCGTAACCGCCATGGACCTGTATCGCGAGATTGTTCGCCTCTAAACACCATTGCGACGGCCAGGCTTTGGCGATGGGAGTTAGCACCTCGAGTAGGGTGTGGGCACGCGCGGCCGCGTCGGGCTCTGCAGTATTCTCGTCGTCGACGAGCTTGGCGCAGTAGAGTCCCAGTGCGAGAGCCCCTTCGACATAAGCCTTCTGTGCCAACAGCATTCGCTTGACATCGGGATGCTCGATGATCGGGACCGGCGCCGCCGACGGATCTTTCGACGCCGCGCTGCGCCCTTGGGTACGAACCTTGGCGTACTCGAGTGACGCCAGGTATCCCGCATAGCCGATCGCCGTCGCCAGGAATCCCACGCCGATCCGCGCTTCGTTCATCATATGGAACATATAGGACAGGCCGCGATGTTCTTCGCCGACCAGATAGCCTGTGGCACCGTCGAACTCGAGAAGCGTGTTGGTTGTGCCGCGGTTACCCATCTTGTGATTGAGTCCGACCAATGACACGCCGTTGCGCTCTCCGTCGAGAATCTTCGGCACGATGAACAGCGAGATCCCTTTCACGCCGGGGCCGCCGCCGGGTGCCTTGGCCAGTACCAGGTGAACGATGTTCTCGGTCAATTCGTGTTCGCCGCCGGAGATCCACATCTTGGTGCCCGAGATGCGGTAGGTGCCGTCGGCGGCAGGCTCGGCCTTGGTGGTGATGTCGGCGAGTGACGACCCGGCATCCGGTTCGGACAGGCACATGGTGCCGTAGTAGCGCCCCTCGAGCATCGGTCGTACCCAGGTGTCGACTTGTTCCGGGGTGCCGTGCGTGACAAGGAGATTCGCGTTCCCGATGGTGAGGAACGGATACGACGAGGTGCTTGGATTGGCGGCCTGGAACCATGCCATTGCCGCGCGATTGACAACGGTCGGCAGAGCGATGCCGCCGAGCGATTCGTCGAATCCGCAGGCGATAAGTCCGGCCTTGGCGAACTCGTCCAGTGCGAGTTTGACGTCGTCAATCAGGACCACTTTGCCGTCGTCGCCGACGTAGGGCTGGTTCTGATCTGCCTTTTTATTATGTGGCGCAAAGAGTTTCACTGCCATATCCGCCGCGACGTCCATGATGCCGTCGAAGGTCTCGCGGGAATGGTCGGCGAAGTGCTCGCGCTCGGTGAGCGCGGTGATGTTCAGCCAGTCGTGGAGGAGGAAGTCGATGTCGCGGCGAGACAGGGGAGCGGCCATCGGGTGAAAGATCCTTTGCGTCGATGTCTACTAAGCACTCGCTAATTTTGTGAGCACTTGCTTACAATGCCTGGTGATGGTCAACACGTCAAGCGAACGAACGTCTTCATCAGCCGCGGCAGCACGTATTCGACGCGCGGCGATCGAGGCATTCGCCGAGACCGGGTACGCGGGCACATCGACACGGGCGATCACCGGGCATCTCGGTCTGTCGGCGACAGCGATGTACCCGCATTATCGATCGAAGGAGGAATTGCTGTTCGCGATCGCCTCCGAGGGGCACCGGCTGGTTCTTGAGGCTATGCGCGCGGCCGACGCGCAGGCGCGGACGGAACCCAGCGTCACGTGGACTGATCGACTGCGCGCGGTTGTTGCCGCTTTCGCGCAATGGCAGGCGCGGGAGAGTCGACTCGCGCGGGTGGTGCAATACGAAATGCGTTCGCTATCCCGAGAGCATTTCCACGAAATCGCGGCTGTCCGGGCGGAGACCACATCCCTTGTCACAGATCTTGTAGAAGGCGGCATTGTCGCAGGTGAATTCGGCATCAACGAGGGCGGCGACGCGGTGTTGGCGATCATGTCGTTATGCGTCGATGTGTGCCGGTGGTTTCCGGCCCGCGGGTATCGCGATCCCGACGCCGTTGGCGCGGTCTATGCCAATCTTGCTGCGAGTCTGGTGGAGTCGCGACTAAGGTGACATCCGTGAGTTCCGGGAGGCATGATCAGATGAAAGCGACCGACATACTGGCGGACGGCTTCAGTCGAATCCACGAAAATGTGCATGCTGTGGTCACTGGGCTCGACGCCGGTCAGCTGACGTATCAGCCTGGGCCGCAAGCGAATACGATCGCCTGGTTGGTGTGGCATCTGACCCGTGTGCAAGATGACCATGTGAGCGACCTGCCGTTGGCCGGTGAAAAGCGCGAACAGGTCTGGCGCACAGGGGGATTCGCTCGACGATTTGCGCTGCCGTTCGACGAGTCGGCCACCGGTTACGGACAGAGTATCGAGGAAATGTCGGCAGTGCGGGCTTCGGCGCGCGACCTCGTCGATTACTACGACGCCACACATGCCGCTACCCAGGATTTTCTGGCGTCGATCACCGACGACGATCTCAACACCGTGGTCGATACGCGGTGGAATCCGCCGGTCACCATGGGCGCGCGGCTGGTCAGCGTCGTCGACGATGATGCGCAGCACATCGGGCAGGCGGCCTATATCCGAGGTTTGCTCTAGCGTTTGTCGGGAACAACGCCGCATCCTGTGCGGTTGACTATTCTGTGTCGCGAGGACGCGGCAGATGAATCGCAGGAGAAGAGTCACCGTAATGCAGGTCGAAGTCTGGACCGACATCAACTGCCCGTTTTGTTATCTCGGCAAAGCGCGGTTTTCCGCCGCGTTGGACGAGTTCGCGCATCGCGACGACGTCGAGGTGATTCACCGGTCCTTCGAACTCGATCCGGACCTGCCGTCGGGCACCAGCGGGCCGGTCGTCGCGAAAATCGCTGCCAAGTACGGCATTAGCGAGGCGCAGGCGCAAGCCAACGAGCGCGGTATCGCTGCCCAGGCCGAAGATGCCGGCCTCACCTACCGGACGTCGGGGCGTGACTACGGAAATTCGTTCGATATGCACCGATTGCTGCATTACGCCCTCGAGCAGGGGAATCAAGAATCTCTGCTCGACGCCCTTTACGCGGCCAACTTCGCCGACGACGCACCATTGTTCGGTGACACCGAACGCCTTGTGGCGGTTGCGATTTCCGCCGGATTCGACGAAGCCGCGGTCCGCGCCGTCCTCGACGATCAGACCGCCTACGCTGATGCCGTGCGCGCCGACGAGGCCCAAGCAGCGGCGTTTGGCGCCAACGGTGTTCCGTTCTTCGTCTTCGATCGAAAGTATGGCGTGTCGGGGGCTCAGCCGCCCGAGACTTTCGCCGAGGTACTGGAGAAGGCATGGTCGGAACGTGAACCCGCTGTCCAGCTCGTCGGGTCCGGGGACGACCAGTCCTGCGGACCCGACGGCTGCGAGGTGCCAGCACCTAACCGTTAGGGCAGGATCTTGTTCTGGTCACGGGAGATGATGAACCCGGGGCCTTCGTAGCAGGTGATTCCCTCGGTAGTTGATGTGCACGAATCACCTTGCACCATAATGGTTTGGCCGTAGTTGAGGGTGCGTGGGTTCTGTGCGACGAAGATGCCCTGCGTCGTGCAGAACTGGATAACGCGGCCGTCTTGGATTTTCACCGCGTATTCGTGACTGTTCGTATTGCGGCAGGTGACGCCTGATGAGCCGGGTACCGACCTGCGCGCTTGGCAACCGAAACGAGTCTCGCCGGCGTTGGAGTTGGTGCGAATGGCACACCATACGTTGCCTGACGGCGAGATGAAGTTGTATTCCCCCGGCGCGGTTTGGAAATCGCGCGCATCCACATTCGCGTCGTCGCGGCTCGGCTTGGTGGGAATGCCAGCCGTGGGGGCGGTATTGGTCGACGTAGGGGTGCCAGCGGGTGCCGGTTGGTCGGCTGTTCCTGTGGCGTTTGCCCCTTGGGACTCAGTAACTGTCACCGTCTGTTGCGGCGACTGCGCCGCTGGCGTCGACTCGGTGTTGCCGCACGCGGCAGCGGTCAGGATGAGCGGTGTAAAGGCGATGGCAGCCAGAATTCGGCGGTAATTCACGGGTACCTCCACGATCGGTGAGTGTTTGTGTTGCTCACAACCTATGTCGGCAGAGGTTGCGCCAGCGTTAGGCGAGTCGGAGGCGAGTCATTTGGGTGGCGGACGCCTGTGTGCCGCGCTTGCCGGACGGAATCCGCGACATCGGGACGGGCGAGGGGAGGGCTCCCTTCGCTGGCGTACAGATGCAGAATCGATCCGCACATCGACCTATCGTCGTGCACCATCTCCTGCACAGTGCCGAATTCGTCATTTCGCGCTCCAAAAGAATTGCGCCACTTGGGTAACGGCCCGAACACGATCGGTTGATGAAGGCGAAAGTGAGGGGCCTTTCGGCGTTAAGTTCGATAACCATGGCGACGAAATCACACCGCACGATAACTACCTTTGCCATCGCAGTCCTCGCTGGCGGGCTCATGTCCGGCTTGCACGCGGCACCCGCGCAAGCCGCGGGACCGGAGCTCTCCGTGACGACAGTCGCATCGGGGCTCTCGGTTCCCTGGAATCTAGTGGTGGCGCCCGACGGGACCATCCTGACCGGTGAGCGGGCGGGTCGTTTCGTCGCGGTGAGACCAGGTGGCGCGGCAAATCCGGTCGCTGCGGACCTATCTCGGATCTTCGCTGTGAAGGAGGCCGGGTTGATGGGGTTAGCCATAGACCCCGGATTCGCGACGACAAGGCGGGTCTACTCGTGCCAGGCCGAGAAGACAGCGAGTGGCAACGGCTCGTCGGTTCCGCCAGATATCGCCAATCTGCCTGTGCCGCTGCCGAATACCGGTCAGGTGATCAACGTCGTGTCCTGGCTGGTCAGCGCGGACTGGAGTCGTATGGTCCGTGAGCGAACGGTTCTCACCGGAATTCCGGTCAACTCCGGTGGTCGTCATGCGGGCTGCGGAGTCACCGCGGCCTCCGACGGCACCCTGTGGATCGGCACCGGCGACAACGCGGTGCGATCGATGCCGCAGGATCGAAAAGCATTGGGTGGCAAAGTGCTTCATATCAACACCAATGGAACGCCGGCCCGCGGCAACCCGTTTCCGGGAAGTCCCATCTACACACTCGGCCATCGCAACGTGCAGAACGTGGCTATCGCCCCGTCGGGCCGGGTGTACGCGATCGAGCAGGGAACCTCCGTCGATGACGAACTGAATCTGCTCCGGGCCGGACGGAACTTCGGCTATCGCCCCGACCGAGCCCCGTTTATCTACGACGAATCGGTGCCGATGACCGATCCGATCCGAGTACCGGGCGCGGTCGGCGCCGTATGGCGCTCCGGCTCACCCACGCTTGCCACTCCCGGCCTCCGCTTCCTGCCGACGTCGGGCTGGGGTGAGTGGAGCGGTGCCGCCGTTATCTCGGCGCAGAAGGGCAAGCGTTTGGTGTTCGTCAAGCTGTCGGCCGATGGCAACCGAGTGGTGCGGACCAGCGAGGTTCTGCACGAAAAGTATGGCCGGCTGCGTGGTCTGGCTATCGATCGTGACGGGTCGTTGTTGGTGACCACCGACAATGGCAGCAACGATCAGATTCTGCGGGTGCGATTTGCCGGCTAGCTCGCCTTACCGGCTTCGGTCGCGGTCGGGACCTCGATGAGCTTGCCCGACGCGACGTCGTAGATGTATCCGTACACGGGAATACGGGCCGGGACTAACGGGTGCGCTTTGATCCGCGCGACGTCGGCGGTGACGCTGTCGGCTTGATCGCGGATGGTCAGCCAGTCCACGTAGTCGGCCTCCGGTGAGCCAGGTCCCGCACCGACGTCGTGGAAGCCGTCCTCGCGCAGTTCCGCGGTGTCCAGGCTGCTGGCCAGTAACCCGCGGATCACCTCGTCGGTGAAGAATTCCATGCCGCAATTGCTGTGGTGGATGACGAACCATTCTTTGGTTCCGAGCAGTTTGTAGGAGATCACCAGGGAGCGGATCGCGTCGTCGCTGGCGCGGCCACCCGCGTTTCGGATAACGTGCGCGTCGCCTTCGGCGAGGCCGGCGTACTTGGCGGGATCGAGGCGGGCGTCCATGCAGGTGAGGATCGCGAAACCGCGGGCGGGTGGAAGGGCGAGGGATCCTTTGTCGCCGAAGGAGGCTACATAGGCGTCGTTACTGGCGAGAACTTCGGGAAGTACGGACATCAGGCAGATCCTTCGGGTAGGTGCGATGCGTGTATTCGAATAGGCGCATATGTCGGTATTAACCTAGGCGTCTTCGGTTCTGGCACCTACGTTTTGACCCACCGGGAGCGCAACGGTTACGCGGACTCGATTGGCGGCCAGCGAACGCTCAGGAACGAAAAGTACACTGCGCCGAGGTAAACATCTGATACGGAACAAGTGGGTAAAGTTGCGCAACAGCACGGTGGAATTGGGCACAGTCGACGTCGCGGCTGAGCGTAGAACTTCGCAGCCGCCGCGCGTGCGTGCCCACACCGCGGACTTTGTCCGAGTCGTGCTTTTCACGTGGGTTGTGGTTGCACATTGCGTCAATGGCATCAGTACGCCCGACGCAGCCCAACCGGCCGGACTGGTCGGCACTCTTTGTCATCTGACTCGTTACGGTTTTGTCGCGGTGACGCTGTTCGTGCTGGTACTCAGCACGCAGAACAAGAATGTAACGCCGATCGTGTTCTGGCGTAGACGTTTTGGTCTTGTCGTTGGGCCGTATCTGGCATGGACTTTGATCTACTCGATCACCGACCACGTCGTCATCGGGGGCAATCCATTCACGGGCCCCCGCGAGTATTTCGGCACCCTGGGTGCGCATCTGCTCACCGGCGATGGGAAGTATCAGTTGTACTTCCTGCTGATCTCGATGCAGATTTACCTGGTATTCCCGGCGGTCGGATATGTGTTGCGCCGGAACCGAAATCGACCGTGGCGGTTGGTAGTTGCTGGCTTTGTGGTGCAAACGGTGATGTTCGTTGTCTATCAATACCTGCCGCGACCGCGCGGCGCGGTGTGGGACGCGGTTTATGAGCACGCGTGGAAGACCCTGCCGATGTATGCGTTGTTTATCGCAATCGGTGCCGTCGGAGCCCAGCATCTCGACACGGTGCAACGCTGGTTGAGTGATCATGCCGTCGCCGTCGTTGCGGCAGCAGTTGGCGCCACGGCAATTTCGGTGACTGCCTACCTGTTGGCGACATCGCCTGGTGAAGTACCCGGTTCGGCAACCACCCCATGGAACTTGACTCTATTGCCTTGGCTAGTAGGCGGTTTCGCGATGCTTTGGCTAGTAGCCATGGCATGGAACGATCGACGTGGCGACGGTCGTGGCATCGTCGGGCGTGTTGTTGCCTATGCGACTCCGCGCGCGTTCGGCGTCTTCGCGGTACATCCGCTCGTAATCGACATTCTGGGCCGTATCGGCTTCCTCGATGGATTGTTCAGCTGGTTTCCCCATGCGGGCGCCACTCGCGCGATCGTTCTGGTGCTGACGGTTTTGGCTGGGTCGTTGCTTATGGTCGATCTGTTGTTGCGCACATCGTTGAGCCAGATCTTGGTGGCGCGCAAGAGGATTCCATTCGGGTGGCGACGGTTCTTAGTACGGCGACCGGCGGTGGGAGCGCTTGGTAGGTGACGGGTCATGGTCGGTCGAGTGCCGTCGTGTGAGCTTGGTTGGCGACGGGTCATGGTCGGTCGAGTGCCGTCGTGTGAGCTTGCGAGCTCGCCGGTGTATCGAGACCCGGTGAGCCGAATACCGTTATGCGGTAGGGGTGCTGGGTAAAGGCGCGCCCTCCGGAAATTTCTGTCAATTAGCAATACTGCTGGGGCAGCCTGCCCCAGCAGTCTCACTATTGCCATGATTTTGGGGACAGTTCGACACTGTACGTCGCGACCCGCAGGTGGGCTCTGTCGTTGACGCCCAGCGGCGTGCCCTTTACTCCACCTACTGTTCGCGGCCGCGTCGTCGAATGGCCTGTCGGAGAAGAGGGTTGGATGGTGCCGACCAGGTCGCGACGAAGCGCATCGGCCGCATTTCGGCATGAAGTAGCCTTTCGGTTGTTAGGCAACGGCTTTCGCCGGTTTCGGCCGGACGGCCATCAGGATGCATCCCGCAAGCAGATATGGCGTGGCGAATAGCGCGAAGGCGACGCCGTGCGAGGAGATCGCGAACGCAGCCGCGTAAAGCGGATAGGCTGCGGTCGAGGTGACGTCGACGCCGAGTCCCGCAAGTGAGGTGACCGTGGCGCGGCTTGGGCCGGTTATCTTGTTTTGCAGCCTGGCGTCGGCGACCACGCTGGCCGCCTGGCATGCGCCGAAGCCGGCCCCCAGTAGTATCCAGCCGACGGGTCCACCAAAGGTCGCGCCGCCGCCGATCGCTAGTGCGGCCAACGCCAGAAGCGCACCGAATACGTTGCGCGACAGTCGTTCCGCCGCACCAGCGAGCAGCCCGCCGATGGTGACGCCTGCCCAAATCGCGGCGAGCACGAGCGGGACAGTTGCTGACGTGACGCCGTCGTCGGATACCAGCAGCGGGACATATTCATCGAGCACTCCCCAAAATGAGGTGACGACTATGAGCAGAATGACTGCTCGGCGGACCTGGCGGTTGCCGCGCGCTTCAGCGACGCCTGCACGTAGTGCTGCCCGGTATTCCGTTGGCGCAGAAGCATTGTCGGGGTGGCGGCACGGAGGTGTCGTCGCGCGATGCTCGGGCAATGCCAGTCCCGCTATGGAGCACAAGGCGCATGCCGCGACACTGGCGATACCAACGGCGTCGAAGCCGCCCCATGACATCACGGGCACCGCGACGAGTGTTGCGGCACCGACAGCACCGACACCTAGTGCGCGGGTTATACCCATGATTGTCGCGTATCGATGTGCGGCGCCCCGATGGCTAAGTTCGGTGTGCACGAGCGCTTCGAGCGCGCCGGATGTCAACGATTCGGCGAGACCCCAGAGTGCGAATCCCGCTGCGAAACAGGCGTATCCGGGAAAGGTGAGCCAAAGAGCGTACCCGCAGCCGGTCAGTAGTGGTGCTGTGGCGAGCAGATACCTGCGTGGCACAACGTCGGCGAGGGCGCCTGCGGGAACGGTAGCGATTAGGCCGATGGCCGACCACAGTATGAACAGCGAGCTGATTTGAGCGACCGACAACCCGTGGTCGGTGAACAGCAGTGCGTACACCGGGTAGAGGAGGACGAATTCCTCGGCTGCGGCGTAGGTGTAGAGCGGTCGGGTGAGGCGTGAAGTGCGCGCGTCACTCACGCGCGACGAGATGAACATGAATGTCTTCCGGGTCGACAGGACGGGGGCACGTACCGGGTTTGCCGGAGGTGCCCGCTGTCGGGCCGGAGGGCGTCGGGGGAGTCATCGTCGCTTGCGCATGTGTTCAGGGTACGAGGGTAGCGATGAGATTTCGTACGTTAGGGGGATTTCCTTAGAACGACCGGTGGGCGGTGGTAAAGACGGCTCCGGGTATCGACGAGTCCACTCATTGGGGGAGGTGTAGGGAAGAGGCGAGGCCACTGCGACGAGCGCAATCAGGGGCTTCATGGTGGATTCGCTGGCGATAGCCCCGCGGATCGCAGTGGCGGATACCCGGATACTGCTACATCGGCGCTATGCCAAGATGCTCCTGTACTGCGACTTCTCTGTGCCCCCAGTCGGACTCGAACCGACACTGGGCGGATTTTAAGTCCGCTGCCTCTGCCAATTGGGCTATAGGGGCTTGCGGGTAACGATAGCGCCCCGCTTCGACCGATAGGCTCGGCAGGTGGCCCGAGAACCGATGACCGAGCGTCTGCTGGCATCGCTGCGGTATGCGCCGGTTGTGCTGGTGCCCTGCTTGCTGCTCGCAAGTACCTTCCCTGGCCGCTACAGCGTGCCCGTCCACTACTGGCTACTTTCGGCGGGAGCCGTCGCAGCGTTCATCGTCGGAAAGTGGTGGCCGACTACGGCTTGCGCGCTGCTGGCGGTCCTGGCGGTTCCGATGTTTGCCACCGAGGCGTGGGGGCTCTCTCATCTGGTGCCGTATCTCGGTGCGATCGCCGTGGTCGATGTCATCATGCGTGTTCGAGTCTGGGCGCGAGCAGTGTTGGCTGTGCTGCTGTGGGCGGCAGCAGTGGTGGTTGATGTGGTGATCGACGAGTATTCGGAGCTGTTTTCGGTGGCGACCGGGGTGAAAATACTTGCCTATGTTGGACTTCCGGTACTCCTCGGCCTCTACCTGCGCGGCCAACGGGATTTGGCTGCTTCCTACCGCGAACGTGCCATCGACGCCGAAACGAGACGAGAACTGGTACAGCAACAGGCTCGCACCGATGAGCGGATCGCGCTTGCACGAGAATTGCACGATCTCGTGGCCCACCAACTCGCGTCCATCATTCTGAGAAGCAGTGTGGCCCAGCATGTTCTGAAACCTCAGGACCAGGCTGTCCGAACAGTTCTCGACGACGTCCACGAAACGGCATCAGACGCGTTGGCTGATATTCGCACCCTGCTTGACGCTTTGCGGGACCCCGATCTGGCCGACGTCGCGTTTGTTGAAGCCGACCAGATTCTTCCCGAGATCATCACCGCGATCGACCGAGTACGCGTAGCGGGTTTCACAGTTACGGCGAACCTGCCCGCAGACGCGACCGAATTCGTAGGAGTCGACGCGCTGGGGCGACTCGCGGCTCTTCGTGTAGTGCAGGAGTCCCTGACGAACGTCGTCAAGTACGCAGACCCGGGTCAACCAGTGCACGTTGCCGTCGACGGTGGCGCCGGTGGGCTTCGCATGGAGATCAGGAATCACAGCAAATCCAGCGGTGGCGGTGTCGGACACGGGATAGTGGGCATGCGTGAACGCGTCCAGTTGGTCGGTGGCACCCTGACAGCGGGTGCGAGTGGCCCAGGACGCTGGCAGGTTCAGGCCAATATTCCGTTGACTGACAAGGAGATTCGCCGATGATTGGTCTTCTGATCGCCGACGACCAGAAACTGGTGCGGGCTGGGCTGCGGATGCTCTGTGACTCCGCGCCAGATATCAACATCCTCGGCGAAGCGGCCAATGGAGTTGAGGCGGTCGCACGATCGGCCGAACTAGATCCAGATGTCATCCTGATGGACCTGCGCATGCCTGGGCTAGACGGCATCGGGGCCACGGAGCAGATCGCTCGGGCTGGGCGTCACGGTCGAATCCTGGTCCTGACGACGTTCGACGATGACGATCACCTCTACCCCGCGTTGGCGGCTGGCGCATCAGGATTCGTCGTCAAAGACAGCGAACCAGCCGATCTGTTGGCCGCCATCCGTCGAGTCGCGGACGGCGAAATGGTCTTCTCGCCGACGCTATTGCAACGGGTAGTAGACCGGGCGATAAGCACTGGCAGCGCGGAAACAGTTGCCGCGCAGCAGGTTTCGCTCACCGACCGCGAAGCTGAGGTACTCGGCCTCGTCGCAGAGGGAATGAGCAATGGCGAGGTCGCCGAACATCTCCACATATCAGTCACGACGGTGAAGACCCACGTCGCGAATCTGATGTCGAAGACTGATTGCGACAATCGGGTACGGCTGGCGATCTATTATCTGCGGAGTCGGCGAGCGACTTAGTGCGAGTGCTTCGCGCCCATCCCCGGCATCGCGTCCATCGGCTCGGCCTTTTGACCGGGCCGCAAGATGAGGAATTGGCCCATCATGCCCTGGTCCTCATGCATCAGCAGGTGGCAGTGAAACATGTAGGGATACACCGGATCTGCATGGTCTGACCAGCGCAGCGCTAGCTGGACGCGGCTGCCGGGCGGTATATAGACGGTGTCTTTGCGGCCGGCGAGGTGTGCTGGGGGAGGGCTGCCGTCTATCTCGACAATCCGAAATTGCGCGTCGTGGACGTGGAAATTGTGTGGCCAGTTGTCCCTGTTTCGCACAGTCCACAGTTCAGTCGTGCCAACGCGCGCCTCAAAGTCTATGCGGCTCATATCCATTCGTTTTCGATTGATCATGAACCACTGCAAATCAAAGGACCGGCGCACGGCACCAGCCGTGTCGAGGAGTGCGGCGGGAACAAGCACGGCTGGTGTCGGGACATCCCGCGTCAACGTGGGGCGTGCCCGCAAGTGCAGGATGTCGAACCTGTCCAACATCCCAAATTCTCCAGCGTCAGACTTCTTCACCCCACCGTGGTCGTCGATCGGATCTGAAGTGAGAGTGACGTTTTCACCCGATGATACGCGCACAACAATCTCGGCGCGCTCGGCGGGGCTCAGCTGGATTCGTCGCATTGCTACCGGCGCGGGCAGTAGTCCGCCGTCGGTGCTGACGACATCGAAGGTGCGATTATCCGACATTCCGAGGTTGTAGATGCGTCCGGAAGATCCGTTGAGGATTCGTATGCGAATGGCTTTGGTGCCCACCGACAGGTAGGCATTGGCGATTCCGTTGGTAATGATGGTGTTGCGGAGGCTGCCGACATCGGAGTTGTCGGCTTCGTCGATCGCGTCGTCGGTAGTGAATCTGCGGTCTTGAATAATCAGAGGGATGTCATCCACCCCATAGTTTTTGGGGAGTTTGAGGGAGTCGGAGTCCTCATCGTCGATCAGGAATAGGCCCGCGAGGCCGCGCATGACATGCCGTTGTGTGGTCCCGTGTGGGTGGGGGTGATACCAGAGGGTGGCAGCTTGCTGCTCGATCGTCCAGCGCGGCGCGATGGACACGCCGGACGCGATCATCTGGTGGGGCCCGCCGTCGAATTCGGCTGGGATCGACATTCCGTGCCAATGCACCGTGGTCGGCTCAGGCAGGTCGTTGGTGATGGCGACAGCGACGCGCTTGCCCAGACGTGCGCGCAATGTCGGCCCGAGGATCGCGCCGTTGTAACCCCAGGTGGCAGTGCGCTTTCCGGCGATCATCTCGGAGTCTCCGGCAGCCGCACGCAACGAGAACCTTCGTATCCCATCGCTTCCGACTGTCGACGGCGCGAGCGGGGGGATCGGCAGAGGTCGCGGTGTGTTGGCTCTGACGGTGCGCGGGGCGGACTGAGTGGAGCATGCTGCCGCGCCCAGGATCGGGGCCGCTGCGAGGGTCTTGAGCATCGTACGTCGGGAGAGCATGCCTCCAGTGTTGGGCGCGGATGAAGCCGCAGGGTCCTCCGTAAGGGCCCCATTTTCTCCTCCGAAGGGATGATGTGAGAGCGGGCTATGGGAGTACTGCGGGCTCTACGATGCCACCCATAGCCCGTCGACGAAGCCGGCGGATCGTGTCGGCCAGTGTGTCGTGCTCGAACATGCCCCAACCGTTTGGTTTCGCACCATCATTGGTGTGTGGATGGTGCGACCGCAATCGCGGCCAACGTGTAGGGGCATCTGCTGATTCGCTCGATCATCATCGAAGCTGTCAGACAGATGGACAACCGTCTGAGTCTCGCCGCAGCGCACGGCGAAGAGGGCGTCCCTCACGCCGAGGCTCGGGTAGTTGAGGCTAGCGATAATTAGCAGATCGCCAACGTTGTTGTGTGCGTTGGGCCGTATAAGTTTCGGACGACCCCGGTGGCGTAATTGGTTGGGCCACTTGATGAATGGAGACCTAATCCAGTGCGGTGATCATTTGACGTTCTCCCAGTAGGTGGCGGTTAGCATCACCTCGAGGTCGTCAACATCTGGCGTCGGAGAACGATGGGTCCGCGGAAGTGAAAGTACCGGCTCGCCGGCTACGGCGCTGACGAGGACTGGTGGGAACAGGGGGAGTCGGGGAGGTGGCGCTTACTGTCTCGCATCTCCGGTCGAAGAAACTCTATCGGTTCTCTTAGACATGAGAACCGACTTCGGTCCTACAGTCGGAAGCGTGATCACATTCCGAATTAGCAATGGTAAAGGAACCCTCAGGAACAATGAATGAGATTGTTGATATAGCGTTTTATACCGTACCTGTCTTCATTCTGCTGATCGCAATCGAAATATTTGCGCTCAGCCGTGAGCGTAACGAAGAGAAAATGAAGCATAAGGGATATTCTTGGCGAGACTCTGCCACCAGCGTGTCAATCTATGGCATCGGACGTGTCGTCAACCCGCTCGGTGGTAGATTCATTGCCCTGCCCATTGTTCTCATTTTCTCAATGCTGACACCGATGCACCTTTCGCCTTCATCGCCCTGGGTGTGGGTCCTAGCTATTGTCGGTGTCGATTTGTCGTATTACTGGCAGCATCGCTTACAGCATCGGGTGCGATTTCTTTGGGCCGCTCATAGTGTTCATCATTCCAGTCAACACTTTAATATGACTACCGCGATTCGACTGTCCTGGCTGATTCCGGGATCGTTCTTGGTAGCGGTTGTTGATATCCCATTGGCCTTAATTGGCATACCGGCGTGGATGATCTTTCTTAGTCACACGATCGTCCTGTTGTTTCAATTTCCCATTCACACGGAAAAGATCGGTAAACTACCCGATTTCATCGAGTTTATATTTAACACCCCTTCGCATCATCGGGTGCATCACGGCGTGAATAACCCGTATCTGGACAAAAACTACGCCGGTATCTTGATTGTCTGGGACCGTCTATTCGGTACCTATGCTCACGAAATCGAACCTGTTCGATATGGGCTGACACGCAATATAGATACCCATAACCCGATAAAAGCAAACTATCATGAATTTGTGGCTATGGTTCGTGATGTGCGGAAAGCTCGTTCGTGGCGGGGTCGTGTGGCTTATATTCTCGGCCCTCCCGGGTTTTCGGAAACTCAGTCAGAGGTCGCTGCGGACGCTCATATTCGCGGAAGTGACAAAGTGTTGCAAGACAGCTGATCTCCAACAGTTACTCGCAGCCCACATATCTAATATAAGTCGCACCCTCGATCGGCGGGGCCTGCCGCCCTGGCTATGGCCTCGCCGATCGCGCGGTCGATTTGCGAATCATTTCAATAGATGCTCCGCATATCCGGCACTGGGAGTCGGAGTCAGGTCCCTACTTGCCGGACCCAAGGCGGATCTCCAGGCGCACCCCGCCGTGTTCTGAGTTCAGAATCCGTGCAGATCCGCCGTGGGTCTCCGCAACCTGCTCCACCAGTGCGAGCCCGAGTCCCGCCCCGGGGTGGATGGCGTTGCTTCCTCGTGAAAATCTGCCGAATACGCTCTGCTGCTCCGCGGCTGGGATTCCTCTGCCGGAGTCCTCAACCACAATCATCACGCCGTTTAGCGTTGCTTCGGTTGTGATGTTCACCAGCTCAGAATTGCCGTGAACGACGGCATTCGTGACCGCATTCCGCACGGCGGTCCGCAAACCGGGAGCGAACGCACGGATCAGTACCTCATCGGGCACAGACAAAACAATTTGAACTTTGGGGTACTGTCCGCGCATATCGGAGACGAGGCGGTCGAGCAATTCAGTTAGGTCGACTTGATCGAAGTCCTGTCCCGTAACTGACTGTCCGACTGCCAGTGCCTCAAGAGCGGCGAGAGTGTCCGCAATTCTGTCCAGACCGCCGCGTATCTCCCCGTGCAACACTGAGCGCGTTACCTCATCGTTTGGAGCGCTGGTGAGCACATCAAGATTTGTACGCATGGCCGTTAGAGGGCTTCGAAGCTCATGCGCAGCGGAAGCCGCGAAATCTCTGGATGCCTCCAGTGCTCGTGCTCGGGCGGCCTGTGCGGAGTCGATACGGCCCAGCATGGTGTTGAGAGCTTGCGCTAGTTCAGCAACCTCGCCCGTTCCGGTGTTGGAGAACACCGGCGGATTTTCGGGCGTATAGCGTCGTACTGTAGCAACAAGCCGACGAATAGGTACCGCCGCGTAAGTGCCCAACAGCCAGGACAAAATAACCGAGAGCAGGATGGCGCTACCGGTAGCGCCGACGATCCGGATCTTCGTTCGCTCAATCTGTTTCTCCACTGGGTCGGTTGCGAAAGCAGCCGACATCTCGACGATAGTTTTGCCATTGCGCTTTAAGGATCGTTGGCGCACGCGGTATTCCGCCCCGTTGATGGTGACGAATCCACGCGGCCCAGCGATATGAGGGATGGTCGGCCCCACGCTTCGGACGTCATCGGGTCCGATCCGAACCGTGATGAGTAGACCGTCTTTTGGCTCGGCAGAGATAGCGGTGGTGAGCGCCGCGATAGTAGCCGATGCCGCATCGAGCCGGTCAT
Source organism: Gordonia effusa NBRC 100432 (assembly GCF_000241305.1). Classification (GTDB taxonomy): domain Bacteria; phylum Actinomycetota; class Actinomycetes; order Mycobacteriales; family Mycobacteriaceae; genus Gordonia; species Gordonia effusa. The sequence goes on from NZ_BAEH01000115.1 coordinate 87,269, forward strand.
CGAGATTTCGATAGCTGTTTGTGCGTACATTGGCGATCAAACTGCCCGCAACCAGGACCGCGAGTAGCGACATTCCGGCGACTGCAGCGAGCATTACCCGTACACGGAGCGTCATTGCGGCCGTATCACGAAACCTACCCCTCTCACCGTGTGAATAATCGGTGGTTTCGCACCGGACTGAGCTAGCTTTCGCCGTAAATACCCCACGAAAACGTCGACTACGTTGGTGTCTGTGGGGAAGTCGTAGCCCCAAACGAATCTCAGCAGATCGGCTCGACTCACTACCTCTCCCTGACGCTCAACCAAGGTCTGAAGCAATTCGTATTCGCGCCGAGTGAGTTCGACGAGTCGATCTGACACATGTACTTGCCTCCCCGCAACATCAACAACGAGCGGGCCGCACTCCAATCTGCTCCGCACCGTCCGATTAGTTTGCTGTGAACGGCGTATCAGAGCATGGAGCCGGGCAACCAATTCGCCAAGATCGAAGGGCTTCACCAGGTAGTCGTCGGCGCCCTTCTCCAGGCATTGGATACGATCATCGACCGCCATCCGCGCACTGAGCACGCAAATAGGCACTGTCGATCCGCTTGCGCGAAGCGAGGAGATTACTGAAATACCGCCAGTACCTGGCATATTCAAGTCGAGGACCACACCATCGAACTCGATGGATCGGGCGAGATCCAGCGCGGCGGTGCCTGATTTTGCGGTGTCGACCCGGAAACCGGAAATCGACAAACCGCGCATAAGCGCCACCAGGATCGTGGGGTCGTCATCGACAACGAGTACCTTGGGTTCCGAAGCGGCGCACACCCAATCGATTATGCCCAAAGTTGTGGCACTGGCGAATCTTTGGAATCGAGAGCGGGGTTGGCAGGGGGACTACCCGGTATAGGGAAGTGTCCCACAACACGACTCATCGCGATACTGACGGTGTGGCCTAATTAGGCGCCACCGAGAGCCAGTCGGCGAAGCCCGACGGATCGTGTCTCCCCAGTGCTCCGTGTTCAAACATGCCCCAACCCTCGTGCGTCGCACCGTCATTGGTGTGGCAGATGACGTGGCCAACGTGGTCGACCACTCCAAAAGTCGATCGGCCAACGACACCAGGATCGGTCATGTCATAGGTGACCCGCTCGACGAACTTGTCGCCCTTCCACAATCCGTGCGTCCAGTCCGGGTCGCCGCCGTAGCCGCAGCCAACGTGTAATGGCATGGCCAGCTTGGATTCCACCTCGAATCGAATCGAGCTGCCGTCGGCGGCGGTGGCATCGATCGTGGCGCCGGTTGGCATCCGCGTACCGGAAAGATAGTGGATCTTCACTCGCGGCCAGCCGAGTTGTTCCACCCGGCCGTCGGCCCACACTCTCGTGCAATCGTTGAGCGTGCGGAATCCGTCCGGTGACTCTTGAATGATCATGACCAGCGCGAAATCGTCGAAAGCTATTGGGAGATAGAGCCACCACATCCCCTCGAACGGCGGGTCCGCCGGTCGCCCAGCAGGTTCCGGCTCGCCGACCGGCCGGATACCCCACGACCGATCGCGGGATCCGATCCACACCGACGGCTCGACGGTGATCTCTTGGCCGTCGATGACGATGTTCCCCGTCCACGACCCGAGTTGTGCGAACCGCTGTGCGTCGAGGGTCACTTTCGCGCCTTGGCGCATCAGATGGCGCTGCTCCTGGACCACATCGAAGAGTCCAGCCCACGTCAAATCCGCTGCGATACCTTCGGTTTCATCAAGGATCAGACGAAGTGACCGCAGCGGCTCGGACACCTCAATACGAAACCCGCCGACTCGCTGGTTCACTCGATCGCCGTCTATGCCGTCGGAGAGGTGCACCGCGGTCTGCGTGTTCCCGCGACGTAATGCGAAGAAGGCATCCTTCACTCCGAGATTGGGGTAGTACCCAAGTCCGGCGATCACAAACAGCTCGCCGCTGCGGTCGTGTGCGTTCAGGTAGGACCGGTCGTAGAAGTTTCGGTCCGACGATCCGGGCCAGGCAATCGGTTGCGGCACTTGATGAATCGGGAACTCATCCATTGCGGTGATCATTTGATGTTCTCCCAGTAGGTTCCCGCTAGCATTGCTTCGAGAGTGGTGCGGTGCAAGATCATGTCGTCGGGATCCGATGGCGGCTCGGCCTGGCCGAAATCTATTGCACGACATTGGATTCGGAACATGACGACCGCGTGAATGAGTGCGGAATAGGTGATGTAGAAATCGAGGTCGCGCGGCTGGTGTCCACTGATCGTCGCGTATTCGTTTGCGACGTCGTCTCGGCGCAGGAATTCAGGTAGTCCGCGGATACCTGCCAGCTCGGAGAGATCCTGAAAGAACCTGTGCAAGAAGACGAGCCATGCGACATCGAGTTCGCGCGGGCCGTATGCGGCCATCTCCCAATCAAGGACGGCTCGTGGGCGGAAGTCGGCGTAGATGACATTGCCGACCCGGGCGTCGCCCCAGGTGAGTACGGCATCGGACTCGGTCGGCAGATTCTCGGTGACCCAAGACAATCCGCGGTCGATCAGTGGGGAACTGTTGCGGCCCTTGATCGTCCACTCGTAGAACTCACGCAGCCGTCGAATATGTGCCTGTAGCGGTGTCTCGTCACCATGTGGCATATCCAGTCGAGCGGGAACCGGGCACTCGTGGATCCGTGCGAGCACACCGATTGTCTCGGTCTGCAGCCGGGCGCGCTGGTCATCGGATGCATCGGACAACCACGATCCGAAGGTGTACGGCATAACGTCGGGTGGTATCTCACCGTCAACGCGGCCCATCACGAAGAAGGGTGCGCCGAGAACGGCGGGATCGGGTTCGGACCAGTACAGCGGGGGGAGCGGAACCTCGGTGGACGCGGCGACATGCGCAATGACGCGATACTGCCGATCGAGGTCGTAATAGGGAAATACCGGATCGCTGTCAGGTTGCGGCGCGACGCGCGCGACGAGCTGATGCGAACCTCCGGCCCAGTCGGCGTCGATGAGGATCGTCTCACTCGACATCCCGTTCGCCGAAGGCAACTCGACGCGCGTGATGCGCGGTTCTTCTCCGACCTTGGTCGCGAGCCAGGCGGTGATCGCCTCTCGGAGGAGTTCGGGATCGCGTCGCGACGACGTCGGTCGCGCGAGTTCGTCGGCATTGGCTACACCGGGATTTTCAGCATTTTCGGGCATGCGGGTTCACTCTCAGATCGGACTTCGTGCCCAAAAGTAGAACACGTTCCATCTGGGATTTGGGCCGAAATAGCCGATCTACCTGCGGACATTCGTCCAAGTCGATTGACCGAAAGCGATGCTAATGATCATTGACCAGGGAACTTACGGGTGTTAACTTAACGCTGATAATATAAGTTGCAGTCAGTCGACTGGGGGAGTTTCATGCTTGTCCGCCTTACGCGCGTAGTTATCGGCGCACCCAAGATCGTGCTCATCGGCGCTCTGATCGTGCTGGTCCTCGCCGGCGTTTTCGGGGCTGGTGCCGCGAAAGGGCTTCTCGCCGGTGGGTATAGCGACCCGCATTCGGAATCCGAGCGCGCCAACACGATCCTCGACGAGGAATTCGCTCGCGGCGGCCTGCAGGTGGTGGTCAAACTCGACGCCGCGCCCAACGTCGATATGGCTACGGACCCGACCGCGCGTCGCGTCGGCGAGCAAGTGATCGGCGAATTGAAGAAGCTTCCGTATGTGCAACAACCAATCCTGTCGGTGTGGCACAACCCCGCTGCCGCCGGCGCGCTGAAGAGCCGCGAGGGAAACTCGGCACTCGTCATCGCAACCCTCGCCGGTGGTGAAGGGGAGGCTCCGGCGCATGCGGAGGAGATCGCCGATCGACTGACTGGTGAACGAGAGGGGATCAAACTTACGGTCGGCGGTCAGGGCCTGGTTTTCGGTCAGGTCAATTCGCAGACGTCCCGCGATCTCCTCATCGCCGAGGCCATCGCCATCCCAATCAGCTTCATCGTGCTGATCGTCGTGTTCGGGGGCCTCGTGGCCGCCGGTTTGCCCATTCTCGTTGGTATCGCGTCGATTATCGGCACGTTCGCATTGCTGCGGACCATCTCGCTGTTCACCGACGTTTCGGTATTCGCACTCAATCTGACGACGGCGATGGGCCTCGCGCTGGCGATCGACTACACGCTGCTCATCATCTCTCGCTACCGCGAGGAAGTGGCCGCCGGGCGAGAACGGCCGGACGCCATCGTCGCCTCGATGGCGACCGCCGGTCGAACGGTCATGTTCTCCGCGGTGACGGTCGGTCTATCGTTGTCCGCCTTGGTGCTCTTCCCGATGTACTTCCTCAAGTCATTCGCGTATGCCGGCATCGGCGTCGTCGTGGTAGCGCTGGTGGCCGCGCTGATCCTGACACCCGCATTGCTGATGCTCCTCGGTGATCGCGTCGATTCCCTCGATTTGCGCCGTCCGATCCGACGACGACTCGGCCTCACGGCGCCGACAATCCGCAACGCGGAGGAGACGTGGTGGTATCGCGCCGTGCAATTCGTGCTGCGACACGCGGCGCCCATTGCCATCGTCGTGGTGATCTTCTTGCTGGTTCTCGGCGCACCGTTCCTGTCGATGAAATTCGGCTTCCCCGACGATCGTGTGTTGCCGACGTCAGCATCGGCTCGGTCGATACAGGACGAGATTCGTCGCGACTACGCCGAAGATCTGTCGTCGACGGTGACTGTCGTGGTGCGAGGTGCTGCGCCGCAAGAACTTTCGCGCTACACGGCGGATCTGTCAAAGGTGAGCGGTATCAACTCGGCGTCGTCGTCGAGTGGAAGTTTCGTCCGAGGTGAGCCGAAGGCGCCGGGGGCTCCGGGCGACACGAGGGATGCACTGAGCATTATCACGTTGTCCACCAAGGCGATTCCGACGAGCGAGGCAGGCGAGAAGCAGTTGACCGCGCTTCGCGACGTCGCGCGGCCGGGTACCGAGGTGTTGTTCACCGGTCTAGGGCAGCGGAATATCGACACGGTCGACTCGATTTACGGAGCCTTGCCGTGGGTGCTCGCGTGGATCGGCATCGCGACGTTCATCCTGTTGTTCCTCTTCACCGGCAGCGTGGTGCTACCGCTGAAAGCGTTGGTACTCAACGTACTTTCGCTGACCGCCACCTTTGGCGCGATGGTGTTCTTCTTCCAAGAGGGACATCTGGGCGGGTTGGGAACCACGTCGACCGGCTACCTCGTCTCGACCATGCCGGTGCTGATGTTCTGTGTCGCGTTCGGCCTGTCGATGGATTACGAGGTCTTCTTGCTTGGTCGGATTCGGGAAAAATGGCTGGCGTCAGATCGCACCCGCGATGACAGCGATCATGCCGTCGCGTTCGGCTTGGCGAGCACCGGCCGCGTCATCACCGCCGCCGCGCTACTGATGAGCATTGTGTTCGCCGGGATGATCGCGTCGCAGGTGTCGTTCATGCGTATGTTCGGAGTGGGGTTGACTCTCGCGGTACTGATGGACGCGACGTTGATCCGAATGCTGCTCGTACCGTCATTTATGAAACTCGCGGGCCGCGCCAACTGGTGGGCACCGGGCCCACTTCGCCGACTACACAACCGGATTGGGTTGTCCGAGGAGGGGGCGAAACAGTGACGGTAGGTCGCCGCGCGCGCTCACCACGCGGTTCGGGAGAGCAGCTACGTGGTGAAATCATCACTGCCGCAATGGAATTGCTCACAGAGCACGGGTCACCCGAAGCGGTGTCGGTGCGTGCGGTGGCCGCGCGGGTCGGGGTAACTCCGCCGTCGATCTATCTGCATTTCGCCGACAAGGACCAATTGCTCGACGCCGTCACGGCAGCGTCTTTTCAGCAACTCGATGACGTCCTTGCGACTGCGGGCGAGGGGATCGATGATCCGCTCGAGCGGGCGCTCGCTGAAGGCATGGCCTACGTCCGATTCGCGGTCGCTAATCCGGTGCTCTACGAGTTGGCATTCGCGCAACCCGCGACATTCGATAACGGCTCGATGGTGGACGAGGTTCTGGCGACAGCGGCATTTCTGCGTCTGTCCCGCACGGTTCAGGCGTTGATCGACGAAGGCTTCTACCCGCCCGGCGACGTGGTGGCAAGCGCGTTAGAACTCTGGTCGGCGTCGCACGGCGTTGCGTCGTTGATGATTAGCAAGCCGCATCTGCCCTGGGGTGATGATCTGACACTCGCGGAGAATGTGTTGCGGGCAGTGTGTTTCGGTCGTGCATCGATCGCGATCTTGGGAGATCGGCCCGGCCACGACGACGCGCGGGCCGCGCTCGACGCGCTACGTGACGTCGCTCGAATGACACTGGACGAGCCCAAATAGTCAAGAGAAGGTAAAGTCGGAACTCAACAGCGTAAGACACCGTTGTCTGAGTAAGTGTTCGCCCTCAAATTGAACCTGAGCATCTACACCTAAGGAGTCAAGGTGCGAGAAAGTAGCAACCCGGTTATGCGCGGCGTCGTCCGCGATAACCAGACCGGCTACCAGCAGCCTGGAATGAACCAGGGTGGTTACGCCGGATTCGGCGCTGGCATGGCAGGTGCCGGTGCGATGGCCAATCAGTACGGCCAGATGCAGCAGCCATATCCTCAACAGCAGGCGCCTGCCGTCGGTCGTCAGCTGACCATTGATGACGTCGTGACCAAGACCGCGATCACCCTGGTGGTGCTCACGCTGTCCGCGATTGCCTCGTATTTCGTCGTTGACTCGAACAATGCGCTGGCGATGCCGTTGACCTTGGTTGGCGGTCTGGTCGGCTTCGTGCTGGTGATGGTCGCGTCGTTCGGCCGCAAGCAGGACAACCCCGCGATCGTGCTCGCTTACGCGGCGTTCGAGGGACTGTTCGTCGGTGCGATCTCGTTCGTCTTCGCCAACTGGGCGGTGTCCGGCGATACCTCGGCCGGAGCGATGATCGGTCAGGCCATCTTGGGCACCTTCGGAGTGTTCTTCGGCATGCTGATCGTCTACAAGGTCGGCGCGATCCGCGTCACGCCACGGTTCACCCGCATGCTGCTTGCCGGGTTGGTCGGTGTGTTGGTGCTGATGGTCGGCAACTTGGTTATCGGGCTGTTCAACGGTGGCGAAGGCTTCGGCCTCCGCAGCGGTGGCCCGCTCGCGATCATCTTCTCTCTCGTCTGCATCGGACTGGCAGCGTTTAGCTTCCTGCTCGACTTCGACTCGGCCGACCGCCTCATCCGTGCGGGCGCACCGTCGAAGGCGGCCTGGGGCGTCGCACTTGGTTTGACCGTCACCCTGGTCTGGCTGTACGTCGAGATCCTGCGACTGCTCAGTTACTTCAACTCCGACTAGTCGGTTACTACTTCAATGCCCCCACTCGCCCCCGGCGAGTGGGGGCATTGTCGTATCAGCAGAAAACCGCACGCAATCGGGCTGGCGGGGGCGGGCTGCCCTCCGCTGGCCCGACAGGTGCGGTTTTCAGCGGTAAAGAGGTCAGCTCAAGCGTTCGAGCACCATCGCCATACCCTGGCCACCGCCGACACACATCGACTCGATGCCGAGTGTCTTGTCGTGGGTCTGCAGGTTGTTCAGCAGGGTGGTGGTGATGCGGGCGCCGGTCATACCGAACGGGTGACCCAGGGCGATCGCGCCGCCGGAGACATTCAACTTGTCGTGGTCGATGCCGAGTTCGGCGGCCGAGCCCAGAACCTGCACTGCGAATGCTTCGTTGATCTCGGTGAGATCGATGTCGTTGATCGACAGGCCGGCGATTCGTAGCACCTTGCGAATGGCCTCGATCGGGCCGAGACCCATGATCTCCGGTGACAGGCCGGTGGCCGCGGTCGCGACGACTCGGGCCAGCGGTGTGAGACCCAACTGCTTTGCCTTGGTGTCGCTCATGATGACCAGTGCCGCCGCACCGTCGTTGAGGGGGCAGGCGTTGCCGGCGGTGATGGTTCCGTCGGGTCGGAAAACCGGCTTGAGTTGGCTGATCTTCTCGTAGGTGGTGCCGGCGCGCGGGCCGTCGTCGGTGCTGATCTGGGTGCCATCGGCAAGGGTGACCGGCTCGATCTCGCGGGCAAAGAAACCGTCGGCGATCGCCTTCTCGGCGCGATTCTGGCTCAGTACGCCCCAGCGGTCCTGGTCTTCGCGCGAGATCCCGGTGAAGCTCGCGACGTTCTCGGCGGTTTGGCCCATCGCGATGTAGACGTCGGGAATCAGGCCGTCTTGGCGAGGATCGTGCCACGTTCCCGCGCCACCCTCGGTGGCCTTGGCGGTGCGTGCCTCGGCGTCGGCGAATACCGGATTCTTCGAATTGGGCTGGCCGTCGGCTGCGCCGGATATGCCGAAACTCGACACACTCTCGACGCCGCCGGAGATGATGACGTCCGCTTCACCGGCTTTGATCGCGTGCAGTGCCATTCGAGTGGTCTGCAGCGACGACGAGCAATAGCGGTTGACGGTCACACCGGGGATGTGGTCGTAACCGAGTTCGACGGCGATGACGCGTCCGATGTTGTAGCCACCCTGGCCGCCCGGCTGTCCGATGCCCCAGTGGATATCCTCGATATCTTTGGGGTCGAGTTCGGGAACTTTGGCAAGGGCCGCCGCGACCATCTGGCGCGACAACTCGTCGGGCCGGACGTCCTTGAGGGACCCCTTTCCGGCGCGACCAATAGGCGAACGGGCATGGGCGACAATCACTGCTTCTGGCATAGCGGCAACGTTACTCGCGACTGGTGAGCGTCTGTCCGTGGGTTGGGATTTACCGGAGAACCCGGCGAGCCAACCGATTGACGATCTTGTTCTCCTCGACGGCTTCGGACACGACCGGTGGCTGTGGCAGCGGGCCGGGCCCCCATTCACCTATCGCCGCCAGGACTTCGGGTAATAGGTTGTCGGCGGCGAGCGCGTACCCAGCGGCGGACGGGTGGTAACGGTCGGGCGAAAACATCGAATCGGGGCGGGAAAGGAATTCTTTGGCGAGAAGATCGGCCATCGGAACCGGACGGCCGCCGTTGCTGCGGACTTCGCTGCGCTGTGCCGCGGCAAGGCGGATGCCCAACCTACGCAGCACGCTGCGCAGTGGCTGAGGAATCGCGGTGATGACGCCGAAATCGGGACAGGTCCCGACGATCACCTTGGCGCCGACCTCGACGAGTTGCGCTACCGCATCGCCAAGTCTTTTCGCGGATGCTCCCGGGAAATTCTTCGCGGTGACGTCATTGGCGCCGATAAGGATAACGGCGACGTCGGGGCGTTCGCGGGCGATGATGGTGGCGTCGATCTGGGCGGCGAGACCTTTCGACGTCGCGCCGACGATGGCTTTGTTGCTGTAGCGCACCGTCTTTCCGGTTTCGTCGACGATCCGTCGGGCCAATTGCGCCCCGGGTGTTTCTGATGCGGTCTCGACGCCGAGTCCCGCGGCAGTTGAGTCGCCGAAGACCATCAGACGCAGATCGATATCCATCCCTCGCGTGTAGCGGATCGGTCCTGGTCCGCGCGGATCGTCATGCGGGAGGTAGACACCGTCGCCGTCCGGGGCGTTGTCGGTGCGATGCGGGATCACCCGACGTGCCGCGGCGGCCTGACTGTTGAGGTAGTTCCACGCTGCCCACCACGCCCCGGCGCTGGCTGCCGCAGCTACGGCGGTTGCGCCTACGTCGCGTAGGACCCGCGTCTGTACCCGGCTCTGCTCATGCCCGTCTGAATGCGACACGAGGTTCAGAGTAGTAGGTGTGGGCGCCGATGCTTGGGCGGTGGCCGGTCAATGAAACCGTGTTGCGGTGGGTGATGTTCGATATTGTCGAATCCAGGTGCACTATTCGGCGGAGGCGGGGACGAGGAGTCACAAGAACAGTGGCGAAGGCTGTGGACGCGATATGCGGCCGCGATTGCTCGACGTCAGCGCGTACCGGTCCCCGATTTTCAGCGCCTCGACGTTGATGGGACGATAGAGGCATGCGCATCGCCAATCACGTGATCGATTTGGTCGGCAACACCCCCCTGGTCAAACTCAACTCGGTGACCGAGCCCGGATCCGGTCTCGTGGCAGCCAAAGTCGAATACCTCAACCCCGGCGGCAGCTCAAAGGATCGCATCGCCGTGCGGATGATCGACGCCGCTGAGGCGTCGGGTGAACTTAAGCCGGGTGGCACCATCGTGGAGCCGACGTCGGGTAATACCGGCATCGGATTGGCGCTCGTTGCGCAACAGCGCGGCTATAAATGCGTCTTCGTGTGTCCCGACAAAGTCGGTGAGGACAAGCGCAATGTGTTGCGCGCATACGGTGCAGAAGTCGTCGTGTGCCCGACTGCGGTACCGCCGGAACACCCGGACAGTTATTACAACGTGTCCGATCGACTGGTGCGCGAGATCGAGGGCGCGTGGAAGCCGAATCAGTACGCGAACCCGGCTGGCCCGCAAAGTCATTACGAGACAACCGGACCCGAGATTTGGGCCGACACCGAGGGCAAAATAACGCATTTTGTGGCTGGCGTCGGCACGGGCGGCACCATCACCGGTACCGGTCGATATCTCAAAGAAGTGTCGGGCGGCAACGTCAAGGTGATCGGCGCCGACCCCGAAGGGTCGGTGTATTCCGGTGGCACTGGCCGCCCGTACCTCGTCGAAGGTGTTGGTGAGGATTTCTGGCCGGACGCGTACGACCCGTCGATTCCCGACGAGATCATCGCGGTTTCCGACGCTGATTCGTTCGAGATGACGCGGCGCCTCGCGCGCGAAGAGGGGCTGCTCGTCGGTGGTTCATGCGGCATGGCCGTGGTTGCCGCGTTGCAAGTCGCCAAACGTGAAGGTCCCGACGCCGTGGTGGTCGTCCTGCTGCCCGATGGTGGCCGGGGTTATATGGCCAAGATCTTCAACGACGAGTGGATGAGCAGCTACGGCTTCTTGCGCAGCACCCTCGACGGCAAGCAAAAGGGGGAACCGCTGGTCGGCGACGTGTTGCGCGGAAAGTCCGGCGCGCTACCGGATTTGGTGCACACCCATCCATCCGAGACCCTGCGTGACGCCATCGAGATTCTGCGTGAGTACGGCGTTTCGCAGATGCCGGTGGTCGGCGCCGAGCCGCCGATTATGGCGGGCGAGGTAGCCGGTGCGGTCACCGAGCGCGACCTTCTGTCGGCGGTGTTCGAAGGACGTGCCAGCCTCGCTGATCCGGTGTCGTCGCATATGGGCGAGCCGTTCCCGCTGATCGGTTCCGGTGAGCCGGTGTCGGTCGCGACCAAGGCCCTGAGCGAATCCGATGCATTGATGGTCGTCGAAGAAGGCAAGCCCATCGGTGTGATCACCCGGCACGACCTTCTTGCGTTTGTCACCAGTCACCCGACGCCCCGCGCGAATTAGGTCGATGAGTCAGTCAACACTGATCGCGACTCGCACGGCGCCGAACAGTATCCCAGTGCCGCATACCGGATATGCGTCCTGGGGGCGGAGAGCCGCCGCAGCGCTCATCGACGACGGTGTGTTCATCCTGATCAGCTGGATTGTGACGGTGCTCTGGGTGATCACCACGATCGAGTGGATCGCAGACCTCGCCGATCAGCCGTCGCATTCATCTAATACTCCGCTATGGCCGCCGACGATGTTCTGGGGTTGGCTCGCCATCCTGCTACTCATGCTTCCTATCCAGCTGGCCGTCAGCTATTGGAACTTCGGCAAGCTGCAGGGACGAACCGGTGCGTCGTGGGGAAAGCGGATCGTGGGCATCATGGTGGTCGATGAGGCCACAGGGGCGGTGCTTGGTATTGGAAAGTCCTTCGGCCGTGATCTGTTGCATGTCATCGACGCAACAGGCTTTTATCTCGGGTATCTCTGGCCGCTGTGGGACGAACGCAATCGAACTTTTACTGACATCGTGTTGAACACCATCGTCGTCAACCAACCTCCGAAAGGATCGAATATCCATGAGTGAGCAGCGCAGCGCAGCGGATTCTTCTCGCTGGCAAGGCTTTTCGACCAAGGCGATCCACGCGGGCTACGACCCGGACCCGGCAACCGGCGCGGTCAACGTGCCGATCTACGCGTCCTCGACCTTCGCGCAAGACGGCGTCGGCGGGCTGCGCGGCGGTTTCGAATACGCCCGCACCGGCAATCCGACTCGACAGGCGCTCGAAGCCAATATGGCTGCGCTCGAAGGCGGTACCTATGGTCGTGGCTTCGCTTCCGGCATGGCGGCAACGGATGCTCTGCTGCGTGCGAGTCTACGTCCGGGCGATCATCTGGTCATCCCCAATGACGCCTACGGCGGCACGTTCCGGCTGATCGACAAGGTCTTTAGCCAATGGGGCATCACGTATTCCGTGGCGCCGATCAGCGATGTCGATGCAGTGCGTGCCGCCGTCACCCCGGCGACCAAATTGGTCTGGATCGAAACGCCGACCAATCCGTTGCTCAACGTCGGCGACATTGAAGCGATCGCGGGCGTCGCGCATGGCGCTTGCGCGAAGCTGGTGGTGGACAACACCTTTGCATCGTCGTACCTGCAGCAGCCGCTGGCGCTTGGCGCCGACGTTGTACTGCATTCGACGACGAAATACCTTGGCGGACACTCGGATGTGGTCGGCGGAATGCTGGTCGTCGATGATGAACAACTCGACGCCGACATCGCCTTCCTGCAGAACGGCGCGGGCGGCGTACCCGGACCGTTCGACTCCTACCTGACACTGCGCGGCATCAAAACTCTTGCGGTACGGATGGATCGGCACTGCGACAACGCGGAGAAAGTCGTCGAGTTCCTGACCGGTCATCCCAAGATCGATTCGGTGCTCTACCCGGGCCTCGAGTCGCATCCCGGCCACGAGGTTGCCGCGCGGCAGATGAAGCGGTTCGGTGGCATGGTGTCGGTGCGGGTGGCCGGTGGTCTGGCGGCTGCGCAGGAATTCTGCTCGCGGACAGAGGTTTTCACGCTTGCCGAGTCGTTGGGTGGCATCGAATCGCTGATCGAGCATCCGGGTGCGATGACGCACGCGTCGACGGCAGGCTCATTGCTGGAGGTCCCCGACGATCTGGTGCGTTTGTCGGTCGGCATCGAAGACATCGCAGACATCCTCGGCGATCTGGAAAACGCACTGGGATAAGTCGTTCGGTCGAACGGGGCGTGGTCTCGATACACCCGGCTCGGCTGGCGCCTCGCCGGGCACTCGACCAGCAGTTACCGTCGATGGTCGAGTGCGCTCGCCGAGCGGAGCGAGACGCGCGTGTATCGAGACTCGGTGAGACGACCTCGGGTGGCGACGACGACCGACGTACCACCGATCGCCTATCCGCCTATCTTTTGGCGAAGTGCCGCAACGTATCCGTCTCTACCGTGCCGAATGCCCCGCTCGATATGGGCGACGAAAGCCACGACGGCAGCGAGGTGCCGCCCAATTCGATGCCGAACAGCCACACTAGGCGGCAACCGTGTTCTGCCGGTGAGACTTCGGTCAACTCGCCGAAACGTTTCAAACCGGGCATCGAACCACGCACGCCGTGAAATGCGTGGCGGTAGGTGTGCTCATCGGGATTCTCGTCCCAGATGAAGAAGATCTCCTCCATAGTCGCGAATCCGGGTGCCAGGGAGATCGAGCGAGTGGTGCCGACGCTGTACGGCCGCGCCGAGGTGTAGGTCACCGATTTCAGTGCGCGGCACCAGTCGAGCGTGTTCTGTCGGGTGAACTCCGACCAGGCGTATTCGGGACTGACCGGCAGGTTCACATCGATTCGGTAGCGCATCGGAGCGGTGTCGAAAAAGGTCTCGTCAGCGATCGGTTCGAGGGAGTGGCGGTTGCTCATGACGCTCGAGTCTATGCCGCATTAGGCTAGTCGAGTGCCCGACGACCCAATTACCGCCCAGCAGACCGTCATCGGTCTGTTGGGGCCCGTCACGGTCGCCGGTGTCGAGGTCGCCGGAGTCCGCGCGAAACGCCTGCTCGTGTCGTTGGCGCTGGCCGGTGGCCGGGCCAGGTCCGCGGACCGTCTCATCGACGACATTTGGGGAGATTTACCTCCGAAGTCGCCCCAGTCGGCATTGCATACTCAGATTTCGCGACTGCGGCATCTGCTCGACGACGGGTCCATCGCCGGGGTGGGCAGCGGATACCGGCTTGACGGTGTCACCACCGATTTGGATCTCGTGGAAAATGCCCTGGCAAAGGGAGATTCGCTCACGGTCGACGAGGCCGCGTCACTGTGGCGAGGCGCCCCGGGCGACGACCTGGGAGCCGATGACGAACTCGCACAGGAGCTTCGACGACGCGCGCACAATCTCGCGGGCAAGCTCGACGACGTGCGCGGCGCGAGTGCCCTCCGTGAGCGCGACTATGTCACGGCCCGAGAACTCGCGGAAAAACGTTGCACCGCAGATCCTCTCGACGAATCCGCACATATCTTGCTCATGAAAGCCCTCGCTGGTGAAGGACGGCGAGGCGAAGCTCTCGCGGTATTTTCCCGACTGCGTCGCGCGCTCGCAACAGAACTCGGTGTTGATCCAGGAAGCGAGGCGACGGCTCTCAACGCTGAATTGCTTTCGGATGCTGATTCGCCGAGTTCGATGGGTCTCGCTCGCCGTGGCAAGACTTCCGGACTCCGTGCTGAGTCGACTCCGCTGGTCGGACGTGACGACGATTTGCGCACCATCATCGACCTCCTTGACGCCAATCGTGTGGTCACCGTTCTCGGGCCGGGTGGCGTCGGCAAGACTCGTATTGCCAACGCGGTAGGCAACGAGTATGCGGCGCAAGGGAAAACGGTCCATTTCGTTCCCCTTGCCTCCGTGCGAGACGACGCCGACGTGGTGGCCGCGTTGGCTACCGCCCTCGGTGTCGGTGAAACCGACATGAGTGCCAGCGGTCGACCACGGCTGGCTGTCGGCGAACTCGCGGACCGGCTGGCCGACGCCGTGCGCGGTCGCCCGACACTGTTGATCCTCGACAACTGTGAGCAGGTTATCGACAGTGTCGCACGGGTTGTCGCCGATCTCATCGCCACCGAACCTGAGTTGTCGGTGGTGGCAACGAGTCGCTCACCGCTGCTGATCGCCGCCGAGCAGGTCTACCCCCTGCCGGTGCTGCGCGTCGACGGTGCCAACTCGTCCGCGGTGGAATTGTTTGTGATGCGGGCACGTTCGGTGCGACCAACAGCAGATCTGCCGACCGACAAAGTCGCCGAATTGTGTACTCATCTCGACGGACTGCCGCTGGCCATCGAACTCGCCGCGGCACGGATCCGCGCGATGACCGTCGATGAGATCACCCAGCGACTCGTCGCGCGCTTCGACCTGCTGCGGTCGGGCGACCGCACGGCGCCGGACCGGCATCGCACGCTGCATGCGGTCATCGAGTGGAGTTGGGACCTTCTCGACGATGCCGCGCGCGGTGCCCTGCGTCGAATGTGTCGCTTCCCAGCGGGTTTTGGCGTGGATGCCGCTGCGACGGTGCTTGGATGTGACGGAGCGGAGCTCGACGACACGCTCGACGCGTTAGTCAATCAATCATTGCTCGAAGTGACCGAATCCGGTGGGCGCGTGCGATATCGGATGCTGGAAATGGTGCGTGAGTTCGGCGAGGAGAAGCTCCAGCAGACCGGCGAAGGTGGCAATGTCGATGATGCGATGGCGCGGTGGGCGAGGGCGTATTCCCGTTCTGCGCGAGCTCATTACGACGAGTCGGCTGATCGGGCGCTCATCGCCTCGATGGAGGAGGAAGCCGAAAACCTCGTCTGGGTCTTGCGCCGAGCGTGCGAGCCAAGCGGTGCGCCGGACGAGGTGACCATTGTTACCGTGTTCCCGGCCGTCGCGGTGTTTTGGGCAATGCGCGGTCTACATGCCGAAGTTCGTTCATGGGGTCTGCGACTGACTGATCTGCTGCCCGTGCCGCGACGAGACTTGCCCGACGATCTGCGCGAACTCTGGCAACTCACCTTGACTGCGGCGTGCGTACACCTCCTGTTGCAGCCGATCATGCGACAACTTGCCAAAGCACGGTGGTACCTGCGTAGACTGCATCGTCCTGATCGTCAGCTCGACCAGCCGATGGAGTTCTTGTCATCGATCCTGTTGTCGCGCAGCACCTATGCCGGCCTTCGTGCGATCGTACTGGCGACCAGATCAGCGAACCCGGAGGTGCGCCGCGGCGCCCTGGCTCTCCGGATGAACCTCCGGGAGAACCTGGGGAACCTCGATGGTGCGCTACGCGACGGCGCGACGTTGCGCGAGATCTCAAATCCGGGCGATCCGTGGCAAGCGATGATCGATGTGTCTACAGCGAGTATCTATGGGCAGCAAGCACATTGGCAGACCGCGCTGGGCTTCTACCGAAAAGGTATCGCACAGCTGGAGGAGATCGGGGCCGAAGAGGACCAGATGCAGGCACGCGGTTACGTGGTGGT
Source organism: Gordonia effusa NBRC 100432 (assembly GCF_000241305.1). GTDB lineage: Bacteria > Actinomycetota > Actinomycetes > Mycobacteriales > Mycobacteriaceae > Gordonia > Gordonia effusa. The sequence continues at coordinate 103,606 of NZ_BAEH01000115.1, forward strand.
CACCCTGATTGCGATGGGCGATCTCATTGGCGCACAACGTGAACTGGATGTTCTCTCGCGCGGCTGGGGACCCGAGGACCCGGACCCGCAGGGCAATCCCGAAGTCATCGCGGGAATGATGGTGTGCCATGGGGAATTGGCACGCACACGTGGCGAGTCGGCCGCGCAATTGTACTGGCGGGCAGGAGATTTGCTGGTTCGTGAACACCCGCTGGTGGCATCCGATCCCGGGGCGGTGATGGTCCTCAGTGTCATTGTGATCGGATTGGTCCTTAGTGGGGACGGCCAGCGTGCGTGGGAGTTTCTGTCGACCGTCGCGGAGGGCGTCGAGGCGACGTTCGCGCAAACCGGGTGGCATGACATGCCCCAGGCCGGTGCGATGGCTTTGGCTGCGGGACTGGTGGTTTCGTCGCAACGTGGCATGCCGGAGGACGGCGCGGTGTTGATGCTTGTCGGAAAGCGGTTGATGGCCCGGCAAGACTACCCAGCGCTGTGTGAGGTGCGAGCTCGGATGCGAGAACTGTCGGGACTCGACGACGCGCGGTGGGAAGCTGAATCGGCGCGCGTCGATTCGATGTCCCGACGGATGGCCATAGCTGAGCTACGTCGGGTGCTCGCGAAACATACTGGCGGAAATCGCAAAACGTCCTGAGTCAGCGAACTGACCCAGGACGGTTTCGGGCGATCGACTACTTCGCGTTGCGGATGTAGGCGCGTACGGCCAACGGAGCGAAGATCACGGTGATAATCGCGGCGCCGACCAGACTCCACAGCACATGGGTGCCGACGTGGCCGCTGTTGCACAGTTCACGGACTGCGGAGACCAGGTGGCTGACGGGATTGACTTTCACGAATCCTTGTAACCAGCCGGGCATGGTCTCAACCGGGACGAAAGCGTTGGACATGAACGTCAAGGGGAACATGATGAGCATCGAAATGCCCTGTACCGCAGAAGCTTTACTCATCAAGCAGCCCATTAGCGCGAAGATCCAGGACACGGCGAAGCTGCAGACCAACACCAACAGTGTGGAGCCGATGACGCCGATCGGGTCTGGGCGCCAGCCCATCGCGATACCGACGGTGAAGGTAATCAGCGTGGCGATCAGATAGCGCACAACATCGGCGAGCAACGCGCCCGCCAGCGGCGAGATCCGGGCGATTGGCAGCGAGCGGAATCGGTCGAAGACACCTTTGTCCATATCTTCGCGTAACTGAGTACCGGTCACGATGGAGGTGACGATGACGGTCTGCACGAGGATGCCGGGGATGATCACCGGCAGGTAGGCGTTGATGTTGCCGCTGATCGCGCCACCGAAGATATAGGTGAACATCAGTGTGAAGATGATCGGTTGCAGCACAACGTCGAAGAGCTGTTCGGGGTTGTGACGAATTTTCAGAAGGCCGCGATAGCCCATCGAAAATGATTGCCGCACAGTCTCGACAAGGCTGATCGATGTCTTCGCTTCGGCGCGAACGGCCGCGGTCGAGATGGAGGTGGTGGGAATCGGCTTATCCAGGGTGGTGGTCATGATTACTGCTCCTTGCCGGTGATGGTGAGGAAGACCTCGTCCAGGCTTGGCTTCTGGACGGATATCTCTTCGATGGCGATATCGTTGCCGCGCAACGCGATTAGCACATCGGGAACGAGGTCGGGACGATGAAGGTTGACGGTGACCCGAGATGCTTCCGGACTCAGGGCAGCCGTCTCGCCCAGAACCGACTCGGCGATACGCGCGACCTCGGCGGCATCGGCGCGGTCGGCCGGGGTTAATTGCAGTGTCGAGGATCCGACGGACTGCTTGAGCTCGTCGGCGGTGCCGTCGGCGATAACGATGCCGCGATCGATAACCGCGATACGGTCGGCGAGTTGGTCGGCTTCGTCGAGGTATTGCGTGGTGAGTAGAACCGTGGAGCCGTTCGCGACAAGTTTGCGGATGGTGTCCCACATCTGCGAACGAGTGCGCGGGTCCAGACCGGTGGTGGGTTCGTCGAGGAACAGCAGCGGCGGAGTGTCGATGAGACTGGCGGCCAGATCAAGTCGTCGGCGCATACCGCCGGAGAACTCCTTGAGGGGCCGACCGGCCGCTTCTTCGAGGCCGAAGTCGTGAAGTAGTTCTTCGGTGCGCTGGCGGCATTGTGCCCGTGACTTGCCGAGCAGACGACCGAACAGGTTGAGGTTCTGACTGGCGGTGAGGTCTTCATCGACCGACGCGTACTGCCCGGTGACGCCGACCAGTGAACGAACGGCGACAGCATCCTGGACGACGTCGTAGCCGAAGACCTTCGCTTCGCCGGCGTCGGGGCGTAGGAGGGTGGCGAGCATGCTGACCGTGGTGGTTTTGCCCGCGCCGTTCGGGCCGAGTACGCCGTAGACGGAACCGGTGGGCACCGCGAGGTCGACGCCATTGACGGCCTTGGTGTCGCCGAAGTGTTTGACCAGACCGCGCGCGTCGATGGCGAGGTCCGTCGATGGTGAATCGGAGTGAAAAGCGCTGTGGGCGCTATCGGTGACTGTCATGACGCACACTCTGCCGGGCCGCTCTTGCATGAGGCTGTCGTCGGCTTACGTGACGAGGTGACCAGGTTGATTCTGCTGTGAGCAGAGTGCCCGACCTGGCCATTCAACGATCGCTAGGCTGCCAAGTATGGAACCTGTGACGCGGGACTTGCCGGAAGTGCTGTGGCGTGAAGTGCTCGGTGACTATCTGCGGACCGAGCGCCGCAAGCAGCGCCGAATTCTGACCGAGGTCGCGGCCGTGGCTGGTGTGTCGCCGCAGTACTTGTCTGAGATCGAGCGGGGGCGCAAAGAACCATCGTCGGAGATTCTGGCCGCGGTGACAGGTGCGTTGGGGCTGACGTTATTCGATGTGACGGCGGCAATCGCCGCGACGCTGGCGGTCGCTGCGCGCGTGCCGACGCTGATATCGGCCGCTGACGCACCGGTGTCGCGCCCGGAGCCGTCGAGCGGTCGCGCTCAGTTGCACCTTGTCGCCTGACAGCCCGACCTATCTCGTCGTCATCACCTCGTCCGCCAATCCGTAGGCGACGGCAGCGTCAGCGGGCAGGATGAGGTCCCGATCGGTATCGCGTCGCAGGGTCCGCGGGTCCTTTCCGGTGTGTTTGGCCAGAATCTGCTCGAGCTGGCCGCGGATTCGCACCACTTCATCGGCGTGGATGATGAGTCCCGGGATTGTGCCTTGACCTTCCACCGACGGTTGATGCAAGACAACTCGGCCGTGCGCCAGGATCGATCGGCGACCAGTTGCGCCGCCGGCGAGCAGAACCGCCGCGGGACCGGCCGCCTGACCGACGCAGGTAGTCGTCACCTGAGCCCGCATGTACTGAATGGTGTCGTATACGGCGAGCATCGCAGACGGTGAACCACCCGGCGAGTTGATATACAGGTTGATCGGGAGGTCGGGGCTGTCTGATTCCAGATGAAGCATCTGGGCGATGAGCGCATTGGCAACACCATCGTCGATCTCGGTGCCGAGGTAGACGATGCGATCAGACAGCAGACGACTGTAGACGTCGAGCGAACGCTCGCCGTTGAGAGTGCGTTCGGTGACGTAAGGAATTGTGTAGCTGGTCATTTCGCAGGTCCCATCATGGCTGTCGGTCGGTGTGCGCGTGGATAGATTGCGTCGATGTCGGACACGATCTGATCGGCGAATCCGTAGTCGACTGCTTCGGTGGCGGTGTACCAGTGGTCGTGCTGCGAGTCGGTGATGATGCGGTCGAGTGGCTGTCCGGTGAATCGTGCGATAAGTGCGAGAACGGTATCTCGCGTATGACGTAGATCGGCTGCCTGCACTTCGACGTCCACCGCGGTTCCGCCGATGCCGGCCGAGCCTTGATGCATGAGGATGCGCGCGTGCGGAAGGACGTAGCGTTTGCCCCTCGTGCCGGCCGAGAGTAGGAATTGTCCTGCGCTGGCAGCGGTTCCGAGCGCAACGGTAGCGACATCGTTGGGAATGAGGGCGATGACGTCGGCGATCGACAACATGGCGGCCACCGAGCCGCCGGGGGAGTTGATCCATAAGCTGATGTCCTTGCGCGGGTCCTGCGCGGACAGCAGCAATAGCTGGCTGGTGAGTCGGTTACCGAGATTCGTATCGAGTTGATCAGGGAGGACCACCACGCGTTGGTGGAAGAGGTTAACGCGCAAGTCGTCGTCGAGAGTTGTTCCGTCGTTTTGGCTCATGACCGCAGTCTGCCCGAAAAGTCTTGTGCGGCAAAGGTTTACTGCTGTCGGCGGATCTGCTCCCAGCAGCGGTGAATCAGCGTGCCAGAACGTGCGCGATCGGGTGGATCGTGACGGCGAAAGCGCCAGTGTCGACCCGTATCGGTCGAAGAGGAGTCCCGGCACCTGCGTGGTGACCATCGGTGAAGTCGCAGTGACCGTTGGGATTGATCACGACAATGCGCTTGCTGACCGGGTCGACGAAGGTTACGCGAGCCGCGCCCCGAAGTTCCAATGGCTGGCGCCCGATGGCGTTATGCAGCCAGGAAGCGAGATAGGGGTATGCCGTGTAAACGATTGTGCGACTGCGGCTGTCGGCAGGCGAGACCAGGGGTTTTGGTACCTGAATCGGTGAATAGGCCGGCGTGACGGTGTTGTCTGAACGGTATGCCGGGGCGGCGGCGCCGTTTGCTGGCTGGTGTGGATCAGGTTCGAGTGGCGTCGCGGCGGCATGGGCTGAGCTAGTCAGTACCACGGTTAGGGCGGCCGTCGCGACGACAGCGGCGCTGACGCCGCGGTGCGATTTCGTCATGCGCTGACTGTGGCAGTGTGCGTCGAGTGCCGACAGGTTCTGGCGCGGCCTGAGTATTAAGCCGCGCCGACGTTGAGGCTCGTCGATGCGTCGAGCAGTGCAGCTCTGTACATCAATCAGTATCGAATATGTTCTCCGTGAACCCCAACGTGTCCGCGTTCTCTCGGATGACGCGTTGCCGCGACCGATCGAATCCGTTGGGTGCGGTGGCACGTATCGCTACGCGAACCTCGACGGAGACGCCCGATGCGGATAAGTGTTGCAGCACTTCCCGCTGGATAGTGGAAAAGTCGCGAACAGGGAGGTCGGGGTTGAGCTCGACGGAGCCGAAGTATCGAGTCTGTGGAGTGAGCGTGGGTTCGGGCGGTCCGTCATCGGCCGCCCGGGTTGCGGCGCGGGGTTGACCAGTCGTGGCCAGTTCGTCGGCTAACCATTGTTGCTCAGCGAGCGCGACATCAGGTTTGACGATCAGCGCACTGTCGACCAGATAGGGATTCTCGGAGGCTCCGGGCAGAACGAGCCCGACATAGTGGCCGGTGGACTCGTCGTATGCGTCGGCGAACGCGAAACCGTTTGTGCTCCAGGCGGTGTCGTTGTAGACCGACAGGAGCCCATCGATCAAACTATCCCGATCGCGCAATCGGGTCAGGTAGGGATAGGTCGCGTAATAGGTATAGAGCTGGCCGACGGTGACGTGGCCGCTTTCCCAGGCCGGAGCGAGTGTGTTATCCAGGTCCATCCGAATGAGAGCGGCTGATCGGGACCGCGCGATCGCGTCGTCCAATTTGGTTGCCGTACGAGCGATAAGGTCGTCGGTGGTCCCCGCGGTGGAGGACATAGTCATCTCGTACGTCGCCTGTCCCGCTTGCTGTTTCGGATACACCGCCCAGACGAAGGTTTCCAGCAGACGAACATTCACGATTTCGTCGGCGCGTGCCATCCGGTTCTTCGCCTGCTTTGTTTGCTGGCTACTGAGATTCAAGTCTTCCGCGTTCTCGGACACATATCGCCACGCGATGAAATCGCGGACAGCCGAGCCCAATTCCGGTGCGCGCTTGTCATCGGCGGTAAGGAAGACGAGCGAGTTCTTGTAGGTACGGTTTATCGCGCCCCGATGTTCGACGACGTCGGCGGCCCAGGTTCGGGCGGTGCTGGCCCCACGCGCCGAATGTGTGTACTTCATCGGGACGATGACCAGACGCGTCAGTTGTTCGTCGGAAACCTCGGCGGATGAGGTCGGGAAGACATGAATGCCGCCGAAGGTGTTGTCGCGCGTGTGTTTTCGTGCCCGATTCAGACGGTCTTCGACCTCGGTCCAGACGTCGGCGTCGGGAAGGTTCGCCGCGTGATCGCGTGCGGTCCGCGTTGTGTTCGCGTGGGTGTCGTACCAGAAGCGCGATGCCTCGGTGTAGAGATATGTCGAGCGATTGGTGAGGTGATCGAGTGCGGAATGAAAGTTGCCGGGTACATCACCGGGAATGGCCGTTCCCAGGAAGATTCGCGGTTTGTCGACGCCCTTGTGCGCGGTGTGCAGGGCGGGCGTCGCGGCCATAAATATTGCGCGGGCTAGTCTTTCGGCTATTCCGCGTTTGCCGAATAGGTCGTGGTCTTTGTCGACCTGGCGCGGGATCGCCCGTTTGCCCGCGACGTCGGTGTCGATGATGGGACGCCACGGATCGTCGAGGTAGTGGGATATCTCGGTGACGAAGTCGGCGCTTTCCAACGGGATTCCGCCCGGCAGGATCAGTGGTGCCTTGTCTTGCTCCTGCCATAGCGTCCCGACGATCTGATTCATTACGCGCAGGACACCGCGAGTTCGCTGGAACCGGTCCAGCGTCGACCAATCCTCGTAGAGACGATCGAATAGCTCTGGATGAATCGGGTAACACTGCTTGATGCGGTCGATATAGGCGTTCTCGCGGACCTCGTTCGGGAATTCCGTTGCGTGCGAACGGTAAAACTCGACTACCGCCTTCGCGATCGCACTGATCGTGGTCATCGTTGTACCGTCCGGAGTAGCGAAGATCCGTCGTCGGACGATCTCGAAACTCTCCTGCGCGTTCGCGGGCTGCCACTGGTCGGCCGTGCGTCCGACGATCTGTCGCAATCGAGCGAGGGCTTCGCGGCCGTGCTCGCCGCCAACTTCCTCATCACTGATCGCGTCCTGGCCGTCGGCCGGATTCGATGACGCCGGGATGGAGATGACTACCTGAACTCCCGCAGTCGCGTTGGCCGCTTCGGTGAGTGTTTGGGCGAAGGTGAATTGGGTGTCGAAGTCGCCGGCGGGGAGGTTGTCGGCGTTGATCAGTTGACGTGCGTACGCGACCCATTCGTCGATCAGGATCACCGCGGGGGAGTACAGCGCGAGGAGGTCGCGTAACTCGGCGCCCGGACTTGTCGAGGTCCGGTCGGAATCAGCTACGAGGTCGAAGGCTTCCTTACCTCCGAGCTGCCATGCCAATTCGCCCCACACCGTGCGAATTCCCGGTCGGCCATCGCGGGTATCAGCCCTGGCCGGCACCAATTGGTTGCCGACGAGCGCTACCCGGCGAACGCCGTTGGTGAGTTGGTCGAGTGGTTTGGCAAGTGCGGCAACATCATCGGGATAGTGGTCGCTTGACGTGCCGCTCGCCAGATGCCACAGTGCGAGCATCGAGTGGGTCTTGCCGCCACCGAAGTTGGTTTGCAGATTCACCACCGGCGACGCGTTCATATCACCGGTTAGGCGCCGAACGTTCCGGTTGATCAAGTCTCGAAGGCCATGTGTGAGGTAGGTGCGCTCGAAGAAGGATGCGGGGTCGGAGTATTCGGTGTTTTTCTTGGTGTCGGACGTCGGATTGGCGACGGAGTAGAGGTCAGCGGCGAATTCCGCGGCGTTGAAATTGCCGCTCGCTACGTCGGGATGTGGGGATAACACCTCTCGCCACGGCGGGAGATTGTCCGAGCCGACGGCCAGGTTTGGATTCGATCGTGCGGCGCTGGCGTCTTCGCGGTCGTGCGCGATCCGTACGACGTCGTTGCGGAGAGTGCGGACTTCCTTGGCCTCGTCCGGGGCGCCGATGGCGTCGAGGAACCGCTCGGCGGTGTCGAGGGCGCGCTGGGCGTCTTCGTTCACGAATGCTTCGCCGTGAGCGAGGCTGTTACGCGCTTCGCGAAGTTCGACCGCCCAACTTAGCTGTACCCGTGACAGCCGTCCGTTGAATGGGTACCAGCCCTTCTTGGCCGCGTTGGGGATGTTCTCGGTGAGCATCCGCAGGCCGGTTTGCGGGTCGTCCGGGTTGTACTTCTTGTCCGGTGGAGCGCCTTTGCTGTTGTCGCGCAATCGGATCATGTCTACCCACGCAGTGTCGCCGATCTCTGGTGCGACGGCGACCGTGATGAAGCGATTGAGGGCAGGTCCAAGTAGATCCATCGCCTTATGGATGCGGTCCCGGTTGTTCATCGCCATGAGGGTCTCTTTCAATTGCACAACTAATTGGTTAGTCGTGAAGATGGTAGCCCGTCGGCGGTGCGTGATGTTCGGATGGATCAGAGTAGAGCGGTCTGGTGGCCCCCCGCACCTCGTGCGATGTCATTCCATGCTGCTCCGAGGGAGTTGAAAGTGATCGCGAGCTGGGTCATCTTCTGTTCTTCGGCGAGTTTGAACATGAGATGGGCGAGTTCCTTGCACAACTCGCGATCGACCGTCGAAGGGGCCTGTCCGAGGAGCGCTGAAGCGCTCGGGATTCCATGCCTGGTCAAGACCCGAGTGAGTTGCATGACCACTTCCCATTCACTGATCGCTCGGTCGACGGCCGGGTCATAGTCGCCGGGCATATCCTCGGGCGCGATGAGCGACACCTTTCCGCCGCCTTTGACCAGGATGCCGGCCCGTGCGAGGTGATCGAGCGAGACGCCGCGAGCATTGGCGATGGATTCGGCGTCGCTGAAAGTGCCGGTACTGAAGCCATTTTGACGGAACCAGGCCAGAGCGAAGCGGGTCTCGGTGTCGAAGTCATTTTCCAGCTCGGTCGTGACTTCATCGAGTATCGAGTTAATGCGTTGCAAGGCAGTGCGAACGGTCATTGTGGATCCATCGTCCTCTAGGACCGCGCTATAGCGGGAGAACACGGCCATCCCGGGGCCGATGGCGGCCTGCGGTAGGTCAACAGGGGCGATAGAGCCTTGCTGAAGCTCGCGAAGCTTCTGGGGGAGTTCGGATTTCAACACGGAGAGAAAGCCGCGACGATCGATGCGGGATGTCGTTTCCGGGCGTGGACGGAGCGCCAGAACTATCGAGGAGGCCAGAGCGTTCGTGCCGTGCGACAACATGCGATTACCTAGTTCCGAACGCATCGGCCAGGTGGCGGTGATCTGCCAGCCCGCGCGAATCATGCCTTCTAGCAAGGTTTCCCATCCGGTAGATGCTTGCCCGCCAACGGAAGAGTCTTGCTGCTTGAACGCGTAGTACACGGTGATTGGAAAGTCTGGCAGGGCGGTCTCGCGAGCACGGAGGAAAACTTCGTGAAAACCGTCTTCAAAGAATCGATGCGCTCCGTCTCTGCCTTGGTGCCGGTACGGATTGGCAACGAGTTCTTCGGCTTTCGGTACGAGCATGGTGGACATGATCGACGGGTGGACGTCGTGGAGTGCGCGTCGTAGCCAGATGTAGAAGAAGTCGGAGAGATCCGAATAGCCGATATTGTCGTAGTAGGGAGGATCGGTGGAGATAAGCAGCGACGCTGTGTCTCGGGCTGACGCGGATACCTGGTCGGCGAGTGCCGACGGATAGGCCCGCGAACGGTCGAGGCATTCCGCCGGCCAGTCGACTTGACCGACGAAACTCCCGGTCGAGTTCGAGAAGATATTGCTCTCGCAGAAGTCCCAGTTCATCGGGATCGCCTGCCGCCCAAAGGTATTCCGAATCTTCGACGCCGAACTGTCCCAGCTCGCGATCGCCGACGAGCGATCCGCCGTTCGGCTTACCGCCAATGCTAGATATGTGGCTATCGCATCCGCGTACGCCGCCGCGCCGTCACCGCCAGCGTCCAGGCGCTCACCCACTTCGATGCCGGCCGCCACGGCATCCCGGTGAACTCGATCACGCACCTCCCGCACCAGATCGGTCAATGTGATGAGGGCCATCAGTTGGCGTGGTGTGAAAAGCGATGCCCACGTTGCCATGCCGTAATTCGGAGTCTTGAAATCACGAGGATTGTCGGGCAGATCGCCTTCGGGCGAATTCACTGGCGGCGGTACATCCGCAGCTTTTGTGTGCTCTGCGGTGGGGGCCAGGTAAATCCGTTGCCGGTGGCCTTCGGCTACTGTCGCCATCAACTGAGTTCCGAGTCGACCGGCCTTGCCCTGCGCTCGAATGTACTTCAGCTCCACGGCCGTGCCGCATCGCAGACATGTCGCACCACTGCGTCCCACGGTCCCATCGGACTCGGCTGTTGGCGCAGAGGCCGCGTCACGTCCGATCTCGAACGTTACGGTTTTCCCATCGATCTTCGGCGTGACATACGCCCAGTTGCCCTTCTTCTTGCTGAGCCACCATGACCGCACCAGTGGCATTGCGATACGGCACTCAGGGTTGGGGCATGTCACCGTCCGCGTCCAGATCCACGCGATCGCAGTAGCTTTCGATCCCCCCTGGAGGGGAACTTGGGGATACAGGTGCCCGATCAGAGTCTCCGCTTCATCGCGCATCCATCGGCCGTAGCGTCGTACGTCTTCGGCGAGACCGGTTGCGCGAGGCCACGATTGGATCTTCTCCGCCGCAGCGTCGGGAAAAATCGGTGGGCGGCCCGCGAACTTCGGCGGGATCTCGATCAACGCCTTATTGATCAGGACCGCAACGGGATTCAGGTCCGAAGCCTGCGTATCGAGTCCGAGACGCTGTGCCTCCAATGGAATGGTACCGCCGCCCGCGAACGGGTCGAGAATGGCTGGCGGATGCCCATTTGTCGACTCCAGGATCTTCTGGTGGGCTTCGTGAAGCAACTGGTCATCGTTCGAGTTCTCCCACACGACGAGACGCTCGATCAGTTCAAACAAGCGCTTCCGTTCCAGATCTTGGTCTCCGTCGGTGGGATAGAGATCGGGCCGCGACGATGGATCGTCGACGAGCTGCGCGAACAACACCGCCCTGGCGGCCGCAAGCGGCCGCCGCGCCCACCACAGGTGAAGCGTCGACGGATGACCGTGGCGGATCGACTTCTCTCGTGCCGATTCTTCGTTGATCTTCTGCAGGGGAATGCTGACTTCGATCAGCTTCCGTCGAGGAAGAGTGGGCGATGCTGCATGCGTAGTCAATGAAACCCCGTCGTCGGCAGATGGAACGTCCAGAGTCTAACGCACAACGAGTTGTGTATAGCTGATCGAGAATGCCGGGCGGTGACCGGTCGTATGGGACTTTCCCCTCCGAAGCATGTGGTTCGTGATGATTGGCCGGGTAGGCAGCCGTGGTGTGCCCCCCGGGGCTGGCATAGCGTCTAGATGCCCGGTGGCGGCGAAGCCGCCGGCAGCCCAAGGTCAACTGTGCGATACCGAGATGAATTAGGTTGTGGCTCAGCCTAATTCATATTATCGCGTACGTAATGTGTTACTGCCCTATTAAGTTCGCGTTCGTCACCTAACGATTGGTCGTTGGCCGACGATGGAGATCGCATCATTCTTGGCCGCGAGGGCGTTTACTCGCAGGCGTCACGGTCGGCGGCATCAACAACAATCGGCACCGCGTGTGGTGATGGCCACAGTCGCCGCATGCGCCGCCGACGGCGGACTATCCGATCGTCCGACGTGAGGTGGGCGAATGCCGTCGGCATGGCGATTCTCCGGGGTCGTTTCTTGGCGTGGAGTCGAATGGCTTTATCTCACAGCACAACACGGTGGGCAGACAATTAGTTGTGGTTCAGAAAGATTGGTGTAATGCCCGACCGAGTCCGCGGATCCCTGGAGTGGGATACCTATGCGTTCTCGTTCGGTCATCGGCTGGCAACCGTCCGGCGCGAGCGGGGGCTGTCTCAGGAGGCATTAGCCTTCGCATCGGGAATGCATCGCAATCAGGTGTCGAATCTTGAACGGGGAGTTAGCAATCGGGAGCCTGGCATCTCAGATCCGTTGCTATCAACGGTTTATCGGCTGGCGCGCGCACTCAACGTGCCGCCGTCGTACCTGCTGCCCGACATCGACCAGGCGGTGCAGGAACGTTCGCCCGAGCAGGGGAGGATGTCGAGGTCTCGCGGGTAGAGACTGAGTTGAAGGCCCGGATAGCCGAGTTGTAGACGCCCGGTGTGCCGCCCTAGGCCGCGGTGTGTGTCCCATGTGGCAGGTCGGTCGAGTAGCGGACCACATTGTGAACGCGGCCGATCCTCTTCTCTATCAACACGATAGCTTCGGCGAGCTGTGCCGAGTCGTCGATGTCGGCGACCAATGCGACCGTGTGGCCGTTGTTACCCAGCATGAACGGGACAATGTCGGAGTAACTGTCGCTGACGACACCGAACGGGGTGCCGACGGCGAACAGATGGCGAGCGTAGTCCGCCACGGCAGGGTCTGAGCCGATAACGATCAGCGGCACTGGAGCGTCATGTGCATTGGAATGAATGGTGCGGTTGAGTCGAAGTTTCATAACTCATACGATGCTCGCCGAATCTGCTGTCCGACTTGCCAGAGTCTGTGAAGTTGATGAGTCCCGAGGCTATCGATTGGGCGGCTGATGAATACTTCGCCGCAAAACGACTTACGGCGACCTGCGCTTGCTCGACAATTCTTGAGCATGCACAGGCCGCCGCGCAACCGGGATTAGGGGTCAGTCGTGGTAGGGCTCCGCGCTCACCAGGGTCACCGAGAACTCATTCCCATTGGGGCCCTTGTATTTCCGCGTATCGCCGACCTTGGCGTCGATCAGCGCGCCGCCCAGCGGTGAGCTGGGGGAGTACACCGAAAGCTCGCCGTCCTGTGCGCCGGCCTCGCGAGTGGCGATAAGGAAAGTTTCGGTATCGGACTTGTCGCCGTCGAAATAGACCTTGACGACCGATCCGGGCAGCGCGACGCCCGACTGTGTGGGCGCTTCGCCGACCTTGGCGTTGTTCAACAGTTCTTGCAACTGACGGATGCGGGCTTCCTGCTGGCCCTGCTCTTCGCGTGCGGCGTGGTAGCCGCCGTTCTCCTTGAGGTCGCCTTCTTCGCGGCGCTCGTTGATCTCGGCGGCAATGACCGGGCGGTTGGCGATCAGCGAATCCAACTCGGTCTTGAGCCGGTCATGCGATTCCTGCGTCAGCCACGTCACCTGTGTGTCGGTCATCGGTACTCCTTTGCGGTTGAGCACGCTGTGAGTTAATCCAGCATGCGTCGGCGACCCGAAGAGTGCCCTTGCGGACCCCCGTCGGGTGCGCCCCAAATGCAGCAACACGACCCCGAGCGGAGTCGTGTTTCCGTCCAGGATACCAGTGCGTGTGCTTTAAGGCACATCCGTTACCGAGTCGTTGCCTGCGCGTAATGCTCTCTGGTAGGACGGCTCGGCACGTTTGAGCCAGCTGACGACGCGGTAGGTCAGTGGCATCACCATGAGTTCGACCAGGGTCTTCCAGACGAATCCGATAATCGTGTAATTCCAGAAGTCCGACCAGGTGGAAATGCCGAGTGCGGTAGCGGCGATGGAACAGAAGATGAGAGTGTCGGCGAACTCGCCGACGACAGTTGACGAAATCAACCGAGCCCACAAACGACGCTCGCCCGCCCGCTCCTTCATTTTCACCAAGACGTATGAATTGAGAAATTCGCCAACCATGTAGCCGGCTAGACCTGCGAGCAGGAACTGCGGAACGACGCCCGCAACGGTCCGGAAGGCCTCCTGGCCCTCGTAGAAGTCGGCTGCCGGCAACTCGATGGTCAGCCAAAAGCACAGGGACGCAAGGAGAAGCACCGCGAAGCCGGCAAAAATGGTGCGCCGCATCGCACGGAAACCGTAGACCTCGCTGATCACATCACCGAGGACGTAGGCGAGTGGGAACAGGTAGAAGGCGCCGTCGGTGACCAAGCCGTTGAGATGGAACGGACCGAAATCCAGGTGTAGCCAATTGTCGAAGAGCACGACACCCTTGGTGCCGGTGATATTGCTGATGAGCATGACTCCGACGAACAGTGCCATCAACATCGGGTAATAGCGGCCCGATGCGTCGGCGAATACTACGCGCGGCTTCGTCGGCGCGGCATTGTTATTGGTCCAGGACGTCATCGGGTCGGCTCTATCAGATAGGGCGGCACCGTCGTCGTGCAGCCGAAGACCTCGCCGATCACCGGCGGTCGTGACGTGATGACCTGACTCCCGGCGCCGACCTGCGTCGACTCGCCGGCCGGCACGAGCACTTCGCGCCGGCCGACCTCACTGCCGTCTTTAGCTCGCGCGCGCACGACGCACGCGACAGCGGTTCCCGGGTCTTGTCGGGTGACAGTGAACTGGACGTCGATGGAATTGCTGCTTTTGATCTGGTAGCCGGTTGCCTGTCCCGACACTGTGGGATCGCCGAACTGGCGATATCCGATAAACGCGATGGTCAGGCCGGCAGCGACCACCACAATCGACAACGCATAGAACCAGCGCTTGCGGCTCGACTGCGAACGCTCCACGGGGTAGGTGGCGCGGGGGCCGCTGCGCGGTTTGGAGTCCTCGGTGGCGGGCCGCTCGGTGCCCCCGTCTGAACTGTTCACGCGTCAATACCTACCATGAGGTGGTGAGATTGATGGCAGTGCATGCGCACCCGGACGACGAATCCAGCAAGGGTGCCGCAACGACGGCGCGATATGCCGCGGAAGGCCACGAAGTTCTGATCGTCACGCTGACCGGCGGCGAACGGGGCGACATCTTGAATCCGGCGATGGACCGGCCAGGTATCAAAGAGAACATCAGTCAGGTGCGCCGCGACGAGATGGCCGCCGCGGCCAAGGCGCTGGGCGTATCGCAGCGCTGGCTCGGGTTCGTCGATTCCGGCTTGCCCGAAGGAGATCCGCTGCCTCCATTGCCGGAGGGGTCCTTCGCCGCCATTCCGATCGAGGGCCCCAATCGCGCGCTGGTCGAGGTGGTCCGCGAGTTCAAACCTCACGTGATGATCACATACGACGAGCACGGCGGGTACCCGCATCCGGACCACATTCGATGCCATGAAGTGTCGATGGAGGCGTACGAGAAGGCCGGTGATCCTGACGCGTATCCAGGCACGGGCGAACCGTGGGATATCTCGAAGGTCTACTACACGCATGGCTTCATTCGGAACCGGATGCAATTGTTCTCCGACGAGTTCGAGAAGAACGGGATGGACAATCCATTCAAGGAGTGGCTCAGTCGCCTGGACGAGCGTGGTGCGTTCGGCGATCTGATGGGTCGGATCACCACCCAGGTCGAATGTGGCGATTATTTCGGCCAGCGTGACGACGCCTTGCGCGCGCACGCCACGCAGATAGATCCGAATGGTGTCTTCTTCGCAGTACCCTTGGAGTGGCAGCAACGACTGTGGCCCACCGAGGAGTTCGAGTTGGCGAAGACACGGGTGAAGACGTCGATCCCCGAGACCGACCTCTTCGCCGGGATCGAGGAGTAATGAACGGCACGCTCGAGACGGTGGCTGTGCTGGCGGTCGACCCGAAGGGACCAGAATTCGGCAAGGCATCGCCGCTGGGATTGCTGATCATCCTGCTGCTGCTCGCGGGTACCGCGTTCTTGATCTGGTCGATGAACAAACAACTCCGCAAGCTGCCCGAGACATTCGATACCGAACACCCCGAGGCTGATCAGGCATTCGACGAGGGCACAGATTCGGTGAGCGACGAGCCGCCGGCGTCGGTGCCGGATCTACATAAGAGACCGTCGGACTGACTCGGTCGCGCCGGTAGTCGGGCCGATCGCCCCGTGAGATGGTGGAGCGATGAATCGGCTGACTAATTCGACCAGTCCTTATCTTCGTCAGCACGCCGACAACCCGGTCCATTGGCGCGAATGGAGCAACGACGCCTTCGCCGAGGCGGTAGCACGCGATGTTCCAGTGCTTTTGTCGGTCGGGTATGCGGCCTGTCACTGGTGCCACGTGATGGCTCACGAATGTTTTGAGAATGAACAGATCGCGGCCCAGATGAACGCCGAGTTCGTCTGTATCAAGGTCGACCGGGAGGAACGTCCCGACATTGACGCGATCTACATGAATGCCACGGTCGCGATGACCGGCCAGGGCGGCTGGCCGATGACCTGTTTCCTCACTCCGGCGGGTGAGCCCTTCTACTGCGGAACCTACTTCCCGCCCAGCCCACGCAACGGCCAACCGGGTTTTACCGAGTTGATGAGTGCGATCACCGATACCTGGATCAATCGGCGCGATGAAGTGACGAGGGTCGGCAAGGAGTTGACCGGGCATCTGAGCGCCGCATCTGGTGGCCTGCCCGATGCCCAATTCGTTCTCGACGATGCGTTGGCGATCCACGCGTCGAACGAGCTAGTCGCGCAAGAGGACCGTGCCCACGGCGGATTCGGTGGCGCGCCCAAGTTTCCGCCGTCGGCTCAACTCGAAGCACTGTTGCGGCACTACGAACGGACCGGCGACAGGGAAGCGCTCGGGGTCGTCGAACGGACCGCGCAGGCGATGGCGCGCGGCGGTATTTACGACCAACTCGGCGGTGGGTTCTCGCGATATGCGGTCGACATCGCCTGGGCGATACCGCATTTCGAGAAGATGCTGTACGACAACGCGCAGTTGCTGCGCGTCTATGCACATCTAGCCTGTGTGGCCTCGGATGCTTCGGCTATGGCGGCTAGGGTCACGGCGGAGACTGTCGATTTCCTGGCCACCGACCTGCGCGTGGAGGGCGGTTTCGCATCGTCGTTGGATGCCGACACCGACGGGGTCGAAGGCGCGACCTATGTGTGGACTCGGCGTGAGTTCGACGAGTTGCTCGGGAGCGATTCCGATTGGGCCGCAGAACTTTTCACCGTCACCGAGACCGGGACCTTCGAACATGGCACCTCTACGTTGCAGCTGCCCGTAGATCCCGACAATGTGCAGCGGTTCGCGGCGGTCGTTGATCGGTTGCGTGCGGCCCGCGAAAAACGGCCACAACCGGGGCGCGACGGCAAGGTGGTTACCGCGTGGAACGGTATGACGATCACCGGACTAGTAGAGGCCGGGACCGCGCTGAACCGCCCCGAGTGGGTTGACCTGGCGGCGTGGTGCGCGGACGAACTTCTATCCCGGCACATCGTCGAAGGTGAGCTGCGTCGAACGTCGCTTGATGGCGTCGTCGGGACGACACCGGGCATGCTCGATGATCACGCTGCCTTGGTTACCGGCTTGCTCGGTTTGTTTGCCGCGACCGCGCAGGAGCGTTGGTTGGATGCGGCGATAGCATTGTTAGACAAGGCGATTGGACTATTTGGCGATCCGGATGCGCAAGGTTCCTGGTTCGACGCGCCTGCTGGAGCGACCGGACTGATCACGCGGCCGAGGGATCCCGCTGACGGCGCGACACCGTCGGGTGGATCGCTGATGGCTGAGGCGCTATTGACTGCTTCGATGTTGGCGGCGCCCGAGAAGGCCGGAAGCTACCTCGAACTCGCCGATGCGACGCTACGACGTGCCGCGGTACTAATGGCCAAGGCGCCACGCGCGGCTGGGCACTGGTTAACGGTGGCACAGGCTCGGCTCAGCGGTCCGATCCACGTGACAGCGACGTCGGGCGAACTACTTTCCGCGGCCAGATCGTTGGGTCGAGGCGGAATGCTGGTTACCGCCGCGGGCGCGGGGATCTCGGCCGATCAGCCGGACGGGACCGTGATGGTGTGTAAAGGCACAACATGCTCATTGCCAGTGAAGTCGATCGACGAGTTGGTGGCCTTGCTGTAGGCGTTCGGGCGTGGGCGGTCTCGATACACCCGGCTCGGCTGGCGCCTCGCCGGGCACTCGACCAGCGGTGGGTTGTGGCTGGTCGAGTGCGCTCGCCGAGATGAGCGGCACGTGATGTTTGCAGGTGGTCGAGTGCGCCCGCCGAGCGGAGCGAGACGTGCGTGTATCGAGACCCGGCGAGTCGAATGGTGTTGTGCGGTAGGGTAAACGGCACCACTACCCCGACAATTCGTCCAACGTGCGGTTGGGCTCGGCGTCGGAAAGTAGCGCGGTACCGGCCGGGGAAAACGTCAGACATGCGCCGAAACCTATTGGCTGACCGAGGAATCGGGCGATAAATGACCGCGAGAAGTGGCCGTGCGACACCACGATCACGTCGCGCTCTACCAATGCTTTGGTGATCCGGGTGATCGTGGCATCGACGCGAGAGGTCATGTCCGACAGTGATTCTCCGCCCGGCGCTCCGTGAGTCCAGATGGTCCACGACGGTTCCAACTCCGCCTGGATATGTAGGCGGGTGAGTCCTTCGTAATCGCCGTAATCCCACTCGGCGACCGATTCGGTGACCTCATCGACGCTCAGTCCCGCGAGTTCGGCGGTGCGCAGTGCGCGCAGTCGCGGCGAGCAGATGACGAGCGGGTGATCGAGTCCGTGCCGGGCGATCTTGGGACCCAGTGCGCGCGCTGCGGCTTCGCCGATAGGTGTGAGATCGATGTCGGTCCGGCCGGTATGCCGCCCGCTCAAGGCCCATTCGGTCTGTCCGTGGCGGATGAGCAGGATGCGACGACCGGTTCGAGACTCCATTCTGGTGATCGTAGTAGTGCGTGCTAGCATGTTCGGCGTGACCAGCACAGTGCGCGCGTATTGGCGCTTTATCGAGGCTCCGGGTGAGCCGACGATGAAGCGCTGACAGGCGTACACACAAACCCGGAGCCTCAAGCAGCGACCATTCGGTTGCTGCTTTCTTTGTTTCCGGGCTACCAGGGGAAGATTCTCGCGGTGACACCGGAAACCGACTCAAGATCCGGTACAACCACGAAAGGTTTTTCAGTGACCACCACCTCAGATGCATCCGGCAATTCGCCTGTGACGACCCTAGACGCGGCGTCGACCTCCGACCGGCGTATCCGCTCCTTCCGGGCGATACCGTCTCCCGACGCCCTTCGTAACGAACTTCCATTGACCGTGCGTCGAGCCCTGGCCGTCCAGCGTGACCGCGATGAGATCGCCGCGATCCTTGCCGGTCACGACGACAGGCTGCTTGTTGTCGTTGGACCGTGCTCGGTCCACGACCCGATTGCTGCCCTCGACTACGCGCGCCGCCTTGCCCCATTGGCTACCGAATACGCCGACAGCGTGAAGATCGTGATGCGCGTGTACTTCGAGAAGCCCCGCACGACTATTGGGTGGAAGGGGCTGATCAACGATCCCGGTATGGACGGAACCTTCGACGTCGAACGAGGTCTGCGTACCGCCCGCTCGCTACTGCTCGACATCATCGACCTTGGCCTGCCGGTCGGCTGCGAGTTCCTTGAGCCAACCAGTCCCCAGTACATCGCCGATGCCGTGGCCTGGGGAGCGATCGGCGCGCGTACCACTGAATCTCAGGTACATCGTCAACTCGCTTCTGGTCTGTCGATGCCGGTCGGCTTCAAAAATGGCACCGACGGAAATATCCAGGTTGCCGTCGACGGCGTGAATGCGGCTGCCGCACAACATGTCTTCTTCGGAGTTGACGACTTCGGCAAAGGTGCCGTCGTAGAGACCGCGGGCAACGAAGACTGCCACGTGATCCTTCGCGGCGGAACATCGGGCCCGAATTACGACGTGGAGTCCATCGCGCAGGCCGTCGCGGTGATTGCGAAAACCGATCTGCCGCAACGGGTTATGGTCGACTGCTCGCACGCCAACTCCGGCAAGGATCATCTCCGGCAGGCGGAAGTCGCCGGAGAAATCGCTGACATGCTCAGTGCCGGAACCACTTCGATCAGCGGCGTGATGTTGGAGAGCTTCCTTGAGGCGGGAGCGCAATCGCCGGACGCGCAGCCGCTGATCTACGGTAAGTCCGTTACCGACAAGTGCATGGACTGGGATGCGACGACCGTTGTGCTTCGAAAGCTGGCACGGGCGGCGAGTCGCTAGTTATCCACTCACGGTGCCGAAATGCCATTCGGAGAACCCTACACCGCTCGCCGAAACATTCACCCCCCTTTCCTCGCATTCACCTCATCCGCGGATGAGGTGAATGCGAGAAAAAGAGGTGAATTCGGCGGCGCCGCAATGGGACCCAGGCGGCTACATCACTCGTCGGGCCACGCGTGTTCCGGCGTCGAGTACCAGAAACGCTAGTAGCGAGATGCCGAGTAGAGGGATGAACCAGCCAACGAGCACGGCTATCCCGACAATGCCGATGACCGCCCACAATGGGGCGTCCCGCCAGGCTCCCGCGCTCGGAGGTGCGCCGACGGTGCCGCGAATTATGTTGTCAGCGTTAGCTTTCCCGGTCGGCCGACGTCGCCACCACATCACGTAGCCGCGGATGATCACCGTCAGCAATGCGATACACAGTGCGAACAACGCGAGTTGACTCGCCAGGCCGAACAGAATTCCCATATGCAGCTGAATTCCCCATTCAGCCAGTTTGGCGGCAAACGGCCAGTCCGCGAACCGAGAGATATCGGTGACGGTGTCCGTCGCTCCGTCGATCGCTACGACATCGCGCGAGAACACCCACGGAACCCGTGACTGCTTGACACTGAAAGCGGTTGTCGAGTCGGCGGGGATGGAGGACTCCACAACACCATCGAGGCCAGCCGCGCGTGCTGTAGCAAGAACTTCGTCGAGTCGGGAAATGTTGGTAGACAGCGTCTCCGACGACATCCTCGTTCCGTCCGGCATTGTCATTCCGCCGTGTTGATCGTGCGCGCTCGTCGACGGCGTCGCGGCACCGCTAAGGTCGGTCTCCACCGATGGGGCGGTCCAGCTCAACGAGGCTCGCATGTCGGAGACATTCTCGCCGGCGAATCGCGACCAGGTAAGGCCGGTGGCTGACAAGAAGACCAGTCCGACGACGAGCCAAATGCCAACGAAGCCATGCCAATCGAGGGTCCGTTTGCGCTTGGCGCCTGGCGTCGACGTCGACGCTGAGCGATCGATGGTGAGTAGTCGTGCAGCGGCGCCCGCACGTCGCTGTTTGCGGTATCGACTGACCCACAACGCCAAACCACCCAGCGCGATAACCCACAGCCAAGAGGCGGCTAGTTCGCTGTAAATGCGACCAGCCTCGCCGAGGTGCAGATTGCGATGCAACGTATCGATCCAGGCCCGTGTCGGCAGGGCGCCGGAGCTTCCGTACACCTGCAGCGTGCCTTGCGGTTTGGCGGTTGCCGGGTCGATGAATACCGACCAGCGAAACGATTCGCCGAGCGATGGATCGGTGAAGAGCACTCGGGTGGTGTGTCCGTCATTGCCAGGCTGAACCGCGGTCGGTGCGAGATGTGGCAGGACACTCTGCGCGGCCTGAACTTGGGCCGCAACAGATTTGGCCGGTCCGTCCGAGTCGGCCTGCAGATAACTTCGATAGGTCAGATTCTCCAGCGTCGGAGCAACCGCATATATCGCGCCGCTGATAGTCGCGACGACCAGAAACGGTGCTATCAGTATCCCGGCGTAGAAGTGGAGCCGGCGCAAGAGAGGCGTGAATGAACTTTTTCGCGACACTTGCGGCGGAGCTGAATCAGATTGCGTCGAACCGGTTTCCGGGGTCGACGGTGAAACAGGGGGTGAAGACATGGAGTAACTCATTTCGCGAATGGGCTGATAGCGCGCCGACGTATGCCGGGCGCGCAAGGGAATTCAGTGCGAGATGAGAGCTTGAGGTGGTCCGCGAGTGACACTCGCGGCGGCAATGAGCAGACCGTAGGCGGTCTGAGTGGGTGTGGAGGAGACCACCCACATCGGTGTGACTGTCTGCGTCGCGTCCACATCGTCGACAATCAATCGATGCAGAAGTGAAAGTGCCCAGGTGGCAGCCGATTCCGCCAACCAAATCAGGGCGATGTCGAGTATCGCGATGGCGCAGTGGAAAGCGAGCATGCCTGGAGTCAGGCTCTCGACCAACCCGGTGTGACTGTGCTCGGCGCCGAGCATCAAAGTAGTGTGGCCGATCGCTTGCCCAGCGAAGATAGTAGCCAGTAAGGGCGCAAGAGCGCCCCGGTCAACCTTCACCGCTGAAACGGTCGCGCCAAAAGCCGCACACGCCACTACGAGCAGTGCGATCGAGTTTCCTGATGGCGGCTCGCCGCCGCCAGCCAGACCGTGTGCGGTGATACTCGTGGCACCCGACAAACCGCCGGCAACGCAGCCGCGCACACGGCGCAGCGTCATTCCGGTTGAGGCGGGCACCGGGTAAGAATAACTGTCCGCTAGCCCATGACCTGCATCAGGTTTACGAGGCGATCAGGATCCAGGCCGCGATGTAATGCGTGACGGCGGCGATCGCGGTACATGCGTGGAACACCTCGTGATAGCCGAAAAATTCTGGCCAGGGATCCGGCCAACGCATCGCGTAGAGGATGCCGCCGACGCTATAGAAGACGCCACCGACCGCGAGTAGCACCAGCACGGCGACGCCACAATGCTCGATAAGCGCCGGTGCCGCGCCCACGATGACCCACCCGAGAACGATGTAGAGCGTGACGCCCAGCCAGCGTGGCGAGCCGGGCCAGACGACTTTCACCAACACGCCGGCGATCGCGCCGGACCAGACGATGCCAAGCACCCACCACCGTGTCGGGTCGGGCAATCCGACCACGCAAAATGGGGTGTAAGTGCCGGCGATGAAGACAAAGATCATGGAGTGATCGGCGCGCTTCATCATCGTGCGTGCTTTGACGGTCTTCCAGGTCACCCGGTGATACGTGGCGCTGACGGTGAACAGACCGACAACCGTTAGCGCGTAGACGCCGCATGCGAGTGCGGCTCCGGCACTGCGGAGTACCGCCGCGCCAATGACCAGCGCGATTCCCGCCGCGACCGCGACGAAAGCCGAGTAATGGTGGATGATCCCTCGTAATCGGGGTTTGACGAGCGTCGTCGATTCGTCCGGGGGAGTCAACACCATGAACCTACGGTACCGTAGGTTCATCCGCCGGGGCGGAAAAGCCGGTTGTCAGTCTGCTCTCAGCTTGGCGCGTAAGGTGTCCAAGGTGACAGTTACGCTGCGTTCGCGGGAGTTGAAGTAGGTGCAGATTCTTCCGACCCGGCTGCGGCGGCCGCTGTACCAGATTTATGAGCGGCGGCTCGTCCAACTGATGGACCCCACTCAAAACCCCCGACATGTCGCCATCATTTGCGATGGCAACCGCCGGTGGGCACGCGAGGCGGGGTTCGAGGACGTCAGCGCGGGACATCGTGTCGGTGCCGCACGAATCGCCGAGATGCTCGGCTGGTGTTCGGAGCTCGGGATCGAGACGGTCACCATCTATCTCCTATCCACTGAGAATCTGCAGCGGACATCGGACGAACTCGACGCGTTGCTGGAGATAGTCCCCGACATCATCGACGAGATATCCGGCCCGGAAGGCAACTGGCGGGTGCGAATCGTGGGCACGCTCGATGAGCTGCCTGACGTGGTGGCTGAACGGTTGCGTACGGCGTCGGCGCGTACCGACAGCCGCACGGGGATGAATGTCAATGTTGCGGTGGGGTATGGCGGCCGGCAAGAGATCGTCGATGCGGTGCGGTCGTTGCTTACCAAGGCTGCTGCCGAAGGTTCCTCGCCACAGGAGATGATCGAGGCGGTCACCGTCGATGCGATCGATCGCAATCTGTACACGCAAGGTCAGCCGGACCCCGATCTGGTGATCCGGACGTCGGGCGAGCAACGACTATCGGGTTTCTTGCTGTGGCAGAGCGCCTACTCGGAGATTTGGTTTACCGACGCTTACTGGCCGGAGTTTCGCCGCGTCGACTTCTTGCGAGCATTGCGCGACTACGCCGCTCGCAGTAGAAGATTCGGGAAGTAGCGCCAGCCCGCGACGCGGTATGCCAGCCCGGGACTTCATCTGAACCTGGCGAGCAGGTTGGCCAGCGCGTCGACGTCGGCGGCGAAATTCGAGTCGGTTGGTGAGCCGAAGCCGACGACGATGCCGCCGCGGCCGTCCGGTGATGCGGCGGGGTGACGAAATTGGCCGAGGCCAAAGACCAGAAATCCAGCCGACCACGCCGCGGCGAGGATCGACTCCTCGGCATCAGGCCGGCAGGGGAGAACGATATGAAGTCCGGCGGATACGCCACCGGCGTCCACACCGACGTCGCGTAACCGAGCCACCAGATGATCGCGCCGCTTGCGATAGAACTGGCGGCTACGACGGATATGCCGGTCATACGCGCCGGTTCGAATGAGCTGTGCCAGTACGAGTTGGTCGATAATGCTGGCGTCGGGTTCGCGTGGCCCTTTGGCGGCGACCAACGGCTCGACGACGGCGTCGGGCACCACCAACCACGCGATACGAACCGCGGGGGACAGGGATTTGCTGACCGAACCGGTGTAAATCACGCTGTCGGGCGCCAGTCCCTGCACCGCGCCGATCGGCTCACGGTCGTACCGAAGTTCGCCGTCGTAGTCATCTTCGATGATGTACCCGCCGCGCGACCGAATATCTGCGACGACGGCTGCACGGCGAGCCGGACTGAGTGCGACGCCGGTCGGGAACTGGTGGGATGGAGTCAGCAAGACGGCCTTGGCGTCGCCGTAGGCGTCGCTGGTGAGTGCGCCGACGTCGGCGCCGTTGTCGTCGATCGGAATTGGCAAGGTCAACGTGCCCGCCGCTTCGATGGAGGCGCGGTGAAACGGCAGACTAAAGGATTCGACTGCCAGCGCGCCGTCGAATGCGCGTCCGCACAATGACACCAGCGCCGTATGAACCGAGGTGGTTAGCACGATGTTGTCCGGCGTGGTGCGGACTCCGCGCACTCGTGCCAGATATCGCGAAAGTTCCTCGCGCAGTTCATAGTTGCCCTGCGGATCGCCGGGACCGAATGCGCTGTGCGGGGCTTCGGTGACCGCGACGCGCGTTGCCGCGATCCAGTCGGAGCGGGGAAACAGGGATGACGTTGGCGCGCCCAGACTGAAATCGTGTGTTGGTCCGCTGGGTTTATGTCGAGCGGTTACCGGAGCCGACGGCGTCGAGGTGTGGGCCACGACGGTACCCGAGCCCTGTCGTGCGGTGAGCCATCCTTCGGCGATGAGTTCGGAGTAGGCCGCCGATACCGTCCCGCGTGCCACGCCAAGGTCGGCGGCGAGTGATCGATAGGGAGGCAGTCTGGTCCCGGCCGGAAGTCTTCCATCGCTGATCGCTGTGCGTAATTCGGAAGTCAGGGACCGGCGCAGTTGCGCGCCCCGGCCGTGAGCCGACAGCGTCGGATCAGGTTGGAGGTCGAGAAACAAGTCGGTGCCCAGGCGTTGGGCGACGGCGGCCCAATGGTCGGTCGGTGTCACAGGTGCGCTCCAATTGGCCCAAGTTTCGGTCGTCAGATTGCACTGATAATACGTGCCAATCTGGCGTTACGGTGGCCTAGGAAGCGACAACAATCGAGAAGAAGGTCGGATATGAAAATCTTGGTGATCGGAGCCAGTGGCGGCATGGGGCGGTTGGTCGCCGACGAGCTGGAAGGTCGCGGCGTCGACGTCGTGCGGGCCCACCGGGCAGCAGGTGTTGACGCATACACCGGTGATGGGCTGGCAGAAGCCGCACGCGGTGTCGACGTCATCATCGAATGCGCGAATGTCGTCACGCAGAGCGCCGCCAAGTCGATCGACTTCTTCGGTACTGTCGCGCGCAACGTCAGCAAAGTCGCCATCGACGCCGGCGTGAAGCGCGTGGTGTGTTTGTCGATCGTCAACGCGGCTGATCCGGAAGTCAACGCGAAGATGGGCTACTACCAAGGCAAAGCCGAGCAGGAGAAGGTCTACCGGCGCGAACTCGGCGATCGTGCCATCCTGTTCCGCACCGGGCAATGGTTCGAGCTGGCGCGGACGCTGACCGAGGCGATGAGTGTCGGTCCGATCGGCATCTCAGCACGTATGCTCTCTCGCCCGCTGGCCGCCGCCGACGGAGCAAAACTGTTGGCGGACACGGCAATCAACCCGGCCGCGACCGAGATCGACGTCGCCGGTCCGGCAGATCTGGATATGCTCGACGTTGCTCGTGCGATCGCGAAACGCCGCGGCACACCGAAATGGGTTCTGGGAGTTAACTACGGCGGCAAGGCGATTCGTTCGGGGGCATTGACTCCACGTGGTGAATTCGAGCAGACACCGACGACGTTCGCGCAGTGGCTCAATGCGACTTATCCGGCCGGCTCAGCGAAGGGAGCACGCGCATGACCGCGGCGCCAGAGGGCACCCGGATGTGGATGCCGTCGTCGAATCCCGTCGTGTACAAGGCACTTGTCGCCCTGCAGCGCGCATCGTCGAAGGATCTTGACGCCGGGCTGGTGGCGTTGATCTACATTCGCGCCTCGCAGATCAACGGCTGTGCCTACTGCTTGCATATGCACACCAGCGACGCGCTGGAATCGGGCGCCGATCCGGTCAAACTCGGAGTGATCGCTGCGTGGCGTGAGTCGACCGGTATCTTCGATGACCGCGAGCGCGCCGCGTTGGCGTTGACCGACGAAGTGACTCTGATCGCCGAAAGTGGAATCGCAAGTGAGGTTTTCGAAGCGGCGCGCGCTGTCTTTGACGAATATGAACTCGGTCAGGTGCTGGCGAGTATCGCGATGATCAACACGTGGAATCGGATCGCCATCACCGGCGGTTACCCGACGTCCTTCGACGAACGCGCCTCCGGTTAGCCAGGCAACGCCGACTACAGCTTTCGCAGCCGCACCCGGTTGATCGAATGGTCAGAATCCTTGCGTAACACCAGGGTTGCCCGGGGGCGTGTCGGCAGGATGTTCTCGATGAGGTTGGGGCGGTTGATCGACGTCCAGATATCGCTGGCGGCGGCGGTGGCCTGTTCGTCGGTCAACCCCGCATACGAGTGGAAGTGTGAATTGGGATCAGCGAAGGAAGTGGTTCGCATCTGCAAAAACCTTGAGATGTACCACTTTTCGATATCACGGATCTTCGCGTCGACGTAGATGGAGAAGTCGAACAGATCAGACACCATCAGGGTCGGACCGGTCTGCAGCACGTTGAGGCCTTCGACGATGAGGATGTCGGGCTGACGGACGTAGTGCATGACGTCGGGCACCCGGTCGTAGGTCAGATGGGAGTAGACCGGAGCGGTTACTTCCCGCGCACCCGACTTAACCTCGGTGACAAAGCGCAGCAGCGCGCGCCGATCATAGGATTCGGGAAACCCCTTGCGGTGCATGATCCCTCGCCGCTGGAGTTCTCGAGTGGGCAACAGAAATCCGTCCGTGGTGATCAGATCCACCTTCGGATGCGAATCCCACCGCGCGAGGAGCGCGGCGAGCACACGCGCCGTCGTCGACTTACCGACCGCGACACTGCCGGCGATACCGATGACGAAGGGGACCTGGCGGCTGGTTTGTAGTTCACCGAGGAAGGTCGACGTCGCGGCATATAGCCGTTGCCGTGCGGCGACCCGTAAGTGAATCAGACGAGAGAGAGGTAGGTAGACGTCGGCGACTTCATCGAGGTCTATTTGCTCACCGAGTCCGACGAGGGAGTCGAGTTCAGTCTCATTGAGCACCATTGGCATCGCCTGGCGCAGATCACGCCACTGTTTGCGGTCGAGTTCGATGTAGAGGCTCGGGTCGCGCCCGGTGGCGTCGCGTGCCATCAGCGCATCCGCGGGGTCAGCGGACAGATCGTCGATGCGAACATCGTCCTAGCTTAGGCACGGGGAAGGTGAACTGACTCATCGGCGTCGCTATCGTGGTGAGCTTATGGAGGCATCTGTGGTGGAGGAGTACCTGCGTCTGGGCTTGGCATTCGACCGTCTGGAGCCGGGGTTCGTCGACGCGTACACCGGTGATCGGAGACTGCGAGCCGACGTCGAGTCGGGGCCACAGCCCGATCCGGCGGAACTGGCCGGTCGTGCCAGGACACTACGAAAACAGCTACCTGGTGAATTGTCTTCGGCGCGTGCGGCATTCATCGACTCGCACCTGGTGGCACTCGAGTGCTCGGCCCGCAAAATGGCCGGTGAGCAGATCAACTTCGTCGATGAGGTGCGTGCGTATTTCGACGTCGGCATCGAGATGGCCGATCCGCAGGGATATCGGGACGCCCAGACCGAACTCGCCCGCGTTCTCGGCGTGCCCGTGACCGGTGTCGCGGACGCATATGCCGACCACCGGCGTCGGGATGAGATTCCGGCCGACCGGGTCGACGAATGCGTACAGGCATTCGCCAGCGCCTTGCGCGACCGCGTGCGCAGTACATATCCGTTGCCCGACAACGAGATTGTGGACTTCGAGGTGGTGTCCGACCAGCCGTGGTCGGGTTTCAACTATTACTTGGGGAACTACTCGTCGCGGGTGGCAATCAACGGCGACCTCACGCAGTACATGTCGTCGTTGCCGCATCTCATCGCGCACGAGGCTTATCCGGGGCACCACACCGAGCATTGCCGGAAGGAGCAATTTCTGGTTGGAGCGGGCCAGCACGAGCAGTCCATCTTCGTGGTCAACACTCCGCAGTGCCTGATGGCCGAGGGACTGGCCGATCACGCGCTGGTCGCCGCCGTCGGGCCGCAGTGGGGCGTGTGGGCCCAGGAAATCTACGCCGACCTGGGACTACGATTCGACGGCGAGCGTGCTCAGCGTGTGGGGAGTGCGACTGCTGGACTGCTCTCGGTGCGGCAAGACGCGGCACTATTACTTCACGATCGGCACGCCGACGAGGACACCGTCGTGCAGTTTCTCCAGACGTGGCTGCTCGCACCACCGGCTCGCGCGCGACAGATGATTAGATTCCTGACGTCGCCGTTGTGGCGGGCCTACATCAGTACCTATGTCGAGGGTTACCGCTTGCTCGGGACGTGGCTCGATGCGGCTCCGACGTCGCAGCGGCTGGAGCGGTTCGGACGACTACTCGACGAGCCGTTGACGCCGGCCGTGCTGCGTGCCGAACTCGCCGGATGAGTCGCCCCCGATAGCAGTCACGATCATCGGCCACCATAAACTTGGGCCCATGAGTGACGCCGACTCCGCACAGTCCGTGAATTCCATCTCGCTGGCCGAGCTTGATCCCGACGTCGCGGCTGCGATGAACGGCGAATTGAGCCGTCAGCGCGACACGTTGGAAATGATCGCATCGGAGAATTTCGTTCCGCGCGCGGTCCTGCAAGCGCAAGGCAGCGTGCTGACCAACAAGTACGCCGAGGGCTATCCCGGCCGGCGGTATTACGGCGGTTGCGAGTACGTCGACGTCGTCGAAGACATCGCGCGGGATCGGGCCAAGGCACTATTCGGCGCGGATTTCGCTAACGTGCAACCACATTCGGGTGCGCAGGCCAATGCCGCGGTGTTGCAGGCATTGATGGAGCCGGGGGAGACGTTGCTCGGTCTGGACCTCGCGCACGGGGGGCACCTCACGCACGGCATGCGTCTGAACTTCTCCGGCAAACTCTACGAGAACGCTTTCTACGGAGTCAGCAAGGAAGACTTCCGTATCGACATGGACGAGGTGCGCAAGATCGCCCTCGACACCAAGCCGAAGGTTATCGTCGCCGGGTGGTCGGCGTATCCCCGCACCCTCGACTTCGAGGCGTTCCGCTCGATCGCCGACGAGGTCGGCGCGTACCTCTGGACCGACATGGCGCATTTCGCCGGTCTGGTCGCGGCGGGGTTGCATCCCAGCCCGGTTCCGCATTCCGACGTCGTGTCCTCGACCGTGCACAAGACTCTGGGGGGACCGCGATCGGGCATCATCCTGGCCAAGCAGGAATGGGCCAAGAAGCTCAACTCGGCGGTATTCCCGGGCCAGCAGGGCGGGCCGCTCATGCACGTCATCGCCGCGAAGGCCGTCGCGCTGAAGGTGGCGGGTACCGAGGAATTCGCCGACAAGCAGCGTCGCACCATCGAAGGCGCCAAGATTCTGGCCGACCGACTCACCGGCGCCGACGTCGAGAAGGCCGGTGTTTCGGTCCTGACCGGTGGCACCGATGTCCATCTGGTCCTGGTTGATCTGCGTAACAGTTCGCTCGATGGCCAGCAGGCCGAGGACCTGCTGCACCAGGTCGGCATCACGGTCAACCGCAATGCGGTGCCGTTTGACCCCCGCCCGCCGATGGTCACCTCCGGTCTGCGCATCGGCACGCCTGCCCTTGCGACGCGTGGTTTCGGCGCCGAACAGTTCACCGAGGTCGCCGACATTATTGGAACCGCGCTGGCCGCTGGGCAATCGGCGGATGTTTCGGGCTTACGTGCGCGGGTATCGCAGCTGGCATTGGACTTCCCGCTCTACGACGGGCTGGAGTCCTGGGGCCTGATGAGCCGTATCTGACTTTCGGCTGCGTACCTTCCGGCCAGACCTGGGTTGAATCCGCGGTTGGCCGGCTAGTTTCTGCGCGCTCAGGGCCAGCGAGGGCAATGTTCCCTCGGCGGCGGCCCAGGGGGCGGATTTCGGTACCCGGCGCGCTAAGGCGGTGGGGTCGTGCGCTCTCAGGTGTGAAATATCGTCCCCCTCAGCGGTATCGAAGGGCATATTGCCCTCCGAGCCCACTCACGGGGACGAGAATTTTCAGTCGCGGCGGATCACTCCTTATGTGACGAGTCGCATAGCTACACGTGCCTTCCCGCGGGAATAGTTGCGCTATGCAATCGGTTGCTTTCGTCAGGTAATTATCTAAAGAGGCGATTCGATGACACTCACTGATTCCTCAGTGGCGGCACTACTGGACGAACTTATGCTGCTCGGCCGTACGGTCCGCGCCGACGTCGCGCGAGCTGACGGTGCGGCCGATGGGCTGGCGGCTCCGCTCGTCGGCGTGCTGTGGGCATTGGATTCGGCCGGGCCGGTCCGGCAGAACTGCCTCGCCGACAAGCTCTTCGTCAGCGAGTCGGTGCTGAGCCGGCAGATATCCAAGCTCGTCGCCGCCGGTCTGCTGGAGCGCAGCCGCGACGGCCAGGACGGCCGCGCGACTCAGGTTGTCATCACCGACGCCGGGCGCGAGGCGCTCAGTGCTGCCATGAGGCGCCGGTTCGACTGCATCGCACCCAAGTTGACGCAGTGGTCCGATGCCGATGCGGCCGCTGCACTCGGCGCGCTCAGAAAACTGAGATCGTCACTGTCTCAATAGATTTCAACGTCGCCGCGAGATTATGCGGCGGCGTGACAACACTATTTCTTCAATCACGTAAGGAAGTCAGATGTCAGCTGCTCCAACCGAGGTGAGTGCGTCCAGCCCACCCGCGATGTCGCACCGCGAGGTGCTGCAGGCGATGACTGGCCTGCTGGCCGGCTTGTTCACGGCGTTGCTGTCGTCGACGATCGTGGCCACTGCTCTGCCAACCATCATCGCCGACCTCAAAGGCACTCAGACCGAATACGCCTGGGTCATCACGGTGGCGCTGCTGGCGAACGCGGCGTCGACGCCGATCTGGGGAAAACTCGCCGATCTCTTCAATAAGAAGCTGTTGGTACAACTGTCGCTGGTGATCTTTGTGGCCGGCTCGCTGATCGCGGGTATGGCGCATAACGTGCCGGTGCTGTTGGTTGGTCGTGTGGTCCAAGGCGTCGGCATGGGCGGTCTGACCGCGCTGGCCGTCGCGATCATTGGCTCTATCGTGTCGCCGCGCGACCGCGGCCGCTACTCCGGGTATATGGGTGCGGTGATGGCGGTGTCGATGTCGGGCGGCCCGATCCTGGGCGGCGTCATCGTCGACAGTCCACTCGGGTGGCGCTGGTGTTTCCTGGTTTGCGTTCCGCTGGCGCTCATCGCGCTGGTTCTATTGCAGAAGACGCTGCATATCGCGACCATCCGCAAGGAAGACGTGTCCATCGACTGGCTTGGAGCGATGCTACTGACGGCCGGTGTCAGCGTGTTGTTGATCTGGGTCTCGTTCGCCGGATCGAGCTATGACTGGATCTCGAAGGAAACCGCGATGTATGTGGGCGGTGGCGTCCTGCTACTTATCGCGACTGTATTCGTCGAGTCGCGGGCGGCATCGCCGATTATCCCGCTGCGCATTGTCTCCGAACGCACGACCGCGTTGGCAATCCTCGCGTCGGTAGCCGTTGGCGTCGGGATGTTCGGTGCCACGACGTTCCTCGGCCAATATTTCCAGACCGCACGTCACTACTCGCCGACCGAGGCCGGCGTTCTGACCATCCCGATGGTCGTAGGCATGTTCGGCGGCTCGGTCGTCTCGGGGCAGCTGATCACCCGGTTCGGCCGGTGGAAGCCCTTCTTGATCGGCGGCGCGACATTGTTGATCGCCGGATTCGGACTGCTGGGCACGATCGATCACCTCACGTCGCTGTGGCTCCTGGGCATATTTATGTTCCTCGTCGGCCTCGGTACGGGCATGCTCATGCAGAACCTCGTGCTCGCGGTGCAGAACACGGTCAGCGTGCAGAACATCGGCGCGGCGTCGGCGAATGTCGCCTTCTTCCGTACGTTCGGCGGTGCCATCGGTGTTTCGGTGATGGGATCCATCCTCGCGACTCGGGTCACCAATCTAACTACTGAAGGTTTGGCGAAGATCGGCATCACCGGAGCGCACGCGAGTGGTGACTCGCTCGACCTTTCAGCGTTACCCGCACCGGTGGTCGAGGTGGTTCGCGGGGCCTACGGTGATGCCACTGCTGCAATCTTCCTGATTGGCGCGGTGTGTGCTGTTGTCGCGCTGCTCGCGGTCGTTTTCATTCCCAACCGCCCGCTGCGCACGACCGTCGACATCGAAGAAGTGCCCTTTGCCGAAGAGGCAGCTGTCGAGGTGGAAGCGGCGGCCGCGAATACCGGCGCCGTCGCTCGTGCGCGCACCGCCGACAAGGCGGGGATTTAGGCAGCGAGGTGGTCGGCTTGTATTCTTTCGTGCGTGACTGTATTGCCGGAAGACGAGCTGATCATCGCACTGGAGAAAGCGCTCCCCGAGATTGCCGAGGAGCATGCGGAGATCGCGACCCCGTGGAATCCGCATGACTGGGTGCCGTGGGATTCGGGCCGCAACTTCGCTTTCCTCGGCGGTGAGGATTGGGATCCGTCGCAGGGCACCATGTCCGCGGAGGAGCGGGCGGCGACCCTCGCCCTGCTGTTGACCAAGGACAATCTGCCGTCGTACCACCGTGTTCTCGCGATCCATTTCCCGGCGTTCTCCGACTGGCGCCAGCTGGTCGGAGTGTGGACCGCCGAGGACAACCGGCACGCTATCGTCTTGCGCGACTACCTCGTAGTGACCCGCGCGATCGATCCGCTCGACGCCGAGGAACGTCGGCTGCACCACGTCACACAGGGCTACCGTCAGCGGACCGACAAGGTGACCGGCCTGAGTCCGCTAGACACCTTGGCACTGATGGCCGTGCACGAGAACCAGTGCGTCGCCTTCATTGAGCGCCTCTCGTCGGTGGCGACCGACGACGCCTACAAGCAGATCCTCGCCAAGATTGCCGGCGACGACGGTGCTCAGGCGACGACCTTCGGTTCATTCCTGGCTGCCGGTTTGGTAGCTGACCAGGAGGCAACGGTCATCGCCGTCGACAACGCACTGACAAAGCTCGAGCAGATCGGTGCTGATATCGCGGACTTCGACGACGAGTGGGCATTGATCGCCGACTACGAGAATGACGAAACCAAGGGCAAGATCGCCGCGACACTCGTTGATCAGCTCAAACTCAATTCGGTACACGGACTGTCCGACGATGCCGAGGCCGCGCGTCAGCGCATCCTCGCACTCGCCGCGCAGTAGTTGGGATTCGGTTAACCCAGATTTCACGCCGACACGCCCCCTACGAGGTCAACTCGTAGGGGGCGTCGGCGTACCTTGAGCCTTGATGGACTGCGGGGAAGCGGTCCATCCGGAAGGTTCGAATCGTGGTAGCGAAATGCGCAGCGAGAGGACCGGCCCCGGTCCTCGCCCTTCCCGCCTGGCGGTGGGAAAGAGCCAGAACCGACCGGTCACCGCAAAGCGTGTGTGCGGGTGCCGTACACACTAGGAGCCCTGACGTGACCATTCGCACCTATGTCCTCGACACCTCCGTGCTGCTGTCCGACCCTTGGGCCGTAACACGATTCGACGAGCACCACGTCGTTCTGCCGCTGGTAGTGATCAGCGAACTCGAGGGCAAACGCCATCACCACGAACTCGGCTGGTTCGCGCGTGAGGCCCTTCGTCTGCTCGATGATCTTCGCCTCGAACACGGTCGTCTCGACTTGCCGATTCCCATCGGTTCGGAAAACGGCACCCTGCAGGTGGAGCTCAATCACACTGATCCGTCCGTATTGCCCGCTGGCTTCCGGACCGACGACAACGATTCGCGAATCTTGGCCTGCGCGTTGAATCTTCGCGCCGAAGGCAAGGATGTGACGCTGGTGTCCAAGGACACGCCGTTGCGGGTCAAGGCGGGTGCGGTCGGGTTGGACGCTGACGAGTATCACGCGCAGGACGTCGTAGTGTCGGGATGGTCGGGGATGACCGAACTCGACGTCGAGCCGGCGGCGATCGATGCGCTTTTCTCCGACGGAGTGATCGACGTCGATGCCGCGCGAGAACTGCCGTGCCACACCGGGATTCGGTTGCTGGGTAATGGTTCGTCGGCCTTGGGGCGGGTGACTCCCACGAAACAGGTGCAACTGGTGCGCGGCGATCGCGAAGCTTTCGGGCTGCATGGGCGATCGGCCGAACAGCGCGTGGCGTTGGATCTACTGCTCGACGACAGCGTCGGCATCGTCTCCCTCGGCGGAAAGGCCGGTACCGGTAAGTCCGCGCTAGCGCTTTGTGCCGGACTGGAAGCGGTGCTGGAACGTCGAACACAACGCAAGGTGGTCGTGTTCCGGCCGCTGTATGCCGTTGGCGGACAACAGCTTGGCTATCTACCTGGCGGTGCCGACGAAAAGATGGGGCCGTGGGCGCAGGCCGTGTACGACACCTTGGAGGGACTTGCTTCGCCAGAAGTGATCGACGAGGTATTGAGCCGCGGGATGCTGGAAGTGTTGCCGCTCACGCATATTCGTGGTCGGTCGTTGCATGATTCGTTCGTCATCGTCGATGAGGCGCAATCCTTGGAGCGCAATGTGTTGCTGACGGTGTTGTCCCGCTTGGGAACTGGCTCGCGAGTGGTGCTCACGCACGACGTAGCGCAACGTGACAATTTGCGCGTCGGGCGGCACGATGGGGTGGCCGCGGTGATCGAAAAGCTTAAGGGCCATCCGCTATTCGCGCATGTGACGCTGACGCGAAGTGAGCGGTCGGCGATTGCGGCGCTGGTCACGGACATGCTGGAGGAATTCGCGCCGGGAGCATAGTTGCCGGTGTGGTGGCGGTCGTGGGCGTGGTGGTCTCGATACACCCGGCTCGGCTGGCGCCTCGCCGGGCACTCGACCAGCGGTGAGGGCTCAGTTGGTCGAGTGCGCTCGCCGAGCGGAGCGAGACGCGCGT